>CAUUBQ010000045.1:0-74544 GCA_963543405.1 uncultured Cupriavidus sp.
GTTGGACCAACACGGCAGGCCGTTGATGCCGTGCAGCGAGAAGCGGGCGCGCCTTTTTCTCGAACGTGGCCTTGCGCGCGTCAGGCTCGTTCAACATCCAAACGCCGAATGGTGTCGTGCAGGCAATCAGCCACAGCCGTTGTTCGCTGGTGCAGCGGGCAGACGGATATGGCTACCACTTTCGTCCCAAAGATAGCCACTACAGAGGAGAAGCGGGAGAAGGGCGTGCGGCGCACGCCGCGCTATCCATACCCGGCCTGAAGTCCGAGGTTTCCCGCGCAGCATGATGAAAGACGTTCGCCCAATCCATTGAATGAGTACGGCCCCCATCCCCGCCTTCGCTCCTTCCATTACACCGGCGGCTCCAGCGGCGGAGGCGGCGGTTCCTCGATGGGTGGCTGGTCCGCCGGAAAGCCGGGCGGCGGCGGTTCGTCGGGAGGCGGCTCCCGGTGGGCGCCGGGACGGACCATCAGGGCAACAGGATCGCGCATCGGGGTCTCCATGATTCGCTGGTCACTCCCATTGAAGCAAACCCCGACGCACAGCGCCAGTCGCCTTTTGGCGCCCGTTCAATCCGCGCGCGCCCAATCTCAGGCGTGATGGCGGCGCACGAAGAACAACGCCGTACCCACCGCCACCAGCACCCCGCCGAAGAAGCGGTTCTGCCAGCGCACCGCGCGCGCGTTGCGGAACAGGCCCTGCATGCGCGACGCCAGCAGCGCGTAGCCGTGCATCACGATCAGGTCCACGAAGCACATCGTGGCGGCCAGGATGGCCAGTTGCACGCCAAGCGCATGGGACGGATCGATAAACTGGGGCAGCACCGCCACCATGAAGATGATGCCCTTGGGGTTGGTGACATTGGTCAGCAGGCCCGTGGCAAAACGCCGGCGACGGCTCATGGTGGCCACGCGCACCGTGCCTGCCTGGCCGCCCTGCTCCGCGCCCGGGTTCGTTTCCACCCTGGCGCGCCATTGCTGGATGCCAAGGTAGATCAGGTACATCGCCCCGATGGTCTTGACCACCAGGAACGCTTCCTCGGACGCCAGCAGCAATGCGCCCAGGCCACCACCGGCAATCAGCAGGATGATGACCAGGCCGGTCTGCAGACCCAGGATCGTGGTCGACGTTTTCTTCAGGCCATACGACAGGCCATGGTTCATCGACAGCACGGCGCCCGATCCCGGCGAAACGGCAATCACCCAGCACGCTGCAAAATAGGCCAGCCAGACTTCCCAACGCATTACTGCACTCCTTGAATGAAAACGTAACTAGAACGGGTGAAAGCCACTCAGGAACTGGTCCACCTGCTCGGCCTGGCGCGTGTCGCGCGCGGCCTCGCCAGCTTCCAGCACCACGGCCTGGTAAATATGCGCGCCCGATGCCACCAGCCGCGCGGTCAGCCGGCGCGGCGACTTGTCCTGCGGCGAAACTCCGGCCACGGAAAGCTCCACACCGTCGAGCGGGATCGGCGGCTGTGCCGCCGACATCACGGTAACCGGACGCGCCTGCGGTGGGGTCTCGGGATGCGCGCCAAGATTGGAGACAAGCCCCGCCTGCATCGATGCCAGCGCCTCGCGCCGTAGCGCAGCGTCGTCGCTGGGCAAGGTGACCACGCCAACCGCAAACAGGGTGCCGTCGATGTTCGCGGCTTCCATCGTCATTGGCAACTTGCGGCCCGCGATGGAAACGTCGCGCGCGGCGCTGGTGGGCTTGGCCGGATAGAGCGCGGCATACTTGCCATCGCTGGAAACGATCGTGCGCCAGTCATAGCGCGGTGAACAGCCGGCCAGCGCGAGCCAGAGCAGCGCGAACAGCGGCAACAGGAACTTCCGGGAAGTCTTGGTCGGCATCAGGATGGCGGGCGCAATCGGGCGCAATCAGGCGCAAGCGGGCAAATTCGGGCGCAAGCCGGTATTATCCGGGAAGCCGCGCCGTCGCGCATTCAGCGATTGCGCCGGCAGCGCTTTTCGTGAGGTCCCGCCATGTCTTCCCGCCCCCTGCTTCGCTCCGCAACCTTCGTGCTGGCCGCGCTGGCGCTGACCATTGCACGAGCCGCCATGGGCGCCCCGCACCTGCCAGCGGTGACTGACGTGGGCGCGCAATCGGCCGACGCCGCGCAACGCGGTGAGCCTCTAGTGGTGCTGGTCAGCCTGCCCGGCTGCTCGTACTGCGAGACGGTGCGCCGCAACTATCTCGGCCCCCAGGCCACTGCCGGCGAAATCACCGCGCGTGAAATCGACATGACGGCCGATACGCCGATCCGTGACGTCGACGGCACCATGACCACGGCCAAACAATGGGCCCGTGCCCACAATATCTCGGTGGCGCCGACCGTGCTGTTCCTGGACCGCCACGGGCGCAACCTGGCCAGCCCGCTGCGCGGCATGCAGCCCGATTTCTACGGCGCCTACCTGGAGCAGGCCATCGACGAGGCGCGCACCAAGGTATCCGCCAGGCCGGTCGCTTCGAAATAGGCAATCCGTCAAACCCGCGATTGCGGCGAATTGCCGCACCTCGGCAGCGTTTGACGGGACGCCCAGCCAGCATCCGCGCGTGGCAGTAGAATAGCCGCTGTCCGTAGCTGGCTTCCCCCAAGGGACCGTTGCACCATGCCCAACACCGCTATCCCCACCACCTCCTCACGCAAGCGCTGGCCAATTGCCGTCGCGGTCGTGATCGTCGCGCTGCTCGGTTTCTTTGGCTATCGCGCACTGACGCCGGCCAACACGGTCCCCGACGCCACTTTCACGCTGCTCTCGGGCGAAAAAGTCAGCACCACGGGCGATCTCAAGGGCAAGGTCTACCTGATCAACTTCTGGGCCACCAGCTGTGTCACCTGCGTCAAGGAGATGCCGCAGATGATCAACACCTACAAGCAATACAAGGACAAGGGGCTCGATTTCGTGGCGGTTGCCATGAACTACGACCCGCCGATGTACGTGGCCAACTATGCCAAGACGCGCGAGTTGCCGTTCAAGGTGGCCATGGACTCCGATGGCATGGCGGCCAAGGCATTTGGCAATGTCCAGCTTACGCCGACGACATTCGTGGTCGACCGCAACGGCAAGATCCTCAAGCGCTACGTTGGCGAACCCGAGTGGGACGCACTGCACAAGCTGCTCGACGGGGCGCTGGCCAACGCGGCCTGATAAGCGGCCTGATTCCAGTCGATCGCTCGAGAAAGGTGCCCTTGCGGCACCTTTTTTGTTGCCTGGCTACGGCAATGATGCGTCCGGCTTGCCAGTGAGGGCTGTATGGATATACAGTGGGCGCCAGATTTTTCCTAGTCCTGACTAAGCCCATCACGCCGTGTTGCCGGATCTCGCCCACGAAGCCGACGCGCCTGCCGACACCGTGCAGGCACCGCCCTACCTTGCCAAGCTGAACCCGGAGCAGCATGCCGCCGTGGCCTACGCAGGCGACGCGCCGCTGTTGATCATTGCCGGGGCCGGCTCGGGGAAGACCAATACGCTGGCGCATCGCGTGGCCCATCTGGTGGTGGGTGGTGCCGATCCGCGCCGCATCCTGCTGCTGACATTCTCGCGCCGTGCCGCGGCCGAGATGGGCCGCCGGGTCGAGCGTATCGTCGATCAGGCACTGGGCACGCAGAGTGGCGCGGGACGCGCGGCGCTGCAATGGTCCGGCACGTTCCACGCGATTGGCGCGCGCCTGCTGCGCGAGTACGCCGAAACGCTGGGCCTCGCGCCCACGTTCACGATCAGCGACCGTGGCGACTCCGCCGACCTGATGCACGTGGTACGGCACGACCTGGGAATGTCCGAGCAAACATCGCGTTTCCCGCGCAAGGAAACCTGCCTGGCCATCTACTCGCGCGTGGTCAACACGCAGTTGCCGATCGAAGTGGTACTGAAGACCCAGTTTCCGCGCTACGCGATGTGGGCCGACGCGCTGAAGACATTGTTCGCCGGTTACGTCGAAGCCAAGCAGAAGCAGCAGGTGCTCGACTATGACGACCTGCTGCTCTACTGGGCGCAGGCGCTGACCGAGCCCGCGCTGGCGCAGGACATGGGCGCGCGCTTCGATCACGTGCTCGTCGATGAATACCAGGACACCAATGCGTTGCAGGCTTCGATCCTGCTCGCACTGAAGCCGCATGGCCGCGGCCTGACCGTGGTCGGAGACGATGCGCAGTCGATCTACGCCTTCCGCGGCGCCACGGTGCGCAATATCCTCGACTTCCCGACGCATTTCACGCCACCAGCGCAACAGGTCACGCTGTCGCAGAACTATCGTTCCACGCAGCCGATCCTGCACGCGGCCAATGCCGTGATCGGCCTGGCCGCCGAGCGCTTTACCAAGGACCTCTGGTCGTTGCGCGAGTCCGCGGAAAAGCCTGGCGTGGTGGTGGTCAACGATGAGGCCGACCAGGCCCGCTTTGTGGTCGAACAGGTGCTGGCACGACGCGAGGCGGGGCTGGCCCTGATGCAGCAGGCGGTACTGTTCCGCGCCGCCGACCATAGCGCGCAGGTCGAGATCGAACTCGCGCGGCGCAATATCCCGTTCGTGAAATTTGGCGGCCTGAAGTTCCTGGAATCGACACACGTCAAGGATGTGATGGCCGTGGTGCGCTGGCTTGAGAATCCGCGTGACCGCATGGCCGGGTTCCGTACCCTGCAATTGCTGCCCGGCATCGGTCCGAAGACCGCCGCGCGCGTGCTGGAAGGGCTGGAAGCCGCTACCGAACCGCTGGTCGCGCTGGAAGCCTTCGAAGCTCCGCCGGCCGCCGCGCCTGCCTGGGACGATCTGCTATCGCTGGCGCGCGCCCTGATGGCGCCGACCTCGCCATGGCCTTCGGAATTCGAACAGGTGGTCGCCTGGTACCTGCCGCACCTCGAACGCATGCATGACGACGCGGCCGCGCGCCAGGCCGACCTGCAGCAGATCGAGCGCATTGCCGCCACCTATGGCTCGCGCGAACGTTTTCTTACCGAACTCACGCTCGATCCGCCGAGTGCTTCAAGCGATGAGTCGGGCGTGCCGTCGCGCGACGAAGACTACCTGATCCTGTCCACGATCCATTCCGCCAAGGGGCAAGAGTGGAAAGCCGTGTACGTGCTCAATGCCGTCGACGGCTGCATGCCGTCGGACCTGGCCACCGGCACCACCGAGGAAATCGAGGAGGAACGTCGCCTGCTCTACGTGGCAATGACCCGCGCGCGTGACCACCTCGATGTGATCGTGCCGCAGCGCTTCTACGTGCACAACCAGGTGGGTTTTGGCGATCGCCACGTCTATGCATCACGCACGCGCTTCCTGCCGAACCGTGTAATGCCAAATTTCTACAGCCGCTCGTGGCCGCCCCCGCCGATGCCCGGCGAGGGGCAGGCCAAGCCGGCGTTGCCGCAGGTCGACCTGGCCAGCCGCATGCGCAGCATGTGGAAATAGCGCTTCAGGCCAGTTCCACGCCGGCCTCGCGCACCACGTCAACCAGTGCACCGGCGCGCAGCAGCGCGGCAACCGTCTCGATCTCGTCGGTCATGTAGCGATCCATGTCGAGGAACGGCACGTGCTGACGCACGAACGCGAATACCGCGCGCCCTGCCGGCGACAGATGCTCGACCGCGCCCGCCAGTTCGACCGCCTGGCAGCCTGCCAGCAATTCGATCGCCAGGATGTACTGGTTGTTGTCGAGGATGCGGCGTGCATTACGCGCCGAGATCAGGCCCATGCTGACCACATCCTGGTTGTCGCCATTCGACGGCACGCTCTGGATGCTGGCAGGGCTGCAGATGGTACGGTTTTCGGCAACCAGCGCGGTCGCCGGATACTGCGCACCGGCAAACCCGCACGACAAGCCTTCGTTGGCAGCTGCCAGGAACGCCGGCAACTGGTTGTTCAGGTGCGGGCTCAGCAACCGGTTCAGACGGCGCTCCGCCATCACGCCGAGTTGCGTGGCTGCGATGGCCAGGAAGTCCATCGCGAATGCCACCTGCTGGCCGTGGAAGTTACCGCCGTGGAACAGCGCGCCGTCATCAAAGAACAGCGGGTTGTCATTGGACGAGTTGAGCTCGCGTTCGACCACGGTTGCGCAGTGGTCGAGCGTGTCGCGCACCGCACCAAGCACCTGCGGAATGCAGCGCAGCGTGTACGCCTTCTGGATAAACACGCCGGTGCCCGTGTTCTTTTCCTCGCCGGCACGCGACTTCATTTCGGTGGACAACGTGTCGTGTCCCGCCAGTCGCGTCGAGCCAGCCAGCAATGCGCGCATATTGGCAGCCGAACGAATCTGGCCCGGGTGCGGCTTGGCGATGTCGTGGCCATGCGTCATGAATGCGTCGGCCGATGCCGACAGCCCTTCCAGCGCCAGCGCCGCGATGATTTCTTCCTGCCGCACCTGCGCGCGCAACGTCTCCAGTAGCAGGCACGACACGCCGGTCATTGCCGAGGTACCGTTGATCAGCGCCAGGCCTTCCTTGTACGCCAGCGTGATGGGCGCGATGCCATGTTCGCGCAGGACCTCGGCGGTCGGCGCCGTGCCGCCATCGGCGGTCAGCACCTTGCCTTCACCAATCAGCGTAATGGCCACATGCGACAGCGGCGCAAGATCGCCGCTCGCGCCCAGCGATCCCACCTGCGGCACCGCCGGCGTAATGCCCGCTTCCAGGTACTTGAGCAACTGCTCGATCACTACCGGGCGCACGGCCGAATAGCCACGCGATAACGCATTGGCACGCGCCACCATCATCGCGCGCACTTCATCGCGCGAAAACAGCGGGCCCACGCCCGCGCAATGGCTACGCAGCAGGTTCTCCTGCAACGCGCGGCCATGCTCGATATCGACCCAGTTGTGCACCAGTTCGCCAAACCCGGTGGATACACCATAGATCGGCACATTGGCCGCGGCCACCTGCTCGAAACGTGTACGGGCTTCGCCAACCTTGTCGAGTACGGCGCCGGGGACATTGGCCTTGCGCTGGCCATGGGCAATGGCGGCTACGGCATCGGGGGTCAGGTTGTGGCCGTCGATATCGGCGGAATTTGCGGTCGTCGTGGTCATAGGGCGTTACGTGGCTGTTGATGCGCTTGCCCTCTCCCCCGCCCCTCTCCCGCCATGCGGGAGAGGGGAGACAACCATCGGTTATCCGGCGGGCAAAAGGCGCCGAAAGCCGCGAGTGTATCAACTCGTCCGCGTTGCGCGGACAACCCGCCGGTTACTACAGACCGTACCGCTTGATCTTGTCGTAGAGCGTGGCCTTGCCCATTTGCAGCAGATCCGCGGCCTGGCTGACCGCGCCGCCGGTACGTGCCAGCGTATCGGCGATCACGGCGCGCTCATAGCGCTCCATGCGTTCGCGCAGCGGTACCGACTCATCGCCACCCTCGGCCCTGGCGCCACCTCCTTCGGGCACGCCCAGCACCAGGCGATCGGCCGCGTTGCGCAACTCGCGCACATTGCCGGGCCACGGACGTTGCCTCAGCTGCTGGCGCTGCATTTCGGAAAGGATCGGCGCGGGCCGCTGGTAGCGCACCGCGGCTACCAGCATGAAATGCTCGAACAGCGGCACGATGTCCTCGCCGCGCTCACGCAGCGGCGGCAGCGGGATCGTCACCACATTGAGCCGGTACAGCAAGTCCTGCCGGAAGGTGCCCTGCGCAACCAGCCCTTCCATGTCGCCCTTGGCGGCGGCAACGATACGTACATCGATCGGCACCGAGGTATTCGATCCCAGGCGTTCCAGCGTGCCTTCCTGCAGCACGCGCAGCAGCTTCACCTGCAGCGCCAGCGGCATGCTCTCGATTTCGTCGAGGAACAGCGTGCCGCCCGATGCATGCTCGAGCTTGCCGACCCGGCGCTTGCCGGCGCCGGTGAACGCGCCAGCCTCGTGGCCAAACATCTCGCTCTCAAAGATTGCCTCGGGCACCGCGCCACAGTTCAAGGCGATAAACGGTGCATCGCGCCGCGTCGACAGCGCATGCAGGCTGCGCGCCACCAGTTCCTTGCCCGTGCCGGTCTCGCCATTGATCATCACCGGCACGTCGGTCGCGGCAACATTGGCAATCAGGTCGCGCACGCTGGCAATGGCCGCCGACCGGCCGATGATGCGCGTGCCGGCCGCCGGACCGGCCAGCTCGCGCCGCAATGCCATGTTTTCGAGTTCGAGTGCACGGCGTTCGAGCGCACGGCGCACCGTATCGGTCAGGCGGTCCGCGCCAAACGGCTTCTCGATGAAATCGTAGGCGCCCTCGCGCATCGCCTGAACCGCCATCGTGATATCGCCATGTCCAGTCACCAGGATCACTGGCACGCCTGGCGCCACGTTGCGGCAGTGCTGCAGCAGGTCGAGCCCCGACGCGCCCGATAGCCGCACATCGGAAACCAGCACGCCAGGGAAATCGGCGGTCAGATGCGGCATGGCGGCCTCGGCCGACGGCAACGCCAGCACCGCGAAGCCGGCCAGTTCCAGGCTTTGCGCAGTGGCCTGGCGCACCAGCGGTTCGTCTTCGACAAACAGCACGCGCAGTCCGTCTTGCATCGCAATCATGTTCATATCCTCTTCACGCCGCCACGGGCTGGTGTGCCCGCCGCAACGTCACCACGAATTCGGCGCCGCCGCTTGCCACATTGCCAGCGACCAGCTGGCCCCCGAACTCACGCACGATCGACGACGAAATGGCCAGGCCGAGTCCCAGGCCCTGGCCAATTTCCTTGGTCGTGTAGAACGGTTCGAACAGGTGTGGCAATGCTTCCGGCGCTATGCCGGTGCCATTGTCGCGCACGGCGATGCGGACCATGTCCGCAGTGGCGCTGACGGCAATTTCGACCCTTCCGTCGGCCTGGCCTTCGGTGGCGATCGCATCGAGCGCATTGCCGGCCAGGTTCAGCAGCACCTGTTCCAGCTTCAGTTCGTCGGCCCATACCGCCAGGTCGGCCGCGTCGCCTTCCAGGCCGCGTACCGTCAGCACGACTTGCCCGAGGCGCGGCGCCATCAGTTGCAGCACATGCTCGAGCGCGGCGCGCACGCGCACCGCGTTACGGCGCTGGCGCGCCTTGCCGGCAAACAGCTTCAACTGCCCGGTGATCTTGCCCATGCGTTCGGTCAGGTCGGCAATCGCGGAAAGATTGCCGTTGGCCGCATCGAGCTGGCCACGTTCCAGCAGCACACGTGTATTGTCGGAAAACGTCCGCAACGCGGCCAGTGGCTGGTTCAGCTCGTGGGTGATGCCCGCCGCCATCTGACCCAGCGCCGCGAGCTTGCTGGCCTGCACCAGTTCGTCCTGCGTCGCACGGAGTTCGCCTTCGGTACGGGTGCGCTCGGCCACCTCGGCTTCGAGCTGTTCGTTGATGGCCATCAGGTCAGCCGTACGGGCCTCTACCCGGCGCTCCAGTTCGTCGTAGGCCGCTTCCAGCAGCCGGCGGCTGTACAGCATGTCGCGTGCGCGCTGGCGGCGCTGGCGCAGGTTCACCAGCAGCAGGCAGATACACGCATACGCCAGCGCCGCGCCCAGCGTCGCGCCGCGCGCATTGGCCAGCACCGGGTCCAGCGGCGCCATCACCTGCATGGTCCAGTTGGCCGGCCCGATCGCGCGATTGATCTCCAGATAGCGGTCGCCGCCCTCATCGGCGAGGCCGAAGCGCAGGCCTGCGCCATCGATACCATCGGGGGCGTTGCCGGCGCCGCTCCTGTCCGTCCAGCCGACCCGCACCAGGCGCTCACCATCATTGAGCGTGGTATCGGCCAGCCAACGCGTGACTGGTGAGTCGAGCGGATGCAGCGGCAGCGGCGTGACATCGACATCGTGGTATTGCCGCGTGTTGTGCAGCTCCGCCTGCAGTTCTGGCGGTAACGGCCTCAGCGTGCGGTATTGCCAGCCCGGCACCGACGACAGGAAGATCACACCGTGGTCGTCGGACACCATCAACGGTTCGCCCCGGCCCGAGCCTGCGCGCGGGAACCATTCGAGGTTCAGCTTCACGACGGTCACACCGATCACCTTGCCACCGGCCTCGATCGGTTGGGCAATGTAGTAGCCCGGTTCATCGCTGGTGACGCCGATTGCATAGAAGCGCCCGACCTCGCCGCGTGATGCCATCTGGAAATACGGACGAAAGCGGTAGTCGGTGCCGACGAAACTGCCCGGCTCGCCATGATTGCTGGCGGCCAGCGCCAGCCCGTTGGCGGCGATCACATAGGTGGCCGAGGCGCGCGCGCGCCGGTTCACTTCGACCAGGTAGTCATTGACCGCGGCAATGCGGGCCGGATCCTCGGGCGAGGCCAGCAGCGCGCGCACCGACGGATGCAGCGAGACCAGCGCCGGCAGGAATTCGTAGCGGTCGAGCGTTGATTCGAGCGTGGCCGCATAGCGGTCGGCGCGCATGGCGGTGGACTGCTGCAAGGCAGCAATGCCGCGCTGCACTGACAACAGCCAGGTCAGTGCGCACAACACCAGCAGGCCGCCAAGCAGCGCAATGGCAAAGCCCCACCAGCGCGAACTGGTGCCTGGCGCATGCACCGGGCCAGGTGGTGCGGGATCATGCACGGCAAGGAAGTCGTCGGAATGGGGCATCGGCGCGCGCGGAAGCTCTCGCGCCGATGATACCCGCTGGCCGTCCTGGGGGTCGGGCGCGCCGGCGGGTGGAGGTAGACCGGAGCCGGCTACGCCGTCAGCGGGCGTGCCGGACTCCGGCCGGGTCACGTCAGCGGGCGCCGGCGTCGGCGAGTTCGACGGAATCATCGCCGCCACCACGCAGCACGCGGTTCAGGCGGGCGCGGTCGAGCTCGCGTTCCCAGGCCGACACCACCACCGTGGCCACGCCATTGCCGACGATATTGGTCAGCGCGCGGCACTCGCTCATGAAGCGGTCGATACCCAGGATCAGTACCATGCCGGCCACCGGAATGGTCGGCACCACGGCCAGCGTCGCGGCCAGCGTGATGAAACCGGAACCGGTCACGCCGCTGGCACCCTTGGACGTGATCATCGCCACGCCCAGGATCGTCAGCTGCTGCAGCAGCGTCAGCTCGATATTGGTGGCCTGCGCGATGAAGATCACGGCCATCGTCATGTAGATGTTGGTGCCATCGAGGTTGAACGAGTAGCCGGTCGGGACCACCAGCCCCACCACCGACTTCGAGCAACCGAGCTTCTCCAGCTTTTCCATCAGGTGCGGCAGTGCGGCTTCCGACGAGCTGGTACCCAGCACGATCAGCAGCTCTTCCTTGATGTAGGCGACGAAGCGGATGATCGAGAAGCCGGTCAGGCGAGCCACGGTACCCAGCACCACCAGCACGAACACGATGGCCGTGAAGTAGAACGTGCCAATCAGCTTGAGCAGCGGCACCAGCGAACCCAGGCCGTACTTGCCGATCGTGAATGCCATGGCGCCGAACGCGCCAATCGGCGCCACCTTGGTGATCACGTGGACGATGTGGAAGAACACCTTCGACACCTGGTCCACCATCTCATGGATGATGCGTGCACGGTCGCCCACCACGGCCAGCGCCGAACCGAAGAACAGCGAGACCAGCAGGATCTGCAGGATGTCGCCATTGGCGAACGCGCTGAAGATCGTGTCCGGGATGATGTGCATGAAGAACTCGACCGTGCTCTGGCCATGGGCCTTCGACACGTATTGCGAGATCGTCTTGGTATCGAGCGTGGCCGGATCGATGTTGAAGCCCACGCCGGGCTTCAGCAGGTGCGACGCGACCAGGCCGATCAGCAGCGCGAACGTGGAAATGATCTCGAAGTAGAGCAGCGCCTTGCCGCCCACGCGTCCTACCTTCTTCATGTCGCGCATGCCGGCAATGCCGGACACCACGGTACAGAAGATGATCGGACCAATGATCATCTTGATCAGCTTGATGAAGGCGTCGCCCAGTGGCTTCATCTCCACGCCGGTGTCGGGCAAGAAATGGCCCAGCAGAATGCCCACGGCGATTGCGAACAGGACCTGTACGTACAGGATCTTGTAGAAGGGTTTCCTCATGATGTCGTCCTCGGTGTTTTGACCGGTGCCGGGCGCTCGGGGGCGCCCACGTTGCGCGCCTGGATCTGAAGGCATGGGCGGCGCGTCTGGACGTAACTATTTGCAACCGCCGTGCCACCATCACCCGGACTGGCAAGCCATTGATTCATAAGGAAAAGATAAAAATCCCCGGCCGCAATGCTCCAGCTTTCCGGAAATCCGGAATGGGCGACTCCGGAAAGCCAGACACCTGCCGGGCCTTCCGGCACCGAAAAAGTGTCGACAAAGGCATTCCCCGGCATGCCGGCATGCGTGGATCGGGTCCCGGATCGGCGTTCGCCTCGCCAATTCCGGAAATCCGGGCGTTGCCGCGGTGCGGAACGCAGTGGCTGACCACGTATAATTCCGAGCTTCCGAATCCATACGGCCATGCCGCGCCTGACACTGCGTCGTCACAGGCGGCCACGCGCCATCCCAGTTCGCCGTCATGAGCAGCTTCTACAAACACCACGTCTTCTTCTGCCTGAACCAGCGCGACGACGGCAAGGCCTGTTGCGCGGACCACAATGCCAAGGCCATGCAGGAATACGCCAAGAAGCGCTGCAAGGAACTGGGCATCGCGGGCGCCGAAGGCCGGGTGCGGATCAACAAGGCCGGGTGCCTGAACCGTTGTGAACTTGGCCCGGTACTCGTGGTCTACCCCGAGGCCGTCTGGTACACCTTCGTCGACGAGCAGGACATCGACGAGATCATCGACAGCCATCTGGTCAACGGCAAGCCCGTCGAGCGCCTGATGGTGGATCGCTGATCCGGTTACCCGCCGAGCCGCGCCGGGTCGATGCCCGGTTTTTTGTTGTGCCGATGTTCCCTGCCCCTGCCACCATGAACGCGCATACCCAGGTCACCTCCATCGCCGGCCCCGTCGGCGCCATCGACATCTCGATCGATCTGCCGCAGAACGAAGCCGTGCGCGGCCTGGCGCTCGTGGCGCATCCGCACCCGCTGTTTGCCGGCACCAAGGACAACAAGGTGGCCCAGACGCTGGCGCGCACCTTCGTCGCGCTTGGCTATGCCACGGTGCGGCCGAATTTTCGGGGCGTTGGCGGCACGGCGGGCGAGCACGACCAGGGCATTGGCGAGCAGGACGACCTGTTGGCCGTGATCGACTGGATGCGCACGCAGACCGCATGGTCGGCCGATGTGGCCACGCTGCCGCTGGCGCTCGGCGGTTTCTCGTTCGGCAGCTTCGTGCAGACGCACGTGGCGCGCCGCCTGGCCGAAGCCGGCAAGGCGGCACAGCGCCTGGTACTGGTTGGCACGGCCACGAGCCGCTGGGATGTGGCTACCGTGCCGGCCGATACCATCGTGATCCATGGCGAGCAGGACGACACCGTGCCACTGGCCAGCGTGCTCGACTGGGCCCGCCCGCAGGAATTGCCGGTCATCGTGATTCCCGGCGCCGACCATTTCTTCCACCGCAAGCTGCACCTGATCAAGCAGCTTGTCGTCAACGCGTGGGAACGGTGAACCGTCCCGTCCGCGCAAACTTTTTCTCGTTGGATAACTACACATGCTGAACAGAGCCACGCCGCGATTCGTGTCCGCCCTTGCCCCCGTCGCCGTTGCCGCGACGCTCGCCACCGCGCTAGCCGCCGCGCCCGCCGCCGTCCTGGCGCAAGGCGTGCCGATGCCGCAGGTCGCCGCCAAGTCCTGGATGCTGTACGACGTGACCAGCGGCCAGGCCCTGGCTGCCCAGAATGCGGACCTGCGCATCGAACCTGCGTCGCTGACCAAGCTGATGACCGCCTACCTGGCGTTCGAGGCGCTCAAGGAAAAGCGCCTGACGCTGGACCAGACCATCACGCCGACCGACATCGTGCGCAAGGTGAAAAGCGATGAGTCGCGCATGTTCATCGAGGCCGGCAAGCCGGTCAGCGTGCAGGACCTGCTGATGGGCCTGATCGTGCAGTCGGGCAACGACGCCGCGCTGGCGCTGGCCGAGGCCGTGGGCGGCTCCGAGGAAGGCTTCGTCGCGATGATGAACCGCGAGGCCCAGCGCATGGGCATGAAGAACACGCACTTCACGAACACCGACGGCGTGCCCGATCCGAACCACTACACCACGGCGATGGACCTGGCCACGCTGACCACGCGGCTGATCAAGGACTTCCCCGAGTACTACGCAATGTACTCGCAGAAGGAGTTCACCTATAACAAGATCAGGCAGCCCAACCGCAACCGGCTGTTGTATATCGACCCGACCGTGGACGGCGTGAAGACCGGCCACACCAAATCGGCCGGCTATTGCCTGGTTTCGTCGGCCCAGCGTCCGCTGGCCAACGTGCCGAATGGTTCGCGCCGCCTGGTGTCGATCGTGATCGGCACGGCCACCGAGCAGACCCGTACCCAGGAAAGCCTGAAGATCCTGAACTACGGCTTCCAGTTCTTCGACACGCTGCGCCTGTACGACAAGGGCCAGGTGCTGGCCACGCCCGAGATCTACAAAGGTAAGGCTGGCACGATCAAGATCGGCGTGGCCAACGAGACGTTCGTCACGGTGCCCAAGGGCACGGGCGGTCGCCTGAAGCCGGTGCTGGAGCGCCAGGAGTTGCTGATTGCACCGATCGCCGCCGGCCAGCAGGTGGGCACGGTCAAGCTGATGGACGGCACCAACAAGGTGGGCGAGTTCCCGGTGGTGGCGCTCGAGGAAGTACCCGAGGCCGGCTTCTTCGGCCGCCTGTGGGATACGATCCGCCTCTGGTTCAAGCGCAAGTAAGGTTTGCAGATGACGACAGAATCGAACGACGGTCCGAAGACCCTGGGTGATATCCCGCCCGAGCAATCGCTGATCGAATACCCGAGCGACTTCCCGATCAAGGTCATGGGCGCGATGCAGGACGGCTTTGCCGAAGCCATCGTGACGCTGATCCAGGGATTCGACCCGAACTTCCACGCCGGCAAGATGGAGATGCGTCCGTCGCGCAACGGCAACTACCTCGGGCTGACCGTGACCGTATGGGTCACCAGCCGCGAACAGCTCGACGAAATCTATCGCACGCTGACATCGCACCCGATGGTCAAGGTGGTGCTGTAACCGCATGAACGTCATTACCCTGAAGCCGGGCAAGGAAAAATCCCTGCTGCGGCGCCATCCGTGGATCTACGCCACGGGCATCGCCTCCACCGAAGGCCGCTGCGAGGCGGGCTCGACCGTGGTCGTCCGTGGCGCGGATGGCCGTTTCCTGGCGCGCGCCGCCTACAGCCCCGAATCGCAGATCCGCGCCCGCGTGTGGACCTTCGATGAAAACGAGCCGGTCGATCATGCGCTGTTCAAGCGCCGCGTGGCCGCCGCGGTGGCGCATCGCCAGCGCTGGGTGCGCGACACCGACGCCGTGCGCCTGATTTTCGGCGAAGCGGACCGCCTGCCCGGCCTGGTGGTGGACTACTACGGCCAGGGCGAAACCGGCCAGCTGGTCTGCCAGTTCAATGCCGCGGGCGTGGAACAGTGGAAGGATGCGCTGGTCCAGGCACTGGTCAAGGAAACCGGGTGCCCGAACGTCTACGAGCGCTCCGACGCCGCGGTACGCCAGCGCGAGGGCCTGCCGCTCGTGACCGGCGTGCTGGCTGGCGCGGAGCCGGACCCCGAACTGTCGGTGACCGAGCATGGCGTGCGTTACTACGTGGACGTGCGCACCGGGCACAAGACCGGCTTCTACGTGGACCAGCGCGACAACCGCAAGCTGGTGGGTGACCTGGCACAGGGCCGCGAGGTCCTGAACTGCTTCTGCTACACCGGCGGTTTCTCGCTGGCTGCGCTACGCGGCGGTGCCACCTCGGTGACGTCGATCGACTCGTCGGGCGAAGCGCTCAAGATCGCGGCCAACAATGTGTCGCTGAACGGCTTCGATGCGGATCGCGCCACCTGGCTCGACGCCGATGTGTTCAAGATGCTGCGCGAATTCCGCGCCGAAGGCCGCCAGTTCGACCTGATCGTGCTGGACCCGCCCAAGTTCGCCCCGTCGGCCCAGCATATCGACCGCGCCGCGCGCGCCTACAAGGAAATCAACCTGGTCGGCATGCAGTTGCTGCGACCGGGCGGACTGCTGTTCACGTACTCGTGTTCCGGTGCGATCGGCATGGAACTGTTCCACAAGATCGTGGCCGGTGCCGTCACCGATGCGCGCGCCGATGCCCGCATCCTGCGCCGGCTGTCGGCGGGAACCGATCACCCGATGTCTGCCGCGTTCCCCGAAGGTGAATACCTGAAGGGACTGCTGCTGGAAAAGGTCTGATCAGGGTTTTCCGGAATTGTTTGGGGCTGTCTTCTGGTGGTCACAAACGCCGACTAAGATTCGTCTCACGGTAAGGCATTGGCAGGTGTCTGACCGTCTCTTCTTATCAGTCTTCGTGGTAATCGCCCCGTCTTCTTTTGACGGGGCTTTTTTTTGGCGCAAACTCACGTAGACGCCGACCTCTACCCCCAGTCCACACCGATCCGAAACTCCCTATAATCGAACGATCGTTCAGTTCGTTCAGTTCGTTCACTTGCAAGGAATCGAGGAGACACCATGCCCGGCGCCAAACATATTCCAACCGCCCTGCAAAACCTGGCCCTGCCCGTCATCGCATCGCCGATGTTTATCGTCAGCTATCCGGAACTGGTGCTGGCGCAATGCAAGGCCGGCATCGTCGGATCGTTTCCCGCGCTCAATGCGCGTCCTGCCGAATTGCTCGACCAATGGCTGACGCAGATCGACGAGGAACTGGCTGCGTTCAAGGCGGCCAACCCGGGCAAGCCAGTGGGTCCGGTGGCAGTGAACCAGATCGTGCATGCGTCGAACGCGCGCCTCGAGCACGACATCAAGGTCTGCGTCGAGCACAAGGTGCCGATCTTCATCACTTCGCTGCGTGCTCCGCCCAAGGAAATGATCGATGCGGTGCACAGCTACGGCGGCATCGTGCTGCACGACGTAATCAGCATCCGCCATGCCGAGAAGGCCATCGAGGCCGGCGTCGACGGACTGATCCTGGTAGCTGCCGGGGCCGGTGGCCATGCCGGGATGCTGTCGCCATTCGCGCTCGTGGGTGAAGTGCGCAAGATCTTCGACGGCCCGATTGCACTTTCGGGGTCGATCGCGACCGGTGATGCCGTGCTGGCCGCACAGGCCATGGGCGCCGATTTTGCCTATGTCGGCACGCGCTTTATCGCATCGAAGGAAGGCCACGCGAGCGAAGAGTACAAGCAGTCGATCACGAGCTCGGCCGCATCGGACATCATCTACACCAACCTGTTCACCGGGGTGCACGGCAACTACATCCGCGAAAGCATCATGAATTCCGGGCTCGATCCGGAGAACCTGCCGGTGGCCGACAAGAGCAAGATGGATTTTTCGAGCGGCAGCTCGAAGACCAAGGCATGGAAGGACATCTGGGGTGCAGGCCAGGGTGTGGGCCAGATCCATGACATTCCGAGCGCCGGCGAGATCGTGGCGCGCATGAAGACCGAGTACGAGGCGGCGCGGGCCCGGCTGGGACTGGTAGCATAAGGGCGATTTCCGCCCTTTGCCCCCGAACCGTTGCAACCTTCCGACCGCGAAAGCCCGCTCCTCCGAACCGGCCAGCCTGAAACGCTGACGCACCGCGAACGCGCAATCCGCGCGTTCTGGGTCACTTGCGGCGTGCTGAGCCTGGTGCTCGGCATCATCGGCATCTTCCTGCCGTTGCTGCCGACCACGCCTTTCGTGCTGCTAGCGGCGGCGTGCTTCGCGCGCGGGTCGGAGAAATTCCACCACTGGCTGATCACGCACGAGCGCTTCGGGCCGCTCGTGCGCGACTGGCAGGCCCATCGCAGCATTCCGTTTCGCGCCAAATGCCTGGCGCTATCCATGATGTGGCTGTCAATGGGTACCACCGCATGGCTGCTGCGTGCGCGGCCGGTATCGTCGCTGACCTTGCTGGCGATCGGACTGGCCGTCACGGTCTGGATGGTCCGCTTGCCAACCCGGCCTCGCGGTGGCTACCCCGATACCGGCGACCAGTCCTCTCAGTCGTAGCGCCGCGCGTCCTCGATCACCTTGCCGTCCTGCGGCAACGTTCCGGCCGCGACAAAGCTCACTTCGCCACGCAGGCGCATTACCTCGCGCATCGAGTCGGCCACGGCTCGCGCCAACCCCTCATCGTCGCGCGTGGCATCGCAGTGCAACGTCATCACGTCGGCACCCACCGTGCCGGTGACCACCAGCCGTGCAGCGCGGATCTCGGGATGGCGCCGCACCACATCGGCCACCTGCCCCGGATGAACGAACATGCCCTTGACCTTGGTGGCCTGGTCCGCACGACCCAGCCAGCCTTTCAGACGGATATTGGTACGGCCGCACGGGCTGGCCAGATGCGTCGAATCGGCAACGATGGCCGACAGGTCGCCAGTGCCAAAGCGGATCAACGGATAGTCGCCATTGCCAAGCACCGTGACCACCACCTCGCCGGTTTCGCCCTCGGGCATCGGCTTCGAACCGCCGGGTTCGACGATTTCCACCAGCACGCCTTCGTCGACCACCCAACCGTCACCGCCCTCGGTTTCATAGGCAATCAGCCCCAGGTCCGCCGTGCCATACATCTGCCGCGCAGTGATGCCGTGATCGTGCAACCATGCACGCAATGCGGGCGGGCACGCTTCGCCAGACACCAGCGCCTTGGTCAGGCTGCCGCAGGGAAGCCCCATTTCGCCGCCGCGTTCGACCAGCAGTTTCAGGAATGATGGCGTGCCCGCATACGCCGAAGGTTGCAGACTGGCCAATGCCTGTACCTGCGATTCGGTCTGCCCCACGCCGGCCGGGAATACACAACAACCGAGCCGGTGTGCGCCAGATTCCATCATCATGCCGGCCGGCGTGAAGTGATACGAGAACGTGTTGTAGACGAGCTCTCCGGCACGAAAGCCCGCCGCAAACATCGCGCGCGCGGTGCGCCACCAGTCGGCGGCAAAACCGTCGGGTTCATGAATCGGCCCCGGCGACTGGAATACGTGGCGCAGTCCGCCGAGCGCGGTAGCATTAAGCCCGCCCAACGGCGGCGCCATGCGCTGCCGCGCGGCCAGGTCGGATTTGCGTGTGACCGGCAGTAATGCCAACGTGTCGCGCGAGACAATCTCGCGCGCGTCGAAATCACACAATATCTCGGCGAAGTACGGCGCATGCGCCTGGGCATGCGCCACCTGCCGCTGCACCGCAGCCAGCAGTGCGGCTTCGCGTTCCGCGGGTGCACGCGTTTCCAGCGAATCGAAATATTCAGCCATGTCGGTGCCTCGGAAAATCAGGCCAGCCAGCGTTTGCGGCGGCGATAGCTCTTCACGTCACGGAATGATTTGCGCGCGCCATCCTCGGCATCGTTGGCGGCCACGCCCAGATAGAATTCCTTGACGTCCTCGTTGGTGCGCAGCGATTCGGCATCGCCATCCATTACCACGCGGCCGTTCTCGAGGATATAGCCGTAGTCCGCATAGCGCAGCGCCACCATGGTGTTCTGCTCGGCCAGCAGGAAGCTCACGTTCTCACGTGCATTCAGGCCGCGCACGATCTCGAAGATCTCTTCCACGATCTGCGGCGCCAGTCCCATCGACGGCTCGTCGAGCAGGATCATCGACGGCTTGGCCATCATGGCCCGGCCAATCGCGCACATCTGCTGCTCGCCGCCAGAGGTATAGCCAGCCTGTGACTTGCGGCGCGTCTTCAGGCGCGGAAAGTAACCGTAGATCTTTTCAAGTTCGTCACGCGTTTCCGCGCGCGACAAGCCACGGGTGTAGGCGCCCGTCAGCAGGTTTTCCTCGATGGTCAGGTGCGCGAAGCAGTGGCGCCCCTCCATCACCTGGATCACGCCGCGCTTGACCAGGTCGTTGGGCGTCAACTGATCCACGCGCTGGCCGCGAAACTCGATCGAGCCCTTGGTGACATCGCCACGCTCGGCATGGAGCAGGTTGGAAATCGCCTTCAGCGTGGTGGTCTTGCCTGCGCCGTTGGCCCCCAGCAACGCCACGATCCGGCCTTCCGGCACGTCCAGCGAGACGCCCTTGAGCACCAGGATCACGTGATCGTAGATGACTTCGATATTGTTGATGGAGAGAAGGGTCATGTCTCTTTTCCCTGTGTGTTTGCTCCCCTCTCCCGCACGGCGGGAGAGGGGTTGGGGGTGAGGGCATTGAGGTTCAAGTTGCGACGTGTCGGTGATTGAACCGCCTGGCCCTCTCCCCCGCCCCTCTCCCGCGCGCGGGAGAGGGGAGAAAACCACCATTACTCTCTACGACTTCATGCACGCTGGCGTGATGCCTTTCTCTTTCGCGTATTGCGCGGCCGTGGCCTTGAATAGCGGGTGGATCAGGTTCTTGTTGCCTTCGATCCAGTCCGACACCACCACCCACTTGCTGCCGTCCCACTGCTGGATCTTCACCTTGCCCGAGCCTTCGTGGTTGTCGCAGCTGGTCTTGATCTCTGGCAGCAGACCCGTGGCACCCAGTTGCTGAAGCCGCGCGCTGGTCAGGTTCAGGTTCTCGAAGGCCCAGCGCATGTCGTCGCCGGTCATCACCTTGCCCTTGCCGAACTTGCCCTGCGCCACGCGGATCGCTTCAACGGTGACCACCGCTGCCGATACGCCGCGGTTATAGAGCACCGAGCCGACCTTGTTCTTGTCCTGCATATTGCCCTTGCCAGCACCGTAGACCACCTTCTCGATATCGGCGATCAGCGGCACGCTCTTGCCGGACACGTTCCACGTCGCGCTCATATAGCCCTTGGCCGCATCGCCGGCCGGCACGGTGTCCTCTTCCGACCCGGCCCACCAGGAGCCAATCATCTTGTCGCGCGAGAAGCCGACCTTCTGCGCCGCCTTCAGCGCGGTCTGGTTCATTACGCCCCAGCCCCAGAAGATCACGTAGTCCGGGTTCTCCTGCCGGATCTTGAGCCATTGCGCGCCCTGCTCGTTGCCCGGATGCGCCACCGGAATCTCGACCAGGTTGAACTTGCCGAGCTTGGCCTCGGCCTCGAGCGCCACGATCGGCTCCTTGCCATATGCCGAGTCGTGATACAGGTAGACGATCTTCTTGCCCGCCAGCGATCCGCCGTTCTTCGAGGCCAGGAACTTCACGATGGCCGACACCTGCATCTGGTAGGTCGTGACCAGCGGGAATGCGTATGGGAACACCGAACCATCGACCGCATCGGTGCGTCCATAACCCATCATCACCAGCGGCACCTTGTCAGCCGAGGTCTTGTCCACCAGCGCATATGAAATGCCCGTGGACATGGTGTGGTACGCGGTACCCTTGCTGGTGCCGTTCTTGGCTTTCAGGCGCTCGTAGCACTCGACGCCCTTGGCGTTGTTGTACTCGGTCTCGCACTCTTCCCACGACAGCTTCACGCCGTTGACGCCGCCGTCCTTGAGATTGACGTAGTTCAGGTAGTCGACAAAGCCGCCATAGAACGACTGCCCGTTCGAGCCATAGGGACCCACGCGATAGCTTGGCAGCGCAACAAACTGGTCATTGGCCTGCGCCAGCGCCGGCAAAGCGGGCGCCAGCAGGGCAGCCGCGACGCTGACCACCAGGGCGGCGCGCTGCACATTGCGAAACACGGTTGTCATCACAGTCTCCTTCCCCTCGAAAGGGCATTGTTATGGGAAAGACTCGGGGAAACCTAATGCGGGAATGGCCACAGGCGCAGCTTCTCCTTGGCGATCTGCCAGAGCCGCGCCAGTCCGTGCGGCTCGACAATCAGGAAGAAGATGATCAGCGCACCGAACACCATCAACTGGATATGCGACACCGTGGCATTGGTGAATGGCAGGTGCAGCAGCGCTGCCAGGGCCGGCAGCACGTTGTCCAGGAAGATCGGCAGCAGCAGGATGAACGCGGCACCCAGGAACGATCCAAGGATGCTGCCCACGCCGCCGATGATGATCATGAACAGGATCCGGAACGACAAGTCCAGCGAAAAGCCGTCCGGCTCAACCGAACCGAGATAGCAGAATGCATAGAGTGCGCCGGCCACGCCGCAATAGAACGAACTGACCGCGAATGCCAGCAGCTTGGTGCGCATCAGCGGGATGCCGATCACCTCGGCTGCCACGTCCATGTCGCGCACCGCCATCCACGCGCGGCCCGTGGCGGAGCGCACGAGATTCTTGGCGAGCAGCGCCAGCACGGTGACGATGCCCAGCACGAACAAATACTTCTTCACCGGGGTATCGATCGGCATGCCGAACAGGTCCAGACGCTGCGCCGTGATCACCCCGGACGAGCTATTGTTCGACAACCACGGAAACTTCGTCAGCGCCCACACCACGAAGAACTGCGCGGCCAGTGTCGCCACGGCCAGATAGAAGCCCTTGATCCGCAACGACGGCAACCCGAACGCCACACCCACCAGCGCCGCCGAGAACCCGGCCAGGATGAACGTCAGCAACACCGGGATGCCTTCGATCCGTAGCTGGAAGTTGTACGCGGCATAGGCGCCGACAGCCATGAATGCCGCGGTACCCAGCGACAGCTGGCCGGCATAGCCGGTCAGGATATTGAGCCCGAGCGCAGCCAGCGAAAAGATCAGGAACGGCGTCAGGATGGCGTTGAACCAGTACTCGCTGCCCGTGAATGGAATCACGACGAACGCCACCGCCAACAGCAGCGCGAAGAAGATTCGGTCCTGCCGGATCGGGAAGATCTGGCTGTCGGCAACGTAGCTGGTCTTGAACTGGCCGGATTCGCGGTAGAGCATGGCGGACTCCCGTCAGACGCGGTCGATATGTTTCTCGCCGAACAGGCCTTCGGGCCTGACCAGCAGGAACAGTAACGCGAACACATACGGGAACCAGCCCTCGATTCCCCCGAAATTGCCGCCGAACACCGACTGGAACACCGGCGGGATGTAGATCTCCGCCAGCTTCTCCGATGCGCCGATGATGAGCCCGCCAACGATGGCGCCCGGCACCGAGGTGAAGCCGCCCAGGATCAGCACGGGCAGCGCCTTGAGCGCCGTCAGCGTCAGCGCGAACTGCACGCCATTGCGCGAGCCCCACAGCATGCCCGCCACCAGCGCGACAAAGCCCGCCACGCCCCAGACGATGGCCCAGATGTTCTGCAGCGGGATGCCCAGCGACAACGCCGCCTGGTGATCGTCGGCCACCGCACGCAGCGCACGGCCCACCTTGGTGTACTGGAAGAACAGCGCGAGCACGGCCACCAGCACTGCGGCAATCAGCGCGGCGGCGAGGTCGAACTTCGACACCACGATATTGAACTTCGTCAGGATTGCCTCGATCGGCTCGTCGACGATGCCAAGCTGGATCGGCCGCACTTCGTTGCCGAACAGCAGCGGCCCCAGGCCTTCCAGGAAAAACGACAATCCGATGGTGGCCATGAACAGCGTGATCGGCGGCTGGTTGACGAGCTTGCGCAGCACGAAGCGCTCGGTGCTCATGCCGACGATGATCATGACGATGAACGCACCGATCACCGCGGCCCACATCGGCATGCCCTTGTCCATCAGCCCTACCACCGCCAGTGCGGCAAAGTAGACCATCGCACCCTGCGCGAAGTTGAACACGCCGGAAGCCTTGTAGATCAGCACGAAGCCAAGCGCCACCAGCGAGTACATCAGTCCCGAGAGCAGGCCACCGATCAGGATTTCAAAGAAGAAGGTCATCGTCGCTTGCCTTTCGGTGTGCTCAGTGCGAGGTGCCCAGGTAGGCGCGGATTACATCGGGATTCGACTTGACCTCTGCAGGCGTGCCGTCGCCGATCTTCTTGCCGTAGTCGAGCACCACCACGCGATCCGAGATATCCATCACCACGCCCATATCGTGTTCGATCAGTACGATGGTGGTGCCGAACTGCTGGTTGACGTCCAGGATAAAGCGGCACATGTCCTGCTTTTCTTCCACGTTCATGCCCGCCATCGGTTCGTCGAGCAGCAGCATCGACGGCTCGGCCGCCAGTGCGCGCGCCAGCTCCACACGCTTTTGCAGGCCATACGGCAGGCGTCCCACCGGCGTCTTGCGGATGGCCTGGATTTCCAGGAAGTCGATCACTTCCTCGACCTTGCGGCGATGGCGCATTTCCTCGGCGCGTGCCGGGCCCCACCAGAGCGCATGCGCGAACAGTCCGGTACGGAACTGCGTGTTGCGGCCCGTCATGATGTTGTCGAGCACGGTCATGCCCTTGAACAGCGCAATGTTCTGGAACGTGCGCGCGATACCCTGGCGTGCGGCCGCGGTCGGATGCATCTGGCGGCGCTCCTGGCCGCGAAACACGATGCGGCCCTGCTGCGGGTGATAGACGCCATTGATCACGTTCAGCATCGAACTCTTGCCGGCGCCATTCGGGCCGATGATGGCTCGGATCTCGTGTTCGCAGACATCGAACGAGATATCGGTCAGTGCCTTGACGCCGCCAAACGATAGCGAGATGTTCTGCAGGTCCAGGATCACATCGCCACGCGTATGCGTGCGTGCGGTGGTGTCGGGCTGATGGGCGTCGCCGGTGCGCACGCTGTCGTCAGGCGCGCCTTCCGCGCGTCCCGGTGGCGTAATGGTGCCGGGCGATACCATCGCGCCCGTGGCATCCACGCGCGCCATGCCGCCCTGCCACGCTGTCTGGGTTACCGTCATGCTGTGCGCCTCCGTGTCTCAAGCCGCGCGCGCACCGCCCGCGGGCGGAAAGCGCTTCACGTCCACCAGCTTCAGCGTGGCCGAGACACTGCCTTCGCGGCCATCCTCGAATTTCACGCGCGTATCGATAAACTGCTCGGCGCGCCCCGCATAGAGCGCGTCAACCAGCACGCCGTATTTCTCGGCAATAAAGCCGCGCCGCACCTTGCGCGTGCGCGTCAGTTCATCGTCATCGGGGTCCAGTTCCTTGTGCAGGATCAGGAAGCGCGCGACCTGGGAGCCGGCCAGCATCGCGTCGTTAACCAGATCGGCATTCACCTGCTCCACGCACTCGGCAATCATCGCGATCACGTCGGGCTGGCCGGCCAGATCGACATAGCCCGCGTACGGCAGGTGCCGGCGTTCGGCCCAGTTGCCGACCGCATCGAAGTCGATATTGATGAACGCGCAGACGTGTTCGCGGTCGGTACCGAACGCCACCGCTTCCTTGATGTACGGGAAGAACTTGAGCTTGTTCTCGATGTACTTGGGCGCGAACATCGAGCCATCGGCAAGCTTGCCCACGTCCTTGGCGCGATCGATGATCTTCAGGTGCCCGTCGGCGTCGATCACGCCGGCGTCGCCGGTCATGAAATAGCCCTCGTCATTGATCGCCTCGCGTGTAGCGTCGTCGCGCTTGTAGTAAGCCTTGAGCAGTCCAACGCCACGCACCAGCACTTCGCCGTTGTCGGCGATACGAATCTCCATGCCGGGCGCGGCGGGACCGACAGAGTCGAACTTGACCTGGCCGTCCGGCTGCAGGCACACATACGCGCAGGTTTCGGTCTGGCCGTAAAACTGTTTCAGGTTGACGCCAATCGACCGGTAGAAGCGGAACAGGTCGGGTCCAATCGCCTCTCCAGCCGTATAGCCCACGCGGATCCGGCTCATGCCCAGCACATTGCGCAGCGGGCCATAGACCAGCACTTCGCCCAACGCGTAGCGCATGCGTTCCAGCAGCGGTACGCCACGCTTGTCGAGGATGTCCGCACCGCAGCGGCGCGCCACGTTCATGGCCCAGTGGAACAGCTTGCGCTTGAGCCAGCCCGCATCTTCCATGCGGATCATGACTTGCGTAAGCAGGCCTTCATAGATGCGCGGTGGTGCAAAGTAGTAGGTCGGCCCGATCTCGCGCAAATCGGTCATCACGGTTTCACGCGACTCGGGACAGTTCACGGTGAACCCGGCCACCATGGCCTGTGCGTAGGAAAACAGGTTGTCGCCAACCCATGCCATCGGCAGGTATGACAGTACGTCGTCATCGGGACCGAGGCCATCGAACTGGCAACCGTTGCGCGCGGCGCCGATCAGGCCCGCATGGGAATGGCACACGCCCTTCGGCTTGCCCGTGGTACCCGACGTATAGAGAATGATCGCCGTGTCGTCAGGCATGCCCGCCTGCACCTGCGCGTCGAAGAAACCAGGGTTCGCCTGGTCGTATTCGCGGCCGATTTCCTGCACGCGTTCATACGACAGCAGCGTCGGATGATCGTAATCGCGCAAGCCGCGCGGGTCTTCATAGACCAGATGCCGTACCGCGCGTCCGCGTGTGGAAAGTTGCGACTCCACCTCCAGCAGCTTGTCGACCTGCTCCTGGTCCTCGACGATCGCGAACTCGATCTCGGCGTCGTCCAGCACGTAGACCATCTCGTTGGCGATGGCGTCCTGGTATAGCGGCACCGGTACGCCACCGAGCGCTTGCGCGGCGGTCATCGCCCAGTAAAGACGCGGACGGTTGTCACCCACCACTGCGAGGTTCATGCCACGGCGGAAACCCAGCGCCGCCAGGCCGCAGGCCAGGGCCCGCACTTCGCGCGCGGCCTGTGACCAGTTGTAGGTCTGCCAGATACCGAGATCCTTCTCGCGATAGGCCGGATGGTCGGGCCGCTGCGTGGCATGCGCCAGCAGCCATCGCGGGAAGGTCGTTGCCGACGATTCCTGCATCGCTGTCTCCTCTCCCCTGCGGATGGCGTAGGTGCCATGCCGGGTATCAAGCCGCCAGACCGGTCGCTATACTGGGCGTTTGCCAGCACGGCATTGCCGCACCGCATCACGCCCGCCTTGCCTTGTTGGGTGAGGACTGCTGGCAGGGCCGGTTCCGTGTGATCGTAAGATAGCCGATGCCATCCCCCCGGGTTGTCGCGCCGGCGACAATTCCGGGTTAATCCCTACGGGAGTCCGATGCGTACCGCTTCAGACCACGAATTCATCGACCGCAGCGCCTGGGCCGTCGACCTGAGCCCCGAACAACGCGAGCGTGTCAAACGCGTGACCACCGTGCGTGAGTACGCACAAGGCGACTACGTCTGTCACAAGGGTGAAATGGCCGAGCACTGGCTTGGCGTGGTCGAAGGCATCGTCAAGATCACCACGGTGTCGCCATCCGGCAAGTCAGTCACGTTCACGGGCGTGCCGCAGGGCGGCTGGTTCGGCGAAGGCGCCGTGCTCAAATCCGAGATCCGCAAGTACGACGTGATGGCGCTGCGCCGCTCGCACATTGCTTTCGTGCCGCGCGACACTTTTCAGTGGTTGCTGGATACCAGCCTGCCTTTTACGCGCTTCCTGCTGATGCAGTTCAACGAGCGCCTTGGACAATTCATCGCGGCGGTGGAATACGAACGCCTGCTCGACATCGATTCACGCGTGGCGCGTGCGGTGTCGTCACTGTTCAATGAGCATCTGTATCCCGGCATCGGCAAGACGCTGGAGATCTCGCAGGAAGAGATCGGCTTGTTGGCGGGGATTTCACGGCAACGCGCAAACCAGGCACTCAAGGTGCTGGAGCAGCAGGGGCTGGTGCGCGTGGACTATGGCGTGATCGAGGTACTCGATCTGGAAGGGTTGCGACAGTACGGCGAGTAGCACTGTTTTGCTCCCCTCTCCCGCGAAGTGGGAGAGGGGTTGGGGGTGAGGGCATCGAGGTTCTGCTTGCCGGTTATCGCAATTTGAACCGCCGGGCCCTCTCCCCCGGCCCCTCTCCCGCCATGCGGGAGAGGGGAGAAAAATACATCCTTACTTCGAGTACACGTACACGCCGCGGCCGGTCTTGCGGCCCAGGTACCCTGCGGCAACCATCTCGCGCATCAGCATCGCCGGGCGATATTTCGGATCCGCGAACTCGGTGTACAGCACTTCCATCACGGCCAGCATGGTGTCCAGGCCGATCATGTCGGCCAGTGCCAGCGGGCCGATCGGATGGTTGCAGCCGAGCTTCATGCCTTCGTCGATTTCTTCTGGCGATGCCAGGCCTTCGCCAAGCACGCAGAATGCCTCGTTGATCATCGGGCAGAGAATGCGATTGACCACGAAGCCCGGGCTGTTCTTGACCGTGATCGGATACTTGCCCAGTTGCTTCGCCAGCTCTTCCACATCGGCATGCGCGGCATCGCTGGTCTGCAGGCCGCGAATCAGTTCCACCAGCGCCATCATCGGCACCGGGTTGAAGAAATGCATGCCGATGAAACGATCGGCGCGCGAGGTCACCGCGGCGAGCTTCGTGATCGAGATCGACGAGGTGTTCGAAGCCACGATCACGTCGGGGCCGACGATGGCATCGATCTGTTTCAGGATCTTGACCTTGAGATCGTAGTTCTCGGTGGCAGCCTCGATCACGATGTCGGTGCGCTTCAGATCCTCATACGACGTGCTGCCATGGATACGCGACAGCGCGGCGGCCTTGTCGGCTTCGGTGGCCTTTTCCTTCTTGATCAGCCGGTCCAGGCTCGACGCCACGGTGGCAACGCCTTTCTGTACCGCCGCCTCGCTGATATCCACCATCACCACATCTAGGCCCGCCACCGCGCATGCCTGCGCAATGCCGTTGCCCATCGTGCCGGCACCTACGATGCCCACTGTCTTGATTGCCATGTCTCGCTTCCTTGCTTTGTCAGAGATTCGTTTCGATTCGGGGGCTCACGCCTGCAGCTTCGCCAGCGCAGCCACCACCCGTTCGGCGTGCTGCTTGAGCACTGCCATGTCCTGTTGCTGGCGCGCGTGACCGCGCAGGGCCTGGTCGGTGTAGCGCGGCACGATATGGAAGTGCACGTGCGGCACGGTCTGCCCGGCTGCCGCGCCATTGAACTGGCTGATCACCACGCCGTCCGGCTGGAATGCTTCGCGTACGCCGCGCGCGACGATCTGCGTGACGCGGATGGCCGCGGCCGCACCGGCCTCGGAAAGGCCGAACAGATCCACCGCAGCCTCCTTCGGCACCACCAGCGCATGACCGTCGGATTGGGGCATGATGTCCAGGAACGCGATAGCATCCGCGTCCTCGTAGATCTTGAAGCACGGGAGTTCGCCACGCAGGATGCGGGCAAAGATATTGTTGCTGTCGTACTCGGCTTGCATGAATGTCTCGGAGATGGGTCCGGCTTGCGGCGGAACGAAGAGTGTAGCCCCAGCGCCCCGCCGCGTGAACTGTCTCCGGCTACATGTTGCGACGGTATTGCCCGCCAACTTCGAACAACGCGTGCGTGATCTGCCCCAGCGAGCACACGCGCACCGCATCCATCAGCACCGCGAACACGTTACCGTTATCGATCACGGCCTGGCGCAGGCGGTCGAGCATAGCTGTCGCATCCGGCGCATGGCTGCCCTGGAATTCCGCCAGGCGGCTCAACTGGCTCTGCTTCTCGTCCTCGCTCGAACGCGCCAGTTCCAGCGTTTGTGGCGTGGGGTCGCCATTCGGATTGCGGAAGGTATTGACGCCAATGATCGGCAGCGTGCCGTCGTGCTTGAGCTGCTCGTAGTACAGCGACTCTTCCTGGATCTTGCCGCGCTGGTAGCCCGTTTCCATCGCTCCGAGCACGCCGCCGCGTTCGGCAATGCGTTCGAACTCCTGCAACACGGCTTCTTCCACGAGGTCGGTCAGTTCCTCGATCAGGAAGCTGCCCTGGTTCGGGTTCTCGCACTTTGCCACGCCCCACTCGCGATTGATGATCAGCTGGATGGCCAGCGCGCGGCGCACCGATTCGCCCGTGGGCGTGGTGATCGCTTCGTCGTAGGCATTGGTGTGCAGCGAATTGCAATTGTCGTAGATCGCGATCAGCGCCTGGAGCGTGGTGCGGATATCGTTGAAGTCGATTTCCTGTGCATGCAGCGAGCGGCCCGAAGTCTGGATGTGGTACTTGAGTTTCTGGCTGCGATCGTTTGCACCATACTTGTCGCGCATGGTCACCGCCCAGATGCGGCGTGCGACGCGGCCCAGCACGCTGTACTCGGGGTCCATGCCGTTCGAGAAGAAGAACGACAGGTTGGGCGCGAAGTCGTCGATGTGCATGCCGCGCGCAAGGTACGCCTCCACGTAGGTGAAGCCGTTGGCCAACGTAAAAGCCAGTTGCGAGATCGGGTTCGCGCCGGCCTCGGCGATGTGATAGCCAGAGATCGACACCGAATAGAAATTGCGCACCTGGTGATGGACGAAATACTCCTGGATATCGCCCATCACCTTCAGCGAAAACTCGGTCGAGAAGATGCAGGTGTTCTGGCCCTGATCCTCCTTGAGGATATCGGCCTGCACCGTGCCGCGCACGTTCTGCAGCACCCAGGCGCGAATCTTGGACTCCTCGTCGGCGGTGGGTTCGCGAGCGTTGTCGGCGCGGAACCGGTCCAGGTTCTGGTCGACCGCGGTGTTCATGAACATCGCCAGGATGGTCGGCGCCGGGCCGTTGATCGTCATCGACACCGACGTGCTGGGGCTGGTCAGGTCGAAGCCGTCATAGAGCACCTTCATGTCTTCGAGCGTGGCAATCGATACGCCGGAGTTGCCCACCTTGCCGTAGATGTCCGGACGCTCATGCGGATCTTCGCCATACAGCGTGACCGAGTCGAACGCGGTTGAGAGCCGCTTGGCATCCATGCCTTCCGACACCAGCTTGAAGCGGCGGTTGGTGCGGAATGCATCGCCTTCGCCCGCAAACATGCGCGTGGGATCCTCGCCCTCGCGCTTGAAGGCAAACACGCCGGCGGTGTACGGAAAGCTGCCCGGCACGTTCTCGCGCATCAGCCAACGCAGGATTTCGCCTTCATCCTCGAAGCGTGGCAGCACGACCTTGCGCACTTTGGTGCCCGACAGCGTGGTCGTGATCAGCCCGGTGCGGATCTCCTTGTCGCGAATCTTCACGACGTACTCGTCACCACCGTAGGCGGCCTGCATTTGCGGCCACATCGCCAGCAGCTTGCGTTCGACGCTGCCCAGCGACGCGTCACGCTCGGTGGCCAGGGTTTCCAGCGCCTGCCCGTCTGCATCCTTGCCGGCGGACTTCAGCATGGCGCGTGCCGCGCGCAACTGCTGGCGCTCGCGTGCCAGCTTGCTTTGCCCGGCCACACGGCGATGGTAAGCCCGCACGGTATCGGCCAGTTCGGCCAGATAGCGGCTGCGCGCGGGTGGCACGATCACGTTCTGGCCCGTGGAAATGCGTCCCGTCAGTTGCGGCAGCACGCCAGGCCTGAGCACCAGCCCGCGCGCCGACAAAGCCTGGACCAGCCCCTGGTAGAGCATGGTCACGCCATCGTCGTTGAAGCGTGATGCTTGCGTGCCATAGACCGGCATCTCGTCGGGGTTGCTGTGCCATTGCTCGCGGTTGCGCTGCACCTGCTTGGCCACGTCGCGCCACGCGTCCTGCGCGCCCTTGCGGTCAAATTTGTTGATGGCCACGAAGTCGGCAAAATCGAGCATGTCGATCTTCTCGAGCTGGCTGGCCGCGCCGAACTCGGGGGTCATCACATATAGCGACAGATCGACGTGCGGCACGATGGCCGCGTCGCCTTGCCCGATGCCCGAGGTTTCCACGATCACCAGGTCGAAGCGCGCGGCCTTGCAGGCGGCGATCACGTCAGGCAGGGCCTGCGAGATTTCAGAGCCCGCTTCGCGCGTTGCCAGTGAACGCATGAAGATGTTCGGATGATTGATCGCATTCATGCGAATGCGGTCGCCCAGCAAGGCGCCGCCCGATTTGCGGCGCGACGGATCGATCGAGATCACGGCGATCGACAGCGCATCCTGCTGGTCCAGGCGGAAGCGGCGAATCAGTTCGTCGGTCAATGACGACTTGCCGGCACCGCCAGTACCGGTGATGCCAAGTACCGGCGTGGTCGCGGTCCGGGCCTGGTCGTGGAGCGCGCTGACCAGCGACGGCGCAGCGCTGCCGTTCTCCAGCGCGGTAATCAGTTGCGCCAGCGCGCGGCGGTCGCCGCTTGACACGCCGTCGAGCGCGGTCGGTGCGTAGCCGGTCAGGTCGATATCGCAACGCTGCACCATGTCCGCGATCATGCCGGCCAGGCCCATGCGCTGGCCATCCTCCGGGCTATAGATCCGGGCCACGCCATAAGCCTGCAGTTCGCGGATTTCATCGGGCACGATCACGCCGCCGCCGCCGCCGAACACCTGGATGTGTTCGCCGCCGTGCTCGCGCAGCAGATCGATCATGTATTTGAAGTATTCGACATGGCCGCCCTGGTAGCTCGAGATGGCAATGCCCTGCACGTCCTCCTGGAGCGCGGCGGTCACCACTTCATGTACCGAGCGGTTGTGGCCGAGGTGGATCACCTCGCAGCCATGCGACTGAAGAATGCGCCGCATGATGTTGATCGACGCGTCATGGCCGTCGAACAGCGACGCCGCAGTGACAAAGCGCACCTTGTTGGCCGGGCCGCTGCCGGCGCTCGCCTGGGATTTGGCGGCCGCCGTCCTGCTCACATCCGAAAGATCAGTCATTGTCTCCACCGCTCTGTTATGTGGCTGGCTGCCACCCGTTGGCGGTTCTGACGACCGCACTGACAGGGGCCGGACGATTATATGACGTTTACGTTAACGTAAGTCCAGGGACGCGGGAAAGCACCGATCGTCACCAGATGCATCGTCGCACGGCAAAGCGGATGGAAAAAGAGCCCGGTGGCCGCACACTCCCGCAGGAATGTCATGGAAGCGGCCTCCGGATCACGAGGCAGGGAGAGAGAATCGGTCAGGCGCTGGCCTGGGGGCAATCGCCAAACGCATCGGTCTTGCGCCCGTTCCAGCGGCGCATCAGTTGACGTGCCAGGTACACGCCACGGCGCAACGACCACGGCGCCGGCGTTTCGGTCAGCAGGAAGCGCGCCGTTGGCGCTTCTCCGGACAACCAGACACGCTCGCCTTCGACCAGCGCGTACACGTCGCCAGGGCGCAGCCAGATGTCGGCAACCTGCCCTTCCACGGTCAGCCACAGGCGGCCTTCCAGCGCGGTCACGCTTTGGCCGTGGCGCGCGCGCCAGCTAACAGGCCGGCCCGGTTCATCAAGTTCGAAAGTCCTGAGTTCACGCATGGGCGTCTCCTTGTCTTGCCCGGCGCAGCCGCTCTGGATCAATGCCATGAGCGATAAAAGGGGGGCGCTGCGCCACGCTTCCATTATTCATGGCGCGATCTACAATCCCATGCACAGTTCCGAACAGTTTTGGTTGAACTGTTCAGTAGTTTTTACTGACAGTTGCCGCATCCGACACCCATGAAGCTCATCCTCGACTCTTCCACCGGCGTGCCACTGACCGAGCAGATCGTGCTTGGCGTGAAATCGTGGATCAGTTCGCGCGAAGCCACGCCCGGCGCGCGCCTGCCATCGATCCGCGCACTGGCCGCCGAGCACAAGATCAGCCGCTTTCCGGTCATCGAGGCTTATGACCGGCTGGTCTCCCAAGGACTGGTCGCCTCGCGCCAGGGCTCGGGCTTCTATGTGGCGGACAGCGCGCTGGCCGGTCGCAGCGGCCGCGGATGGTCGGACCCAAGCCTCGCCGAAGACCTGTCGCTGCATATCATCGACCAGTTCCACCATCCCAGCGGCATGCTGAAGCTGGCGGGTGGCTTCGTGCCCGAGGAATGGCGCGACGTGGAAGGCCTGACGCAGGCGATCCGCCATATCACGCGGCACGATATCGACAGCGTGATTCACTACGCTACGCCGCTCGGGCATCCCGCGCTGCGCAAGCAGGTGCTGACGCGCGTGCGGCAGGTGGGCATCCAGGCCGAACTGTCGCAGATCCTGATCACCTCGGGTGCCAGCCAGGCACTCGACCTTATCGTGCGGCACCTGCTCAAGCCCGGCGATACGGTCTTTGTGGAAGACCCCGGCTACTACAACCTGTTTGGCCTGCTGCGCATGCACGGCGTGCAGCTGGTGGGCGTACCGCACACGCCAAACGGCCCTGATCCCGAGGCCTGCGAACGGCTTTTGCGCGAACACAAGCCCAAGCTGTTCTTCACCAACAGCGTGCTGCAAAACCCCACGGGATCGACCCTGGCACCACCGGTGGCATTCCGGTTGCTGGAGCTTGCACGCCGGCACAACTTCCGCTTTGTCGAGGACGACATCTTCTCGGATTTCCAGCTCAGTTTCACCGACCGGCTGGCCACGCTCGACCAGCTCGAACACGTGATCTATATCGGCGGATTCTCCAAGACGGTATCGGCGGCGCTGCGCGTCGGTTATCTCGTCGCGGACAAAACACTGATCAAGGACCTGATCGATGTGAAGGTGCTGACAAGCGTGGCGGGCTCACACTTTGCCGAGGCCGTTACGGCAACGATGCTCGAACGCGGCAACTACCGCAAGTATGTGGAACGGCTGCGCGTGCGCACGCGCGAAGTCACTGCCGACGCCGTCAAGATTCTCGGCCAGTATCAGTGGGAGGTGTTCTGCGAGCCGGCCGGTGGCAACTTCCTCTGGGCGCGCCCACGCGGTATCGAGGATTCTCGCGAGCTCGTCACGCTGGCGGAGCAATATGGCATTGCACTGGCGCCGGGGCATTTCTTCCGGCCCGGCGGCGAGACCTCGGCCTGGGTGCGCATCAACTCCGCCTACGCGGGCGAGGAACGCTCACGGGCGTTCCTCGAAGATGCGGGCAGCAGATAGTCAGCCCTGCGCGTCGCCGCCGTGGTTGTGCAGCACGGCGTTGCGACGCGAGTAGGCGAAATAGATCACGAGGCCCAGGGCCAGCCAGCACAGGAATGCGATCCACGTCAGCGCCTGCAGATGGGCCATCAGGAACACGCAGAACGCAACCGACAGCAACGGCACCACTGGTACCCCCGGGCAACGGAACGTGCGATGCAGATGCGGATGCGTGCGCCGCAGCACCAGCGTGGCCACCGAGATCAGCGTGAACGCCGACAGCGTGCCGATATTGATCAGCTCGGCCAGCACATTCAATGGCACGAAACCGGCGATCGCCGCGAAGATGATGCCAACGGTCCATGTGGCCGTGAACGGCGTGGCATGCACCGGATGCACGGTCGACAGCGCCTCGGGCAGCAGGCCATCGCGTGACATCGCGAAAATGATGCGTGTCTGGCCATAGGTCATCACCAGGATCACGGTGGTCATGCCCAGGATGGCGCCGAGGTCCACAAACCCGGCCACCCAGTTCTGCCCCGCGTACTGCAGCGCCAGCGACACCGGATGATCGACACCTTCGAACTTCATGAATGGCACGATGCCGGTCATGATGGCTGCCACGGCAACATACAGGATGGTGCAGACCGCCAGCGACCCGATGATGCCGATCGGCAGGTCGCGGCCCGGGTTGCGCACCTCCTCGGCGGCCGAGGTCACCGCATCGAAGCCGATAAAGGCAAAGAACACCAGCGCGGCGGCATTGAAGATGCCGGAAAAGCCGAACGGTGCGAACGGTTCCCAGTTGGCCGGCTTTACGTGCCAGACGCCCACCACGATGAACATCAGCACCACGCTGATCTTGATGGCCACCATCACGTTATTGAGCCGCGCCGACTCGCGCACGCCATATGACACCACCCACGTGATGGCCAGCATGATCAGGATCGCGGGCAGGTTCAGGAATGTTTCCACCCCGGGCACCGACCCGGGTGCCGCGGCAAGCGCCGGCGGCAGATGAATGCCGAAGCCCGCGATCAACGACTGGAAATAGCCCGACCATCCGACCGACACCGCCGACGTGGCCAATCCATATTCGAGCAGCAGGTCCCACCCGATCATCCACGCGATGATCTCGCCCAGCGTGGCATAGCTGTAGGTATAGATCGATCCGGAAACAGGAATTGCCGAGGCAAACTCTGCGTAGCACAACGCTGCAAAACCGCACGCCATCGCGGCGATGACGAACGACACGGTCAGTGCCGGGCCAGCGGTGAGCGCGCCCGTGCCGGTCAGCACGAAGATGCCCGTGCCAATAATGGCACCGATCCCCATCAACACCAGGTCGACCGGTCCCAGCACCTTGCGCAATCCGTCATGCTCGCTGACATCGAGCATCGATTCTATGTTCTTGGTGCGGAAGAGACTCATGGCGCGGCTCCGGGTGCAGTCATCGATATGACTATAGGTGGAACAGGTCGCATCGGCGACTTGTCCTGCACGTCTCGTGAACCGCAGCGCCGCCGGCGAAAGGGCGCGCTGATGCGCGCCTTGGCGACTCTTTGCCCCCTCTCCCGCGCGCGGGAGAGGGGTTGGGGGAGAGGGCATGAGGTTCAAGTTGCGACCTGTCTCGGCTTGAGCCGCCGGCCCTCTCCCCCGCCCCTCTCCCGCAGGCGGGAGAGGGGAGAAGACACAACACACAGCAAACAGTTACTTCGCCACCGGCATCGTGAATTCCGCGCCCTTGGCGATGCTGTCCGGCCAGCGTTGCATCACGCTCTTGTAGCGCGTGTAGAAGCGCACGCCTTCCTCGCCATAGGCATGGTGGTCACCGAACAGCGAGCGCTTCCAGCCGCCGAACGAATGCCATGCCATTGGCACCGGAATCGGCACGTTGATGCCGACCATGCCGACCTGGATCTGACGTGCGAACGCACGCGCGATGCCGCCGTCGCTGGTGTAGCACGACACACCATTGCCGAACTCGTGCCGGTTGATCAGGTCCACGGCCTCGGCAAAGTCATGCACGCGCACCACCGACAGCACCGGGCCGAAGATCTCTTCCTTGTAGATCGTCATGTCCGGCTTGACGTTGTCAAACAGCGTACCGCCGACGAAGAATCCGTTGTCGTGGCCATCCACCTTGTGGCCGCGACCATCGGTGACCAGCTTTGCGCCTTCGGCCACGCCCTTGGCGATATAGCCTTCGACCTTGGCCTTGTGCGCGGCCGTGACCAGCGGGCCCATTTCGGCATCGTCTTCCATGCCGTTGCGGATCTTCAACGAAGCGGCACGCTCGGCCAGGCGCGGCACGAGCTTGTCGGCCACGTCGCCAACCGCCACGGCCACCGAGATCGCCATGCAGCGCTCGCCGGCCGACCCATAGGCCGCACCGACCAGCGCGTCGACAGCCTGGTCGAGGTCGGCATCGGGCATCACCACCAGATGGTTCTTCGCGCCGCCCAGCGCCTGCACGCGCTTGCCGTGCTTCGTGCCTTCGGTGTAGATGTACTCGGCGATCGGCGTGGAGCCAACGAATGACAGCGCCTGCACATCGGGATGCGCCAGCAGCGCATCGACGGCAACCTTGTCGCCCTGCACCACGTTGAACACGCCATCGGGCAGGCCGGCCTGCTTGAGTAGGTCGGCGATCAGCAGGCTTGGCGACGGATCACGCTCCGACGGCTTCAGCACGAACGTATTGCCGCATGCCAGCGCTACCGGGAACATCCACATCGGCACCATCACCGGGAAGTTGAACGGCGTGATGCCGGCCACCACGCCCAGCGGCTGGCGCAGGTTCCAGTTGTCGATGCCACCGCCGATGTTGTCGGTGAAGTCGGTCTTGAGCAGGTTCGGAATGCCGCAGGCAAATTCCACTACCTCGATGCCACGCGTGACTTCTCCCTTGGCATCGGAAAACACCTTGCCGTGCTCGCGCGTGATCAGCGCGGCCAGGTCATCATGGTGGCGGTCCAGCAGTTCCTTGAACTTGAACAGGATCCGCGCGCGGCGCAGCGGCGGCATTTCGGCCCATGCGGGCCAAGCTGCCTTGGCAGCGGCCACGGCGGCGGCCACGTCGTCGGTGGTGCCCATGGCCACGCGGGCCGCCACGTCACCGGTGGCGGGGTTGAACACATCGGCAAAGCGGTCGGTACCCGCGCGGTGCACAGTGCCGCCGATGTAGTGATGGATTTCGGCGATCTGCCGGTTCTCTGCGATATTCACTGCGGTCTTCCTCTCAATATTCCTGGGCAGGTCTTACTTGATGCTCTGCAGTGCCTGCTTCACGGTATCGAACAACTGGTCGATCTCGGCCTCTGAAATGATCAGCGGCGGCGAGAACGCCAGGATATCGCCGGTGTAGCGTACCAGCACGCCAAGCTCCAGGCATTTCAGGAACGCTTCGTAAGCACGCGCACCCGGTGCACCGGGGCGCGATTCCAGTTCCACGCCGGCCACCATGCCGAGGTTGCGGACATCCTTCACGTACGGTGCGCCGCGCAAGCCGTGCACCGCCGCTTCGAATTTCGGCGACAGCTCGGCAGCACGGCCGAACAGGTTGTCGCGCTTGTAGAGGTCCAGCGTGGCGATACATGCGGCCATCGCCAGCGGATGGCCCGAGTAGGTGTAGCCATGCGGCAGCTCGATGCCGCCTTGCGGGGTCGCGTTGATCACGGCATCGTGTACTTCGCGGCGCACCGCCACCGCACCCATCGGCACGGCCGCGTTGTTGATGGCCTTGGCCATCGTGATCAGGTCCGGCGTTACCTTGAGTCGTTCCGCGGCAGTGGCGGCGCCAAGGCGGCCGAAGGCGGTGATCACCTCGTCGAAAATCAGCAGGATGCCGTGCTTGCTGGTGATCTCGCGCAGTTTTTCCAGATAGCCAACCGGGGGCACCAGTACGCCGGCCGAACCGGCCAGCGGCTCGACAATCACGGCAGCGATGTTCGACGCATCGTGCAGCGCGACGAGACGCTCGAGTTCGTCGGCCAGATGGCCGCCCCACTGCGGCTGTCCCTTCGAATACGCGGCTTCGGCAATATTCAGCGTGGCCGGCAGATGATCGGTGCCGGGCATCACGTTGGCCGACCACATCTTGCGGTTCGGGCCAATGCCGCCCACGCCCATGCCACCGAAGCCCACGCCATGGTAGCCGCGCTCACGGCCGATGATGCGCGTGCGCTGGCCTTCGCCACGCGCACGGTGATAGGCCAGCGCAATCTTCAATGCGGTGTCGACCGACTCGGAACCCGAGTTCGTGAAGAAGATGCGGTCGAGCCCCTGCGGCATCAGCGAGGCCACCTTGGTGGCGGCTTCGAATTCCAGCGGGTGCCCCATCTGGAACGGCGGCGCATAGTCGAGCGTGGCCGCCTGTTGCGCGATTGCCTCGACGATCTCCTTGCGCGCATGGCCTGCCGCCACGCACCACAGACCCGCGCATCCGTCCAGGATCTGGCGTCCGTCGTGGGTCGTGTAGTACATGCCGCTGGCCGATACCAGCAGGCGCGGTGCGCTCTTGTACTGGCGGTTGGCGGTGAAAGGCATCCACAGGGATTCGAGATCGGGAATCACGGTCTTGGCGGCGTCCATACATTCTCCTGATGGCGGTATCGTTATGCGGGTGTGGCGCGACGGTGTGTCACGTGGTGCGGCAACTCTAACGGCGGGGTCTGGAGTAAAGAATAGACGGTCGCGAGAACTCCACCTTGCCGTACAGGCAAGTCCGTAACAACCGTACAGGCAGGCGTGCCGCGCCGCACCGTTGCCATGCCTCGACAACAAGCCGGAAAAGGCCGGAAACTGGCGGTTTGCGTTGCAGTGCATCAACTGCGACGCCATCTGAGAGGTGCCAGTACACTGTACAGGTTCCAGATTTTCCGGGCGTCGCATGCTCAACCTGAACCTTATCCGCACCCGTCGTGGCGGCGAAACGCTGACCGAACAGATCGTGGCCGGCATCGTCGCGCTGGTAGACCGGCGCGCGTTGCGTGCCGGCGCTTCGCTGCCGTCGGTGCGACGCTTTGCGCAGCAGCATGACGTCAGCACGTTCACGGTGGCCGAGGCCTATGGCCGACTGACCGCGCTGGGCTATCTCGCCGCGCGTCCCGGCTCGGGCTATACGGTTGCACACCGCCACGCCCCGGCTGGCCATCCGCGTGCCCCGCACTGGGAAGCACCGGGCCTCAATGCGGCATGGCTGCTGTCGGATGTATTTGCCGACCATTCCGTGCCGATCAAGGCGGGGGCGGGATGGCTACCCGGCGACTGGCTTAACGAGGAAGGACTGCACCAGGCAATGCGCACCGCCGCTCGCGTGCCGGCGGCACAGGTATCCGGCTACGGGCATCCCTATGGATTCGGCGCGCTGCGCGAACATATCGCGGTGCATCTGAGCCAGTACGGCATGCCGGTGCAGGCCCAGCAAGTGGTACTGACCCAGGGAGCCACGCAGGCGCTGGACCTGGTGGTGCGCACGCTGCTGCGGCCCGGCGACACCGTGCTGGTGGAATCGCCGTGCTACTGCAATCTGCTGCAGATCCTGCGTTTGGCCGGGCTGCGCGCGATCGGCGTGCCTCGCACCCATGCGGGCCTCGATACCGATGCGCTCGACGACGCGATCCGCCAGCATGCGCCGCGCGCACTGTTCGTCAACACCGTGCTGCAGAATCCGACCGGTGCCAGCCTCACCAGCATGAATGCGTTCCGCGTGCTGCAACTGGCCGAACAGCACCGCCTGCTGGTAGTGGAAGACGATATCTACCGCGAACTGGCGCCGGCCGGATCGCCGATGCTGGCTGCCATGGACGGGTTGTCGCAGGTGGTCTACGTGAACGGATTCTCGAAGACGATCACCCCTTCGCTACGCGTCGGCTACCTGGCGGCCAGTCCGGACCTGGCCAAGGCGTTCGCACGCACCAAGATGGCCGTGGGCCTGACCTCGTCGGAGGTGACCGAACGGCTCGTATATTCGGTGCTGACGAGCGGGCACTACGGACGGCATGTCGCCGCGCTGGCCGAGCGGCTACGCGCGCAACAGGATCGTGTCACGGAAAAAATGGAAGCGCATGGGCTGGAGATCATGCTGCGCCCCGAAGGCGGGATGTTTGCCTGGGCGCGGCTGGCGCAGCACGACCATGGCGCGACGCTGACTGGCAACCAGTTGGCCACGCTGGCGCTGGAGCACGGCATCTGGCTGGCGCCGGGATCGTATTTCGAACCCGATGAAGCGGACTCGCCGTGGATCCGTTTCAATGTGGCGACCAGCGATGCGCCTCAGTTGTGGGCGTTCTTCGATGCGGTACGCAGCGGCACGGCGAATCTCGCCAGCGCCGCCGCGTAGCATCAGCGCATCTGTCGCTCAGAAGCGATAGCGCACGTAGCCGGTGTAGAAATTGCTGCCCGGGTTCGGCTCCTTGATCCCGGCATTGGAGATGTGCTGGAAGCGGAAGCCCACTTCCGTATTGGCGTTCTTGCCGAAGCCCACGCCGAGACCCACCATGTCGGAAAACTGGAATGCGGTGCCCGAGCGATGCTGGTCCGACGTGCCGGTATGGCTCAGCACACGCAGGCCTACCGATGCTTCGGCGAATGGCACGAAATAGCCACCGCGCTTTTCCACGCGCAGGATTGGCGAAACGCCAAACTCGAACAGGTTCTGCTGGTTGGTACCGCCACGCGCATCCCAACCGGCCACATTGAATTCGGCCTGCAGCCGGAACAGCCAGCCCTGCGGGTTGCCGTACTGGATCGGGGTGTTGAAGTTCAGCCCGAGTTCGTACTTGTTGACGTCATGACTGGTATCGCGGCCGTACGCCACGTGTACGGCAGGATGGCTCCAGCCAACCAGCTCTTCAGCGCTGGCGGCCGAACTGGCAGCCGCGAACAGTGCGGCCACCGCAACACTGCGGACGAAAAACGGGACTCGGGAGACTTGGGCGGGGTGCATGCGGCGTTCTTGTTGTTCTGTCTTCATGTTCGAGGGCATCGAAGAGAGAGTGGCTCGGCAATAAAACATGGATCGACTGCCAGACCTGCCGCAGCACGCTTCGTGCCAGGACGGGTCAGGCCCAGAGCCGCTCCACCAGCCAGCTCGCGGCAACACAAATTCCGAGCCAGACGGCGAGGCAGCCTGCAATAAAACGGTACGTCATTGTGAGAATTAACAGCAGAGGGGGGTTTCTGATCGAATTTTTGCGATGCATTATACATGCATCCATGAATGTATGTATCGAGCTCCAGGCTTGCAAGCGTCGATCCGTACATCTGACCTATCAGAAAATCTCCAATTCGGCATGATGCCAGCATGCGAAGAACCCTGCACGCCGTAGCTTAAACAGGGCTTTCAAGAAAATTGAAGATGCAGGGAGTTGGTGTGTGCTTACAACGGGACGGGATCGCGTGCACGGGGCAGGCCCCGGACGGGCCCTGCCCCATCTGCGGCCGCTCTGCCGCGCTCCGGAAGAGCGTAGAAAGCCTTAAGGCAATCAATGACTTGTGCCTACTGCGCGCGCAGGAAAGGCAGCACTTCTTCCAGTAATTGTTCCGGGATTTCCTCGGCGATGTAGTGGCCGCACGACAGTGCATGTCCGCTGACGCGGCGCGCCACCTTACGCCATTCTTCAAGCGGTTGGAAACACTTTTCGACGGCGCCGTCGGCGCCCCACAACGCCAGCATCTCGCATTCGACCATTCGGCCGGCTGCGATATCGGCTCGGTCGTGGTCCAGGTCGATGCCGGCACTGGCCCGATAGTCCTCGCACAGGCCGTGCGCGGCGCCCGGCAGCTTCAGGCAACGCAGGTATTCGGCGAGTGCTTCTGCGGTAAAGGGTGCGAGTCCCGCACTGCGGCTGCCCATGGTTTGCCGCAGATACAGTTCGGGATCGGTCTCGATCAGCGTTTCGGGAAATGGCGCCGGACGGATCAGGAAGAACCAGTGGTAATAGGCACGCGCAAACGCCTCATTGGTCTGGTTATACATTGCCAGGGTCGGGGCAATGTCCAGGGTTACGAGCCTTTCCACTGACTGCGGATGATCGACCGCCAGCCGATGCGCCACGCGCGCGCCCCGGTCGTGCGCCAGTACACGGAAGCGCTCAAACCCCAGTGCGCGCATCACGGCCAGCTGGTCGGCGGCCATCACGCGCTTGCTGTAGTTGGCGTGGTCAGCCAGCCCGGCAGGCTTGCCGCTGTCACCGTAGCCGCGCAGATCGGTGGCCACCACCGTGAAATGCCGCGCCAGTTCGCCGACGACCTTATGCCAGATCACGTGCGTTTGTGGATGGCCATGCAGTAGCAGCAGCGGCGGGCCGTCTCCGCCCACCACGGCATGGATCGGCACACCCTCATGATCGATACGGTGTGTGGTGAATCCGTCGAACATCGCTCTGTCTCCTCAGCCTGCTCAGGCCAATCCGTTCATCGAGGCCAATCGTGCCATGGTCGTCGCGGCAACATCGCGCAGCCATGGGTTCGCGGCATGGTGCCGGCTGGCGAACGCCGCTACTGCATCTGCGTGGGTCAGCGACATGCCGATGATGTCCAGGCCACGGCGGAACATGTCGAGATGCCGGGCCGACATCGAGAACGGTGTATGGTAAGTGCCCGTGCCAACCGTCATGGCATCCAGGTCGATCCGGATCGACGCCGGTGCCACCGGATCGCTGACAGCCTGCATCAGGATATCCACTTCGGCCTGCGGCAACACTACCAGCAGCAGCCGGTTGTTCATCGCATTCGAATAGAAGATCTCGCCAAAGCTGGGCGCGATGATCGCGCGGATGCCGTATTGCTGCAGCCCCCACACCGCATGTTCCCGGCTGGACCCGCAGCCAAAGTTGGGGCCCGCCACCAGCACCTGCGTAGCGCGCCACGCGGGCTGGTTCAGCACGAAGTCCGCGCGTGGCTGGCCATGCTCGTCGAAGCGCATGTCGTAGAGCAGGCCACGGTCGAGCCCGGCCTTGTCGATGCCGCGCAGGAACTGCTTCGGCATGATCTGGTCGGTGTCCAGGTTCGGCAGCGGCAGTGGTGCCCCGATGCCCTCGATCAGCGTGAATTCAGACATGCGTGGTCCCCTTTCCAGTCAGCTCGCGCGAGTCGGTGATGCAGCCTGTCACGGCCGCCGCCGCGGCCATGGCCGGGCTCATCAGGTGTGTACGGCCCGCACGCCCCTGCCGCCCTTCGAAATTGCGGTTGGTAGTCGATGCACAACGCTCGCCTGGCGCGAGCACATCGTCATTCATCGCCAGGCACATCGAGCAACCCGGCTTGCGCCATTCAAAACCGGCCTCGACCAGCAGTGCGGCAATGCCTTCGGCTTCTGCCTGCTGCCGCACCGACCCCGAGCCCGGCACCACCATTGCCCGTACGCCGGGGGCCACCTTGCGACCCCGCACGATATCCGCAACCGCGCGCAGGTCCTCGATGCGGCCATTGGTACATGAGCCAATAAATACGCGCTGAATCGGCAAGCCCTGCAGCCGGCTGCCCGGCACCAGGCCGATATAGTCGAGGGCGCGCTCGGCAGAGGCCCGCGCAATCGTATCGATGGCATCGGCCGGGCTCGGCACGGCAGCCCCCACCGGAATCGCCTGGTCGGGGCTGGTGCCCCATGTCACGTAGGGCTCCACCGCCGATGCATCGAAAGCCATCTCGACCTCGAATCCCGCATCGGCATCGGACACCAGTTCTGCCCATGCTTGACGCGCCTGCTGCGCCAGTTGCGCATCGATATCGGCGGCACGCTCGAGCACATAGCTGATCGATGTGGCGTCGGGCGCTATCAACGCGCCGCGCGCACCGGCTTCGACGGCCATATTGCACAAGGTCATGCGTGCTTCCATCGACAACGCGCTGATCGCGCTGCCCGTGAACTCGACCACGAAGCCGCGCGCTCCCTGTGCACTGATGCGCGAGATGATATGGAGGATCAGGTCCTTCGCCGTGGTACCCGCGGGCAGCAGTCCATCGACACGGATGCGCATGTCCCGCGCAAGCCGGTAGACCAGCGTCTGCGTGGCCAGCACGTGTTCCACCTCGGAAGTGCCGATGCCAAAGCCAAGCGCGCCGAACGCACCGTAAGTCGTGGTGTGGCTGTCGCCGCACAGCACGACCATGCCCGGCCGGATCATGCCGTGCTCGGGCGCGATCACATGTTCGATGCCTTGCAACGGATCATTGGTATCGAATAGCGCAATGCCATGCAGGTCGCAGTTGCGCTTGAGATTGCGTGCCTGCAGCGCCGACGCGGGGTCCTGGATCACGCGTGGCGATTCGGCGTGCGTCGGGATGATGTGGTCGACCACGGCCAGCTGCTGCCCGGGCATGGGCACCGTACGGCCCTGCGCGGCCAGCCCCGCAAACGCCTGCGGGCTGGTGTACTCGTTCATGAGGTGAAGATCCGCGAAGAGCAACACGTGGTCCGCATCGAGCGCGACCACGGTGTGCGACTCCACGAGTTTCCGGTAAAGCGTGCGTCCGGCCATGATGCTTGCCTGCCTGTTGTGGGATGGGAATCTCGATGGACGCAGTCTAGCCGTGGAATCCATCGCTATAATTCCTCGAATCTCACTTCATTCGTGCATTGCATTCACGAATTTGAATTCTCCTGCAATGTCGACCTTGCCATGGATGCCTTTTCCGATCTCGCCTTCTTCATCCTGCTGGTCAAGCGCGGCAGCCTGGCCGGCGCGGCACAGCAGCTCGGCCTGACCCCGTCGGCTGCCAGCAAGCGGTTGGCCGCACTGGAAGCCCGGCTTGGCGTGAGGCTGTTGAATCGCACGACGCGGCGACTATCGGTCACCCCGGAAGGCGAAGCGTATCTGGCACAGGGTGGGCGCATCCTCACCGAGCTCGAGGAACTGGAGCAGGGTCTGGGCAGCAGTCGCGTTGCGCCGCGCGGGTTGTTGCGCGTCAATGCCACGCTGGGCTTCGGCCGCCGGCACCTGGCCCCGGCCGTGGGCGAATTCCTGCTGGCCTACCCCGATGTCGAAGTCCAGCTGCAGCTCACGGACCGCGCGCTGAATTTGGCCGAGGAAGGGTTCGATATCGGCATCCTGGTGGGTGACCTGCCCGATGCCCGGCTCAACGCCCGCAAGCTTGCACCGAACAACCGCGTGTTGTGTGCCGCCCCGGCCTATCTGGCACGCCATGGCGAGCCGGCGTCGCCACGTGCGCTGCAACAGCATCGGTGCATCGTGATCCGTGAAAGCGATACGGCGTATGGCACATGGCAACTGCATGCCGCAGGCCGCCAGGAGACGGTCAAGGTGCGCGGCCCTGCGGCGACCAATGATGGCGAAGTGGCGGTGAACTGGGCGCTCCAGGGACACGGGATCCTGTTGCGGTCGGAATGGGAGGTCGCGCCACTGCTGCGCTCCGGGCGGCTGCGGCAGGTGCTGCCCGACTGGTCGGCGGCGCCGGCCGACATCTACGCGGTCTATCTGACTCGCGACAAACTGTCGGCGCGCGTGCGCGCCTTCGTCGATTACATGGCCGAGCGCTTCGGCGGCCATGACACCGCGGCGGACTATCACGGCTGGTAGTCACGGCTGGAAATTGAGCCTGCGCAGGCAACGCCCTGTTCCTGTCATGGTCGTGCCGCGTATTGCCACGCGCGACTGCTACCCTTGTGGCTGTCACCCAACGCAATACAGAACTTCCCATGCACACCCACAACCTGTCCGCGTGGACCCATTCCCACGTCTTTGACACCGGCAACCAGGCGGCCGAGCGCGGCACGCGCCTGGTCATGTGGATCACGCTGGCCATGATGGCCATCGAGATCGCGGCCGGCCTTGGTTTCAACTCGATGGCACTGCTCGCCGACGGCTGGCACATGAGCTCGCACGCGGTGGCGATTGGCCTCTCGGCCTTCGCTTACGCGGCCGCCCGGCGACTGGCCCAGGACGCACGATTTACGTTCGGCACGTGGAAGATCGAAGTGCTGGCCGCATTTGCCAGCGCGGTGTTCCTGCTCGGCGTGGCCGGCCTGATGGTGTTCGGATCGGTCGAGCGCCTGTTCAGTCCTGAGCCCATCCACTACCAGCAGGCCATGGCCGTCACCGCCATCGGGTTGCTGGTCAACCTGGGTTGCGCACTGATCCTCGGTGGCGCGCATCAGCATGGCCATGGACACGATCATGGTCATGCGGACCACGGGCACGCCCATGGCCACGCGCATGATCATCATCATCACGACATCAACCTGCGCTCCGCGTATCTGCATGTGGTCGCGGACGCGGCTACCTCCGTGCTGGCCATCGTGGCCCTCGCGGGTGGCTGGTGGCTGGGCTGGAGCTGGCTGGACCCGGTAATGGGGCTGGTGGGCGCGGTACTGGTCGGGCGCTGGGCCATAGGGCTGATGCGCCAGAGCGGCACGGTGCTGCTCGATCGCGAGATGGATCATCCCGTGGTGGACGAGGTGCGCGAAGTGCTCGACCAGTTTGCCGAGGGTGAAGATGGCACGCGTGTGGCGGACCTGCACGTCTGGCGCGTTGGCCGCGAGCAGTTTGCCTGCATCGCCAGCCTGGTCACGCATGACACATCGCTGACCCCGCAGCGCGTGCGGCAGGCGCTATCGGTCCACGAGGAACTGGTCCACGTAAGCGTCGAGATCAATCATTGCGACGATGGCCCGGCACACCACCGGGCAAAGCATCGTCATTGATCGCCAAGGCCCCTGGGGCGACGCTCAGGGCAGCAGCAGGATGGCGCCGGTGGTTTCACGGCGCTCCGCGGCCTCGTGCGCATGCGCCACATCGGCCAGCGGGAAGCGCGCGCCGACATCGACCTTCACATGTCCGGCCGCGATGGCATCGAACAGGTCTTTCGCGTTGGCGCGGAAGCGCGCCGGATCCGCGTTATGCGGAAAGACCGACGGACGCGTCAGGAACAGGCAGCCCTTCTTGTTGAGCAATTCAGGCTCGATCGCGGGTGCCGGACCGGATGCCGCGCCGTACAACACCACCATGCCGAAGGTCTGCGCGCAATCCAGTGAGCCCAGGAACGTGTCCTTGCCCACCGCATCGTAGACCACGGTCACGCCGCGTCCATCGGTGGCATCACGAACCTGCTTGACCCAGTCGCCATGGCTGTAGTCGATGGCGATATCGCAACCGGCGGCCCGCGCCCGTTCGCACTTGGCCGCCGACCCGGCCGTACCAATCACGCGAGCGCCCAGGGCTTTGGCCCAGCCGCTGAGGATTTGCCCTACCCCACCGGCCGCGGCATGCACGAGCACCGTGTCACCAGGCTTTACGGCGTATGTGTGGCGCACAAGGTACTGCGCGGTCATGCCCTTGAAGATGGTTGCTGCCGCCTGCTCGTCGCTGACGTTGTCAGGCAGCTTGACGAGCTTGTCGACGGCAACATTGCGACCTTCGGCGTACGCGCCAAGCCCGGCGTTCATATAGGCCACGCGATCACCTGCCTTCACGTCGCTTACGCCTTCGCCGATCGCCTCGACCACTCCCGCTGCCTCGAACCCCAACCCGGTGCCGGCCGGCAGCGGATACGTGCCGCGGCGCTGGTAAATGTCGATGAAGTTGAAGCCAATCGCGGTATGCCGCACGCGCGCCTCGCCGGCTGCCGGCGGTGGCAGCTCAACCGGCTCCAGCCGCATTACCTGCGGCAAACCGAATTCGTGTAGTCGGACAGCACGGACAGTCGTCGACATGGGGTCTCCTCGATGCACTGACAGAAAATGGAGCCCCGATTATTGACGCTTTCAGGATTTCTTGCCGAAGCTCACATCAGTTCCGCACTCATGCAGAGGGCGCTGGTATTGCGCAGGCGCTGGAATTCCTGGCTTTCCAAAACCGCGGTCGGCAGTTTCGACGCGTGGATCAGCGAAAAACCATAACGCGCGAAATAGCTCGGACAGGTCGAGGTCAGCAGTACCGCGCGACGGCTGCCATTGGCACGCGCGCGCATCATTACCGCATTCACGAGATGGCTTGCCACACCCTGGTCACGCCATTCGCGTAGCACCGCCACGGAACGGACAATGGCCGTATCGCCGAACAGTTCGGCACACGCACAACCTACCAGTTGCGATTCCAGTATTGCCACGTGGAACTCACTGACCAGGCGCGGCAAATCGTCCACCGGCAGACCACACCGCTCCAGCACGGTGCCGATGGCAGGCGCATCCGACGGCTGAGCCATGCGGATTCGCAGATCTTTAATCATTTGGAGCCTCTGTTTCTCTCATCACGTTGCGACGGATATGCCATGGAAGCCCTGCATGGTGAAACCTGATACGTCGATCACCGATTTGAAACACCGGTCGTCGTACGACGACGTGCGCCAGGAGAGCGGTGAAATGCTGACGATTGGTGCACGCGCGCCCCACAGTATCGCAATTGGCCCCGAGTTTCCAGAGGGGAATCACCGAATGCGACGCGTCCCATGCGTGAGAAAAAACCGAGCATGAAATGCGCCAGGCCAACGCTCAGTATCGGTGCGATACGTGACGGGAATACGAAGCGGGAATGAAGCCGAAGCAGGCGGCAGGAGTGAAGCAGAAAGATGGAGGCGGGGATACGGAATCGAACCGTCGTAAACGGCTTTGCAGGCCGTCGCATAACCACTCTGCCACCCCGCCCCGGGATGACGGCCCGAGCGGGCCGTTCAGTAGTGCGGGGCGCAGTGTAGCCGAAGTGGAAAAATTCTGCAGAGGACGGAAATTTGCGCCAGCTACTCGTCCACGCCGCCCATGGCCGACTGGAGGTAGTTCTGCACGCCGACCTTGCCCACCAGTTCCAGTTGCGTCTGCAGCCAGTCGATATGGTTTTCGGTGTCCTCGAGGATATGGCTCACGATCTCGCGCGACACATAGTCGCCAACCGATTCAAAGTACTTGATCGCATCCTTGCAGCTGGCCTGAGACGTCAATTCCAGCTTGAGATCGCAACCGAGCATCTCCTCGGTGTTCTCGCCGATCATCAGCTTGTCCAGGTCCTGCAGGTTGGGCAGGCCGTCGAGCATCAGAATGCGTTCGATCAACTTGTCCGCATGCTTCATTTCCTCGATCGACTCTTCGTACTCGTGCTTGCCCAGCGCCTTGAGGCCCCAATGGCCATACATGCGGGCGTGTAAAAAATACTGGTTGATCGCGGTCAGCTCGTGCTTGAGTTGGCCATTCAGCAGTTGAATTACCTTCTTGTCGGTTTTCATGGCATTCATTCCCGAAGCGCAGCAGCGATGATTTTCATGGTAATTCGCCAACCCGGAAGGTCAAGCCCGGCGCGGCTTTCCGGCCGATGACCGCACGCCATTGATGCGTGTGCGAGTGATATTGATTTCGATTCAGAAAATCGGCCAAAATAAAAGCGCCTGTAGCGAGGCGCTTTTATTTGTCCGGCCTACTTTATATTCGCCGGCTTATTCACCGCTGGCGCGATAACGGTTACGCAGGTCGCGGATCAGATCGTGATTGCGCAGCACCCCCTGGTACTGACGCTCGATCAGCGCACGGATATCGAAGCTCAGGTCCGTTTCCTGCAGGGCATCGGCGTACTTCTTCTTGGCGACGTCCTCGCCCTTCTCGGTCTCTTCCAGGATGGCCAGGTCGGTACGATCAGTCACCGCGGTGCGCAAGCTGATCCAGCCGCGATGCAGGGCCCCCGACACGCTGCCGTGATCCTCCGGCTTGGCGCCCAGTGCCGTTACCTGGCCCTGGAGTTCACGTACCGCCGCGCCTATTTCCGTCGCGCGGCTCGAAAACAGTGTCTTCAGTTCCGGGTTCTTGGCATCTTCCGCAGCCTTGCGAAAGCCCTCTTCCCCGTCGCGCGAGACTTCAATCAGGTCGTTCAGTACAGACACATTGTTGTCAGCCATGGCGAACTCCTCTCATCTCATCGGGCGTGGCGCGCAATTGCTGCTTGATGCGACACGCCATGGAACATTCCGCGAGCCGCCTGTGCGGCGACGCGGGCCTTGGTTCCACGATAGAAGAGTGGCCCCGCCAATACTGTCGGGGGGCCTCGCAAGCCGCTGTCGGTCTATACCTACATGAGCCCGTCAGGTGCTGACCTAGTCGAACAGGTGACCCATGCGCGACCGCTTGGTCGCCAGGTACTTCTCGTTCTCGGAGTTGGCGGGCACGATATGGCGCATCTGCTCGGTCACCTTGATGCCAGCATCTTCGAGCGCGCGGATCTTGACCGGGTTGTTGCTCATGAGGCGGACAGACGTCACGCCCCATTGACGCAGGAAGTCGGCCGCAAACGCATAGGTGCGCGCGTCGATGGCCTGGCCGAGCGCAAGGTTGGCATCCACCGTATCGAGTCCGCCATCCTGCAACGCGTACGCGCGGATCTTGTTCGACAAGCCGATGCCGCGACCCTCATGGCCACGCAGGTAGAGCAGGACGCCGCGGCCTTCCTCGGCGATCTTCTTCATGCCCAGGTCCAGTTGCTCGCCGCAATCGCAGCGGCAAGACCCGAACACATCGCCCGTCAGGCACTCGGAATGCAGGCGCACGAGCACGTTCTCGCCCGAGATATCGCCCATCGACAGGGCCAGGTGTTCAGTACCGGTATCCATGCCCTGGAAGGCATGGGCGGTGAATTCGCCATAGCGGGTCGGCAGCCGGGCGGAGCCGATCAGCTCACTTTCTAGGTCTTTCATATGGTATGCATTTGCTGGAGGCGCCATGGTGCCCGTGGGGCATGATGCAGGCACGGGGCAGGCGCGCCACGTGGCGCCGATTGGGAGAGGCGCCGACGCGGCATGCCGGCAAGGATACCGCGAAATGGATTCCGCCATCCGATGTGGGGTTACCGGACGGTAGGTTGGGGGCGCCTTGATGTGCGGTTTGCGCTTCACTCAGTCTGGCATGAATGTGCCACTGGCAAGTTGCGATGAACAACCGGCCAGAGCGCGGGGGAGACGCTCGCCACTACCTCGCCAGCATGGGAAACAACGAGATGGCTCGATGCACACTATTACGCCGCGCCCCTGTTCAAAATACGCGAGGTGCGATGCAAAGCATGACGAAACCTCTCCATTCCATAAATACAAGCCAATCACTTCGTCCATCGTTTTTGCTTTAAAGTAGTTTTTGTAGCTATTCAGACGTGGCGATGACACGACACGCTCAAAGTTATCAATTGATGTTGTTTGCATGATGATTGACAGGCTCCTGAAGGCTCTCTACGATCTCACCTGAGACGTCGGCAAGCTTTCCCCGCAAGGGCGCACCGGCGTAAAGAGTGAAAGGCCTCCCAATCGGGAGGCCTTTCGCTTTGTAGCTCACTGAAAACTGCCGGGCTATGAGACAACGCCGCAATTTCTATCCCGAGCGCGAATTGCGTTTTACTCAATCCGAAAAGAATAAAAACCAACAACCTCGTCTATCGTTTTTTCTTGAATTAATGTCTAGAACTATTCAAGCGTGGCAAAGAGACGACGCGATCAAAATGCGCGAAAAAAGATGTGCGCATGGCAATTGACAGTGTTGGATCGGGTCTCTAGGATTGACCCCGGCGCGTCGACAGGCACAACCCGCAAGGGCGCCCCGGCGTAAAGAGTGAAAGGCCTCCCAATCGGGAGGCCTTTCGCTTTGTAGCGCAATTAAAGACGCTACCTAGCCTTGCGCCAACGCTTCAAGCACCGGCAGGTTGCCCTCGCCAAAGCCGTGATGCCCGTCGCGCTGGACGATCTCGAAGAAGAACTCGCCCGCTTCGCGTCTGGCGAATGCCTGCAGGAAACGTTCGTGGCTGCCGTCGGGGCGCACGGCACCATCGATCAGTATGCCGTAGTGGCATAGTGCCTCGAGGTCCAGGCCGTGGCCGGGCAGGCGGGTATCGACCGATTCGTAGTAGGCGGCAGGCGGCTGGACAAACGACACGTCGTTGCGCGCGAGCGCGGCCGCGCTGGCGACCAGATCGTCGGTGGCTAGCGCGATATGCTGAATGCCTTCGCCATGTGCATCGGACAGGTAGTGGCGCATCTGGTCATGGCGCGCGGTACCTTTCTCGTATAACGGAATGCGAATCCGGCCACAGGGTGACAGCAGCACGCGCGACTCGCTCGCCAGTTGCCAGCGCGGATTGACCTCGTGGATCTCGCGGAAGCCAAGCACGCGTCGATAAAAATCGAGCCATTCATCGAGGTGGCCGGCATCGACCGCCTGCGTCAGGTGGTCCACACGCAGCAGGCCAGCATCGGCAGAATGCGCGGCGGCGGGCAGTGGCCGGAAGTCGACGTCGTAGATCGAGATGTCACCCACATCGCCGGGCCGCCCCTCCTTGCCGCGCCAGCGGTCAATGAAATAGATCACTGACTGGCCAATGCCCTGGATTGCGGGAATATTCAGTTCCATCGGCCCGACCGTGCCGCCTTCGAACGGCCACGCGCCAGCCTCCACCGCCTGCGCATAGGCTGCGGCAGCATCCTGCACGCGCAGTCCGACCGCACAGATCGACAAGCCGTACTCCGACGCGTAGCGCATGGCAAACGAATCGGGCTCCGCGTCGACGATGAAGTTCATCTCGCCCTGGCGATACAGGCGCACAGCCTTGTGGCGATGCTGGGCAATCGCGGCAAAGCCAAAGCGTTCGAATGTGCGTCCGAGCTGGGCAGGATCCGGTGATGCGAATTCGATGAATTCGTAGCCCTGGATGCCAAGCGGGTTGTCCCACGTCTGGAATCCATCGGCGCTTGGCACGAAGGCGTTTGCGGCGACGTCGGTCATGGTCTGTCTCACGAAAAAGGGGGCATCGGGATCATGCCCCGGACCCGGCCGGACCACCCCTCCGTAGAAACCCGTGCTCCGAGCATTGATCGCCCACTAGCGTTCATTAATCGCGCGAAGTTACGCGCGCTACGCTTGGCCTGCAGCCCTTGCGGCATCTACTGTTACGTCATGACAGGTTGCCGCACCGACGACCACCACTACCCAATCGCTCCGGAATTCACATGATCAATGGCAAGACGCTCCTCATCGCGCACCTCGGTTACCCGACCGAATCATTCAAGGCGCCGATGATCTACAACCCCTGGTTCGAGAAGCAGGGCATCAATGCCGTGGTAGTCCCGATGGGCGTGCAGGCCGACGACTACCCGGCGTTTTTTCGCTCGCTGTTCCGCCTGACCAATATCCGCGGCGCGCTCGTCACGATGCCGCACAAGGTCACTACCGTCGGGCTGGTCGATGAACTGACACCCACTGCAAGCATCGCCGGTGCGTGCAATGCCGTGCTGTTGCGCGACGATGGCAAGCTCGTGGGCGACCAGTTCGACGGCGCGGGCTTCGTCAATGGCATTCGCCGCAAGGGCTGCCAACTCGACGGTGCCCGTGCCATGGTGTCCGGCTGCGGCGGCGTGGGATCGGCCATTGCAGCATCGCTGGCCGCAGCCGGCGTGGCTGAACTGGCACTTTACGACACCCGCGATGCCACGGCACTGGCCTTGCGCGAGCGTCTGGCCGAGCACTATCCCGCACTACGCGTGACCACGGGTTCCAACGACCCGCATGGCTACGGCGTGGTGGTCAATGCCACGCCGCTCGGCATGAATGCGGGCGACCCCTTGCCGTTCGACATCGAGCGCATCGCACCTGACGCAATGGTTGGCGAAGTGGTCATGAAGTCCGAGTACACCCCACTGCTTCAGGCAGCTGCGGCGCGCGGCTGCAAGGTGCAGGTCGGCACCGACATGCTGTTCGAGATGATTCCGGCCTACCTGTCGTTCTTCGGATTCGGCACCGCCACACCCGACGCGCTGCGGGAGGTTGCAACGATCCGCTACTGACCCCTGCTGATCCGCTTCATAGACTGCATACACATAAATCACCACATCCCGGTGGAGACAGACAAATGACTACGACTCACAAGCCGCTGGCCGCGCCCCCTGCCATGAACGGCTCCATGTTCGACAAGATGCGCGGCAGCCTGGCGATTGGCAAAGTCCGCTGGGGCATGCTGGCCCTGGTGTTCTTTGCCACCACGCTCAACTACATCGACCGTGCCGCGCTGGGCGTGCTGCAGCCCGTGCTGGCCAAGGCGATGGCGTGGACCGCGCAGGACTACGCCAATATCAATTTCTGGTTCCAGGTGGGCTATGCGATCGGCTTTGCGCTGCAAGGCCGCTTTATCGACATGGTGGGCGTCAAGCGCGCGTTTGCGCTGGCCGTGCTGCTCTGGAGCATCGCGTGCGGCGCGCACGCGCTTGCGGCCAGCGCGGTCGGCTTCATGATCTGCCGCTTCTTCCTGGGCTTGACCGAAGCGGCCAACTATCCGGCCTGCGTCAAGACCACGCGCATGTGGTTCCCGGCTGGAGAGCGTGCCATGGCCACCGGCATTTTCAACGCAGGGACCAACGTGGGCGCAATGATCACCCCCGTAATGCTGCCGCTGATCCTGCAGGCATGGGGCTGGCAGGCGGCGTTCCTGGTGATTGGCGCGCTGGGTGCAATCTGGCTGGTGGTCTGGTGGCTCAAGTATGCAAACCCGGAACAGCATCCCACCGTCAGTGCCAGTGAACTTGCCTATGTGACCAAGGATTCCGAGCCTTCGCCGCAACGCATTCCGTATTCGCGCATCCTGCGCATGCGTGGCACCTGGGCGTTTGCGCTGGCCTACGCCATCACCGCGCCGGTGTTCTGGTTCTATCTCTACTGGCTGCCGCCATTCCTGAACCAGCAGTACCAGCTTGGCATCAGCGTGACGCAGATGGGGATCCCGCTGATCGTGATCTACCTGTCAGCCGATGTCGGCAGCGTAGGCGGTGGTGCGCTGTCGTCGTGGCTGATCAGCCAGGGCATGCAGGCCGTGAAGGCCCGGTTGCTGTCGATGCTGATCTTTGCCGTGTGCATCGCCTCGATCGTGTTCGCGGCCGGCGCCAGCAGCCTGTGGACCGCCGTGGCGGCCATCTCGGTGGCCATCGGCGCGCACCAGGCCTGGACCGCCAATATCTGGAGCATGGTGATGGACTACACGCCCAAGCATGTGATCAGCTCGGTGTTTGGCTTCGGCGGCATGATCGGCGCGATTGGCGGCATGTTCATGACGCAACTGGTGGGCTATGTACTGACCACCACCCATAACAACTACGCGGTCCTGTTCACGATGATTCCCTGCGCATACTTCATTGCGCTGACCTGGATGTTCCTGATGGCTCCACGCGAGGTCCCCACGGAATAACGCCCCGCTCGTCCCGCACGGAACCGGAATAACAACTTACAGGGAATCTGCAAACCATGAAGAAGCAACTGATGACGCTGCTCGCGCTTGGCGCGGGCAGTGCGGGGGCGGTCGCCCAAACGACGGGTGGCGTGACGCTGTACGGCCTGGTCGATACCACCATTCGCTACAGCACCCATGAAGACGCGGCCGGCCACGGCAAGGTGCAAATGACCGATGGCGTGCTGACCGGCAGCCGCTGGGGCCTGCGCGGCACCGAGGATCTCGGCAACAACCTCAAGGCGTGGTTCATTCTCGAATCGGGCTTCAATCCCGAAGTCGGCACCAGCCAGCAAGGTGGCCGGCTGTTCGGCCGCACCGCAGTGATCGGCCTCGATGGCGACTATGGCAAGCTGGCACTGGGCCGCCAGTACACGCTGGCCCACGAGGTGCTGTCATCGTATGAAGCCATGGCGTTTGCCAACAACTCGATCGTCGGCTACCAGGGTGGCAACTACACGGGCCTGCGCTACGACAACACGCTCAAGTACATCAAGGCCTTCGGTGGCTTGCAGGTAGCCGGCGCCTACACGTTTGGCGAGGTTCCGGGCAGCATCAAGAACAGCTCGGCCGCCGCTGGATCACTGGCCTACAGCTACGGCCCGTGGGAAGTGGGCGCGGTGTACCAGCAGACGCAGAACGTCACGTCGGCATTCTTCGGCGCCGTGCCCGCCGCGCAGGCCAGCAAACAGACTGTATGGGGGGTGGGTGGCACATACAAGGCCGCGCGCGGACAGTATTACCTGGGCTATACGAACAACCGGCTCGATGTGGCCGACTATCGCAATAATGTCGGTTACATCGGGGCACGCTATCCGATCACCGATGCCTTGAGTTTTATCGGCACCTTGCAGTACGACTGGTTGCGCCACGCGGGCCAGGGCGGCAAGCGGCTAACCACGGCCGGCATGCTCGACTACGCGTTCAGCAAGCGCAGCGACATCTATATCGAAGTCGACTACACCCATCTGCAGGGGCAATGGATCGCACTGAACAGCTCGCCGAATTTCTCCAACAGTGGCAACACCTACGGTAACGCCACGCGGCTCGGCGTGATGGCCGGCATACGGCACAAGTTCTGATCTTGCCAGGCAAGCCCGGCAACAGCACGCCGGGCAAAGCTGCGCCCTCCTACAGCACGCGCATGATCGACAATGCCGTGTCCTGCAGCACATGCAGGACACGGCCCAGCGCCTGCTCGGCGGTCTCGTCGCCAATCTGCATGTTGACCGACAGCGCGGCAATCACTCGCCCGTGCCGGTCGCGTAGCGGCACAGCCACGCCGCGCACGCCAATCTGCAACTGCTGCTCCACCACCGAATAGCCCTGGGCGCCAGCCTTGCGGACTTCCTGCAGCAGCCTGTCGTGCTGCAGGATCGTATAAGGCGTGTAGGGCGCCAGCACGACCTTCTCAAGCCACTCCCGCACATTCTCTTCTGGCAACGACGCCAGCATCATCACGCCGGCTGACGCCAGCGGCGCGGGCACGCGCGCCCCCAGCACGAAGCCGGTACTCATCACGCGGCTGGTGCTGGTGCGCGAGATAAAGACCAGCTCCCAGTCATCGAGCACGCTCAGGTAGGCGGCCTCGCCCACTGCCGCCGTGATCTGCTGCAGGAATGGCTGCACGGTGCGCGGCAGACGCGCCGAATCGAAGTACGACCAGCCCACTTTCAGCACGCGCGGCGTCAGGCTGAACAGCGTCCCTTCGCTGGTGGTGTAGCCCAGGTGTTCGAGTGTCAGCAGGTAGCGCCGCGCCGCCGTGCGGGTCAGGCCCGTCAGTTGCGCGGCCTGGGTCGGCGTCAGGCGCGGATGATCGTTATCGAAGGCCTCCAGGATGGCCAGCCCCTTTTCCAGTCCGGCGATCCAGTCGCGGCGGTTCATCGGTTCGTCATTCATGGCGTAAACCCGCATTTTGCGCGGCAGTCGATCCTGATGGCGCGATTGTCGCACGCTACGGGGCGAATAGTGGTTGTTGTGGCAACGGCCGACTTCTAACCTAGGGTCATTGCAGCCGCCTCCCTGTATGCGCCATGTCAGCTTCCAGCCTTCACCCCACCTCGATCGCAACCGTTTCCCTGTCCGGCACCCTGCCGCAGAAGCTTGAAGCCGCGGCGGCAGCCGGGTTCGATGGCGTGGAGATCTTTGCCAAGGATCTGGAGGACTTCGCGGGCACGCCAGCCGATATCCGCAAGCTGGCGGCAAGCCTGCACCTGGAAATCGTGCTGTACCAGCCGTTCCGGGATTTCGAGGCCATGCCCGCCGAACAGTTTGCAGCCAATATGGCGCGCGCCACGCAGGCGTTCGATGTAATGGAGCAACTGGGCACGGACCTGATACTGGCCTGCAGCAACGTGCAGGACACCGCGATCGACGACCCGGAGCGTGCTGCCGCCGACCTGTGGCAGATGGCCGAAGCCGCCGCGCAACGCGGCATGCGCGTGGGCTACGAGGCGCTGGCGTGGGGCCGCCACGTCAGGCACTGGCGGCAGGCGTGGGACATCGTCCAGCGCGCCGACCACCCTGCCCTGGGGCTGATCCTCGACAGCTTCCACACGCTGGCGCTGGGTGCGTCACAAGGCGAAGCGCTGGCCGACTCGCTGCGCGGCATCGAGGCGATTCCCGCCGATCGCCTGTTCTTCGTGCAACTGGCCGATGCGCCCCGCATGGCGCTCGATGTGCTGTCATGGAGCCGCCATCACCGCAACTTCCCGGGCCAGGGCGAACTCGCGGTGCTCGACTTCGCACGCGCCGTGCTGAAGACCGGTTACGCCGGGCCGCTCTCGCTGGAGATCTTCAACGACGTATTCCGCGTCACGCCGCCCCTGCCGGTTGCCCGCGATGGACTACACGCGCTGCAGTGGATCGAGGATCATGCCGCCGGCGCAGCGCTGCGCGCATGAAACCTTGGGACATGGCATCAACATAACAAAGGCCGCCCGAAGGCGGCCTTGGTTCATTGCTTCATCGGTTCACTGCAACGGCGCGGAAATTACTCCACGGTCACCGACTTCGCCAGGTTACGCGGCTTGTCGACATCGGTGCCACGTGCGCAGGCCGTGTGATAGGCCAGCAACTGCAGCGGCACCACATGCAGGATGGGAGACAGCGCGCCGTAGTGTTCTGGCATGCGGATCACCTGGATACCGTCCGACGACTGGATATGCGTGTCGGCATCGGCAAACACGTACAGGCGGCCACCACGCGCACGCACTTCCTGGATATTGGACTTCAGCTTCTCCAGCAGCGCATCGTTCGGCGCCACGGTCACCACCGGCATCGCCTCGGTCACCAGCGCCAGCGGGCCATGCTTGAGCTCGCCGGCCGGGTAGGCCTCGGCGTGGATATACGAGATTTCCTTGAGCTTGAGCGCGCCTTCCAGTGCGATCGGATAGTGCAGGCCACGGCCCAGGAACAGCGCGTTCTCGCGGCGTGCGAAATCTTCGGACCACGCGATGATCTGCGGCTCCAGCGCCAGCACGCCGTGCAGGGCAGCGGGCAGGTGTCGCAGGTTGGTCAGTGCATCAGCTTCCTGTGCCTCGGTCAGATGGCCGCGCACCTTGGCCAGCGCCAGCGTCAGCATGTACAGCGCAGCCAGCTGCGTCGTGAATGCCTTGGTCGATGCCACGCCGATCTCGGTGCCGGCACGCGTCAGGAAACGCAGTTCGGTCTCGCGCACCATCGCGCTCGTAGCCACGTTGCAGACCGCCAGCGTATGCGTATGGCCCAGCGAACGCGCGTGGCGCAATGCGGCCATGGTGTCGGCGGTCTCACCCGACTGCGAGATCACCACCACCAGCGCGCGCGGATTCGGCACCGTGTCGCGGTAGCGGTACTCGCTGGCCACTTCCACCTGGGTCGGGATCTTCGCGATCGATTCCAGCCAGTACTTGGCCGTGCAGCCCGAGTAGTAGCTGGTGCCGCAGGCCAGGATCAGAATGCTGTCGATCCCGGCAAAGACCTGCTCGGCGTTATCGCCAAACAGCTCCGGCGAGATCGCGGCAATGCCTTCCAGCGTGTCGCCCAGTGCGCGCGGCTGCTCGAAGATCTCCTTCTGCATGAAGTGGCGATACGGACCGAGATCCACCGCGGCGGCATGCGCTTCCACCACGCGCTCTTCGCGCTGCACTTCGTGGTCGTGCACGTCGCGGATCGTCGCGCCGGCGCGCGTGAGTTCCACGACGTCGCCTTCTTCCAGGTAAATGATGCGGTTCGCGGTACCGGCCACGGCCAGTGCGTCCGATGCCAGGAATGATTCGTCAGTGCCCAGCGCCACCACCAGCGGCGAACCGGCACGCGCGCCCACCACCACATCGGGCTGGTCCTTGGCCACCACGGCAATCGCGTAGGCACCATGCAGGCGCTTGGTCACCGCGCGCACCGATGCGAACAGGTCGCCACGCGTGGCGCTGCTCGGATACGTGTAGGCCTGGTGCACCAGGTGAGCCACGACTTCGGTATCGGTCTGCGATTCAAAGCCGTAGCCAACCGCGCGCAGTTCGTCGCGCAACGGCTCATAGTTCTCGATGATGCCGTTGTGCACGAGCGCGATGGTCTCGTCCGAGAAATGCGGGTGCGCATTGACCGTGTCGGGCTTGCCGTGCGTGGCCCAGCGCGTGTGCGCGATACCAATCTGGCCACCCAGGCCGGACGACTGCGTCTGCGTATCCAGATCGGCCACGCGCGACACCGTGCGGGCGCGCTCCAGGATCGCGTCACGCACCACGGCCACACCGCACGAGTCATAGCCACGGTATTCCAGGCGACGCAGCCCTTCGATCAGGACGGGAACGATATTGCGGTGCGAAACCGCGCCGACGATGCCACACATGCTGTGAACCCCTTATTTTTTCGGTTGCTTGACCGGACGCTGCCAGGCATCGATGGTCATCTGCTTTGCGCGCGACAACGTGAGCTTGTCGGCCGGCGCTTCCTTGGTCAACGTGGTACCGGCACCGATGGTCGCGCCGCGACGTACGGTCACGGGCGCCACCAGCTGCGTATCGGAGCCGATGAACACATCGTCCTCGATGACGGTGCGGTGCTTGTTCACGCCGTCATAGTTGCAAGTGATGGTACCCGCGCCAATGTTCACGCGCTGCCCCACGGTGGTATCGCCCACGTAGGCCAGGTGATTGGCCTTGCTATGGTCGGCGATCTGGCTGTTCTTGATCTCGACAAAATTGCCGATGTGCACATCCTGGCCCAGTTCGGTACCGGGCCGCAGCCGCGCATACGGACCGATACGGCCGTCCGGCCCGATCTTTGCTTCCTCGAAATGGCAGAACGGTTGCACGCGTGCGCCAGCGCCCACGGTGGTGTTGCGGATCACGCAGTGCGCACCGATGTGCACGCCATCCTCCAGGTGTACCTGGCCTTCGAATACGCAGCCTACATCGATGGTCACGTCGCGCCCGCAGGTCAGCTGGCCGCGCACGTCGATGCGCGCCGGATCCAGCAACGTGACGCCCGCTTCAAGCAGGCGTTGGGCGATATTGAGCTGGTGGATGCGCTCGACTTCGGCCAGCTGGACCTTGCTGTTGACGCCCAGCGTCTCCCACAGCTCGGCCGGCTGGGCCGACACGATCTCCACGCCGTCGCCGGCGGCGCGTTCGATGGTGTCGGTCAGGTAGTACTCACCTTGCGCGTTGTCGTTGCGCAGCGTGGACAACCAGCGGCGCAGATGCGCCGTCGGGCAGACGATGATGCCGGTGTTGATCTCGCGGATCGCACGCACTTCCTCGCTGGCATCCTTCTGCTCGACGATGCGGACGATATTGCCTGCGGCATCGCGAACGATGCGGCCGTATCCGGTAGGATCGGGCATCTCGACCGTCAGGACGCCCAGGCGCTCATTGCCGGCGGCCTGCACGAGATGCGCGAGCGTGGCGGCGGACGTCAGCGGCACGTCGCCATACAGCACCAGCGTGGGCTGGCCGTCATCGAGCAGCGGCAGCGCCTGCATGACGGCGTGGCCCGTGCCCAGTTGCTGCGCCTGCTCGGCGAAGGCAACATCGTCGGCGGCCACGGCTTCGCGCACGCGCTCGGCACCGTGGCCAACCACCACGACCAGTCGCGATGGCGACAGCGTGCGGGCGGTGTCGAGCACGTGGGACAGCATCGAGCGGCCGGCAACCGGGTGCAGTACCTTGGGCAACGCGGAATTCATGCGCTTGCCCATGCCCGCGGCAAGAATGACGATATTCACAAGGAGGTTCCTAAGTGAGTGTGTCTGAGAAAAAACTGAAGAATCCGATCCTGGGAGCACTGCGGCCGATGTGGCCAAACCGTTGCCACGATTGGGCTGGCGGGCGATTCACCGGCCCCGGAAACATGCGCGCCGATTCTAGCATGCGCCCCCGTGCCACACCGGGTCGATCACTTGGCGTTACGGTTGTTCACATTTGGTCACGACGCGTTTTTGCATGGTTTGCAGCATTTACCATCATTGCGGCGTTGGGCGGATGCAACGCCATGAAGCTCGGCTACCAGCAGGGCGACAAGCTGGCCTACTGGTGGGTAGACCGCTATGTGGATGTGTCGGATGCGCAGGAACCGCCGACCAAGGAGGCCATAGCGCGCTTTTTTGCCTGGCACCGGCGCGCCCAGCTTCCCGAGATTGCCAGTGTGCTGACCCGGGTAAAGGGTGAAGTGGCCGGCCCGGTGGATGCGGGGATGATCCGCCAGGTGCAGCAGGACACCAACCGGCTGGGACGCCAGGCGTTCGAGAATGCCATTCCCGACCTGGCCGACCTGACACTGACGCTGACGCCCGACCAGCTCAAGCGCATGGAAAGCAAGTTTGCCGAGAGCAATGCCAAGTACCGCAAGGAATTCCTGAAGCCGGACCCCGCAGCCCGCACCGAGGCGCGCTTCGACAAGATCATGGACTACTCCAAGCTGATCTACGGCAGCTTTTCAAGGGAGCAGGAGCAAACGATCCGTGACGCGATGGGGCCGTATATGCAAGGGGCCGAAGCCCGCTATGCGGAGCGCGTAAAGCGGCAGCAGGAATGGGTCGCGCTGGCGCGCGAGATATCCACCACGCGCCCACCCAAGGCGCAGGCCGAAGACATGCTGCGCAAATACGCCGACCACTGGCAGCGGCCGGGCACCGGCGAACAACGCAGCACCGCGGCCGGCGTGGACCTGACCGTCAAGATCGCAAACCTGACCACCGCCGAGCAGAAGGCCCACGCATCGGACCGTTTCCAGAAATGGATCGACGATACCCGCTCCCTGATGCGGGACAGCGGCGGATCGTCGCAGGCGGCAAAGTAGGCGCCGGCCGCGCAGGTCGCCACCCAGGCCGCCGCTCAGGTTGCGGATTGCGGGGCTTGCTCGCCAGCCTTCTGCAGCTTGTCGAACCGTACGAACTCCATGCGGTTCGCATCGACACTGCCGGTGAACGTCAGTGCCTGCTGGGTATAGGTGGTCTCACCGAACAGCGATGCTTCATCGACCTTGGCCAGGCCCGTGGCGAGCCCCGTGAACGGGAACAGGTCAGTATCGGCCAGGTGCGACGGCACCACGTTGCGCAATGCCGCGAAGATGTTGTCGATACGGCCCGGGTTTTCACGCTCCATGGCCTGCAACATCTCGCTCACCTTCTTGCGTTGCAGGTTTTCCTGCGAACCGCACAGGTTGCACGGGATGATCGGGAATTCCATCGCACGTGCATACGACGCGATGTCCTTCTCCGCGCAATATGCCAGCGGGCGAATCACGATGTGCTGGCCGTCATCGGTGGCCAGCTTCGGCGGCATCGCCTTCATCTTGCCGCCAAAGAACATGTTCAGGAAGAACGTGTTGACGATGTCGTCGCGGTGATGGCCCAGCGCAATCTTGTTGGCGCCAAGCTCCTTGGCCGTGCGGTAGATCACGCCACGGCGCAGGCGCGAGCACAGCGAGCACGTGGTCTTGCCCTCGGGCACCTTTTCCTTGACGATCGAATAGGTGTCGGCTTCGACAATCAGGTATTCCACGCCCAGCGACTTCAGGTACGCGGGCAGGATATGCTCGGGAAACCCGGGCTGCTTCTGGTCCAGGTTCATCGCAATCAGCTTGAACTGGATGGGCGCGCGCTTCTGCAGCGCCATCAGGACCGACAGCATCGTGTACGAGTCCTTGCCGCCGCTCATGCAGACGAGCACGGTGTCGCCGTCCTCGATCATGCCGAAGTCGCCGATGGCCTTGCCGGTCAGCGACTGCAGGCGGGTTTCAAGGCGGTAGAAGTTAGCGGAGTGACTCATAAGACGCACCTGTAACGGGTGTGGGCGCTGAACAATGGCCCGGTCACCCGAAAGAAAAGCCGGAATTGACGGGGCGATATTCTACTGGACCGGCCCGTCCGGCGCTGTTCCGGCTCAGCCCTGCTTGATATGGAAGACTTCGACGCCCACCGACTCGCAATCGGGATAGACATCGGGCTTCTCGGTCGACACACGCACGGCGCGCACCTTCGGGTGCTGCAGCATGGCGTGCGCGACGTCGTCGCACAGCGTTTCCTGCAGGTGGATATGGCCCTGGGCCATGCGCGCGGCCACCGTATTGCGCATGAAGTCGTAGTCCACGACTTCCTCAAGCTTGTCGGCATGGGGTGTGGTCTCGGCCAGCGACACGAACAGGTCGATATTCACCAGCACGCGCTGTTCGCCCTTTTTCTCGAATTCATGCACGCCGATATTGATCTGCACTTCGTAGTTGCGCAGGAACATGCGACGGCAGTCGTGCAGGCTGGGATGGGAAAGGGCGGCAAAGGTCATGGCGGGGGCAATCAAGTTACGGCTTTATTCAGTCAGGAACATCACGTCGCGGGCCAGCGGCATCAGGTGCTGGCCGCCGTCGACATACAGCGTGGTGCCGGTCACGGCGCGCGCCACGGCCAGGTAGGCCACGGCCTGCGCAATATCGTCCGGCGTGGACGATTTGCCAAGCGGGGTCATGCCATGCGCACGGACAAAGCCCGGGTCGGACTGGTCGCCGGACACCAGCGTGATGCCGGGGGCCACGCCCACCACACGCAGGCGCGGCGCCAGCGCCTGGGCCAGCTGCACGGTGGCGGTCTGCAGCGCCGACTTCGACAGCGTGTAGGACAGGAAGTCCGGGTTCAGGTTGTTGAGCTTCTGGTCCAGCAGGTTGATCACCACGCCGCGCTGCTCGGTCTCGTTGCCATCGGCGCCAAGCGCCTTGTGCATCTCTCGCGCCAGCAGCAGCGGTGCGGCAACATTGGTGCGCATGTGCGTGTCGAGCGAACCATACGAGAAGCTGGTCGCCACGTCGTACTGGAACAGCGATGCATTGTTGACCAGGCACGACGGCACGCCGAGCGCATCGATGCAGCTGGCGATCAGCCTGGAGGTGGCGGCTTCGTCGGACAGGTCGGCCTGCAGCACCGCGGCGCGGCGCCCCAGCTTGCCGATCTGCGCGGCCAGCGCATCAGCTTCGTCGCGCGAGCGATTGCAGTGGACGGCCACGTCCCAGCCCTGCGCGGCGAGTTCGAGTGCGATGGCCCGGCCCAGCCGGCGTGCGCCACCGGTGACCAGCGCGACGCCGCGCGAGCCACCGGATTGAGCGCCAGTGGCGCCCTGATTCATTGAGTCTGGCATTGCTACAATTCGCGGTATGCAGAAAGTCGCTAGTCTACCCCTTCCCCCCGCCGATGCGCTTGACGCGTCGACCGCCCTTTCCACTGTCATTGGCGACGCCATCGCGGCCGCTGGCGGCTGGATCGGCTTCGATCGCTATATGTCGCGCGCGCTCTATGCCCCGCGCCTGGGCTACTACAGCGGCGGCGCCGCCAAGTTCGGCCGCGACGCCAGCGATGGCAGCGACTTCATCACCGCCCCCGAACTGACCCCGTTTTTCGCGCGTACGCTGGCCCGCCAGCTGGCGCCACTGATCGGCATGAACCTGCCGCGCGTGATGGAATTCGGCGCCGGCACGGGTCGCCTGGCAGCCGACCTGCTACTGGCGCTGGAAGCCGAAGCGGCGCTCCCCGAGACCTACTACATCGTCGAACTGTCCGGTGAACTGCGCGCGCGCCAGCAAGACACACTGACGCAACGCGCCCCGCACCTGGCCGGCCGCGTGACATGGCTCGACGAACTGCCCGAACGCTTCGAAGGCGTGATCGTCGGCAACGAGGTTCTCGACGCGATGCCGGTTCGGCTGTTCGCGCGCAACGGCGGCATATGGCACGAACGCGGCGTGGCGCGCCACGACGGTACCTTTGCATTCGAAGACCGGCCACTCGACGACGCGGCCGTGCCCGCGGCTTTGAAGGATGTGCCCGGCGATCACGACGTGGTCACCGAGACCCATGCCGAAGCCGAAGGTTTTACGCGCGCAGTCGGCGCCATGCTCGAACGTGGCGCGGCCTTCTTCATCGACTACGGTTTCCCTGCGTCGGAGTATTACCACCCGCAACGCGTGGGCGGCACACTGATGTGCCACTACCGCCATCATGCGCATCCGGATCCGTTTTTGTATCCGGGCCTGCAGGACATTACCGCGCACGTGAACTTCAGCGGCATCGCGCAGGCGGCAGTGGAAGCCGGACTGACCGTGGCGGGCTTTGCCTCGCAGGCGCGCTTCCTGATGAATGCCGGCATCACCGACCTGATGATGTCGCTGGACCCGTCCGACGCCCGCGCTTTCCTGCCGCAAGCCAATGCCGTGCAGAAGCTGCTGAGCGAAGCGGAAATGGGTGAGCTGTTCAAGGTCATTGCCCTGACCCGCGACCTCGACGATGCGTTGCCGCTGGCGGGCTTTGCGCGCGGCGATCGAACCTTTGCCCTCTGAACATCAATCATGCTGCGCTGGACCCTGACCATCTTCCTGTGCGTGATCGTGCTGTCGGCCTCGCTGCCATGGCTGCAGAAGATCGGACTCGGACGACTGCCCGGCGACGTCCGCTTCAGGCTGTTCGGCAAGGAATACGTGCTGCCGTTCGCGTCGACGATCCTGTTGTCGCTGGTGGCACTGGTGATCGGGAAGTTTTTGTAGCTGGCTGCATCCCGCCTGTTTGCTCCCCTCTCCCGCCCGGCGGGAGAGGGGTTGGGGGAGAGGGCATGAGGTTCTGCTTGCCGACTCTCGCAAATTGAACCGCTGACCCTCTCCCCCGCCCCTCTCCCGCTCGCGGGAGAGGGGAGAAAACAATGGGGTCAGCGTGCCCTATTCCGACAACCCCAGCCGCTGCGCAACCGCTGCCACCCGCGCCTGGTGCACGCGATCCTTGATCAGTTCCACCTTGTCCGCGCACGCTTTCGCAATCGCGCCCGCATCGACCGATGCCGCCGCATCGCGTGCGGCCATCAACCGCCCGGTCTGCGGATAGTCGCGGTCTTCGAAGCCCAGCCGCCCGCGCGCATCGGCCTCGCACGCCTGCAACGCTTCGGCAAAGCGACCCGGTTTGCGCAGCGCGTCGCAACGCTCCACGAGCCGCGTCAGCGCAGCGGCCCCGAATTCGGTCGAGCGGTGGATATTGCCGTGTTCGCGTGCCACCAGCAGCGCCAGTTCGCGGCAATCGTTCGGTACGCGCAGTCGCTGGCAAACCGCTTCCAGCAACTTGACGCTGCGCTGCTCATGGCCGATATGGCGTGGCAAGACATCCTCGGGTGTGGTGCCCTTGCCCAGGTCGTGCGTGAGCGCGGCAAAGCGCACCGGCAGCGATGCATCCGTGCGGGCCGCGTAGTCGACCACCATCATCACGTGCACGCCGGTGTCGACTTCCGGATGGTAGTCGGCACGCTGCGGCACGCCCCACAGCCGATCGAGTTCCGGCATCAGCCGCGCCAGCGCGCCGCATTCGCGCAGTACATCGAACATGCGCGATGGCCTGGCCTCCATCAGGCCACGCGCCAGTTCCTGCCACACACGTTCCGGCACCAGCGCGTCGACTTCGCCCTGCTCGACCATCCTTTGCATCAACCCAACCGTCTCGGGCGCCACCGTGAACGCGTGAAAACGCGCCGCAAAGCGCGCTGCCCGCAGGATGCGCACGGGATCCTCTGCAAACGCATCGGACACATGGCGAAACACACGTGCCGCCAGATCGCGCTGGCCGCCGTATGGATCGACGATCGGGCCAATCAGGTTGTCGTGTTCATCCACGGCCTGGGCCATCGCGTTGATGGTCAGGTCGCGTCGAACCAGATCGTCTTCAAGCGTGACATCGGGGCCGGTGTAGAACGCAAACCCCTTATAGCCCACCGCCGTCTTGCGCTCGGTACGTGCGAGCGCGTACTCGGCCTTGGTAACGGGATGCAGGAAAACCGGAAAATCCTTCCCGACCGGCTTGAAGCCGGCGGCTTCCATCTGCGCCGGCGTGGCCCCCACTACCACGTAGTCGCGGTCCTGGCTTGGCGCGCCCAGCAACTGGTCACGGATGGCCCCGCCAACGGCATACACCTGCATGATCAGCCCGTCACGATGATCGCGTCGGGCCGGTCCGGCTGCGTGCGGTACGGTTCGTCAGCCACCACGAAGTCGCGCTCCTCGCGCGCGCCGGCCACCCATTCCTGCATGGCAGGCAATGACAGGATGAAGTCGGCATAGGCCTTGGCGGCTTCGGGCAGATGCACGCCATAGGTGGCAAAGCGGCTGACCACGGGGGCATAGAAAGCGTCGGCGATCGTGAACTCGCCAAACAGGAACGGGCCCTTTGCGCCGTGACGCGTGCGCAGGTCGGTCCAGATCGCCGCGATGCGATCGATATCGCGCTGCACTGCCACGCTCCAGCCAATGCCCGGCAGTACCGCGGTGCTGTTCATCGGCATCTGGCTGCGCAGGTTGCCGAAGCCGGCGTGCATCTCGGCGCAGACCGAACGCGCCACGGCCCGCGCGGCCGCATCGGCCGGCCACAGATGCTTCGCCGGAAAGCGCTCGGCCACGTATTCCGAGATCGCAAGCGAATCCCACACGGTCACGTCGCCATCGATCAGCGCGGGCACCTTGCCGGCGGGCGAGTAGCGCGCGATCTCCGCGTCGAACGCCTTCGTGAACAGGCGCAGCGGGATTTCCTCGAACGCGATACCGGCATGGCGCAACAACAGCCAGGGGCGCAGCGACCAGGACGAATAGTTCTTGTTGCCGATGACGAGCTTCATCGCGAATTCCTTGGGGGCGGAGATCTGGGGTGCAACGGGCGCCGGCGTGCGGCCAAGCGTCCCGAACCAGACATTCTATCTATCCGGCGCGGGGCCTCCAAACGAAATGCGCTAGCAAGGCTGTGAGCGCTGATCACAACGCCGTTGGGGGCAGCTTTACCGATGCACGCTGCCGCGCATTGCCTGCAATGCGGTGTCGCGGCTGCGGCCACCCAATACATCGGTCATCACCACTTCCAGGCTGACCGGATGCACACCGAGCTCTGGCGCCATGGGCTGGGCCAGCACATTGTCGAGACGCATCGAGTCGAGGTTGTCGCGCGACAGTACCGTACCGCCGGGCATATGTTCGAGAACCGCCGCCTGCATGCGCGCCAGCGCATCGGGCAGTGCAATCACGGGCCGTGGATGCCCCGATGCACGCCCGGCAAACTTCACCAGTTCCTCGAGCGTGTACACCTGCGGGCCGCCCAGATCATAGGTGCGGCCAACGGTCGACGGATTGGCCATGGCATTGACGAATGCCTGCACCACGTCCATCACGAACACGGGCTGGAAGCGCGCATGGGCACAGGCCAGCGGCACCACCGGCGCCATCTGCTGCAACTGGGCAAACAGGTTCAGGAAATGATCATCGGGACCGAACACCACCGATGGCCGCAGGACGGTCCACTGCAGGCCGCTTTCGCGTACCAGGCGTTCGCCCTCGCCCTTGCTGCGCAGATACATGGAAGGGCCATGCGTATCGGCACCCAGCGCGCTCATGTGAATCAGCCTGTGTACGCCCGTCCGGTTGCATGCCTCCACGATCTGGCGCGGCAGGTCGACGTGCGCGGCGGCGAATTGCGGCCCGTAGGGGTCGGCGCGATCGCCATGCAGCACGCCCACCAGATTGACCACGATGCCATCGACACCGAGCGATCCGATCGCATCGTCAAGCACGGCGGCATCGGCCAGTCCGAGCTCGACAACCTCCACGCGCGGCAACAGCAGCAGGTGCTGCGCGTGTTCGACATTGCGCGTGCCGACCACGATGCGGTCGGGGGCGATCGGACTATCGGGATTGGAGGCCGGTTCGAGCGGCGCGCCTGACGCTGACGCCGCGCCGGCCAGGCGGGACACGAGGTGGCTGCCGATAAAGCCGGCGCCCCCGATGACTAGGACATTGCTGGTCTGCATGGTGGGCTCCGTGACAAACGCGATGCGCTGGCATTCATGCGCGTTCCCGTGTCACGGAGCCGGGCCGATCAGGGCAGGCTGGTCGTCGTGACCGAGGACGGCGCGACCACTCCCAGCCGGTCTTTCAGCGACTGGGGACGGCCACTCATCAATGCAGCATAGTACGTAGCGTTGGAAAGCACATTCTTGACATAGACGCGCGTTTCCGTGAACGGGATCGTCTCTGCAAAGATCGCGCCTTCCACGGGCCGCGAGAGGCTGGAACGCCATGATTTGGGGCGTCCCGGGCCGGCGTTGTAGCCTGCCGAGGCCAGCGTCCATGAACTATCGAGATCCGTCAGCACCATGCTCATGTAATTTGTACCGAGCAGGATATTGATATTCGGATCGCCCATCATCGACGGCGAGAAGTCCGTCATGCCAATCTTTTTGGCCACGTACTTCGCCGTGGCGGGCATGACCTGCATCAAGCCATGCGCACCGGCAGACGAACGCGCGTTCATGATGAAGCGCGATTCCTGGCGGATCAGGCCATAGGCCCAGGCCATGTCGAGGCCCACGTCATCGGTGGCACGCTGCATGATGTCGCGATACGGCATCGGGAAACGCTGTGCGAAATCGTGTTCGGCCTTGGTACGGTCAGACGTATTGACGGTACGGTCGAGCAGTTCGATCTTGCGCGCGTACTCGGCGGCAGCCAGCAGCTCGCGGTCGTTCATGCCGCGCAGTTCCCAGTTCCATTCGCGATTGCCTTCGAAACGCAGGTTCAGGTCGTAGAACTTCTGTGCACGCACAAAGCCGGGACGCGTGCGCATGGCCATGGCCTCGGCATCGCTGACCGCGGTGCGCGCCGGCAGCGTGATGCGGTTGCCCAGTTCTTCATTGGCCAGTTGGCCGTAGAAATTGAACTGGCCGGCGATCGACTGGAATTGCGCCTGCGCATCGCTGGTGCGGCCATCGGCCTTCAGTGCGCGGCCATACCAGTATGTCCAGGCCGGATCCTTGGCGCGCAGTTCGGGGCGCATCAGTTCGATCGACTGGCGCACCTGCTTCCAGTCGCCCTGGCGCAATGCGGCGCGCACGCGCCATTCCTGCGATTCGTCGGACAACCACTGGTTGCCGCCCAGGTCCATCTGGCGGCGATAGTAGCCCGCGGCTTCCGGCATCAGTTTCTTGGCCGCGAACTGGCCGATCACGCCCCACGCGGCACCCTGCTCGTCGCGCGACAGGTTGCCGACCATGGTGCTCAAATAGGCCGAAGCCTGCGCGGGATCGTTGCGCGCCATCTTGACCACGGTAGCCAGCGGATCGCTGTCCGCGCGCGCATCGGGCACGGCGGCGGCGATCTTCGCGGCCAGCGTGGTGTAGTTCTGTTCCAGCGCCTGGCGTGCCTGGAAGGCCACGTCGCTGCGCTGGATCTGCTGGCTTTGCGCCAGATAGCTGATCAGGTCCACGCAGCCGTCGCCCAGGTAGCGCGGGTCGACCAGTACGGCTCGTGCTTCGGCCGCCACGTTCTGGCCCTTGAGCGCCTTCGACAGCAGCGCGTAGCACTCCACCTGCGTGTCGTCCTTGAGCACGAACTGCGGATACTGGATATCGAAGTTGGCCCAGTCGCGTTTCTTGCCCAGCACCAGCAGCCAGTCGTTACGCATGCGATCGGCAATGGCCTCGCCCTGGTAGCGCTGCAGGAATGCGGCGATTTCGGCATCGGGTGTATCGATGCGCGGCTGGCCACCGGCATCAAACATCTGCGGCTTGATGCGGAAATATTCGACGTAGGACGGAATCGGGTAATCGACCAGCGTGGCGGAAATCGCGGCGGCGCGATCCACGTCATTCTTGCGGGCGGCTTCGCGCAGCGCGACGAAGGCATCGTCCGGAGTCGACGGAATGGTCTGCACGGCCGGCTGTTGCGTGGCCGGGCGCGGCTGCGGCGCCGGTTTTTTCTGCGCATGGACTGGCGTGGCCAGTAGTGCCCCCGCAAATGCGAGCCAGGCGGCGCGGCCTGCATGGCGCAGATATACTCCCTTCGGCATTCTTGCTATCCCTTAAGTGGTCGCGCGTGCCCATGATGGAGACAGGCACGCAAGTTCTTGTTTGTCTCTGAATGTCTGTTCGCCGGCCATTATTGCACGCCATGCCCCCAACCCAAGCCCCGGACAACGGTCCAGACGCCCGCCAATTCGATGCTGCCGAAGCGCGCCGTGCATTGCGCCGTCAACTGCTGGCGCTACGCGCCGCGCTGCCCGGACGCATGGCGGCCGACGCCAGTATCGAACACGCGCTCGGGCTTCTGCTCGAACGCCTCGGTGTGCGGCGGCTAGGCTTCTACTGGCCAATCCAGCAGGAATTCGATGCACGCCAGGCGGTAGCACAATGGCTTGCCGCCATGCCCGGGCGCATGGCCGCGCTGCCCGTGGTCAGCCGCCCCGGCGCGCCGCTCGATTTCCATTCCTGGACCCCCGAGACGACAATGCGCGCCGGCCACTACGGCATTCCGGTACCCGACGGCACCGAGGCCGTGTTGCCCGACGCGCTGCTCATTCCCTGTGTCGGTTTCAACGACGATAAGTTCCGGCTAGGCTATGGCGGCGGCTTCTACGACCGCACGCTGGCAGCCATGGCGCAGCTTGGCGCAACGCCGCTGGCCATCGGCATCGGCTTCGACGCGTGCCGGATTCCACTTGTTGCGCAGGCGCACGACCTGCCGATGGACTGGCTGGTGACGGAACGGGGTGTGATGTAATCTGGCGGGCATCGCGCGGGTCACACATCAATAGCCGGTGACGCCTCCACGGGGCGTCGGCACCGCGAACAAGAAAAATAGCCTTCATGAATAAGACAACCCTGAAAGCGGCCGCTGGCCTGTTCACGCTGTATTCCCTCGTTCCTGCCCCGGCACTTGCGCTCGACGCGGGCCAGTTGCTGGCCAAGGTCAGCCCAAGCGTCTTTACGGTTGCCACGCTCGGACCGCAGCGCGCGCCGCTCTCCACCGGCTCCGCCGTGGTCACCGCGCCGGGCCAGCTGGTGACGGCCTGCCACGTGCTGGCGGGCGCCAAGACCGTGATGATCCAGCGCGACAATGTCAGCTACGGCGCCACGCTCGATGCCCCAGACGTCGAGCGTGATGTTTGCCTGCTCAAGGTGGCCAACTTCAACGCGCCGGCGGTAGGCATCGCAGCCGGTGCGCCGGCGTTCGGGCAACGCGTATTCACGGCCGTCGCGGCCGAGGATGGCCGGGTATCGATCAACCAGGGCACCGTAGCCGGCCTGCGCGCCGGACCCGACGGCGGCCTGGACCGTATCCAGGCAACGGTCGCGCCCACCGCCGCCATGAGCGGCGGCGGCCTGTTCGACGACAGCGGACGACTGGTGGGCGTGCTGACACGCGGCGCGCAAGGCGAGAAGCTCGCCAGCGCGTTGCCGTCCGCATGGATTGCCACCGCCCCGGCGCGCAGCGCGCGTTCGCTGGCCGACTACAAACCCACGGCAGTACTCGCCGCACCCGCTGCACCTGTCGCAGCCGCCAGCCCGGCTGCACCCGACACGGCGCCGCAAGTCAGCGAGCCGCCACGCGTAGGCGAAACCTGGCGCTACGAACTGACCGACCGCCTGACCAAGCTCAAGCGCGAGGTGGTGTATCGCGTCGACCGGATCGATGGCGACAAGGTGATCTTCAACCAGGGCGCCCGCGTGGAATCACTCGACGGTCGCCTGCAGAAGATGACGTCGCCGATTGGCGGTGAAATCGACAATCTTTCCCCTCCCGGAGGTTGGGTCCCTGCCGATGCAAAGGTCGGCATGCGCTGGAAGTACACCTACAAGGCGCCCGGCAGCGATTCGCGTACGGAGCTGACCGGCCGCATCACCGGCGAGAGTCCGTTCCGCCTGTCCACGGGCGAAGTTCGCGCGTTGCGCATTACCTACGACGGTACGGTAATGCGCTCGTTCTATGGAGCGGGCGCCGTAGGCAATACGGTGTCGGTGCCCTACAAGATCTCGCTCTGGTATGTGCCCGAGCTGCGGCGCGTGGTGCGCTTCGATGCGAGCTATGCGCACCGCTATGACCGGCTCGATGAGAGCCTGGTGCTGGTCGACCACCGTTTCGAATAATTCAGTCCGCAGCGCAGTCCCGGGCTGGTTCCGGGTCCGGGCTGCGCAGCAGCGCAGACACCAGTTCCTGCATCCTGCGCCAGTGCGAGCCTTCCCAGAACACGCGCCGGCAGTGCGGGCATGTGACAAAGCGCTGATGACGCTCGAATACGCCCTCCGGCACGCGTCCCTGTGCGTCGGCCTTGTCGATCCGGTGCAACGGTACATTGCAGTCGAGGCATAACGAGAACGGCCGGGCGCTGTTGGCGAGATCGAGCCGCGCGAAGATCTCGCGCGCCTGTAGCGCCGACTTGATCGCGCGTACATAACAGCCGTGCGTGATCTCGCGCCGCTTGAGCAGTTCGCGGTCGCGGGTCAGCACGATACGGTGCTCATCGGCGGCAATGCGCGCGATCTCGCGATCCTCGAAATGATTGTCGTAGAGCGTGTCGAAGCCGGTCATGCGCAGCAGGTGCGCCAGGCCTCCCAGA
>CAUUBQ010000046.1:0-71926 GCA_963543405.1 uncultured Cupriavidus sp.
TACACTTCTAGCTTCGTCGGCAGCGTCAGATGTGTATAAGAGACAGGGGCGGGAGGGGCGTTCGTGTCCATGGCCTTGTCACGCAGGTGCCAGCCGGTAGCGCGCAGGGGTCAGGCCCTCCATGTCGATGGCCGGTCCTTCGCCCTGGCCAGCGCTGGCAGCAATCTGGTCTGCGGCAATTTTGCCTGATCCGCAGCTCATCGCCCACCCCGTCGAGCCATGTCCGAGGTTCAGGAACAGTCCGGGCACGCGTGTGGCGCCGATCAGCGGCGGCCCGTCGGGCAGCATCGGCCGCGCGCCGGCCCAGAGCGTGGCCTCCTGGTAGTTGCCTGCCACCGGAAACCAGTCGCGCGCCACCTTGATCAGCGTGTTCAGCGCGGCCGGACGCAGGTCCAGCTTGCGCGAGCCCAGTTCGGCCGTACCCGCCACGCGCAACCGGTTGCCCATGCGCGTGATGGCCACCTTGAACGATTCGTCCATCAGTGCGCCCAGTGGCGCCTGCAATTCATCACGCACCAGGACCGTGGCCGAGTACCCCTTGACCGGATAGAGCGGCACGCTCAGGCCCAACGGGCGCAACAGCCGTGCGCTGTCGATGCCGGCCGCCACGAGCACACGGTCGGCCGCAATGGCTTCCGGTGTTTCACCGCGTTGCGTGGGCTGCAGTTCGACCGACCATGCGCCGTCCTTGCCCGCGCGCAGCCTGGCAACTTCGGTCTGGAAACGGAACGTCACGCCGGCAGCTTCGGCATGCTGGTGCAGGCGGCGCACGAACATCGGGCAGTTGCCCGACTCATCGTCGGGCAGGTGCAGCCCGCCGGCCAGCGGCGTGTCATCGGTCAGCCCCGGCTCGATCCGCCGGCAAGCGGCCGCATCCACAAGCTGGTGCGGGACCTTGTTTTCCCGCAGCAGGGCCAGTGCCGGCGCGGCCAGGTCGAGATCCTGCTGCGTGCGGAACAGCTGCAGGTAGCCGCGCGACTGCTCATAGTCGATTTCCAGCTCGGCGCGCAGACTGTGCATGCATTCGCGGCTGTAGAACGCCACACGCTGCATGCGCAGCTTGTTGGCGCGATAGCGTTCGATATCGCATTCGCGCAGCCAGCGTGCAATCCAGCGCCACATCGCGGGGTCGGCGCTGGGCCGGAACAGGACCGGCGATTCGCGCCGGAACAACGCGCGCATGATCTTGCTCGGCATGCCGGGGGCCGCCCATGGCGTGACATAGCCGGGTGCAACCACGCCGGCGTTGCCGAAGCTGGCTTCCTGCGCGGGGGCGCCGCGCCGTTCCAGCACCGTGACAGCAAAACCTGCCTGGCGCAGGTACCAGGCGGAACTGACGCCAATGGCGCCTGCGCCGATGACGATGACATGCATCTCGATGAACGATCCTGTCGATGACCGCTGGTTACTTTAGCTCCTTCGCCATCACCACGTCGGGCAGCCACGTGACCACGGTCGGCCAGACCGTGATGATGCCGATGGCAACAACCATCATCATGAAGAACGGCAATGACACGCGTGCGATGTAGTTACTGTCCTTGCCAGTCATGCTCTGGAGTACGAACAGGTTGAAGCCGACCGGCGGCGTCACCTCGGCGATTTCCACCAGCAACACGATGAAGATGCCAAACCATACCAGATCGAAGCCGGCGGCCTGCACCATCGGCAAGACCGTGGCCGTGGTCAGCGCGATCATCGAGATCCCGTCCAGCGCGGTGCCCAGTATGATGTAGATCACGGTCAGCACCGCAATCAGCGCCCATGGCGACAGGTGCAGCGCGGCCACCCATTCGGCCAGCGCGCGCGGAATGCCCGTGAAACTCATGGTTACCGACAGGAACGAGGTGGCGCCAAGCACGAACATGATCATCGCGGTCAGCCGCGTGGCCGACATCAGGCTTTCCCAGAAGGCCTTGCGCGTGAGCGAACCGCCGGCCCAGGCCAGCCCCAGCGATGCCACCACGCCATAGGCCGCGGCCTCGGTGGCGGTGGAGTAGCCCGCCATCATGATCCAGGTGATGAACGCGATCAGGATGATGCACGGCATCAACTGGCGGATCGAGGCCATGCGCGCGCGCCAGCCGAAGGTCTCCGCCGCGGGCGTGCGTGACGGGTTCATCAACGCCCAGACCACGATATAGCCCGAGAACAGCAACATCAGCAGCAGCCCCGGCAGGAAGCCGGCCAGGAATACGCGGATGATCGACACATCGGCCGACACCGCGTAGACAACCATCGTGATCGACGGGGGAATCAGGATGCCCAGCGTGCCCGCGCATGACAGCGAACCCAGCGTGATGCGCTCGTCGTAGCCGCGCCGGGTCAGTTCGGGCAGGGCGGACTTGGCAATCGTCGCACAGGTGGCGGCCGACGACCCCGAGACCGAGCCAAAGATGCCGCAGCCCAGGATGTTCACGTGCATGAGCCGTCCCGGCAGCCAGTTCAGCCAGGGCGACAGGCCGTTGAACATCTGTTCTGACAGCTTGGTACGGAACAGGATCTCACCCATCCACACGAACAGCGGCAGCGAGGCTAGCGTGTATGACGCGCTCGATGACCACCATGAATTGGCCAGGTTCACAAGTGCGTCGTGGTCGGAGAAAATCACCAGGCCCACCCACGAGGTGACGGCGATCGCCACGGGAATCCATGCGCCGATCGCCAGGAAGACGATCATCACCAGCAGCAGGACCAGCGCTACGAGTACGGTGCTCATCAGATGGTCTCCCCGAAATCGCCGGCGGCGAGCTTGGCTTCCTGGGCCAACTGGTAGCGCGGCTTTTGCCGGCGCACCACGCGCAGCCATTCGTCAGCGACTGCCAGCATGAAGCCGATCGCGCCGATCACGGCAAAGCTCTGTGGAATCCACAGCGGGATCACGATCTGGCCTTGCGAGACATCGCCGATATCCCAGCTTTGCCACGCGAAAGTGCCAAGGGCCCATGCGGCATAGCCGGCAAACACCAGGCAGATCGACAGCGAAACCACTTCGAGCAGCCAGCGGCGCCGGGGGCCGACGGCTTCGAGCAGCATTTCCACGCGCACGATGCCACCGTGCTGGAACGTCTGGCCAAGTACCAGGAATGCGGATGCGGCACAGAGCCATGCGACGATGTCGTCGCCGCCCTTGAGGACGATCAGGGTTTCACGCGAGATGGACATCGCGATCATGACGATGCAGACGGCCAGGATACAGAGCGCGCCGAGGGCGGCGAACAGGTCAAGCAGATGGTCGAGCCATCGCTTGCGGAGATTGGGGGCTTCCATGGGAATGACGGGCTACCTTTGACGCGTGATTGCGAAAACACGGGAACCCGGTGCGGAGGCGCAATGGCTTCCACACCGGGTTGTTCACTCTGGTACCGCGATTACTTCCTGTACGCGTCGAGAATGGCCTTGCCGTCGTCACCGGCGCTCTTGGCCCACTCATTGACCATGGTCTCGCCCACCTTCTGCATGTCGGACTTCAGTTGCGCGGACGGCGGCGCCACGGTCATGCCATTCTTCGACAGCGTGGCCAGGTATTCCTTGGTCTTTTGCTCCGATACCTGCCAGCCGCGCTTTTCGGCGTCGGCAACGGCCTTGAGCAGGGCGTCCTGCGTGGGCTTGTCCAGCGCATTGAACGCCTTCTTGCTGACCACCAGCATGTTCTTGGGCAGCCAGGCATCCACGGTGTAGAAGTACTTGACCGATTCCCATACCTTGGTGTCCACGCCGGTTGCACCCGACGACATGAACGAATTGACGGTGCCGGTGGCCAGTGCCTGTGCGAGGTCGGCGGCCTGGATGGTCACCGGTTGTGCGCTGACCAGTTCGGCGATCTTCGAGGTGGCCGGGTTGTAGGCGCGCCACTTGAGGCCCTTCATGTCGGTGGCGCTATTGATGGGCTTGTTCGCATAGATGCCCTGCGGCGGCCAGGCCACGGCGTAGAGCAGCTTCATGCCCTGGCGATCGAGCACCTTGTCGGTGACGGGCTTCGAGGCTTGCCAGAGCTTGTACGAGTCGCCATAGCTGGTGGCCAGGAAGGGCACCGCATCGACGCCGAACACGGGGTTCTCGTTGGCCAGCAGCGACATCAGGATCTCGCCCATCTGCACCTGGCCAGTCTGCACGCCGCGCTTGATCTCGTTGGCCTTGAGCAGCGAGCCGTTCGGATGGATCACGATCTTGAGCTTGCCGCCGGTGGCCTTGTCCACGTCGTTGGCCATCTGCTGCAGGTTTTCGGTGTGCAGGTTGGTGGCCGGGTATCCGGTTGGCAGGTCCCACTTGGTATCCGCCCGTGCCGCCGTGGCGGCCAGCAGCAGTGCCGCCGCCGCGACTGCCATTGCCTTGACTCGCATCTCGATCTCTCCTGGTGTTGCGCGTGGGCGCCTGCCCGACTGCGCGGGTTGGAACTACCTGGAACTGCCGCCATCCCATGTCTGGAATGTCTGTGACATGGGATGGTATTGCGGTCACGGCGCGGTGGTGGCTCAGCCTCCGTGCCGTGACGGTTGAACGATCGGTTCCAATGCAAGGGCCGTGCCCAGCAGTTGCGCGTCGCGCATCGGACCATGGGACAGCATCAGCCCCACGGGCAGTTCGTCGGGCGCCTGGCATGGCAGCGAGACCGAGCAACCGTCAAGGAAGTTGAAGGTCGATGGATTGCGCAGCAGCAGTCCGTTGGTGCGGAAGAACAGCGCATCGTCGCCGATCAGCGGCGCGATCGGCGGCGCCACCATTGGCACCGTCGGGCAGGCCACGGCATGGAACGGCGCCAGCCGCGCCTGCATGCGTGCGATCCAGTCCAGGCGGGCACGATGCAGTGCGATGTAGTCGGCGGCGCTCATGGCCGCGCCGCGCTCGATACGCGCCAGCACGCGCGGGTCGTACTGGTCGCGGTGGGTGGCCAGCAGCGCGCGGTGATGGGCATAGGCTTCCGGCGCCGAAAAGCCGCCTGCGGCATTGAGCCCGGCCAGTTCGTCGAGTTCGGGCATGTCCACATGCTCCACGCGCACACCTGCCGCCGACAGCCGGCCGAGCGCGCGGTCAAACGCACGCGCGACCACCTCGTCGAGGTCGTCAAGCAGCAGTTGGCGCGGTATGGCCAAACGGATTGCCGTGGTGGCAGGGACCTCGGGAATGACCGGCGCGTCGGCGATCACGCTGTCGACCGCGATGCAGTCCGCCAGCGTACGCGCCATCGCACAAGCGGTGTCGAGCGTGTACGACAGCGGGAAGGCGCCGGTCAGCGGCACGCGGCGCGCCGTAGGCTTGAAGCCGGTGATGCCGCAGAGCGCGGCCGGGATGCGGATCGAGCCACCGGTATCGCTGCCCAGGCCTGCTACCGCGGTGCCAAGTGCCACCGATACCGCGGCACCCGACGACGACCCGCCCGGTATGCGTGCCACGGCGGTGTCGCAGGGATTCACCGGTGTGCCGAAATGGGGATTGATGCCAACACCCGAGAACGCGAATTCGGTCATGTTGGTGCGTCCGACCAGTGCGGCGCCAGCCGTGCGCAGTCGCGCCACCACCGTTGCATCGGCGCTGGCCGGGGCGGCATCCTGGCGGGCGGCCGCGGCCGCCCGCGTGACTTCGCCAGCCACGTCGTAGAGGTCCTTGATCGATACCGGCAGGCCAGCCAGCGGATGCAGCGGTTTGCCAGCCAGCGCTGCCGCATCGGCGGTCCGGGCTACCTGGCGCGCGGCATCGAAGGTGGTATGCAGGTAGACGGCCTGGCCGGCGGGGCTTGCGGCGCGCGCTGCCGCGTCGGCAATCAGGTCGGCGCGGGAGGTGGCGCCGCTGCGCAGCGCGGTATGGATCGAATCGAGATCAGGCAGCACGTTAAACTCACGCTTCAGGAAAACTGAAGCGTAGCAAGAAGCGCTGCTGGCTGACAGACAGGGATGCCCTGTATGTTGCGGTAAGGCCAAAGAAACACGCCAAAGGAACTAGGACAGGTTAGGGAAACGCGCCCGATACCGATGCCGCACTGGCGGATGAGGCATCAATGCGCGCATTTTCGCGCATCTCCATTGAACGATCACGCTGATGACCTCATGAACGACGATATGTGCGACGCCGATTGGGCAGGTTTGCATGCGGCACTGGGCTTGCCAGATGCGGTGTCGCTGCAGGGACTGGCCTGGCACGGCGATAATGCGCCTTGCTGTGCCGCCGAGCCATTGCCGGGTTCGTTGCTACAGGCGGCGCTACGCCGGCAGACCCAGTTCCGCGCCGGCCGCTATTGCGCTCGCCTGGCGCTGGCGCGGGCGGGTGCCGGGGCAGATACGTCGGCAGATGCGCCGGCGATGGGTAGCGACGGCCTGCCGGTCTGGCCTGACGGCTGGGTAGGGTCCATCAGCCATACCATGGGCAAGGCCATCGCGCTGGTGGCGCCGGCCAGCGAAGTAGCTGCGGTGGGCGTGGATGTCGAACTATGGCTGTCCGCCGATCGTGCCGCCGAAATTGCCGATTCGGTGGCGCTGCCGGCCGACATTGCGGCCCTGGCGAGCGGCACCGGACGATCCGGCGCCGATGCCGTCACGCTGCTGTTCTCCGTCAAGGAATCGCTGTACAAGACGCTGTATCCGACGGTACGGCGCTTTCATGATTTCGACGCCGCGTGCCTGTCGGCGTGCGGACCCGACTATGTCGATCTGGCACTGACCTGCGACTGGCATGCGCAATGGCCGGCGGGCACGGTGTTTCGGCTGACATTCGCCACGGGGCCGACATGGGTGATGACATCGCTCTGTGTGCCGCGCGCATCGCAGTAGCCATTCCGCCTGGCGAGCCGCGTCGCTAAGCCTGCCGGAGGTGCAGCGCCACGCTGGCAAGTTTCTCGCAGGTTTCTTCCCATTCCCGCGCGGGCCGGGAGTCGCGCACGATTCCCGCGCCGGCCTGTAGCCAGCAATTGTTGCCCTGGCGAAAGACCGAGCGCAGCACCAGTGCCGCGTCCAGTGCCCCATTGGCATCGGCCAACATCACGCAACCGCTGTACAGACCACGTGCCACGGGCTCGTGCCGCCGGATGCTGTCGATTGCGGCGTGCTTCGGGATGCCTGATGCAGTGACTGCCGGGAATAGTGCCGCCAATGCGTCCCAGGCATTGCGGCCCGCCGATACCAGGCCCTGCAGGCGCGAGGCCAGATGCTGCACGGTGCCGCGCGGGCGTACTCTCATGAACTCATCGACGACCAGCGGCTCGGGTCCGCAGACCGTGTGCAGCTCTTCAAGCGCCAGCGCTACCGACACGGCGTGCTCCGCAATCTCTTTTGCGTCCGACAGCAGATCGCGTCGCAGTCGTGCATCGACATCGGCATCGCCGGTGCGTGCGCGTGTGCCGGCCAATGGCTGCGTCGTGACGCGGCCGTCGGCCCCGACTTCGACCACGGTTTCGGGGCTGAAGCCATACGCTTGCAGTGCGGGATCCCGCCACAGGAACGAGCGCGCCGGCGTATTGGCCAGGCGGCCGGCCCGGTAACTGAGCGGCAGACTGATATCGCGCGGCACGGGCAAGCGGCGCGACAGGATCACCTTGTCATAGCGCCCGGTGCGGATCTCGCGCACTGCATTGGCCACGGCCGCCTGATAGGCCGATGCATCGCCGGTGGCAGGGGGCAGGGCAACCGGAATACCGTCCGGTAGTGCGGGCTCGGCGTCGTAGGCGCGCAGCAGCGCAGTGAACGGTGCCAGTGCCGCCCGATCCAGGCAGCGCACAATGGCGTGGCCATGGCGCAGACGGATTTCGCGCGACGGAATGAACAATTGCAGCAGTGGATCTGTGCCGCTGCATGGTTTGCCTTGCAGCAGCCGCGCGAACTCGAAATCGGCCCGGCCATAAGCGCGCCAGTCCTGCACGGGCACCGCGCGCAGTGCCTGCGCAATGCCGGTGCAAGGCGGACCACCCGGCAACGGCCGGTTGTCATGGCCAGTCACCGTGCCTGCTGCATTGCAGCTTACCGTCAGTGCGGCATCGAGTCCGATGCTCCATTCCCCGTCGCGCTCGTATACGGCAAGTACCGCAGTACGCTCCAGGCTGGCGATCCGCACTACCAGTTCGAGCGGATCGCTGGCGATCGGGATCTGGCCGCAGTGATACTGCATGCGTGGTGCGCCAGCACCGGCGTGTGCATCATCGTCGGCCAGTGCAAGCTCGGTGAGGCGGCGCCGGTCGATCTTGCCGGCCGCCGTCAGCGGCCATTGATCGAGCCAGATGATCTGGTCGGGCAACTGATGTGCCGCCAGCCCGCGCGTCAGCAAGGCGGCACGCAGCATGGCGGCGTCTGGCCGGTCTTCGAGCATGGTGCCGGCCGCCAGCAGGCAGGCACCGATTCGCTCACCCAGCAGTTCGTCCGGCACCGGCACCGCGACGGCATCGCTGACGCCCGCGCACGCGCTCAATGCGGCTTCGATGGCGGTGGCGGAGATCTTTTCTCCGGCGCGCTGGATTTGCTCCTTGACGCGGCCGACCACTACTACGCTGCCATCGGGTTGCAGCCGAACCAGGTCGCCGGTACGGAAGAAGCCATCCGCCGTAAATGCCTGCGCGTTGTGAGCCGGAGCGCGATAGTAGCCGCGAATCGTGTAGGAGCCACGCGTCAGCAGTTCGCCAACGGCGCCGTCCGGCACGGGCTGTCCGTCGGCATCGACAACGCGCAGCTCGTCATTGGGCGACAGCGGGCGGCCTTGCGACTCGAACACTGTCTCTGACGGGGCGTCGAGCCGCGTATAGCAGAGCAGGCCTTCGGCCATGCCATAGACCTGCTGCAGCGGGCAGCCAAGCCGCGCGGGCAAGGTGCGCGCGAGCGCCGGATCGAGTCGCGCACCACCCACCTGGACCAGCCGAAGCGAAGACAGGTCGCTGTCTTCCCAGTCGCGTGCCTGGGCCCACAGACGCGCCAGCGGCGGCACCAGGGCAACGTGCGTGACGCGCTCGCGGGCAATCAACGGCATCGCGTCGTCGCAGTTCACGTACTGGCTCATGACCACGGTTCCGCCCGATGCCAGCGTACCGAGGATACCCGGACAGCCCAGCACGAAATTGTGTGCGGCAGGCAGTACAGCCAGGTAAACCGTGTCCGTGCTTAAACCGCACAACGCCGCCGAGGCATTGATGTTGTAGAGGTAGTCGCGATGCGTGCGCGGTATCAGCTTTGGCGTGCCCGTACTGCCGCCAGACAGCAACAGCAGTGCGATGTCGTTGGTGGTGGCATGCGTGATGGTGCACGGGACAGGCCCGCCCGTCATGGCACCGGTCAGGGCCACCGCGTCGAGCGTGAGATGGTCGGCATCGGGTTCGCCGTCCGGGGCGCCATCGGCGATGATGTAGCGCAGGCTGTCATGGTGCGCGGCAATGTCGATTGCCAGCGCATGCGGTGCACCGTCCTGCACGATCCACGCAACGGGTGCGACGGTGTCGCAGATCGACGCAAGGTCGCGCGCCCGTTGGGCCGGCAGCGTCAGCACCGGCAATGCGCCGATCCGGATCAAGGCCAGTAGCGCAGTCGGGAATCCGGTGCTGTTGGGCAGTTGCAATAGCACGTGGTCGCCAGCCGAGATCCCGAGCGCGACAAAGCCGGCGGCCAGATGTTGCACGCGGCGTTCGAGTTCGAGGTAGGTCATGCGCACGCTTTCGGATACCAGCGCGGTACGATGGGCGTGCCGGGCAGTCCATGCGAGCAGTTGCGTATCGATGGTGTCTGGGGCTGCAATATCGTGGGTATGGGAAGTCATGGTTTTCCTTGTTACAGCGAATCGAGACAAGGCGGAGTCGCGAGCGCCATCTCGCGAGGGGGGCCGGCGGCGCGTTGCACGCGTTGCCACAGTTGCGCCAAAGCGAGTTGCCAGGCGGAAGTCATGCTGCGCGGCATAGTGCCCAGCGCGATGGCGCGGGCAGCCTGGTCAAGCAGCCAAGCCACGCCGAGCGGTCCGTCGACCTCCAGCGTTGCCAGCCAGGTCGATGGTGGAGCAAGCAATGTCCGGGACGGTGGCTGCGCCAGTTCGCGGCTGGCGGCCGCGCTTGCGGACCAGGAGTGGTCATCGTGGCGATGCCCGGGCATCACCAGTGCCGGAGTCCAGGTAACAGGGCCGAACGTGGCATCGAGCGACAGATACCCCGAAGGCCATCCAAGCGTCATGCGATGCATGATCATGCTGTGCATGTCGGGATCCTCCGGGTCGAGATAATCCTGAAGCTGCAGCAACGCTTCGGCACCGGGCCACAGCAGGCGCAAGTTCTGGAAAGCATGACCGGTGGGTTTGCCACAGCTCGCCACCTCGACCATGTCGGGCGCAATGCCGGCCGCCTGCGTCAGCAGGTCGAGACTCGAATAGAGCAATTGGCGGCTGGTGGCCAGGTGGGCCAGAGCGGGGCTGGCGGAGCCGGTCGCGTCGCGCAGGCGCTGAGCGTACTCGATCCATGTGCGTCCGGCGGCGGTATGCGGGTAGTACGTGTTGATCCAGAACAGGCGGCCGACGCGCGCCGCGGTGGCCTGCAGGCGCTCGACCTCGCCGGGGTGCAGCGGGTGCTCCTGAATGACGTGCAGGCCGCGCTGCAGTAGCGCATCGGCCAGTACACAACCGTCGCCGCCCATGGCGCCGCCGCGCACGACCACGCAAGCGAGGTCAAGATCGGCGGGCAGCTGCGCAATGCTCGTGTAGAGCGGCACGCCGTGGCTATCCGCGAGCCGTCGCGCACGCGGGCTGCCGCGGGCCAGGATGCCGGCCAGTACCGGCGGTGGCAGCGTGGCATCCTTGGCATCCTGCATGAATGCATTCAGATAGGCTTCGCCGAACCGGGCGCCTGCGACCAGTACGCGAAGCGGCCGGCTCATGAGGTGACTCCGCAGTCCGCATCCCACGCATGCCAGAGCGCCGCAACGCGGGCCGCGCAGCCGGTATCCGTGACCAGATCCCAATGGTTCGCTTCCAGGCAGTGTTGCCGGATATGTGGGCGCTCATCGCCAGCGGACCAACCGTTCCAGTCGTGCTCGGCCGGTCGCCACTGGCTGGGCCGCTGACGCGCGTCGATGCGCAGGCATGGTACGGGCAGCGGCACGGGCTGGGGCGCCAGTGCGAGCAGGCTCATCAGATGCGCGACCAGTTCCAGGCGTTGCATGCCTTCCGCGCCGGCGGGCCAACTGCCGGCAGCGCGGGCCTGTGACAGGAACCAGTTGTCTTGCGCCGCCGCCGTCCAATGGTCGAAGGCCTCTGGCGGTTCGAGCCGTGCGGGACCCTGGCACAGCAGTCGCAGCATTGCTCCATGGCTGGCGCAGTCAAAATCCGCGCGGCAGACCGGGTCGATCAATACCACGCGCACCGCTTCGCCAGTCTCATGCAAGCGCCGGGCTACCTCGGCGGCCAGGAAGGTACCATAGGACCAGCCCAGCACGGTATATGGGCCGCGCGGCTGGATACGGCGCAAGGTTGCGAGATGGCGCCGTGCCAATGCACCTAGCGTGGCGGCAGAAAGGGCGCCTTCGGCGTCGAGCCCGTGGACGGTGTGACCGATGGCATGTGCCAGCGGCAGGTATGCGGCAACCCCACCGTCGGAGGCATGGCATGCGAACACGTTACCGGGACGCTCGCCGTGTGCCACCACATGGGTGTCCGCAGTCTCTCTGGACGCAGTTTCCGACATCGCGGCGCAGAAATCTGCCAGGCGCGGATGCTCGAAGATCTGCTGCAGCGTGGCCGGCGCCAGCCCCAGATGATTGATGCGGGCCACCATCCGCGTGGCGATCAGGCTGTCACCGCCGCTGCGGAAGAAGTCGGTATCGTCGTGTGCCGGTCCAGCCAGCAAGGTTTCCCACACCGCCCCTACCGCACGCACCAGCGCCGGATCGGCCATGGCATCGGTCCCCGGCGATTCCGCAAGGGCGGCCCCCGTTTTCGTGCCGGATTCCGAATGCACCGCAGGATCAGGTTCGGGCAGCCGCTCGCATTGCCGCCAGCGCAACGCCGGGAAGTCGGCAAACGCTGCGCGCAGGTGTGCCGACAAGTCGCTCATGTCGAGCCGTCCTGGCAGTTCCGCGCGCGCCAGTATCAGATGCTGGCGCCAGTCGGGGTTACCCGGTTCGGGCCATGTGAGCACCGTGGCCAGACCGGCGTCGTGCAGCGTTGTCGTCCATCCCGGCAGATCAAGCATCGGGTTGTTGTCGATGGCCCGGGCATCCTCGAGGCCGTTCAGCGTCTCCATGAAGCCGATACTGGCTCGCTGCAGGAAGCTGTCACGCGTGGTGGCCTCTACCAGGACAAGATGGCCGCCGGCCCGCAGCAGCCTGCGCAGGCGCTGCAGGCTACGGGTGGCATCGACTGCGTCATGGACCACATTGGCCGCGATGACGAGGTCGTAGCCTTGCGGTGGATGCACACTGAAATCGACCGGCCGGTTCAGGTCCAGGATGCCATATTGCATGGGGTGCGCATCGCCGAAGCGGCGACGCGCCTGGTCCAGGAACAGGCGCGAAACATCGGTGAAATGATAGAGGTCGATTTGCGCGCCCAGCGCAGGCATGAGCGCGCCGGTGGTGGCCCCGATGCCTGCGCCCACCTCGAGGATGCGCAAATCGTTGCGTCCGCTGCCGAGGCTGGCCACGACCACGCGCACGGCGTCGTTCAGCGCTGCGCTGACCGGATTGTCGCGATAGAACGCCTGCGCAACCAGGTCGTTATCTCCGAGCATCAACTCCAGCGCCGAAGCCCGGCCTGCGAGCAGCGCATCGTGAGTGGCCACGCAGCGGTCGAGGTATTGCGAGATGGTACGGAACCATGGCGCATCGGGTGTGGCGATTGGCGGCAATATCCGGGGAGAGGCTTGCGGCAGCGCGCGGAAGCGGCCGCCATCGAAGGCGAGGGTGCCATCGGCGCTCAGGCGTTCGAGCCACTGCCGCACCAGCCCGGCCCGCGACGGTGTGGCGCCGAGCCGCTCCATGACCGAGGCGAGGGTGTGTGCGTCGCCTGGGGCCATAAACAGGCCGTGGCGGTGCAGGGTTGCCACGATACCGGCGCGCGCGCGGTGTTCCAGCGCCTGCCACGCGCATTCATAGTCGGCCAGGGAGGCTCCATCGATCATGGGCAGTGCCGCGGTGTCGATGGCGGCATGCCGTGACGCCAACTCTGGCGGGGTATCGGACGCATCGCTGGCTACGATCCACGCAAGCGGGCATTGTCCGTCGGCGTTATCGCGGATTTCGGCGCGGCACACGCCGGCATGCCGGCGCAGGTGCGTCTCCACATCGCGCAGATCCAGTCCTGCGGGCCATGCTCCCGGCCAGCTACGCCGGGGCAGGGCCGTGGCATGCCGGTGCCATGCCACGGCAGGCAAGCCGTGTGGCGTGGACTGGCAATCGGGATGCGCGGCAATGGCGTGCAATGCTTGCATGTAGTCCGCGAACAGGTCCTCTGCCAGGCCGGGTGCCAGCACCTCGTCCATGCAATACCAGTGATAAACGAGGTCTCCGTTGATCTCCATTACCTGATGGTCGAGCCAGACCTGTGGGGTCTGTGTGGACACATGGACCGGTTCGCCCAGCCACTGCGACAGCGCCTGCCCGATGGGCTGTCCGTCCAGTGTCATGCCGAGCATGCTGGTAAATACCACCGGCATGGCAGGCTGGCGGTGGGGTGCGCCGGTGTCGGCATGCGTACGCACATAGCTGCGCAAGACCTCCACGCCATTGACGCCACGGTGCGCGAGCCGTTCCCATAGCGCTTCCTGGGTCTGCCCGATCAGGTCGCGCAGTGGGGTGTCGTTGTCGATATCGAAGTCGAGCAGGATCACCGATGTGAAATCACCGATCAGCCGGTTCACATCCGCATGCAACGGCTGGCGGTCGAAGAACGTCAGGTTCAGCGTGAAGTCGGGCCGGCGGCTGGCGCGTGCCAGCACACGGGCGAACACTGTGAGCAAGCCGGCCGACGGCGTGACGCCCCAACTGCGCCACAGTTCGCGCAACCGACTCCATGCGCGCGCGTCGATGCGTCCCTGGCGCGTCGTGACGTGCGGCGGACCATCGAGCACGGTATCAGCCAGCGGCAACTGCGGGGCGGGTGGCAATGTATGGATCACGCCCTGCCAGTAGCGCCACGATGCCTGCCATGCCGGCGTCGCGCGCTGGGCCTGTCCAGCCATGACATAGTCGCGAAAAGTCATGTCGAGCGGCTGCAGGGTTTCGCCCGCATAAGCCGCGGCCAGATCGTCCATCATCACCTTCAGGCTTTGCACATCGAACTGCAACAGATCGAGGTTCATGTGCAAACGCACACGACCGCCAGCCAGCCGCGTGACACGCACGTCGAACACCGGCCATTCACTGGCCGACGGCACCGCGCCGGCCATGCTCCGGCGGATATCCCGCAGGTTCCGGGCGCGTTCATTGGCTGAGCGGTCTTCCAGCGTCGCGATCTCAACGCGATATTGGGGTACCTCCGGCAGGACGCGCTGCATGCCGTCGGCGCCGACGACCGTGCGCAGCATGTCGTGCCGGGCGATCAATGCGTTCCATGCGTGTTCGAAGCGCGCAACGTCGAAACCGTCTGCGCCGGCGCCCCCTTCGACGGGACTGTCGAGATCCCATTCGAACAGCACGTGGCAAGCCATGCCGCCTTGCCCGATCAATCCGGTACGGCCGAGCCAATACGCGTGCTGGATTGGTGTGAGCGGGAATGGGGCATGCCGGTTGGCAAGGTCTGGCACCAGCGCCGGACTCGATGGCGCTTTGGCCGACAAGATGCCGGAGTCTGCTACCGCTTCGGCCAGCAGGATGCTCAGTCCCGCCAGTGTCATGTCGCGATATGCCCGCGCTGCGTCAAGGCGGATGCCGATGGCCCTTTGTACTGCGCCGCCGAGTTCGAGGAACTGTAGCGAATCGAGGCCCAGTTGTAGCAGGTCTTGCCGAGGTTGCAGTCGAGCGGGATCATCCATGCGCAGCTGTGCTGCAATGCGTTTGCGCAGCCACGCTTCAATGGCCAGCCGGTCGATGTCCCGCTGGCCGGTGATCGTTGGCGCCATGTCTTCGTCGCTACGCGCCTTGGCGTTGGCGACGCGGGAGCGCTGGTCCCGCATGGTGCCGTTGGCGGGCTCCAGTAACGGATGGGCGCCGGTCAGGCGCATGGCGATATGCGTAGCCGCGCCGCCGTTCATGGCCTGTTCCAGGTGCCAGCGGCCTTCCGCCGTTGTCAGTGTGCCCATGCCCGTGCGGGCCAGGCGCTGTTGCAGGCCCGGTTCGGCGGCGCGTCCGGTTTCACCCCATGCGCCCCAGACCAGCGAGATGATGGCCATGCCATTGCTGGAGTCGTTCAGGGCGTGCGGGGCGGGCGCCGCTTGCTCTGCCATGCCGTCGAGGTAGCCGCAGGCCAATGCATAGGCGCCCTGGCCAGGTGAGCCGAGCGTGGCGGCGGCAGACGAATAGAGCAGCAGGTAGCGGCCGCCGTGCGCTTGCAACGCGTCGCGCAGCGCGTCGGCACCGGCCGCCTTGACATCTGTCACCGCCGCGATGCGTGCCGGGGTCAGCTGCGCGAGCGGCGTATCGTCGATTACGGCGGCCGCGTGAATTGCGCCGATGATGCCGCCATCCGCATGCAGGGTGGCAATGCAACTGGCCACCTGCGCCGCATCGGCCGTATCGCAGGGCAGCCAGCGCAGCGTGCAGCCGTATTGTGCGGACAGACGCTCGCACCATGCGTTGCCATTGTCGTCGTGGTCGGACTCGCGCGGCGCAAGCATGGCGATGCGCGTTGCACCGTGCATGGCCAGCCACGCGCAGGCTACGCGACCCAGGCCGCCAAACGCCCCGGTGACCACATGCCAGCCCGTGCCGGATGCCCAGTCGGGCGCGAAGACGGTGGCGTGGGCCGGGGCCATTTCCAGCACCGGCGTGAACACCGTATCGTCGCGGACCACCACCCATTGTTCGCCGGCCGCTACAGCGGCGCGTCCCAGCGCCAGCGCACTCCCATCGTCAGTATCCGGTATGTCGATGACGGCCAGCGCGCGTTGTGGCTGCTCGGCGACAGCGACGCGCAGCAGCGCCCAGATGGCCTGATGCGCGGGCCAGACCGATTCGGTACCACGCGGCGCCCACGCGTTGCGTGTCACGATGGTCAGCGCACGACCGGCACAGTCGGTGCTACGGGCCAACATCGCGCGCAGCGGTTCGGCAAGTGTAGCCAGCGCGGAGGCTGGCACATCGATCGCGTCGACGAGGTACAGGTCTGCAACGTCGGCGCGTTCCACGGGCCGTGCAATCTCACGCCAGTTGCGCCGGAACCGGGTGTCGGGTGCGCACCGCGGCGGGGGCAGCGCTGCCCAGCGGTCATCGGCATCGGCGGCATCAGCAGCAGCAGCGGCGCGTGCCAGCACGATATGTTCGCTCATGGTCGCCGTAGCCGTACCATCCTCGGGCAGCCAGCATGTCTGCGCAAAGCCGGCTTCGCGGCATTGCGCAACCCATTGGTCGGTATCCAGGAACAGCTCGCCGCCACGCATGGCTTCGTCATGCAGCGGCGCTACCAGCGGACCGAATACGAAGTCGAACAGGCGCATTGGACGCGTGATCTCGCGCATCAGCAGATGGCCACCGGGGCGCAGTAGCGTGCCCAGCATTGCCAGGGTCCTTGCCACATCCTGCGTGGCGTGAATGACGTTGGCCGCCACGATCAGGTCGTACTGGCCCGCGTCGAATCCTTGTGCCGCTGCGTCCTTCTGCAGGTCGAGCTCGCGGTAGTCGACGAAGCCGAACCGGGCGAACTTGGTCTGCGCGCGCCGTGTAAACACGGCCGAGATGTCCGTGAACGTGTAGTGCACGCCGGCATGGGCGGCGAGTTTGTCTAGCAGCAGCGCGGTGGTGCCGCCTGTGCCACCGCCGACCTCCAGCACGCGGAACTCGCGCGCACGGTGCGCGCTCGCCAGACCAGCCGTCGTTGCGGCGGCGATCTGGTTGAAATAATGGCCAAAGCTGAGGTCGCGATAGAGTGCCTCCACGCCGGACTCGTCGGAGTCGGGGAAGATCACCGCCACGGGGTCCACATCGCCGCGCATGGCGCCGTAAAGCTGCCCGGCTGCCCGGGCTATGGTGTCGGCGATGACGTCATATCCTTCACAGCAAGCGCGCAGCGTTTGCAGCAACTGTTGCCGGTCCGCGTGAGGCATCGTGCCGCAGGCCACATATCGGCCGTCCGCGTCGCATCGATAGTAGCCATCGGCCACGCAACTCCTGAGCATGCGCGCCAGCAGTTGCCGGTACCTTGGCAACAGGCGGCCACGTCGCAGGATGTCGAGCAGCGTCACGCCGGCATCGATGTCGTTGCCCACGCACTCACGTACCATGGCATCGACGTATATGGCATGCAGAACCGTGGCGCAGTGTTCAAGCGTGGCCAGGCGTGCCAGATCCACCGAACTTGCTCCTGAGACCGCGGCCTGCCGGCCCGCCTTGAGGGCTGCATCGGTAGCGGCCCAGCCGTTGTTGCCGCCAGCGCCGGTATTGCTCCGCTTGCCATCGGAACCGCCGCCGTCAAACCAGTATCGTGCGGTATCGAATGGATATTGTGGCGCCGCGACGCGCGCGGCATCGCAGGGCAGCAGGCGCGACCATGGCAGCGTTGCACCGCCTGCGAACACGCTGCGTAACGCATCATCGAGCAGGTCGGCCGAGTCCTGCCCGCGTCGGGCGCTGGCGATCCATTGACAGGCGGGGATTTCGTCGCGGGGTGTGCGCGCAGTTTCTACGCGCTGCCCCATGCCGGTCAGTGGTGCGTCGGGGCCGAGCTCCAGGCATATCGTCACGCCGTCATCGAGCGCGCGGTCGAGCGACTGGTGATACAGCACCGGTTCACGTACATGGCGACGCCAGTAGTCCGGACGATTCAGGGTGTCGGTTTCGACCGTCTCGCCAAGCAGCGTGGACCACAGCACCACGCCGTTGCCGGGCCCGGCGCGCAGTGACCGCGCGGCATTCTCGAAAGTGTCGAGCATTGGATCGAGCAGGCCAGAATGGGCTGCACCGGGCACCGCGAGTCGTGCATGCCCGATACCATCGGTGTCCAGCGTCGATGCCAGTCGGTCGATGTTGGCAGCCATCCCGGTTAGCACGATATGCCGCGCCCCATTCCAGGCGGCCACCTCCACGGCGTGCGATGCAATATGGGGCGCAAGCGTGCCGTGGTCGGCAAACACGGCCAGCATCGCGCCCGCCGATGCGTGGACCTGCATCAGGCGCCCACGCGTTACCACCAGTGGCAGGATGTCCTCCGGTGCGTAGAAGCCCGCGACCACCGCAGCCGCATACTCGCCGACCGAATGGCCAAGCACGGCGTCAGGCTGCAGGCCCAGGTCTTGCCAGTGCGACGCCATTGCCAGTTCGAACGCGACGATGGCGGGCTGGGCGAAAGTCATGTCGGCCAACGCCGTGGCGGCCATTGGGTGGACGCCGTCCATCACGGCGCGCAACGGCAGCGGCAGGTGGGGATCACAGGCCGCGCAGCAGCGGTCCAGCATGCGTGTGAAGGCGCTGCTGTGCCGTGCCGGCGCGGCGCTCATGCCCGGCCATTGGGTGCCTTGGCCACCAAACAGCCATAACTGCCGGCCGCGTCCACGTCCGGTACGCAGCATGGCGTCGGAGCCGCCATTCGCGAATGCTTGTAACGCCGGCAGGGCCTGGTCGGATAGGCGCAAGGCCAGCCGGTATTCAAGATCGAGCGCGCGCCCATGCAATGCCGTGGCGGCCAGGCCGGCAGGCTTCGCGCCGGATTTCCACGTATCCGCGTAGGCGCCGGCGAGCTTGCGCAGCGCGGGTTCACTGGCCGCGCTCAGCAGCAGCGTCGGGTCATTGGGGTCATCGTCGGCAACGGTCCGCCTGGCCGGTACATGGGCCGATTGCACGATCACATGGCAATTGGTGCCACCGATGCCGAACGACGACACGCCGGCCGTGCGCACCGGGCGCGGCCATGGTTCGGGCCTGGTGACCACCGTAAAGGGTGAGTCGTCGATCCGTAGCGTCGGGTTCGGGGTCTGGAAGTTCAGGCTGGGTGGAATCGTGCCGTGATGGATGGCCAGGATGGTCTTGATCAGGCTGGCGATGCCCGCCGCGGTGTCGAGATGGCCGACGTTGCCTTTGACGGAACCGATGCGGCAGCGTGGCGCGTGCCGGTCGCGGCCGGCCAGCGCGCCGCGGAGTGCTTCGATCTCGATGGGGTCCCCCAGCGGCGTCGCGGTGCCATGGGCTTCGATCAGGTCGATATCGTCCGCATGGACGCCCGCCATGTTCATGGCTTCCTGCACGACCTCGCGCTGGCCAGCCACGGACGGTGCGGTAAAGCCGACCTTGCGATTGCCGTCGTTGTTGATGGCGCTGCCTCGCAGTACGGCGTATATGGTGTCTCCATCGTCGATGGCTTCGGCCAGACGGCGCAGCACCACGATGCCGAGTCCGTGCCCGGCATAGGTGCCTTGCGCCGCAGCGTCGAACGGCCGGCATTTGCCATCGGGAGAGAAGATCATGCCGGGCTGGTACAGGTAGCCGACGCCCATCGGAAACGACAACGCCACGCCACCGGCCAGGGCCATGTCGCATTCGCCGGCCTGCAGGCTGGCACAGGCCAGGTGCACGGCCACCAGCGAACTCGAGCACGCAGTCTGCACAGTCAGCGCCGGCCCGGTCAGACCGAGCTTGTGGGCGGTGCGGGTGGCAAGGTAATCCTTGTCATTGCCCAGTAGTGCCTGCATGCCGCGGACTTGCGATGGCCCCGCATCACGGAACATCGCCAGCGCCGGATAGGTGCTCAGGCGGCATGCGGCAAACACGCCGGTCCGGCAAAGCTCATTGCCGGGGGCATGGCCGGCATCCTCGAGCGCGTGCCAGGCAGCCTGCAGGAACAGCCGCTGCTGCGGGTCGAGCATTTCGGCGTCGGCACGCGAATAGCCAAACAGCGCCGCATCGAATTGATCCGGCGCATCGATCGGTGCAGCCATCGGGACGTAGCTCGGGTCGTCGATCTGGGCGGCATCGATGCCAGCGGCGTGCAGCGAATCGCGGTCGAAGGTGCGGCTGCATTCGACGCCGTCACGGAGGTTGCGCCAGAACGCAGCGGCGTCGGGCGATGCCGGAAAGCGGCAGGCCAGGCCGACTACGGCGATGGCGTTGCCTCGTATCGATAGTTCATGCTCCGCGTATTTCATCAGGATGGGTCTCCGAAAGGACAGCGGCTGCCGGAGTTGCTGCGCAAGCCAGGTGGGGAATAAGCCGGAAGATCGCCAGGCAACTTGCCAGTGCCAGTACAGCAAGCAGTGCCAGCACGCACCGGTAGCCGGTGAGATTGGCCAGTTGCAGCGCGCCAAGGGACATGCAGACGGCGACGGCGGCATCGATGGACTGGAACAGTGCATAGTCGGCGGCCGGGCGAGCCGGGCGCACCTGGTCCATCAGCACGCGGTAAACGACGACAAAGCCCGCGGCGGCCGCGAGATTGCCCAGTACGATCAGCACCTGCCAGCCCTCTACGCCGAGCATTGGATAAAGCAAGAATGCGATGGCAGGAATGGTGATTTGGCAAACACAGATCCATTGCAGCGCGGCACCGGGCGGCAAGCGCCGGGCCATCCAGCCGCCGGCAACAATGCCAAGCGCGCTGCCGCCGCTTGCAAAGAGCGCCAGCACGGCGCCGGTTTCCTGCAGGGACAGCCCAAGGTCGATCAGTAGCGGCGCTTCCAGCGCCATCATCGCGCGCATGGCCGGATAGGCGATGCCGGCCAAACATAGGGCTGGCCACAATGCGCGCAGCGTGCCGTGCAGTGCAGTGCTGGTCTCCGGCGGAGGCAGTGCGTGGCGGTGGGGCGTGCCGGAAAGCGGTCGGCAAAGTCGCAACGGCGGCAACAACAGCAGCAGCGACAGCATGCTCAGCGCCGCCAGCGCGGCCGTCCATCCACTGGCCTGGGCCACGGCCAGGAATAGCGGCGGGCAGGCCATATAGCCGATGTAGCTGCCGCCGACCTGTGCCATGCTGGCTAGCGGGCGTGCGGCCAGTTTGGTGGTGCCGATCACGATCCCATCGGCAAAGATGTCGTGCGTGGCCGAGATCGTAGCCAGTGCCAGCAGGGCTGCGACAACGTATACCGCGTATGCCGGCGTGCTGGCGGGAGTGAGCTGCCCGGTGACCAGCATGACTGCGGCCATCGCCAGTTGCAGCATGGCAAGGCTGCCGAGGTAACGGTTGCCGCGTAGTCCCACGGCATGCCGCTCGGCGGTTGCTGCCCATAGTCCCTTGAGTGCCCACGGCAGCATTGCCAGCGACAGGTAGCTCAAGGCGGCCAGGCTCCAGCCCTGTTGCCGGAAATAGGCGCCCGCGCCGCGCGCAATCAGCGCCGTCACCATGCCTTGGTGAATGTAGAAGCACCAGAACGGCACGCTCATGCCCCAGGCGGGATTCATCGCGTGGCTCCGTCATTGCCTGGGCCAGCATGGGTTGCCGGGAGGGTTGCCAGATGCGCCGCCAGCGCGCTCGGTGACGGATGGGAAAACAGGTCCGTCACCGCCAGCGGATAGCCGTCATCGTGCAGGCGTGTGTGCAACTGCACGAGATGCAGCGAACTGGCGCCGGCATCGAAGAAGCCGGTGCCGTCATCGATCGGATTGCCGACGATATCGCGGAACAAGGCTCGGATTCGCAACAAGGCTCCCCTGGTGCCGGTGCCGGCCGAAGGCTGTGTGGTGACGGTAGCGGCCGGGATTGGCGTATCGGGCGTATCGGGCGTAGCGGGGTGTGCGAGCGCCACCACGCGCGGAACCAGTTCGTCGAGTGGAAGCTGCCAGGCAGCCAGTGCCGCGTTCTCGTTGCTGGCCAGTCGGCGCAGCAGTGCTTCGTACTGTGCGAACATCGCGCGCAGGGCGGCCGGTGCGAACAGCGCTTCGACAACATCCCAGTTGAAGCACAGGTCGCCGTCCGATTCATACACCTGGTGATCGAGCCATACCTGGGGCGTCTGCGAGATACCCCAATTCGGCCGCAGCCAGGAACCCTGATGCAGGAAGCGACCACCGTCAAAGCCCAGCGCGCTGGTGAAGACGACGGGCATCGCGGCGGCAGGTGTGCCAGCTTCGCGAGCAATGTCGCGCATGACGCGGATGGCCCCGTAGTCGCGGTGGGTCAGGTCCTGCCACAGTTGCTCCTGCAGCCGTTGCGCGGTGGCCAGCCAACTGGCGTCAGGTAGCCACGCCAGCAGCATCAGCGAAGTAAAGTCGCCCAGCACGCGCTCGACATGAGGATGGACCGCCGGGCGGTCGAACAGCGTCAGGTTCAGCGTAAGCGCTGCGCGGGTACTCCACGCCGACAGCACGGCGCCGAAGGCACAGAGCAGCACCGCTGAAGGCGTCAGGCGCAAGGATGCCGCGCGCGATTTCAGCCGCTGCCAGTCAGCGGCCGCCAGCCGTGACGCGAGCCTTGTGAAACACGGTGGGTGAATTGCTGCCGGGTCGGCAAGCAGCGGCAATGCCGGTGCTCCGGGTAATACGGCGATCCGTTCGCGCCAGTAGCGCACCGACGTATCGGCTACCGGCCGGGCGTCGATCGCAAGCCGGCTCGCGCGGTAGCTGGTGTCGATCGGAGGCAGGCTGGCAGATGGATCGATGTATAGCTGTTCGAGTTCCGCCAGCAGGATCTGCATGCTCAGGCCGTCGAGCAGCAGGTTGTCAAGTGTCAGGTAGAGCCGCGTATGGCGGTGACCAGGGGTTTCGGCAAGTTGTATGTCGAAGACCGGCCAGTGGGTGGCGTCGAGGATCTGGCGCGACAGCCGTGTGCGCAAGGCCAGCGCATCGACGCTGTCCGGACCCGTGACAATATGGCGCGCGAGATGCAGTGGTGGAACCCGTTCCATCACCCGCAGTTGCCCGTCATACGCCACGGCGCGCAGCATGTCGTGGCGGCGTATCAGCGTATTCCAAGCTTGCTGCAGACGCTCGACATCAAGATCGATAATGTCGAACTCGACAAAGAAATGCGCCCCTACGCCACCGAGCGGGAAGCCGGGCTCGCGACCTGCCAGATAGGCTTGCTGCACATCGGTCAACGGAACCGGCAGGTAGCGATCGTTGGCGGCAGGCGCGCATGTATCGAGCGTCAGATCGCCGGTGGCAGGTGTAACAGGTGCGACAGGTGCGACAGGTGCAGTTGGGACCAGTGTCGCGGCAAACTCCGCGAGGGTCGGCGCGGTAAACAGGTCGGGCAGGGTGGCGCGGTAGCCGCGCCGCGCGAGTTCCCCAATCAGCCGCGTGGCCAGCAGGCTGTCGCCGCCGGATTCGAAGAAATGGCTGTCGCAATGTGGCGCCGGAAGGTTGAGCCATTGGGACCACAGCGCTGCCAGCACGCATTCGCGTTCACTGGCCGGGGGCTGCGTGACCGGATGGGTCGAAGCATCGGCATGGTTGGCCAGATCCGCCAATGCCTGGTGATCGACCTTGCCGTTCGCGGTCAGCGGCAGCGCATCGAGCCAGAGCAGGCGTTGCGGAACCATATATGCCGGTAGCATGTGCCGCAGTCGCTCGCGCAGTGCTTCCGCGTCTGGTGCATGGACGTTCCGCGGCGCGCGGAGCACGAAGCTGGCCACGCTGCCGTGATGCGCCACCTGTACGCAGGGCAAGGCCATATTGTTGAACAAGGTGTGCCAAGCCGAGGCCGGCAGTACCGCCGCTTCCTCTTCCAGCAATGCAGCGGTAATCAGGGCAAGCGCTGGCATCCTGCTTAGTTCCCGCACCTGCACCCACGCGCCCGGCGCGGCGAGTCGGACTGCGGACTGCAGCGCGTCCACGGGGTTGGCTTGACGGTGCAGCACATTGTTGAGTAGCACCACGTCGGCCTGATGACGACAGGCGGCGCTGGCCAGCGCGCCGGCCGGCAAGACCTGGACGTGTGGGTAGCCGCTCAACTGCGCGCGCTGCCGGAGCACGAAGTCGGGCGATGGGTCGGATATCGTGTACGCCAATTGCCGTGGCGTGAGCTGGCGCAGTAACTGTGCGGCCAGAAGTCCACCGCGTCCATGGGGTTCCATGAGCCGCACCGGTCGCCCAAGCGTGTGCGCCAGACGTGCAACAAGGGTTGCGCTTGCCATGATGGCGGCCTGTACATCGGCGCGTTGCAGCAGCAATGCTTCGGGCGTAAGCACCGGATGGTCGAGCAGTGCCTGTGGCATGACCCGTCCGGCGATGATGGCGTCGAGCGTATCGTGGAAGCCATCCAGTGCGGACGCGAGCGCATGGTCGGCCGGAGGTGCCTCCGCATCACGCAATGGGTACGGGTTCTCAGGTGCGGTGCGCAGCCAGTCGGTCCAGCGCGCCACCAATGGTGCAAACCGTGGGGCTACCCGAGGCTGTGCGGACCGTGCAAGATGGACACGCAGGAACATGGCCAAGCGCGCATCGTCGCTTGCATCGCATGCGGCCGATGTCGCCGATGTCGCCGATGTCGCCGATGTCGCCGATGCCTCCGGCGCCGGCAGGTGTGGTGGCGGTGTGTCGGCCTCGGGTAACGACGCCGGCTCGGCGGGCATTGCGGGGTCACATGGCATCGGCCGACCGGCGACCGCCGCGTCCGCGACAACGCATGCCGTGAGGCGCTTGTCGCGTTCTCCCAGTGCGATCGTGATGGCGCTGCGCACGCCGGGAATCGTCAGTAACGCCGCATCGATTTCGCCAAGCTCCACCCGGTGGCCGCCAAGCTTGACCTGGCGGTCGTGCCGCCCCAGGAATTCGAGCGTACCGTCGGGCCAGTAGCAGCCGAGGTCGCCAGTGCGATACCAGCGTTCGCCAGCCACTGCGACGAACTGCGCCTCTGTGCGCCGTGCATCGTTGTAATAGCCGGATGCCACACCGGCGCCGCCTATCCAGAGTTCGCCCGCCACCCAGTCGGGACAATCACGGCCTTCCTCGTCCACGACGCGGAATTTCTGGTTTGCCAGTGGCTGCCCATAGGGAATCGAGCGCCAGTGTGGAGGTAGCGTGCCGACTTCCTGCACATTCGACCAGATCGATGCTTCCGTGGCGCCGCCCATTGCCACCAGCAGGCCGTCGTGGCGCAGGCTTCGGTATCGGGCGGGCAGGTCGAGTCCGATCCAGTCACCGGACACCATGACGATGCGGAGTAGAGCCGGGTCTGTGCGCCCGACGCCCTCGGCATAGGTGAGCAGCATGTCGAATAGTGCCGGTACGCTGTTCCACAGCGTGATGCGATGGCGTGCGATGGCATCGCACCATGCGCCAGGATCGCGGCGCTGGCATTCGTCAACCAGTACCAGTGTGCCGCCGGCACCGAGCACACCGAAGATGTCGTAGACGGACAGGTCGAAATGCAGGGCGGACAGGCCCAGCATGCAGTCGCCGGGTCCCACCTCGTAGCGCCGGCTGATGTCGGCACAGGTATTGAGCGCGCCTGCGTGGGTGATCACCACGCCCTTGGGTGTGCCGGTGGACCCGCTGGTGAAGATCACATAGGCTGGCTGACTGGCGTCGCGCGCGGCGCCGGCCTCGCACGGTTCACCGCGCACCGCGGCTTGCCATGTCAATGCCAGTGCATCGGGCTCGACCGGGCGGCCTGCGCTGGCGCAGGTCAGTACGAGCCTGGCATGGGCATCGCTGCAGATGGCCTGGCGCCGCTGCATGGGCTGGTCGGCCGCTACCGGTACATACACCGCACCGGCATGCAGGATGCCGAGTGCCGACACGATCTGGCCGATACCCTTGTCCATGCAGATCGCGACATGGTCACCCGCGTGTACGCCATGGGCGCGCAACGTGCCGGCTAGTCGTTTCGCGAGCATGACCAGTTGGCTGTAGCTGACGACGTCATCGCCATGGATCAGCGCGATGGCGTCGGGCGTTGCGCTGGCGCGTGCAAAGACCGGATCGTGCAGGCAGCCCGCAGGCATCGGCGCCGCAGTCTGGTTGACGTTGCGGCGGATGTCGCGTTGGCGCGCGGGCATCGTGTCGGGCAGGGGACTTTGCCATGCGGAGGGAGGACCGTCGGCCATTGACTGCACCAGGGTCGTATAGCCATCGAACATGGCATCGACCAGCCCGGGCGGAAACAGCGCATCGTTGGCATCCCACTGCAGCACGGTCCGGCCGCCGTGCTCGTAGGCGAGATGATCGAGCCAGACCTGGGGCGTCTGGGAAATGCCCCAGTCAGGTTCGCCAAGCACCTGGTCCGGGTCGTGGCCGAACAGCGGGCGGCCGAGATTGCTCGTGAAAACGATCGGAGCGCCGTGCGGATGGCGATCACCCTTGCGCAGCGCGCGCAGGACTTCCACGCCTGACCACTGCCGATGCTCCCAGGCCTCGGTAAAGGCTGCCTGGTTGGCGCGGGCCATGGCGTCGAATGGCGCGCTGCCGGCTGCGAGGTCCAGCAGCACGATGTTGGTGAAATCCGCCACCATGGTGTCGACGGCCGGGTGCAACGGTTCCCGGTCGAACAACGTCAGGTTGAGCAACGCGCGCGAGGTGGCGCTCCAGCGTGCCAGGATCGTGGCAAACAGCGTGGCCAGTGCCATGGTCGGCGTGACGCCGCACGAGGTGGCGCCGGTGCGGAACCGCTCCCATATGGCAGGCGGGACCACGAACTGGCGTCGCGACATGCGCACCGGCGCGGTGTGGGCCATGTCCGCCGCCATTGGCAACGCGGGGGCGGGCGGCAGGTCGGGCAAGCGGGTCAGCCACCAGTCGCGCGCACGTTCGCGCGCGCTGGCCTGGGTATCCTGCCATTGGTGCAGGTAACTGCGGAAGTCGTAGTCGTCCGGCAGAGGCGGCAGGGTATGTCCGCCCGCCAGCGCCGCCAGTTCGGTGAAGATCTGCGTAAAGCTCGCCGCATCCGCCACCAGCAGGTCCAGGTTCACATGCAGACGGTGCCGGCCGCCAGGCAGCAGCGTGAGCTGGCAGTCGAAGGTGTCGCCGCGTTCCACGGCAAGCAGACGGTGACCTAGCCTGGTGCGCAAGGCATCGAGATGTCGCGCCACATCGGCATGCCCGGCACCACGCAGATCATGGACGGTCAATGCCTGCCACGCCGGTTCGGGTTGCCAGCGTTGCAGGCCCTCGGGCAGGAAACGCACGTGCAGCATCGGATGACGCCCGAGCAGCGTACGGATGGCTTGCTCCAGAGTTTCCGGCGCCAGGCCATTGCCACCCGTGAATTCCTGGTACAGGTGACAGCCAACGCCACCAGATGGCTGACTGGCATCGCGCCCGACAAGATATGCGTGCTGCACCGGCGTCAGCGTGAATGGTTGGCCATCGGTCATGCGCGGTAACGAGCCGGGACTGGCGTGGCCCGGACCTGCCGAGACCGTCTCGGCATCGGCGATTGCCAGCAGTTGTAGCCAGCCTGCCAGCGTGGGCGTGCGGTAGAGATCGCGCAGCCTTACCCGATAGCCGCGCGTACGCAGGCGGTTCACCCACGCCATCAGCTGCATCGAATCGATGCCAAGGCGCAGCAGGTTGTCGTCGTTACCTACCCGGGCGGGGTCGAGACGCAGATCGGTAGCCAGTGCCTGGTGCAGCCAGGCAGTCGTGTCGGCGCTCACGAAGTTCGGTGCGGGCAGGTTCATTATGGTTGGCAAAAGAGGTGGATGGAGCCGTGGCCTGTTCCTGCCGTCGCCAGAGGCATGCATAGCGGCCATCGGCGGCCAGCAGCTCGTGATGCTGACCACGTTCGACAATCCGCCCTTCGTGCAGCACCAGAATCTGGTCGACATGGCACAGGCTGTGCAACCTGTGGCCGACCATCACCACGGTGCGGTGGCGCAGGCTGGACAGATTGCGTGTGATCGCCGCATCGGTGGCGGGGTCGACGCTGGCCGTGGCTTCGTCGAGTAGCAGGATCGGGCTGTCCTTGAGCAACGCGCGGGTCAGCGACAGGCGTTGCCGTTCGCCGCCGGAGAGTGCGATGCCATCGGCACCGAGCACCGTGTCATAGCCCATTGGCAGTCTGGCGATAAACTCGTGTGCCTCTGCCAGCCGTGCCGCGGCCATGACAGACTCGCGTGTCGCATGGGGCGCGCCAAGGCGCAGGTTGTCGAGCACGCTGCCGGGAAACAGCACGACGTCCTGGAACATGACCGAAACCAGGCGGTGCAGATTGTCGGAGCCAATGTCGCGGAGGTCGGCGCCGCCAATCCGGATGGCACCACGGTCGATATCCCAGAAGCGGGCGAGCAGATGCAGCAGCGTGCTTTTGCCAGCGCCGCTGGCGCCCACGATTGCGGTGAGGCTGGCTTCCGGGAACACACACGAGATGTCAGCCAGCGATGTCGGCGCTGCTGGAGTTGTCGTAGCTGTTGCGGCATCGAGGTCGGCGTGGGCAAAGCCGACACGCTCCATCACGATGTCGAACCGCTGCGGCGCGATTGCCACGGCGGGCTCGTTCATCGGCGTCGCCTGCAGCAACGCCTCGATACGGGCCATGGCGCGCTGACCGAAGTGCAACAGCATTGCGGACAGGCCGATATCGTAGAGCTGGCGATACAGCGGCAGTGACAATACCGCGAACATCAGCAGTGTTTCACCGGTTAACCGATCCTGAACCACCAGCCATGCTGCCAGGATGGCGACTGCCACAAAGCCGCCTTCGGTGGCGGCACCGAAGGCCGCGATCCATGCGGCGGGACGTAACTCGAGCGCCAGCGTGTGCTGCAGGTGGCGGTCCAGCGCCTCGGCCAGGCGCCGCCAGCCATGGCCGAAGCGGCCGTTGTAGCGGTGCATGCGCAGACCGGCCAGATAACCGTGCAATTCCGCCTGCATCGCGCCGGTGCTGTCGAGCGCCTGTGCACCCGCGCGCGCGGCCATACGCTGCCCGCGGCGGAGGGCCAGCAGGGCCAATGGCAGCACCATGGCAGTTGCCAGTGCAAGCCATCCATCGATCCATGCAAGAAAGGCGAGCAGGAACATCATGGATGCCACGCCGCTTGCGAACACGCCCAGGCAATGTGCCCAGAGGTGTTCCACGGTTTCCATGTCGCTGTTCAGCCGAGCGCCGAGGTCGCCTTCGCGCGCATCGTGGAACCAGCCTAGCGGGAGTCGCAACAGATGGTCGGCCACGTGAAGCCGTGCGCCAGCCATCATCGCGTAGGTACCGGCGAAGATGCATTGCATCGACTGCGCACCGACTGCAATGCGAGCCATTGCCAACAGCACGAACGACGCGGCGATGACTGCGGTCGTATCCGGGACGAGGCGGCCGCGGATGACGTCGGCCAGCAACAGGTAGAGCAGTGGATAGGGTGCGGCGCTCAGCAGGCCGTCCAGCATTGCCAGCGCCAGTCCGACAGCGAGCCGCGGATCGCGCGTTGGTGACAGCCGGTATCCCGCGCGGAACAGTAGCGTGATCATCGGCGCGTCTCCCGCGCGACGGCGCCATGGCAGGACCAGAGCAGCCGGTAATGTTCGCAAGTTGCCAGCAAGGCGTCGTGCTGGCCGCAGCCGACGACGCGGCCGCCGTGGAGCACCACGATGTGGTCGGCATCCATGATCGTATGCAGCCGATGGGCGACAACGAGGACGGTACGGTTGGCGCGCAATGGTGCCAGTGCATGCTGCAGCAACGCTTCGTTTCCGGCATCGGCAAATGCGGTGGCTTCGTCGAGAATCAGGACCGGGGCGTCCTTCAGTAATGCCCGGGCGATTGCCAGGCGCTGGCGTTCGCCACCCGACAGCCGCGCGCCGCGCTCGCCAATCGGTGTATGCAAGCCAAGCGGCAGACCGGAGACAAGTGCCTGCGCCTGCGCGGTGCGCAGCGCGGCGCCGATCTCCTCCGACGTGGCGTGTGGGCGTGCGGGCAACAGGTTGTCGAGCACGGTGCCATGCATCAGTTCCACGTCCTGGGTCACCACCGCGATGCGTTCGAGCAACGCATCGAGCGGCCATTCGCACAGGCTGCGTCCGCCGAGCAGGACGTCGCCTTCCGAGGGATCGAATTCGCGGGCAGCCAGGCGCGCCAGCGTGGTCTTGCCCGCGCCGCTGGCACCCACGATGGCCGTCAGCTGGCCGGCTGGTGCCGTGAAGCTGATATCGGTGAGCGCCCGGCGGGCGCCATAGGCATGTCCGACATGGTGAAATTCGAGATGCAGCGGGCCGGTCGGCACGCATGCATCGGCTGGCGCAGTGAGAGGTGGTTCATCGAGCAGCGCGTTGATGCGTGCCAGTGCGTCCAGGCGTTGCCGTTGTTCGCCGATGACGAAGGTCAGCCGCAGCAACGGCATCAGGACTGCCGGTGCGACCAGCAGGAACAGCACGAAAGTCGCCACATCGAGCGTACCCTGGCCGATCCGCCAACTGCCAGCCACCGCCACGCTGAGCACTCCGGCGGACAGTGGCACGCTGAAGCAGCACCATGCCCATGCGCCCGAGCGTGCGATGCCCGCCACCCATTCCGCCGCGGCCCGGATCGGGTCTTGCAACGCGCCAAGGGTCCGGGTGGACAGGCCGAAGCTGCGCGCTACGTGGATGCCACGCACAAAGCTGCCGGTTTGCACGCTGATCCGTTGCTGCAACGCGGCCCAGTGCCGCAGGCGAGGGTAGCTCCGGTGCAACAGCATGGCTTGCGCCGCCAGCGCGACCGGTAGGGGTGCAAGCGCCGCTAATGCCAGTGGGGCATCGACGGCGAACAACCATGCCATGGCGACCACAGGAAGCACCGACGCGGCAGTCATGTCCGGCAGCAGGTGGGCAAGCAGGCCTTCCAGCATGCCAACGTCATCGGCAACGGTACGGCGCAAGCCGCTGGTCTGGTGACGATCGATCGTGCCGAGCGGTATATCGCCAAGATGCCGCGCCAACCGCAGCCGCAGCCGATGCATGGCATGTAGTGCACCAGCGTGTGCCGCGGCATGGCTGGCAGCCATCATTACCCAGCGTAGCGTGATGGCTGCCATGGCCGCGGTGGCCGTCATGGCCAGTGCGAGGGGCGGCGCTCCGACGCCTCCGGGTGTCGGAGACATTGGAGGCATTGGAGGCGTCGGAGGCAACAGTGACACAGCCATGCGGTACAGGCACCAGAGCGGCACCAGGCTAAGCGCGGCGGACGCCGCCGCGGCTGCCATGGCACCGGCCATCTGCCAGGGCGCCAGCCGGACCAGTGCGGCAAGTCCGAGTGGCGCAACCGATGGCTGTGCCCGACTCACAGGATGTCCCAGCGCATGTCGAGACCGACAATGCGTCCCATGTTGATGGCTGCAAGCGGGGTGGTGGGCCCTGCACGGAACGCCTGGGTGCGATAGATGCGGTCGAAGACATTGAGCGCATACGCGCCGATCTCCAAGCGCTTGTGCGGCCGCCACCCGATGCGAAGATCGACGACGGTGTACGACGGTTGCTGGAGCGTATTGGCAATGTCAAGGAACTGCGGTCCTGTCAGACGTACGGCCATGCCCGGGGTCACTGTTCCAATGGCGGTTGGCAGCGTGCCCTGCATGTTGAAATTGAGGCCGTAGCGCGGCACGTTGGGGACGAGGTTGCCCGACAACGCAAAGCCGTCGAACGAGCTGCCGGAGTTCTGGAATGCCGAACGATTGACATAGCCGCCGATGGAAACATTCAGGCGCGGATCAATTTGAGCCCGCACATCGAACTCGGCGCCATAGGCTCTCGCACGGCCAGCATTGCGCAACGTCTGCATGCCCATCGGCCCGGCATAAAGTTGCATGTCCTGCGTCTCGGTATCGAACAAGGCGCCGGTTGCACTCAGCCGGCCGCGATGAATGCGGCTGCCCAGTTCATAGCTGACCGAGCGCTCTGGACTGAAGGCATCGGTATCCATCGCGCCCCTGGGCGCCAGGTTGAAACCGCCGGGCTTGTAGCCCTGGGCCACGCGCGCATAGACGCGCCAGTCGTGCGCGAGCAGGTAGCCGGCCGACAACTGGCCGAGCACGCTGGTGCGGCTGTCTTGGTTCGTGGCCGTACTGCCGCCGGACTGTGTGACCTGCGTGTCAGCCTTGTCGTGCGATACGCGCACGCCGGCGCCGATGTCGATTGCACGCGTGACATGCCAGGTGCCGTCGGCATAGGCGGCAAGCGCGTCCTGCGAATTCTCCGACGAGGTTGCGCCAGGGTATGGACTGTAGGAGGACTCGCGCGCTAATGATGTGTGCTGGCGGTACAGGCCCACGACGCCATCCCACTGGCGCTGTTCCCCTTGCGTGGCCAGGCGGATTTCCTGGACATCCTGCCGCCAGCGCTCCGGAGAATTTACGACCCCCGGGCCGAACGCGAAGGTCCGTGAGAAGTGGAGGTTCTGCCATGCGGCAATGGCGGAGAGCGCCCAGCCGGTGCCGCGGTATGTCGTGCCGATCGATTCACTGTTGCTGCAACGGCGAATCTTTGGATCGGGAGTGCCCGGCGTTGCCACAATGGTCCGTTGGCGTAGCGCATCGAACGGGACGTAGACATCCTGGTAGGCGCTGGTGCATTCGCCCGAGAGTGCAAGATTGACTTCCCACGGCGCGCCTTCCGGCGCTAGCCGGAGCCGGGCCGCGCCGGCTTCGCTGCGGCTGCCGCCGAGGTTGTCGCTGCCGGTGGCCGGATTGAACAGGTTGCCGGGCTGGCTCTGGGTCAGCGCGGTGACGCTGCCAAACAGTCCGTTGGCCAGCTTGCCGTTGACCGCGGCTCTTGCGTTGTATCCGTCATGGCTCGCCACGCCGCCGCTGACGTAGGCCAACGGCGTGCCATCGGGCTTGTGGCTCGTGATGTTGAGGATGCCGCCCTGGGCGCTCTTGCCATACAGCGTGCCTTGCGGACCCTTGAGCAGTTCGACCTGCGCCACGTCGGCCAGCGCCTGGTAGGTGAATACCGGCAACTGCGGGATGCCGTCGACATAGACCGTCAGTGTCGGGCTATAGAAGTCCTGTGTCGTGACGCCGCGCACGGCAATGACCGGATAGAGCAGGCTGCCCCCCTGCGACATGTACACGCCCGGCAATACGCGATCGAGCTCGCTCGAGTTCCGTGCCTGCTGCGCTTCAAGATCGTGCTCGGCGACCACGGTTGCGGCGCCATCGAGACGGTCCAGCCGTACCCCGCGCTTTTCGGCACTGACCACCACTGCCGGCAACTGGCTTGTTTCCACGGAACCAGGCGAAGCCGCCAGCGCGCCACCGGCAATCGTTTGCTGGAACAGCAGCGCGGCCCCCGGGAACCCCAAATGCGAAAAATGCAGACCCTTCTTTTGTCTCATGCTGACCTGTTGTTCATGGTTTGTTTAAAGTCTTTGCAAGTTACTTTTCGGGCTTGCGCGGCGGGAGCACGATCCGGCAAGATGCAGCACGATCCTGCTGATGAGAATCATTTACGTTGCCAAGGTGTGAGCGTGACATCGACTGCATTCCGGGCCGTTTCCTACTCCGGCCGCTATACGGACCTTCCGCCTGATTTCGCGCGCTGCGTGCTGAACGCCGGCCTGCACGTGGCTGTGGTGGACGGCGTTCTGACGCACGAGGAGCGCCGCTGTACCTGGTTCGACCGCCATGTCTCGCTGGCACTGATGGTGGAGGGCGCGGGCCACTACCAGGTCGAGGGAGCCACCGACCCCTGCGAGTACCAGCCCGGCTCGTGCTATCTCAGTTGTGCCTGGGAAAAGGCGCGTGGGGACGATGTCTTTCCCGCGCATATCCGGCGCCGCATCGTGCTGCTGCAATACTGTGCGGACTGGCTGAGCCTGTTCGAGCGCGGCGGTTATCCTCATCCGGCGGGAGGCGTGTTTCATGGCCATCCGTGGCGGGCGGCATGGGTCGTGCGCATGCCGATGCCGGTGGAGCTCCGGCAACTGGCCGAGGATCTGCTTGCCCACGGGGCGCCAGAAGATCCACTGGCGCGCCTGAAAACGGAAAGCCGGGCGTTGGCCGCGCTGGTGACGCTGGCGGAGACATTGCAGGATGGCCATTCGCATGACCCGACGGCAGCCGACACCGCGCCGGCAGAGGGCGGCGAATCCCGCGCGCTCACGGGCCGGGAACGACGGCTGTTATGCACGGCACGCAGCTATATCCAGACACACTGTCTGGAGTCGATCAGCGTGACGGGTGTTGCGAATGCCGTCGGCCTTGGCGAGGCAGCGCTGCAGAACGGGTTTCGGGCACTGTTCGGTTCAACGGTCTATGACTACGTGCTCGAGCGCCGGCTGGCCGAGGCCGCGCGATTGCTGCGCGAGGGTGCGATGTCGATTGGCGATGTGGCGTGGCGCAGCGGTTTTTCCCACGCAAGCCACCTCGCAAGACATTTCCGACGGCGCTACGGCATGTCGCCGCGCGACTATCGCGTGCGATGACGTTTATGTGTTCAGTCGGCGGCCCGCAGCGTGTACAGCGCGTAGAACGGGACGCCGAGTATCAGCCGTGACAGTGGCCCAAGCACGGAGTAGGGCAGGCCGTAGCCTTCCATGACACGATACGTGCCAGCGGAACGGAGACGAGCGTGCGCTTCGGTCAGCTCGTGCCGGGTACGCGGTCCCCACCGGAACTCGGCATCGGTGTGGCGCACCGAAGGATGTTGCCGGGCACGGCCAGCGGCAAGCCAGCACATGGCATCGAACGCCAGCACCGATCCGGCAGGTGCGCGCTCGCCGAACGTGGTGAGGACCTGGCGTACCGTTGCGGGCCGCAGGTACATGAAGACCCCTTCGCTGAACAGGAATACCGGCTGCCCTTGCCGTGTCGATGGAAGTGCCAGTGCATCCCACCAGCCGGGATCGGCAAGGTCCAGCGAACGGGTAGCATGGCGCGCGTGCGTGTCAGGCACCAGGGTTCGGCGCAGGTCGAGCACTTCGGGAAGATCGGCGTCAGTCATGCGGACCTGGCCGTTGTCGAGCCACTGCAGGTAGTAACTGAGGCCGGCACCGAGGTTGACGATGTGGCCGTCGGGGCAAGCGGCAAGATACTCGGTGGCCAGTGCGCGGAAGCGACGGGTGCGAGCCAGCACGCCATAGGTGCTGTGCCGGTCTGCGACCCAGCGCTGTCCATCGTCACCGAGCGCCGCCAGCAGGCGCGGCGCATGGGCGTCCGCCACCGCCACCTGCGGAAACATGCTGTCGCCGAGCGCCCGCGCCGCCAGTGGAATGCGCAGTGTCGATGGCACCGCGGACAATGGTGAGTTTGACGGATCGGCATCGGCCAAGGACTCGATCTTGGGGTTCGGGTTGGTCATCAGGCTGGATCTCCGCTAGTCCCTTGCTGGATGGTGCGCATCATAAACAAGAATCATTATCATTTGATTTGATCCACCGCAGAATGCTGGCGTGATGGCCGTCCAGAACCAGCCATTACTGGCTATTCAGCATGGTTTGATGGCAAATTGCCGATAAACTGTTGGGCAAATGCCGCCCGCAGCCCCCGCGGGCTTCAAGAATTTCTGTGGAAGGAGAGCGCATTCATGGCACGCAAGCCCGAACCGGCCCGCACCGCCGACACCGTATCCGAGGCCGACACGGCGCGTACTGCGCCATTGGCCCGGGCTGCTGGCGTCAACATCGTGTCGTCGTCACACCTGGTGTCGGTACGTAGTCCGGAACTGTCCGAGTTCGAATTTGGCCTGAACACCGCCTACAACGCCTACAGCCGCTGGGTAGTGCGCTGCATGGGCGCGGCTGGCGTGCGCGACCTGACCTTTCTCGATGTGCTGGTGCTGCACCACGTGAACCACCGCGGCCGGGCCAAGCGGCTGGCCGACATCTGTTTCGTGCTGAACGTCGAAGACACCCATCTGGTCACGTATTCATTGAAGAAGCTCGTGGGCCTGGGGCTGGTTGCCGGCGAGCGTGTGGGCAAGGAAGCCACCTATGGCACGACCGCGGAAGGGGCCGAGGCGTGTGCGAAATACCGGGAGATCCGCGAACAGTGCCTGACGAGCAATTTCAGCGAAGGCAGTGACGAGAATAAGGAGATCGGCGAACTGGCGCGGCTGCTGCGCGTCCTGACCGGGCTTTACGAGCAGGCGGCGCGCTCGGCGACGTCGCTTTGAAGCCCCTGCCGGCAGGCGCCGGATGGGCGTTGGATGCGCCACCAGCGCGCCATCGACTCGCCCAGGACGCGGCGCTGGGTGTCGGCGGCGTCCGTTTTTCCTGCATCTGTCTGTGACAGCCTCATTGCGCAATGCAAAAAGAGGGCGCCAACAAGGTACAATAGCGGTTTCCCGCTAGCCGGCATTCCATTCAGCAGTGTCGGCGGCCGCCTGCCCCGACTCTCCTACGCCTCCTGACCGTACCGATCATGGCGCATTTCTCGTGCTTCCCCGGCGCTTTGGCGCTGTCCGCCTTTCGCCAGCAACGCCTGCTTGCCGCTCTCCAACAGATCGACGCCGATATTGAATCGGTGCACGGACAATTCGTGCACTTTGTCGACTCGAATACCCCGCTATCCGCCGAGGACCAGTCCCGCATCGGCGCCTTGCTGACCTATGGCGCGCCGTTTGCCGCCCAGGCCGAGGGTGACCGTTTCGTGGTGATTCCGCGCTTTGGCACGATCTCGCCGTGGGCCAGCAAGGCCACCGACATCGCGCACAACTGCGGGCTGACCCATGTGCATCGCATCGAGCGCGGTATCGAAATCACCGTGATCTGCAAGAAGGGCCTGTTGCGCGGCCGCAAGTCGCTGGACGCCGGCACGCGCGCTGCCGTGGCCGCGCACCTGTTCGACCGCATGACCGAGACCGTGATCGCCACGCGCGACGAGGCGGCGGGACTGTTCCAGGAACTGCCGGCCAAGCCGCTGCAGTTTATCGATATCTCGGCGGGCCGCAGCGCGCTGGCCGACGCCAATACGGCGATGGGCCTGGCGCTGTCCGATGACGAGATCGACTACCTGCTTGAAAACTACGGCAAGCTGGGCCGGCATCCGACCGACGTCGAACTGATGATGTTCGCGCAGGCCAACAGCGAGCACTGCCGCCACAAGATTTTCAACGCGACGTGGACCATCGACGGCGTGGCGCAGGACAAGTCGCTGTTTGCGATGATCCGCAATACGCACCAGTTGAATCCGCAAGGTTCGATCGTTGCGTACTCGGACAACTCGGCGGTGATGGAAGGCGATGTGGCGGAGCGCTGGTTCCCGCGTGGCGCGGACCATGCATATGGCCGTCATGAAGCGCTGACCCACACGCTGATGAAGGTGGAAACGCACAACCACCCGACCGCGATCTCGCCGTTTGCAGGCGCTTCGACCGGCGCCGGTGGTGAAATCCGCGATGAAGGCGCAACCGGCCGTGGCGCCAAGCCCAAGGCCGGCATGACCGGTTTCACGGTGTCGAACCTGATGCTGCCCGATGCGGTGGAGGCCTGGGAAAATGCACGTGATGCGGCGCAGCCGATGGCGCATCGCAATCCCGACGACAAGCCGCGCGTGACCGGCAAGCCCGACCGCATTGCGTCGCCGCTGCAGATCATGATCGATGGGCCGCTTGGCGGCGCCGCGTTCAATAACGAATTCGGCCGCGCCAACCTGGGCGGCTATTTCCGCGTCTACGAACAGAACGTGGGCGGCACCGTGCGCGGCTATCACAAGCCGATCATGATTGCCGGCGGCATCGGCAGTATCGATGCGAACCATACCCACAAGAACCCGCTGCCGGCCGGCACGCTGCTGATCCAGCTGGGCGGACCGGGCATGCGCATCGGCATGGGTGGCAGTGCCGCCAGTTCGATGGCCACGGGCACCAATACCGCGGATCTCGACTTTGACTCGGTACAGCGTGGCAACCCCGAAATGGAGCGTCGCGCGCAGGAAGTGATCAATGCCTGCTGGGAGCTCGGTGAGGACAACCCGATCCTGTCGATCCACGACGTGGGCGCGGGTGGTATCTCGAACGCATTCCCGGAACTGGTCGACGGCGCGAATCGCGGCGCCCGATTTGAACTGCGCCAGGTGCACCTGGAAGAATCGGGCCTGTCGCCCGCTGAAATCTGGTGCAACGAGTCGCAAGAACGTTATGTGCTGGCCATCGCCCCGAATGACCTGCCGCGCTTCCAGGCCATGTGCGAGCGCGAGCGCGCGCCGTTTGCCGTGGTGGGTCTTGCCACCGAGGAAAAGCAACTGCAACTGGTGGATGCCAGCGTCGACGCCGCGCTGAAGGAACACCATGCGGTCGACATGCCGATGGAGGTGCTGCTGGGCAAGCCGCCGCGCATGCATCGTGATGTGCAGCGCGTGGCGCAGGAGCTGCCGGCGGTCGATGTGACCGGTATTGCGCTGGAACAGGCTGTACGCGACGTGCTGCGCCATCCCACTGTGGCGAGCAAGTCGTTCCTGATCACGATTGGCGACCGTACTGTCGGCGGCATGAATGCCCGCGACCAGATGGTCGGTCCGTGGCAGGTGCCGGTGGCCGACGTGGCAGTGACCACGCTCGACTACAAGGGACGTGCCGGCGAGGCGATGACGATGGGCGAGCGCACGCCGCTGGCCGTGATCGACGCCGCGGCTTCGGGCCGCATGGCCATCGGTGAAGCGCTGACCAACCTGGCTGCCGCACCGGTCAAGGACCTGGGCAAGGTCAAGCTGTCGGCCAACTGGATGGCTGCTTGCGGCGTGGCTGGCGAGGACGCCAGGCTGTATGACACCGTGCATGCCGTGGGCATGGAACTGTGCCCGGCACTCGGTATCAGCATCCCGGTGGGCAAGGATTCGCTGTCGATGCGCACCAAGTGGTCGGATGCCGATGGTGCCAAGGAAGTGGTGGCGCCGGTTTCGCTGATCATCTCGGCTTTTGCGGCCGTGGATGACGTCAACCGGACGCTGACGCCGCAACTGCGCACCGATCTGGGCGACAGCGTGCTGATCGCGATCGACCTGGGTCGTGCGAAGAACCGCATGGGTGGCAGCATCCTGGCGCAGGTGACGCAGCAGGTGGGCGACAGTGCGCCGGACGTCGACAATCCGGACGATCTGAAGAACTTCTTCAACGTGATCCAGCGCCTGAACCGCGAGGGCAAGCTGCTGGCCTATCACGACCGTTCCGATGGTGGCTTCATGGCTGCCGTGGCGGAAATGGCGTTCGCTGGCCATACCGGCGTGGCGCTGAACGTCGACATGCTGACGCTCGATCCGACGCAGGAACAGGACTACGGCGACGCCAAGAACTGGGCGCAGCAGGTTGCGGAGCGCCGCAATGACCAGACGCTGCGCGCGCTGTTCTCGGAAGAACTCGGCGCCGTGATCCAGGTACGTGCCGAAGAACGCGATGCCGTATTTGCCGTGCTTCGTGAAGCAGGCCTGTCCGCATGCAGCCACGTGATCGGCAAGCCGAGCGCGAACGATCAGATCGAGATCTATCGCGATGCGAAGCGTGTCTTTGGTGCGTCGCGTACGGAATTGCAGCGCACCTGGACCGAAGTCAGCTGGCGCATTGCACGCCTGCGTGACAACCCGGCCTGTGCCGACAGCGAGTTCGAACGCGTGGCCGATACCGAAGACCCAGGCATCAGCCCGGTACTGACGTTCGATCCCGCACAGGATATCGCGGCACCGTTTATCGCTACCGGCAACCGTCCGCGCGTGGCGATCCTGCGTGAGCAGGGTGTCAACTCGCAGATCGAAATGGCCTACAGCATGGACCTGGCCGGTTTCGATACGGTCGACGTGCACATGAGCGACCTGATTGCTGGCCGCGCCAGCCTGGCTGATTTCAAGGGTTTTGTCGCCTGCGGCGGCTTCAGCTATGGCGACGTGCTCGGCGCTGGTGAAGGCTGGGCCAAGACGATCCTGTTCAACGGCCAGATGGCCGAGCAGTTCGCTGCGTTCTTCAACCGTCAGGACACGTTTGCGCTGGGCGTCTGCAATGGTTGCCAGATGATGAGCAACCTCGCCCCGATCATCCCGGGCGCGGGCACATGGCCGAAGTTCACGCGTAACCAGTCGGAGCAGTACGAAGCGCGCTTCGTGACTGTGGAAGTGCAGCAGTCTCCGTCGATCTTCTTCGCCGGCATGGAAGGCAGCCGTATTCCGATCGCCGTGGCACACGGCGAAGGGTTTGCGGACTTCTCGCAGCAGGGCGATATTGGCAAGGTCGACGTGGCGCTGCGTTTCGTCGACAACCGCGGCGCGGTGACGCAGGCCTATCCGCTGAACCCGAATGGTTCGCCGGACGGAATCACTTCGGTAACGACGGTCGACGGCCGCTTTACTGCGCTGATGCCGCACCCGGAGCGCGTATTCCGCACGGCTACCATGAGCTGGGCGCCTGACGCGTGGAAGGATATCGCTGACGGTGGCAGCCCATGGATGCGCATGTTCCGCAATGCGCGCAAGTGGGTTGGTTAAGCATTTCCAAGCCCCTGGCATCAAACGAAAAAACGCCTGCAATTTGCAGGCGTTTTTTTGTTGGCTCCGTTAGGACGTGACCTGCAACTGATAAATGCCATAGGCATAGATGATCACGGCCAGGGGCAGGAACGTTCCAAGCGTGTAGTTCATTACCTTGGCCTGAAAGTCGTAGTCTTCGACAAACCTGATCAGGAAATTCTTCATGATTTTCTCCGGTTGGTTGTAAGGGGAGGGACATCAGTCAGGCAGTCGTAGCCTGGAATGCAATGTAGAAATGGGCCAGGCAATAGCAGGTGGCACTTGCGCAGCTCAGCCCAATGGACCAACCCAGTATCCAGTTGGGTTGGCCTTTCTTGCGACGATTGGGATATGCGTCAATGGTGCCGAGAAGCACCATCACTGACGCGGCCACGACGAATGCGCCATGCAAGGTCAGGAACATCCATATCCATTGCCGGTTGCCAATGCCTTGTTCCACCCACGATGCCAGGAGGTAGCAAGCACCCGTATTGAGGGGAATGGCGGACCAGAGCAATTGGCCGTTTTCGACAGCGCGCCGGACGATGCCGTGGCTGCGGTCGCGATAGAAGTAGGGCAGCTTTGCCATCGGCAGAAGTGCCAATGGTGCCAGCAACGGTATTGCTACGTTGAATACAAACCAGCCAATCAGTTCGATTGCCTTGGCCATGGGTTCCTCGCCAATGTTCAGGTCACGCAGTGCATGAGGGCAAACCGTCATGCCAGCAACGCAATGAGCCTAAGCGCCGGAAACACACCTGCCAAGATTGAAATTGTGAACTTTTCGTGCCTTATGTAGTGACCTTGCGGTAGGTCATGAGAATCGTCTCAGGCGACGGCGGCAGCGCGAATTTCGGGCTGGTTTTCGGCAGCCTGGCCGGCCTGCAGCGGCCGTGTCCGATGTTGGGCGCTCCACGGCAGGTACCGCGAATAGAGCAGCCGCATGCGGTCCGCACCCGGTGGCACGGGAATCTCGCCGCGCACCTCCATGAAGGCCACGGTGGCCTGCAGGATTTTCGATTGCGCATAGCGATCGCGTACGGGCAGATGAGGGTGAAGCTCGCGCCAGCGCATGCCGGTGCACTCGACATGCGGCATGCCAAGCGCGCAGTAAACAACGCCGCTCGAGTAAAGGTGCCACATTTGCCAGTATCCGCTCGTTACGCCCATGCTGTTGGCTCTCCCGTGGATCGGACCCATGATGTCGCCATGATGGCGACGAAGCCGCCGTCGAGGCGAATGGGTTAGATATTACTGAGAGAGGCAGGCAGAGGGAACCGGTAGAGTGCGCCAGAGTGTGGCAGAGCGCGCTTAGCTGCGCACAGAAACGAAAAACCGGCGCATGGGCGCCGGTTTTCTTTGCGTCAGGGCAACAAACGCGGGGCAGATTACTGGATCTTTGCCTTGTCCTTGAGCGACTTCATCATCGCCTGGAACTGCTCGCGCTGCCATGCCTGGTCACCCATCAGCATTTGCTGCAGCTGCGGCTTCACTTCCTCGAACGTCGGGATCTTGGCGTCGCGGGTGTCCACGAGCTCGATGATGTGCCAGCCAAACTGGGACTTGACCGGCGTATCGGTCATTTGCCCCTTCTTGAGGCCGGTCATGGCGGCCGAGAATTCAGGCACGTAGCTGCTGCTGTTGGCCCAGTCCAGGTCGCCACCGTTGGCTGCCGAGCCGGTGTCCTTCGACGAGGCCTTGGCCACGTCCTCGAACTTGGCGCCGGCCTTGATCTTGGCGATCAGTGCCTTGGCGTCGGCTTCCTTTTCCACGAGGATGTGGCGGGCATGGTATTCCTTGCCATTGCCGAACTGGCCCTTGATCTTGTCGTATTGCTTGCGCAGTTCGTCGTCGCTGGCGCCATGCGTGCGGACGTAGTCTTCGAACACCGCGCCGGCCAGCACGTTCAGCCGGGCCTGCTCCAGTTGCTCCTGAATGTCGTCACGCTGGATGATGCCGCGCTTGTTGGCTTCCTGCAGCAGCAGTTCACGGTCGATCAGCATCGTGCGGGCACGGTCACGCAACTCGGTAGAGGCGGGTTGGCCGGTGCCGGCGATCAGCTTGTCCACCTTGGCCGACGGGATGGGCTTGCCATTCACAACGGCGGCGTTCTGGGCGAATGCGGGCAGGCTGCCGGCAGCAAGCACAGCCGCCAGGCTGAACGAGAGGACGGTGGTCTTCATGGAGTCAGGTCTGAGAGTTGCGGGTAGCGTCGCGTGATGCTTCGCGGGATTGATATTCTTGGTCGGTGTATGCGCTGACGGCCAGCGCATGGATTTGCGAGGGGAACAGATCGCGCAGCGCATCATACACCATACGATGGCGGGTCACGCGCGAATGGCCGGCGAACCTGTCGCTGACGATCAGGACGTTATAGTGCCCCCCTCCGGAGGCTGCGCCGGCGTGGCCGGCGTGGGCCGCGCTGTCGTCATGCACGTTCAGGCGGGTCGGGGACAACGCTGCGCGCAGCAATGCCTCGATGGTGGCGGGATCTGCTGCCATCCGGATTCCTTGTAGGTCGGTTTGCGGTTTGCGTCGGAAACGTCGGGAGATGCGCGGGTGCCGGCCGGCTTACTCGGACCGGCCTTCCTGCGACGGCGTTTCCTGGATATGGCGCGATAGCCAGATGCTCTGCACCACAATGAACACGATCATCAGGCCCATGCTGCCGAACAGCTTGAAATTGACCCATGCATCGGTGGAGAACTGATAGGCCACATACAGGTTCAATACCCCCATCACGGCAAAGAACGCGGCCCAGGCGGCGTTGAGCTTGCCCCACATCGGGTCGGGCAGCGTTACCTGCTTCTCCATCATGGCGCGGATCAGGTTCTTGCGCCAGCCGATGACCGAGCCGATCAGCGTGACCGCGAAGAGCCAGTAGAGCACCGTGGGCTTCCACTTGATGAAGGTTTCGTTGTGCAGCACGATCGTCGCGCCGCCAAACACGCCGATGATCAGCAGGCTGACCCATTGCATCGGCTCCACCTTGCCATGGCGGAAGCGCACCCAGGCAATCTGGAGCACGGTGGCCCCGATGGCCACTGCCGTGGCCGGATAGATGCCGAACAGCTTGAAGGCGACGAAAAACAGGATGACCGGGAACAGGTCGAACAGAAATTTCATGCGGACGAAGTCAGATTGGCGAACCAGGCTGGTACCTGGTTCGCTGGCGATCCGCCAATGCGGATCGGACATGGCCTCCGGGGTGCGGGTGGCGTCACCCGCGCTCAGCCGGATCGCGCTCGTCGAATTCTAACGCAGCCGAGTTGATGCAATAGCGCAAACCGGTTGGCGCGGGTCCATCCTCGAAGACGTGACCCAGATGGCTGCCGCATTCCTTGCAGCGGACTTCCACGCGTGTCATGCCATGGCTCTGGTCGACATGTTCGGCAATCACTTCGCCGTTGATGGGCCGGAAATAGCTCGGCCAGCCGCAGCCGGCATCGAATTTGGTGGCCGACTCGAACAGCGGTGTGCCACAGCCGACGCAATGGTAGATGCCCTGGTCCCAGTGGTCCCAGTAGCGCCCCGTGAACGGACGCTCGGTGGCCGCCTCGCGCGTGACGCGGTATTCGATATCGGACAGCTGCTCACGCCATTCGGCGTCGGTCTTGGTCGTGGTCATCTTGTTTCCTTTTCCTTGGCAAGAATCCAGTCCCGGTCAGGACGAACAGCTGACTTCCAGGCCCGCGGCCCAATCGGGCGGCAGTGCGGCGTAGTGTTGCGCCTCCGGTTGCTCGTCGAACGGCTTCGACAATACGGACAGAAGACGGTCCACTTCAGAGAAATCCTTGTCGCGCGCGGCCCGGATCGCTGTTTCGGCCAGATGGTTGCGTAGCACGTATTTGGGGTTGACCTGAAGCATTGCAACCCGGCGTGCGCCATCGTCGGATTGCTCGGACTGCAGCCGGGCCCGGTACTCCGCAGCCCAGGCATCCCACGCGGCGCGGTCGAGGAACAGGTCGCGTACCGGTGCATCTTGGGAGCCGTCTTGCGAACCAACCTGAGCCAGGTTGCGCCAGAACAGCGTGTAATCCACGCGATTGGCATGCAGCACACGGAACAGGCTGGTCATCAGCGCCTCGTCCTGCTCGTGTTCACTGCGCAGGCCTAGCTTGGCGCGGTAGTGGCGGAAGAACGCCGCCGCATAGCGGTCACGGAACGGGTCGAGTGCCTCGCGTGCGGCCTCGACGGCAGTTTCCTTTGCCACTTCCTTCGCCGCTTCGGTGTCGTCGGCCGTGGTCTCGCGCCACAACGGCAGCAGTGCCTGGGCCAGGCAATGCAGGTTCCAGAAGGCAATCTGCGGCTGCTGGCTGTAGGCGTAGCGGCCTTGCTGGTCGGAGTGGTTGCAGATGTGGTTGGCGTCGAATGCGTCGAGGAAACCGAACGGGCCGTAGTCGATGGTCAGGCCCAGGATCGACATGTTGTCGGTATTCATCACGCCATGGCAAAACCCCACGGCCTGCCAGTGTGCGACCATGTCGGCCGTCAGCAACGACACCTCGCGCAGCAATGCCTGGTACGGACTGGACGCGTCACGACACGCAGGATAGAAGCGGTCGATCACGAAATCGGCGAGTTGCCGCAGCGAGGCATGGTCCTCGCGCGCGGCAAAATGCTCGAAATGGCCGAAGCGGACAAAGCTCGGTGCCAGGCGCGTCACCACGGCCGAGGTCTCGATGGTTTCACGGCGTACCGGCGCGTCGGAGCCAACGATCGACATGGCGCGCGTGGTCGGTACGCCGAGCGCATACATGGCTTCCGAGCACAGGTATTCGCGGATCGACGACCGCAGTACCGCGCGCCCGTCGGCCATGCGCGAATACGGCGTCAGGCCGGCGCCCTTGAGCTGGATCTCCCACGGGCCGTCGGGCATTTGCGCTTCCGCCAGGCGAATGGCGCGGCCGTCGCCGAGTTGACCGGCCCATACGCCGAACTGGTGGCCCGAGTAAACCGTGGCAAGCGGGTCAGCCCAGTCCGGCACGGTGTTGCCAATGAACGTGTCGAGGAAGGCGGGATCCCGTGAGGCATCGCGTAGCCCCGCGTCATCCCAGCCCAGCAGTGCTGCCGCGGCCGGCGCCACGCTGACCAGATAGGGGGACGGCAATGGCGTGGGCGCCAGCCGCGTGAAGAAGCGCTCGCCGAGCGCGGCAATGCCGGGCGCCGTGTCGAACGGTACGGCAAAGGCGCTGCGCGGCAGCGCGTCGTTGGATTCAGTGGGCATACAGGCCGTGCATGGTGCTAGGGGAAAACGACATATTGAGACACATCAGGGCTCGCAGTATTGTACTTGCACCGGTTTTCCCCTGTCGGCCAAGGGTTGTCCGCTGCGCGCAGACCAGACAAAAAGCGACGCAAATGGTGGACATCAATCCCGTGCATGACCGGGTTCGCGTGTGGGTATTTGAGAGAGAGCCCGGCACGCATCTAGTCCACAACTTCAACAACAGGTTTCTTCATTTTTTGTCGATGCTTTGCTGTGTGGGGTCAGTCGGCCAAAAATAAGAACGGTTGTTCGTTTTTTTCTGCGGAAACAACCATACTGGAGACCGTTTCATGGCATTGATGGGTCAAATGATGGGCGCACCGTTGCTCATTTCGTCGATCATCAAGCACGCTGCGCGCTACTACAGCAGCACCGAAATCGTCTCGCGACGAACCGAAGGCGACCTGCATCGCTATACCTACCGTGACTGTGAACTGCGTGCCCGCAAACTGGCGCAGGCATTGGGCGCGTTGGGCGTGGCGCAGGGAGAGCGGGTGGGGACGCTGGCCTGGAACGGTTATCGCCATCTCGAGATCTATTACGGCGTGTCCGGCATGGGCGCGGTCTGTCACACCATCAATCCGCGCCTGTTTCCGGAGCAGATTGCCTATATCGTCAATCACGCCGAAGACCAGTACATCTTCTTCGATGCCACCTTCCTGCCGCTGGTGGAAGGCGTGGCGCCGCACTGCCCGAATGTGAAGGGCTGGGTGATGATGAGCGACCGCGCGCATATGCCGGCGCAATCGAAGGTCGAGCTGCTTTGCTACGAGGACCTGATCGACGCGCAGGACGGTAACTACGAATGGCCGGAATTCGACGAGAACCTGGCGTCGAGCCTCTGCTATACGTCGGGCACTACTGGCAATCCGAAGGGCGCACTGTACTCGCATCGCTCCACCGTGCTGCATTCGTATGCGTCGGCGCTGCCCGATGCACTGGGATGCTCGGCGAAGGACGTGATCCTGCCCGTGGTGCCGATGTTCCACGTCAACGCCTGGGGTTTGCCATATTCGGTACCGCTGGTCGGCGCAAAGCTGGTGTTCCCGGGTGCGAAGCTCGACGGCGCGTCGGTCTACGAACTGTTCGAGCAGGAAGGCGTCACCTTTTCGGCGGGCGTGCCGACCGTGTGGCTGGGCCTGTTGCAGCATGTGCAATCGAACAAGCTCAAGTTCTCCACGTTCCACCGCACCGTAATTGGCGGCTCGGCTGCGCCGCCGGCAATGATCCGCGCGCTGGAAGCGCTCGACGTGGAAGTCATCCATGCCTGGGGCATGACCGAGATGTCGCCGCTGGGCACGTCGTGCAAGCTGCTCGCGCGCCATCTGGACCTGCCCGAGGATGCCCGCCACAAGATCCTGGAGAAGCAGGGCCGCGTGATCTACGGCGTGGACATGAAAATTGTTGACGGCGAGGGCCAGGAACTGCCATGGGATGGCAAGGCCTTTGGCGATCTGCTGGTACGCGGGCCGTGGGTGATCGACCGCTACTTCCGCAATGACAGCAACCCGCTGGTGGATGGTTGGTTCCCGACCGGTGATGTGGCCACGATCGACGAGGAAGGCTACATGCAGATCACGGACCGCAGCAAGGACGTGATCAAGTCCGGCGGTGAATGGATCTCGTCGATCGATATCGAGAACGTGGCCGCCGCGCACCCCGCGGTGCATATGGCCGCGTGTATCTCGGCCTATCACCCCAAGTGGGACGAACGCCCGCTGCTGGTGGTGGTCCGCCGCCCTGGCATGGAGGTCACGCGCGAGGAACTGCTTGGCTTCTTCGAGGGCAAGGTCGCCAAATGGTGGATCCCCGACGACGTGGCATTCGTGACCGAGATTCCGCTGACGGCCACCGGCAAGATGCAGAAACTCAAGCTGCGCGAGCAGTTCAAGGACTACAAGCTGCCAGCCGGCTAAGGCCATGCGCCCGGCACCCCATCCCTGACAGGGCAGCAGGCTTTTGCGATGCACTACCAACGGGCAGTGCATCGCAGATGCGGCCGCACGCGCGAGGAGGCACGCGCGGCCGCCATTCGCCAAAATCACAATAACTGAAGGAGACAGGCATGACCAAGTTGCGTCCGCTGGTAACCGGTATGGCTGCAGTTGTTGCACTGGGTTCCGCATTGGCTTCGGGAGTGGCGGCAGCCGACACGGTGAAGATCGCCTTCATCGATCCGCTGTCGGGGCTGATGGCCCCGGTGGGGCAGAACCAGCTCAAGAGCTGGCAATACGTGGCCGATGTGGCCAACCAGAAGAATTGGGCCGGCGCGCACAAGTTCGAGGTGGTGGGTTTCGACAACAAGCTCAGCCCGCAGGAAAGCCTGACCATCCTCAAGCAGGCGGTGGACCAGAATATCCGCTACATCGTGCAGGGCAATGGCTCGTCGGTCGGCCTGGCGCTGGAAGATGCGGTGGCCAAGCACAACGAGCGCAATCCGGGCAAGGAGATCGTCTACCTGAACTATGCGGCGGTGGACCCGGACATGACCAACAGCAAGTGCAACTACTGGCATTTCCGGCTCGACGCGAACTCGGACATGAAGATGGAGGCCCTGACCACCTACCTGGCCAAGGATCCCAACGTCAAGAAGGTCTACCTGATCAACCAGAATTACTCGTTCGGCCACCAGGTGGCTCGCGCGGCCAAGGACTACCTGAAGCGCAAGCGGCCCGATATCCAGATCGTGGGCGAGGACCTGCATCCGCTGGCGCAGGTCAAGGACTTCGCCCCTTATGCGGCCAAGATCAAGGCGTCGGGCGCCGATACGGTGATCAGCGGCAACTGGGGCAGTGACCTGGCGCTACTGATCAAGGCGGGCAAGGATGCCAGCCTGCCGGTCAACTATTACACCTACTACGCTGCCACCACCGGGGTGCCGACGGCCATGGGCGCGGCCGGTGCCGAGCACGTCAAGTACGTGGGTTACTACAACCCGAACAATCCGGGCTTCAAGGGTGGGGACATCGTCGAAGGCTACAAGAAGAAGTACAACGACGATTTCTACGTAATGGCTTCGTATACCGGTATCGCCATGCTGGCCAAGGCCATCAAGGACTCGGGTTCGACGGACCCGGTCAAGGTAGCCAAGGCACTGGAAGGCATCAAGGTGGAGAGCATGAACGGCACCGTCGAGATGCGCAACACCGACCACCAGGCCCAGCAACCGCTGGTGGTGGCCACCTGGACCAAGGTCAACGGCAAGGACATCAAGTTCGACCAGGAAAACACCGGCTATGGCTGGAAGTCCAATGCGGTGCTGGACCAGTTCGTGGCCGCGCAGCCCACGTCGTGCCAGATGAAGCGGCCTAACTGAGCATGGCTGCACTGGGCATGATCGGGTAGGCAGGAAAGGGTTCCCGCCAGCGCGGGAACCCCGGACAATATGGCTTTTGCCGGGCCAGGCCCCGGCTCCGGGAACAGGCCCTGAGGACTTGCCGTGGAATTCTTTGTCATCTCGCTACTGAACGGCATCAGTTACGGACTGCTGCTGTTCATGCTGTCATCGGGGCTCACGCTGATCTTCAGCATGATGGGCGTGCTCAATTTCGCGCACGCCAGCTTCTACATGCTCGGCGCGTACTTTGCCTACACCCTTGCTTCCAAATTCGGCTTCTGGCCTGCGCTGATCCTGGCGCCATTGCTGGTGGCTGGCGCGGGAGCGCTGGTGGAGCGCTTTGGCCTGCGTACCGTCCACAAGTATGGCCACGTAGCCGAACTGCTATTCACGTTTGGGCTCGCCTATCTGATCGAGGAGGGCGTCAAGCTCGTGTGGGGCCTGGCGGCGGTGCCGTACCGGATTCCGGCGGAACTCGACGGGCCGTTGTTCACCGTGTTCACCTCATCGTTCCCGAAATATCGCGCATTCATGATGCTGGTGTCGCTGGGCATGCTGGTGGCGATCTACCTGGTGCTGACGCGCACGCGCATCGGCCTCGTCATTCAGGCTGCGCTGACCCACCCGGAAATGGTCGAGGCGCTGGGCCACAACGTGCCGCGCGTATTCATGCTGGTGTTCGGCGGTGGTGCCGCGCTGGCCGGGCTGGCCGGCGTGATTGGCGGCAATGCGTTTATTACCGAGCCATCGATGGCGGCGGCGGTCGGGTCGATTGTCTTCGTGGTGGCGGTGGTTGGCGGCATGGGGTCGCTGGTCGGCGCGTTCGTGGCCTCGATCCTGATTGGCGTGCTGCAGACCTTTGCGGTCACCATCGACGCATCGTTGGCTGGCCTGTTCAACAGTTTCGGCCTGATGGTCAGCGATGCCACGCCGTTCAGTTCGGTATGGAAGCTCACCGTGGCGCAGGTGGCGCCGGTGCTGCCGTACCTGCTGCTGGTGGTGATGCTGATTTTCCGCCCGCGCGGGCTCATGGGCACCCGGGAGAGCTGAGCGATGGAGTCGACGACGATGCAACAAAGCTCGGGACCGGTCGTGACGGGCCGAACGCTGCGCTACAGCCCGCTGAACCTGGCGCGGTGGATCATCTGGAGCACCACGGCATTGCTGATGCTGGTGATGCCGATGATCTTTACCGGCGGCTTTGCGGTCACGCTGATGTCGCAGATGGGCATCATGATCATTTTCGCGCTGTCCTACAACATGCTGCTGGGCCAGACCGGCATGTTGTCGTTCGGGCATGCCGTATATGCGGGCCTGGGCGCCTTTATCGCCGTGCACGTGCTGAACATGGTCGGGGCGGGCAAGGTGTGGCTGCCGGTGTCGATGCTGCCGCTGGTGGGCGGGCTGGCGGGGGCGTTCTTTGGCGTGCTGTTCGGCTATGTGACCACGAAGAAGTCGGGAACCACGTTCGCGATGATCACGATGGGCATCGGCGAGATGGTCTTCGCAAGCTCGCTGATGTTCCCTGATTTCTTCGGCGGCGAGGGTGGCATCTCGACCAACCGCGTGGTGGGTGACCCGTTCCTTGGCATCACGTTCGGTCCCGGCCGGCAGGTCTACTACCTGATCGCGATCTGGTGCTTCCTGTCGATGGTGGCCATGTATGCGTGGACGCAGACGCCGCTGGGCCGCATTGCCAACGCCGTGCGCGACAACCCCGAACGCGTGGAATTCATCGGCTACAACACGCAGCGCGTGCGCTATCTGGTGCTGATCCTCTCGGCGTTCTTTGCCGGTATCGCGGGCGCGCTGTCGGCCATCAACTTCGAGATCGTCTCGGCGGAAAACGTCAGCGCGGTGCGTTCGGGCGGCGTACTGCTGGCGGCGTTCATCGGTGGCGCGGGCGTGTTCTTCGGGCCCGTGATCGGTGCGATCGTCTTTACGCTGTTCGCAGTGGCACTGTCCGATCTCACCAAGGCGTGGCTGCTCTACCTGGGACTGTTCTTCGTGATGATGGTGATGTTCGTGCCGGGCGGTATTGCCAGCCTGTTGCTGATGCAACTGCCGCTGGTAGCAAAGAAGAAGCTGGGGCGCATGCTGCCGTCGTACGCACAGGCCGGCATGGCGGGCCTGGTACTGCTGGCCGCGATGATCCTGACGGTCGAGATGGTCTACAAGGTACAGGTCGATAGCGCCAATGGCACCGGCATGACGCTGCTGGGCATCGGCTTCGACGCCGGCACGCTGCCGCCGTGGGTCGTGGCGGCAGTCTTGTGGGCGCTGGGCTATGCCGCGTGGCGCTGGGCTGGCGGCAAGGTCCGTGCGGAACTGGACGCGATCCAGGCGGAAGCGGGAGGACTGGCATGACGGCCGCACTGGAACTTTCGGATGTCCGCAAACGGTTCGGGCAGACCGAGATCATTCGCGGTGTGACGCTTTCGATTGGCAAGGGCGAGCGTCACGCGCTGATCGGCCCCAATGGCGCGGGCAAGTCGACCACTTTCAACCTGATCTCGGGCCGCTTTTCACCGACATCGGGCACGGTGAAGCTCAATGGGCAAAGCATTGCAGGCTTGCAGCCCTTCGAGATCAACCGGCTGGGTCTGTCGCGCAGCTTCCAGATCACCAATATCTTTCATCGGCTATCGGTGTTCGAGAACCTGCGTTGTGCCGTGCTCTGGTCGCTGGGGTACAAGTACTCGTTCTGGCACCGGCTGGCAGGGTTGCGCGATGCAAAGGAGCGCGCCGACGAAGTGCTGGAACTGATCGGCATGCAGCATCGGCGCAATACGCAGGCGGGCCTGTTGACCTATGCCGAGCAGCGCGCGCTGGAAATCGGCATCACGATTGCCGGAGGTGCCGAGGTGATCCTGCTGGACGAGCCTACCGCCGGCATGAGCCGCTCGGAATCGGACCATGCGGTAGAGCTGATCCGCAAGGTCACGGTGGGCAAGACGCTGGTGATGGTGGAGCACGACATGAGCGTGGTATTTGGCCTGGCCGACCGTATCTCGGTGCTGGTCTATGGTGAGGTGATCGCCACCGACACCCCCGAGGCGATTCGCAACAACCGCCGCGTCAAGGAGGCCTACCTGGGCACCACGCTCGACGAGCCCGAGCTGGAAGGAGCGCACGGATGAGCAAGCCCATGCTGGAAGTCGCCGGCCTGCATGCCTACTATGGCAAGAGCCATATCCTGCATGGCGTGGATGCCCATATCGACGAGGGCGAGATCGTGGCGCTGCTGGGCCGCAATGGCGTGGGACGCTCGACCATGGCCAAGGCCATCCTGGGCATGGTCAAGGCCGAAGGTTCGGTGAAGTTCCGCGGAGAGGAAATCCTGGGACGCCGCACGTTCGAGATTGCCCATGCCGGGATCGGCTACGTCCCCGAGAACCGCGACATCTTCCCGACGCTGACCGTACGCCAGAACCTGTTGCTCGGCGAAAAGCGCAACCCGCGCCAGCAGAAGCCGCGCTGGAGCGTGGAGGACATGTATCGCATGTTCCCGCGCCTCAAGGAACGCGAGAATACATCCGCGGGCGTGCTGTCGGGTGGCGAGCAGCAGATGCTGACGCTATGCCGCACGCTGATGGGCGACCCCGACCTGATCCTGATCGACGAACCCACCGAGGGACTGGCGCCGATGATCGTGACGCTGGTCGGAGATTTCCTGAAGACGCTCAAGGAGCGCGGCGTGTCCGTGCTGCTGATCGAGCAGAAGCTGGCCATCGCGCTCGATATCTCGCAGCGGGTCTACGTGATGGGGCATGGGCATATCGTGTTCGAGGGATCGCCGACGGATCTCAAGGCCAATGTGCAGATCCGCAAGGAGTGGCTGGAGGTCTGACCGCCAGTCACGCGCTCGCGCTCGCGCTCGATTTCCGGCCCTTGCGCCGGAAACTTTCACACTTTCGCAGGAGTCGGTTGCCATTGCGCGACGACTCCTGCCGCGTCCTGCAGATTTAACACATTGACACTTGGCGCCTGCCGCCACCGGGCCTAGCATCGGTTGCATTGTCGAAGTGCCTCAGCGTTGTGCTGAGCGCGGTATATCGATGCAACCCATGTCAACGCGCCATGCACGATGTCATCGAACTTTTCGGCTGGTTTGTCTTCAACGTCGCGATACCTTTGTTCGCGCCGTTCGCGCTGCTGCCATTGGTGCTACTCTCGCATCCCGTTTGTTCCTGTCGCGAGAGCATTTTCCGACTAGCGGTCAAGGATGGACAATTGCTATGGGCGGTCATTCCGATGAGCGCAGGCGGCTGCTACATGCTGGCATCGGCGCTTGACGTGCCGGGAGCATACCTGCAAGGCATGTGGGTGATGTTGGCCTTGCACGTCATATTGATCGTGGCTGCGTCCGTACTCGTCACGATTGCCACCACGAATGCGTATTGGTACACCGCGCAGAGGCAATCACGACGTGGGCCCACGACCCGTATTCCACTTGTATCGACCGTTGTGTCGCTAGCAAGTGGCGGTCTCCATTTCGTTGGGTACGTTTGGCTGGTGCGCCCGATCGCGGCAACCTGAATCGTTTGCTGGAAATTCCCATCACTCACAGGAATCAACAGGGATCAACATGAAGAAACTTGCTGTCGCCTTCGTCAACAACCTTGACCTGGTTGAGAGGGTCATGGAGCGCATAGTGTTCGGGATTGGAATCTGCGCAGCCATAGTGGCCGTCTGGCTAACCTATGGCGGCATCACGGGAAAGTTGGGCTAATGCGGATGCGGAGACTGCCAGCAGCGGGGGCAGCGGGGCAGTCACCCCTTCTTTACCAGATCAAATGGCATATCCTCATAGGCAATGATCCGTGTCTTGCGCACGATCCGGTAGCCAAGCCACAGTGCCAGGAATACCGGCACACCGATATAGGTGGCCACGATTTCATGCCAGCGGCCCGGAATGTCGGTAAAGGCCTGGTAGTTCTGCCCGGCCACGATCACCAGGCAAAGCACGCCGGCGAAGATCGGGCCGAACGGGTAGAGCGGCGAGCGGTAAGCCAGGTCGGTGACCTTGTAGCCCTGCGCGATCAGCCCCTTGCGGAAGCGGTAGTGGCTGATGGCGATGCCGAACCAGGCAAAGAAGCCCGTCATGGCCGAGGTGTTCAGCAGCCAGAGGTAGACCGCCTTGTCGCCGAATAGCGAACTGAAGAAGCAGAGGGCGCCGATTGCCGTGGTGACGAGCAGCGCGTTGAACGGTACGCCGTTGCGCGTCAGCTTGCCGAGCGCCCTTGGCGCGCGTCCGCTCACGGCCAGGCCGTAGAGGATACGCGTCGATACATACATGCTCGACGTGCCGGCCGACAGCAGCGCGGTCAGCACCACGGCGTTCATAAGGCCCGCGGCGAACGCCAGGCCGGCGTGGCGGAACACCAGCGCGAACGGACTCACGCCAACGTCGGTCACGTCATTGCGCAGCAGGCTCGGATCGGTATAGGGGATCAGCACGCCGATGATCAGGATGGCCACGACGTAGAACAGCAGGATGCGCCAGAAGGTCTGGCGAATCGCGCGCGGGATCGTGCGAGCAGGTTCGGTCGCTTCGCCCGCGGCCACACCGACGGTCTCGGTGCCCTGGAACGAGAAGCCTGCAATCATCGCCACCGCGAACATGCCGGGCAGGCCGCCAACGAACGGGGCTTCGCCAATCGTGAAGTTGTGCCAGCCCGATTGCGGGCCACCCTTGAGGATGCCAAAGATCATCAGCACGCCGACGCCGAGGAACACGATGACCGTAATGACCTTGATCAATGCAAACCAGTATTCGGCTTCGCCGAAGCCGCGCACCGAGAAGGCGTTGAGCGCGAACATCAGGGTCAGGAATGCCGCGCTCCAGTACATGCCAGGCACGCCGGGGAACCAGTACTGCATCACCAGTTGCGCGGCGGTCAGTTCCACGGCGATCGTCACGGCCAGGCTGAACCAGTAGTTCCAGCCCAGCGCAAAGCCAAAGCCTTCTTCGACGTAGAGCGCGCTATAGGTGACGAACGACCCGGCCACGGGCATATGCACGGCCAGCTCGCCGAGGCTGGTCATCAGGCAATAGACCATCAGGCCGATCAGGCAGTAGGCCAGCAGTGCACCACCGGGACCCGACTGGGCGATCGATGCGCCCGAGGCGACGAACAGGCCGGTGCCAATGGCACCGCCCAGGGCAATCATGGTGAGATGGCGCGCCTTGAGCTTGCGGTGCAGGTCGTCGTGCTCGACCACCGGATGCTGATGGGCGTGTTGATGGGGGTGCTGATGAGGATGCGGTTGGGTAGACATCAGGGTGGCTGAGATCGTTGGGACGGTCGCCTGCATGGATAAGCCTTGTGGGCCGAAGGAGCCGGCATCCTCCCGAAAAACGAAAGGCGCGAGTCTACCGTGTCTTTTTTAGTGGATTGGAGGCCGGCGTCAAATAAATACGTGTGTCATCGCAGATTGTTAAGACAAGTGATGCAGGCGGCATAAGCGGACGTTTCCGGCGGGTGGGTTTACGGGTTCCTACTTAGGGAATCCAACCCCGCACAGGCTCAACATGAACGGGGGAAAAAGCTCGCATGAAGGCCGCGCATGACGCGACCGCCATGGCTGAAAAATGAAATTGAACGACCGTGCTATTTTGTGTATGCTTGTTCCGCTTTCAGGCCACATGGCTTGTGGCGCAAGGGATTGCGGGGCATGAATCGGCTTGGTCGATGAATCGGTCGACAAATCCACCCGCAGTCCTGGCAGTACCAAAATTCGAGAATTCGAATCCCGAGACAACCCATGAGCCGCTAAAACAACCAGGGCTCGCAATCACCAAAGGAACCGTATGACAGCGCAGTATCAGGTTCAGGACGGCGTAGCCGTCATCACGCTCGACAATCCCCCCGTCAACGGGCTCGGTCACAGTACCCGCCTGGGCATCGTCGAAGGCTTGACCCGTGCGCTGGACGATGCTGCCGTCAAGGCCGTCGTCATTACCGGTGCTGGCAAGGCGTTCTCGGGCGGCGCCGATATCCGTGAATTCAATACTCCCAAGGCCACGCAGGAACCCACGCTGCATTCGGTGATCCGTGCGCTGGAAGCGTCGACCAAGCCGGTCGTGGCCGGCATCCATTCCGTCGCCATGGGTGGCGGCCTGGAACTGGCCCTGGGCTGTAACTACCGCGTGGCCGCCAAGGGCGCCCAGATCGCGCTGCCCGAAGTCAAGCTGGGCCTGCTGCCCGGCGCCGGTGGCACGCAACGCCTGCCGCGCCTGGTTGGCCTGGAGCATGCGCTGAACATGATCGTGTCCGGCACGGCCATTCCTTCGGAAAAATTTGCCGGCTCGAAGCTGTTCGACGAGATCGTCGACGGCGACGTGCTGCCTGCCGCGGTCAAGTTCGCCCAGAACGTTGCCGCCGCTCCCGGACCGTACCCGAAGGTGCGTGACCTCAAGGTGCGTCACGAAAATGCCGAAGGCTTCCTGGCCTTTGCCCGCAATACCGTGGCCGCCGTGGCCAAGAATTTCCCGGCGCCGTCGAAGTGCGTGGACGCCGTGGCAGCATCGCTGAAGCCGTTCGAACAAGGCCTGAAGGAAGAGCGCGAAGGCTTCATGTTCCTGGTGGGTACCCCGGAATCGCGCGCGCTGCGCCATGCGTTCTTCGGCGAGCGTGCCGCCAGCAAGATCCCCGACGTGTCCAGCGATACCCCGGTCCGCAAGATCGAGCGCGTCGCGGTGATCGGCGCCGGCACCATGGGCGGCGGCATCACGATGAACTTCCTGAACGCCGGCATCCCGGTGACCATGCTGGAGATGAAGCAGGAAGCGCTGGAACGTGGCGTGGCCACGATCCGCAAGAACTACGAGAACAGCGCCAAGAAGGGCAAGCTGACCCAGGAGAAGGTCGAACAGCGCATGGGCCTGCTGACCCCGACCATGTCCTATGACGAGATCAAGGATGCGGACCTGGTCATCGAGGCCGTGTTCGAGGAAATGGGCGTCAAGGAAACGGTCTTCAAGAAGCTTGACGAAGTGATGAAGGACGGCGCGATCCTGGCCTCCAACACCTCCACGCTCGACGTCAACAAGATTGCGTCGTTCACCAAGCGCCCGCAGGACGTGGTCGGCATGCACTTCTTCAGCCCGGCCAATGTGATGAAGCTGCTGGAAGTGGTGCGCGGCGAGAAGACCGGCAAGGACGTGCTGGCCACCGTCATGCAGATCGGCAAGAAGATCAAGAAGACGGCTGTGGTGTCGGGCGTCTGCGACGGCTTTATCGGCAACCGCATGATCGAGCAGTACAGCCGCCAGGCCGGCTATCTGCTGGATGAAGGTGCGCTGCCGGAGCAGGTGGACCGCGCTATCGAGAAGTTCGGCTTTGCGATGGGTCCGTTCCGCATGGGCGACCTGGCTGGCAACGACATCGGCTGGGCGATCCGCAAGCGCCGCGCCGTGGACAAGCCGGACATCCAGTACTCGAAGACCGCCGACAAGCTCTGCGAACTGGGCCGCTTCGGCCAGAAGACCGGTGCCGGCTGGTACGACTACAAGGCGGGCGACCGCAAGCCGTACCCGAACCAGCAGGTCAACGACATGATTGTCGAGCATTCGAAGGAACTCGGTATCACGCGCCGCAAGATCTCCGACGAGGAGATCGTCGAACGCCTGGTGTTCGCGCTGGTCAACGAAGGTGCGAAGATCCTGGAAGAAGGCATTGCCTCGAAGGCGTCGGACATCGACATGGTGTACCTGACCGGCTACGGCTTCCCGCTGTTCCGCGGCGGCCCGATGCTGTACGCGGACCAGGTTGGCCTGTTCAACGTGGCCCAGTCCATGAAGCGCTATGCCAAGGGTTACCACGGCGAAGCGTGGAAGGTGGCCCCGCTGCTGCAGAAGCTGGCCGACGAGGGCAAGGGCTTCAACGGCTAAGACATCACGGCGTGATTGACAAAGGGTAACGGAAGGATAGAGGAATCATGGCCTACGGCGCGCAGGATTGCCTGCTGGTGCTCGACGTGCAATACGACTTCATGCCTGGTGGCGCGCTGGCCGTGCCGCATGGCGACGAAGTCGTGCCCGTGATCAACCGGTTGGCGCAGGCGTTCGAGCACGTGGTGTTGACGCAGGACTGGCATCCGGCCGGGCATGTGTCGTTCGCCACGAGCCATGCCGGCTCCGCGCCGTTCCAGACCACCACGTTGCCGTACGGCGAGCAGGTGCTGTGGCCCGACCACTGCGTGCAGGACACACCAGGTGCCGCGCTTCATGCGGACCTGCACGTGCCCCACGCCCGGTTGCTGATCCGCAAGGGTCACCATGCCGAGGTGGACAGCTACAGCGCATTCCTGGAGGCAGACCGTACGACGAAGACCGGGCTGGCTGGCTACCTGCGCGAGCAGGGTGTCCGGCGCGTGGTCTGCGTGGGTCTGGCGACGGATTACTGCGTGGCCTGGAGCGCGCTCGATGCGCGTGCCGCGGGCTTCGAGGCGGTGGTTGTGGAAGATGCCTGCCGCGCGATCGACCTGGATGGGTCGCTCGCGCTGGCATGGCAGGACCTGGCCGAGGCCGGGGTCCGGCGCATGACCTCCGACGCGGTACTGGCCGAGGGCGGCATCCACAACCCCTGGCTCCCTGAGTCCTGAACCCTGACGTTCACGCCAAACATACCGAATACATTCTCGCAAGAGACATCAAGATACCGAGGAGCAACACATGAACGAGGCAGTCATCGTATCCACGGCCCGCACCGGGCTGGCCAAGAGCTGGAAGGGCGCTTTCAACATGACCCATGGCGCGACGCTCGGCGGCCACGCCGTCCAGCACGCCATCGCGCGCGCGAAGATCGAAGCGGGCGAAGTGGAAGACGTACTGATGGGCTGTGCCAACCCTGAAGGTGCCACCGGCGCCAACATCGCACGCCAGATCGCGCTGCGCGCCGGTTGCCCGGTGACCGTTCCCGGCGCCACCGTGAACCGCTTCTGCTCGTCGGGCCTGCAGACCATCGCCATGGCCGCGCAACGCGTGATCGCCGACGAAGGCGACATCTTCGTGGCCGGTGGCGTGGAGTCGATCTCGTGCGTGCAGCAAGAGACCAACCGCCACATGATCCAGGAAAGCTGGCTGACCAAGAACAAGCCGGAAATCTATTGGAGCATGCTGCAGACCGCCGAGAACGTGGCCAAGCGCTACAACATCTCGAAGGACCGCCAGGACGAGTACGGCGTGCAGAGCCAGTTGCGCGCTGCCGCGGCACAGGAAGCCGGCAAGTTCAAGGACGAGATCGTGGCGATGACGGTGCTCGCCGGCGTGGCCGACAAGGCCACTGGCCAGCTGATGACCAAGGAAGTCACGATCGACGCCGACGAGGGTATTCGCGCCGACACCACGCTGGAAGGTGTGTCGAAGATCCGCACCGCAATGCCCGGCGGCGTGATCACTGCCGGCAATGCGTCGCAGTTCTCGGACGGCGCGTCGGCTGCGGTGGTGATGAATGCACGCGTGGCGGCGGCCAAGGGCCTGCAGCCGCTGGGCGTGTTCCGCGGCTTTGCCGTGGCCGGCTGCGAACCCGATGAGATGGGTATCGGTCCGGTGTTCGCGGTGCCGAAGCTGCTGAAGAAGGCCGGTCTGAAGGTTGATGACATCGGCCTGTGGGAACTTAACGAGGCGTTTGCCGTGCAGGTGCTGTACTGCGCCGACAAGCTCGGCATCCCGATGGACCGTCTGAACGTCAACGGCGGCGCCATCGCGGTGGGCCACCCGTACGGCGTGTCGGGCGCGCGTCTGGTTGGCCACGCGCTGATCGAAGGCAAGCGCCGTGGCGTCAAGTACGTGGTGGTGACGATGTGCATCGGCGGCGGCCAGGGTGCCGCCGGCCTGTTCGAAGTGCTGTAAGGCGCGTCGTCTGCTGACTGTTGATGTTGTCTCCCCTCTCCCATGAAATGGGAGAGGGGCCGGGGGAGAGGGCAGGCGCCTCACAATGCGACTTGTCGCCAATTGAACTGCTGACCCTCTCCCCCAACCCCTCTCCCGCGTGCGGGAGAGGGGAGCTTTCCTATCGCTTACCGAAGGCCAAGCCTGCCCTTCGTTTCAGCCCGGAGCCTCGTATTCCATGTCGCTGATTCTTTCCCGTCGTGATCTTAATTTCGTACTGTACGAATGGCTCAATGCCGAGACACTGACCCAGATTCCCCGTTTTGCAGACCATTCGCGCGAGACGTTCGACGCCGCGCTCGACACCTGCGAGAAAATCGCCACCGACCTGTTCGCGCCGCATAACAAGAAGAGCGACGCGCACGAGCCGCATTTCGATGGCGAGACCGTCACGATCATTCCGGAGGTCAAGGCTGCGCTGAAGGCATTCTGCGAGGCTGGCCTGATGGCCGCGGGCCAGGACTACGAATATGGCGGCATGCAACTGCCCGTCACGCTGGAAAAGGCCGCGTTCGCATATTTCAAGGCGGCCAATGTCGGCACGAGTTCCTACCCGTTCCTGACCATCGGCAATTCGAACCTGCTGCTGACGCACGGCACGCCGGCGCAGATCGACACGTTCGTGCGTCCCGAACTGGAAGGGCGCTTCTTTGGCACCATGTGCCTGTCCGAGCCACAGGCCGGATCGTCGCTGTCGGACATCACCACGCGCGCCGACTACGAAGGCGAATCGCCGCTAGGCGCGCAGTATCGGCTGCGTGGCAACAAGATGTGGATCTCGGCGGGCGAGCACGAACTGTCCGACAATATCGTCCACCTCGTACTGGCCAAGATCCCGGGGCCCGATGGCAAGCTGATTCCGGGCGTGAAGGGTATCTCGCTGTTCATCGTGCCGAAATACCTCGTCAACGACGATGGTTCGTGCGGCGAGCACAATGACGTGGTGCTGGCCGGCCTGAATCACAAGATGGGCTATCGCGGCACCACGAACTGCCTGCTGAACTTTGGCGAAGGCATGAAGTATCGGCCGCAAGGCAAGGCCGGCGCCATTGGCTATCTGGTCGGCGAGCCGCACAAGGGCCTGTCCTGCATGTTCCACATGATGAACGAGGCTCGCATTGGCGTGGGCCTCGGCGCGGTGGCGCTCGGGTATACCGGCTATCTGCATGCGCTGGACTACGCGCGCAACCGTCCGCAAGGGCGTCCGGTCGGCCCGCAGGGCAAGGACCCGGCCACGCCGCAGGTCAAGCTGGTCGAGCACGCCGATGTGCGCCGTATGTTGCTGGCACAGAAGAGCTATGTCGAAGGCGGCCTGGCGCTGAACCTGTACTGCGCGCGGCTGGTGGACGACGAGCACGCGGCCAGGGCGGCTGGCGATGCGGACCGGCAGCGTGAGCTGTCGCTGTTGCTCGACATCCTGACGCCGATCGCCAAGAGCTGGCCGTCGCAATGGTGCCTGGAAGCCAACAGCCTGGCCATCCAGGTACATGGCGGCTACGGCTACACGCGTGAATACAACGTCGAGCAGTTCTACCGCGACAACCGCCTGAATCCGATCCACGAAGGCACGCACGGCATCCAGGGCCTGGACCTGCTGGGCCGCAAGGTCGTGATGCAGGACGGCGCGGCATTCCAGAACGTGGGCAAGCGCGTGCAGGCCACCTGCGCGCAGGCCGTTGCCAGTGGCGACAAGGTGCTTGCCGAACAGGCCCGCGCGCTCGGCGCGGCGGCGGCGCGGCTGGCCGAGGTCACCCGCACGCTCTGGTCGGCTGGCGATCCGAACGTGACGCTGGCCAATGCTTCGGTCTACCTGGAGGCGTTCGGCCATGTCGTGGTGGCGTGGATCTGGCTGGAGCAGGCGCTGGTGGCGCAGGCGGCGCTGGGTACGGCCAAGGGCGAGGATGCCGATTTCTATCGCGGCAAGCTGGCCGCGGCAGCGTACTTCTTCCGCTTTGAATTGCCGAAGATCTATCCGCAGCTCGATCTGCTCGCATCGCTGGACCGCACCACGCTCGACATGCAGGACGCCTGGTTCTGACCGGTCGGCCCGAATACAAGATAACGGAGACAATATGCATACCATCCAGCAACTGTTCGACCTCAAGGGTCGCACCGCGCTGATCACGGGCGGTTCGCGCGGGCTGGGCCTGCAGATCGCCGAGGCGCTGGGCGAGCAGGGCGCCCGCGTGGTGCTGTCGGCGCGCAAGGCCGACGAACTGGAATCGGCGCAGGCCCACCTCAAGGCGCGCGGTATCGAGGCGCAGTGGATTGCCGCCGATGGATCGCGCGACGACGAGATCGCACGGCTTGCCGATGAAACGCTGGCCACGCTCGGACACGTGGATATCCTCGTCAACAATGCGGGCGCCACGTGGGGTGCACCGGCCGAGGACCATCCGATCGAGGCCTGGGACAAGGTCATGAACCTGAATATCCGCGGGCTGTTCCTGCTGTCGCAGAAGATCGGCAAGCTGTCGATGATCCCGCGCCGCCATGGCCGCATCATCAATGTGGCGTCCATCGCGGGCCTGGCCGGCAACCCGCCGGGGTCGATGGAAACGATCGCGTACAACACGTCGAAAGGTGCCGTGATCAATTTCACGCGCACGCTGGCCGCCGAATGGGGCGAGCACAATATCACCGTCAATGCGCTGGCCCCGGGTTTTTTCCCGTCGAAGATGACCAAGGGTTCGCTGGACCGGCTCGGCGTGGACAAGATGTGCGAAGGCGTGCCGTTGCGCCGGCTGGGCGACGACGAAGACCTCAAGGGCGCCGCGCTGCTGTTCGCGTCCGACGCCGGCAAGCACATCACGGGGCAGGTGCTGGCCGTTGACGGAGGCGTCAGCGCGGTTTGAACCTGCTGAAGGCATAGGCATAATGCAGGCCACCAGATTCCAGGCGCCCCAATCATGACCCAACGTCAACTCCAAATCCCTTTTCTCGCCGATCTTGGCGTGATGTGCAACTACATGGAAGGCGGCCGCAGCGAGATCGAGCTCGATCTGCAGCAGCGGCACCAGAACAGCTGGGACATGGCGCACGGCGGCGTGATCATGACGCTGCTCGACGTGGCCATGGCCATTGCGGGCCGCTCATCCGATAGCGACGGCCGAGGCGTGGTCACCATCGAGATGAAGACCAGCTTCATGGCGCCGGGGCGCGGCAAGCTGACCGCGCGCGGGCAGACCGTGCATCGTACGTCGACGATGGTGTTCTGCGAGGGCGAGATCGTCGATGCCGACGGCAAGATCGTTTCCCGGGCGTCCGGCACTTTCAAGTACATCAAGCGCATGCCGCCCAAGCGGGACACCGGCGCGGCCGATTCGGGCGCGGACGGCTGATCCCGTCGCGCCTCTCATTCCATAGTCCTATCTGCAACGAGCGAAGGAACCGAATATGTCGAAGCAAACCTACAAGCGCATCGTCCTGGCCTCGCGCCCCACGGCAGCCGTGACCCCTGAAAACTTCCGCCTCGAGGAAGTGGCTATCCCCGAGCTGGCCGAAGGGCAGGTGATGGTGCGCAACCATTTCCTGTCGCTGGACCCGTATATGCGCGGACGCATGGGTGAAGGCAAGTCGTACGCCGATCCCCAGCCGCTGAACGAAGTGATGATCGGCGGCACCGTGGGTGAAGTCATCGCCAGCAAGAATCCGAAATGGAATGTGGGCGACAAGGTCGTCGGCATGTTCGGCTGGCAGGAAATCGGCGTGACCGACGGCAGCGGCATGCAGAAGGTCGACACCACCCATATTCCGCTGTCGGCCTACCTCGGCTCGGTGGGCATGCCCGGCGTGACGGCCTGGTACGGCCTGAACAAGATCATTGCGCCCAAGGCCGGCGAGACCATCGTGGTCAGCGCGGCATCGGGTGCGGTGGGGAGCGTGGTTGGCCAGTTGGCCAAGCTGGCAGGCTGCTACGTGGTGGGCGTGGCCGGCGGCAAGGACAAGTGCGACTACGTGACCAATGAACTGGGCTTCGACGCTTGCGTCGACTACAAGGCGGCCAAGGACGCGAAGGAACTGTACGCGATGGTCAAGGCGGTGACGCCGAAGGGCGTCGACGGCTACTTCGAGAACGTGGGTGGCGATATCCTCGATGTGGTGCTGTCGCGCCTGAATCCGTTCGCGCGCATCGCCGTATGCGGCCTGATCGCGGGCTATGACGGCCAGGACATGCCGCTGCGCAACCCGCGCGCCATCCTGGTATCGCGCTGCAAGATCGAGGGCTTCATCGTGTCCGAGCACATGGACGTCTGGCCGCAGGCGCTCAGGGAACTGGGCGGCTACGTTGCGCAGGGCAAGCTCAAGTTCCGCGAGAGCGTGGCCGAAGGCCTGGCCGGTGCGCCCGAAGCATTCATGGGCCTGCTCAAGGGCAAGAACTTCGGCAAGCAGCTCGTGAAACTCGTGTAACGACCGACGGGGGCCCCACGCCCCCCATCCCCACAAAAGAAGAAAGAAGAGAACAGGAGACAGTCATGAACGCACCTCAATCCCCGGCGGACAACGATGACATGGCTGCTGGCCTGTCCGAAGAGGTCAAGGCCCGCTACCGCAATTTGCCGCGTCCGCCGAAGTTCGATACGCCGGCACAGGAGCGGCTGCATCGCAAGCAGCGGCTGGCGGCGGCGTTCCGGCTGTTCTCCAAGTTCGGTTTCGACGAGGGCGTGGCCGGCCATATCACGGCCCGCGACCCCGAGTTCACCGACACATTCTGGGTCAATCCGTTTGGCGTCCATTTCAGCCAGGTCAAGACGTCGAACCTGATCCGTTGCGACCATCATGGCAATGTGGTGGAGGGCGATTATCCGGTTAACGCGGCCGCGTTTGCGATCCATTCGCGGGTCCACCAGACCCGTGGCGATGCCGTGGCCGCGGCCCATTCGCACAGCACGTACGGTCGCGCATGGTCCACGCTGGGCCGCAAGCTGGACCCACTGACGCAGGATGTCTGCGCGTTCTACGACGACCATGCACTCTATGACGACTTTGGCGGCGTGGTGGTGGAACTCGACGAAGGGCAGCGCATTGCCGATGCGCTGGGTGCCAACAAGGCCGCGATCCTGCAGAACCATGGCTTGCTGACCGTCGGCAAGACCGTGGACGAGGCCGCATGGTGGTTCATCACGATGGAGCGTTCTTGCCAGGTGCAGATCCTGGCGGAATCGGCGGCTGCGCGTACCGGCCAGGCGCCGAAAACCATCGGCGACGCGGCCGCGCGGCAGGCCTATTCAATCGTGGGCACCGCGCAGGCTGGCTGGTTCCAGTTCCAGCCGCTTTATGCACGAATCGTTAAAGAACAGCCGGATCTGCTCGATTAAGGAAGGGTTGATCCTTTTCTGAGAGGCAAGCATGCCCGACATCATCCTTCATCAATACGCAACCTCACCGTTTTCAGAGAAAGTACGGCTTGTGCTGGGCGCCAAGGGCCTGTCCTGGTGCGCGGTGGAAATTCCGCCGATCATGCCCAAGCCCGATGTCACGGCGCTGACCGGCGGCTATCGGCGTACGCCGGTGATGCAGATTGGTGCCGATATCTACTGCGATACGGCACTGATCTGCGACGTTCTCGATCGGCTGGCGCCAAATCCGCCGCTGTACCCGGCCATGCAGTCGGCGCAGGCCCGGCTGATGGCCGCGTGGATCGACAGCGCGTTGTTTACGGCAACGGTCACGTATACGATGCAGCCGGCCGGCGTACAGACCATGCTGGCACATCTGTCGCCGGGCCAGATCCAGGCGTTCATGGCAGACCGCAAGGCCATGCGTGGCGATACCAATGCGCTGCGCATGCCGTTGCCCGAAGCCGCGGCAACACTGCATGAAACCTTCGAGCGGCTGCAGCAACAGTTTGCCGCGGGCGTCCAGCATGTGGCGGGGCCCGAACTGTCGGTCGCCGATTTCTCGCTTTTCCATTGCATCTGGTTTATCCGCCGGGCCGCGCCACTTGCTGCGCTGCTCGATGGCTATCCGCTGGTCAAGAGCTGGTTCGCGCGGATGCAGGCCTACGGGCACGGCAAGCTGCGTGTCATTCCATCGGAGTCGGCGATTGCCGATGCCTACAACAACGACCCGCTGCCGCATGATCCGACGATCCTGCCCGGCGGTGGCTTTGCGGCCGGCGATGCGGTAACCGTGACGCCGACCGACTACGCAAAAGACCCTGTGGCCGGCGTGCTGCTGACGCTGACCGAGCACGTGGTCACGATCCGCCGGCAGGATTCGCGTGCCGGCGCGGTCAACGTGCATTTTCCAAGGCAGAACTACCACGTGCAGGCAGCGTAGTTTGGATTTTCTCCCCTCTCCCATGTAGTGGGAGAGGGGAGCCAAAAAGCAAAAACATACAACCGAGGAGACAACCATGAAGCAGTTCGAAGGCAAGGTGGCAGTCATTACCGGTGGCGCATCGGGATTCGGCAAGGAATTCGCGCGCATCGGTGCCCAGCTTGGCATGAAGCTTGTATTGGCCGACGTCCAGGAAGACGTGCTCGACACCACGGTCGCGGAATTCAAGGCGCAGGGCACCCAGGTCATCGGCCTGCGCACCGATGTATCGAAGGCCGAGCAGGTCCAGGCATTGGCCGATGCCGCGATGACCGCCTTCGGCGAGGTCAATCTCGTGTTCAACAACGCGGGCGTGGGTGCCGGTGGACTGCTCTGGGAGAACACCGAGAAAGACTGGGACTGGGTGCTGGGCGTCAACCTGTATGGCGTGGTGCACGGCGTGCGGATCTTCACGCCGCTAATGCTTGAGGCTGCGCGGAAGGACCCGTCGTTCCAGGGCCATATCGTCAATACGGCATCGATGGCCGGCCTGCTGAATCCGCCGGCCATGGGTGTCTACAACGTGTCGAAGCACGCGGTGGTGGCGCTGTCCGAGACGCTGTACCAGGACCTGAGCCTGGTCACCGAACAGGTGCGGTGCTCGGTACTGTGCCCCTACTTCGTGCCAACCGGTATCAGCCAGTCGCAGCGCAACAGGCCGGCTGGCCTGACCAATGATGCACCGCCCACACGTTCGCAGATGGTGTCACAGGCATTGTCGGACAAGGCAGTGAATTCGGGCAAGGTCACGGCCGCCGACGTGGCGCAACTGACGTTCGATGCCATCCGGGACGAAAGCTTCTATATTTATTCCCACCCGCAGGCACTGGTGCCGGTGCAGCATCGCATGGAGGATATTCTCGCGCAACGCAATCCTGGCGATCCGTTTGCCGAGAAGCCCGAAGTCCGCGCCAGCCTGGTTGCCGCACTGCGCGGTTGACCTGGCCACTTTCTTGCATCGTCGACCAGGAGACCAGTGATGGCAGAAATGGCCAGGGAGACCTTGATGACCACACCCGCCGTGATTCACCACCTGCAGTTCGCCAACCTGCCCAACGGCACGCGGCTGCATTACGGCAGTGCGGGCGAGCCGGGCAAGCCGTTGATCCTGTTTGTGCACGGCTTTCCGGAGTTCTGGTACGCGTGGGAACGCCAGCTTGCCGAATTCGGCCATACCCACTTTGCGGTGGCGCCGGACCTGCGTGGCTTCAACCTGTCGAGCAAGCCGAAAGAGGCCGAGGCGTACAGGCCCAAGCACCTGGTCGAGGACCTCGTGCAATTCATTCGAGTGCTTGGCTACGAGCGCTGCACGATCGTGGCGCACGATTGGGGTGGGGCGGTGTGCTGGAACCTTGCCGCGCAGTATCCCGACCTGATTGAGCGCTTCGTCATTATCAATTCGCCGCATCCCTATCTGTTCGCGCGCGCGCTGTCGGCGGACCCGGTGCAGCAGCAGGCGTCGGCATATATGAACTGGCTGCGCAAGCCCGGTGCGGAACAGGCGCTGGCGGCGAATGATTTTGCGTTGCTGGAGAAAATGCTGACTGGCGAAGCCGGAGCCCTGCCGGCCTGGTTCGCCGGCGAGACCCGCGCCAAGTATCACGCGGCGTGGTCGGAGCCCGGCGATGATGGGTCGCACCCGCTGACCGGTGGCTTGAATTACTACCGCGCCACACCAATGCACCCGCCGGCCTCGGGCGAGACTGCGCCGGACATCTCGCGGCTTGACCCGGCAATGTTCGTGATCCGGGTGCCTACGCTGGTGATCTGGGGCGAGAATGACCGGGCGTTGCCGAAGTCGCTGGTCAGTGGACTGGACGAGTTCGTGCCGGACCTGCGGCTGGAGCGGATTCCCGAAGGTACGCACTGGGTCATCCACGAGCAGCCGGAGCGGATCAACCTGTTGATCCACAGTGTGCTGCCCTGAAAAGAAATGGCGCCGCAAGGCGCCATTTCTTTGTCACCGGCCAACCAGCGGCCAGCCGGCGGCCGTCCTTCAGCTCAGCCGCTGGCGATATAGCTTGAAATTCTCATCGTCGAAGCACACGAACGTGACCTGCTCGATGGACGGCGCCTTGGCCAGTGCCTCGCGTACGGCGGCAATGGCGATGTCGACCGCCCGTTCACGCGGAAAGCCGTAGACACCGGTACTGATATTCGGGAATGCCACCGTGCGCAGTTTGTGCTCCCCCGCCAGCCGGATACTGTTGCGATAGGCGCTGGCCAGTAGCGCATCCTCATTCTTTGAGCCACCGTGCCAGACCGGTCCGACCGCGTGTATGACATAGGGGGCCGCCAACAGGCCGCCAGTCGTGATTACCGCTTCGCCGGTGGGGCAGCCGCCTTGCGCATCGTGGATCGCGCGGCACGCGGTCCTGATTGCGGGACCGCCCGCGCCATGAATTGCCCCGTCCACGCCGCCGCCGCCCAGCAGTCCGCTATTGGCTGCGTTGACGATGGCGTCGACTGCCATCCGCGTAATGTCCCCGTGCACAACCTGCAAGTGTTCGCCAGTCATGGTGTCTCCTGTTTGATCGGGCCTGCTGATCCTGCGTCATGCGCTGCATTCCTACCAAGCATAGGCGGCGAACGTGCAGTTCGCAGCATGGCCGGTGATCGCGCAAAAGGTGTAGCAAGAGGCGTCCTGAGGGTTATTTCGTAATGCTGCATGCCGGAAACGCTGGCATGATACGAAAATCGAACGACCGTTCACTATTCGACTATTCGAATCTTGTGGTCTTGTCAGGACCTGGCTGGCTATCGGTCTAATATGTCCGATTGTCTGGCTACCATCGTCAATATGTCCGCTCAACCGTCACCATCCGTTCCCGGCTTGCCTGCCCAGCCGCTCGACCCGCAGGTCGCGCAGTTGCTTGAACTGATTGCGAGGGCCAAACGGCCGTCGATCCATACGATGGAACCGGCGGATGCCAAGATCGGCTATGAGAAAAGCGCGCCGATCCTTGACCTGTCACCGGCGCCGGTACACGGCGTCGAGGATCTGACAGTCCCGGCGCGCGACGGGTTCGATATCCCGGTACGGCTCTATGCGCCGCGCGAGGCCAGTTGGGCGGATCCATTGCCGCTGCTGGTCTATTTCCATGGGGGTGGCTTTACCGTCGGCAGCATCAATTCGCATGACTCGCTGTGCCGTGTGTTCTGCAATGGCGCGCAATGCCTGGTGCTGTCGGTTGACTACCGGCTCGGTCCCGAATGGAAATTCCCGACAGCGGCCAACGATGCATTCGACGTGCTGCAGTGGGTATTTGACGAGGCCGCCCGGCTTGGCGCCGATCCCGAACGCATTGCGGTCGGTGGCGACAGTGCCGGTGGCACGCTGGCGGCCGCCTGCGCAATCCAGGCGCGCAACACTGGCCTGGCGCCGGTGCTGCAACTGCTGATCTATCCCGGCACCAGCGCGCGCCAGGAAACCGCCTCGCATCGCGCGCTGGCCGAAGGCTACTTGCTGACCGCGGAGATGATCCAGTGGTTCTTTGCGCAGTACCTGGACCAGGACGCCAGCCGCGATGACTGGCGTTTTGCGCCACTCGACGGTGGCGGGCAGGGGGCTGAGGTCGAGGGCGTGTGTCCGGCGTGGATCGCGGTGGCGGGCTACGATCCCTTGCATGACGAAGGGGTCGCGTATGCGGCAAAACTCGAAGCGGCCGGCGTCAATGCAACGCTGGCCGACTACCCGACCATGATTCACGATTTTTTCAAGCTCGGACGTTTTATTGGTGCCGTTGCCGGTGCCCATGCCGATGCAATTGCCGCATTGCAGGGGGCTTTTGACCGATAGCGTCCGGATTTCGGCCTGACTCCCATAAAAAGCAGATGGAGCGGGCCAGCTACTGATTTGTGGTTTGATCGAAGTCGCAACAGTGCATTTTTGCAGCAGAAGGAGACAAAGACTTATGCAACGCCGCCACTTTATGGCCCATATGGGCATGATTGCCGCATCGGCCGCAGTTGGAATGGCCGCCATGCCGGCACACGCGCAGGCGGACAAGTTCCCGAACCGCCCGATCCGGCTCGTGATCGGCTACACCGCGGGCGGTTCCACCGACATTCCGTTCCGCGTGCTCGCGGACAACGCCTCGAAGATCCTGGGCCAGCCCGTGATCGTCGAGAACAAGCCCGGTGCCGGCGGCGTGCTGCCTGCCCAGATGATGCAGGCCACCGCGCCGGACGGCTACACGCTGGCCCAGGTGGCCATGCCCGTGTACCGCCTGCCGTACACCACCAAGATCAACTGGGATCCGGTCAAGGACCTGAGCTATGTGATCAACCTGGCCGGCTATTCGTTCGGCCTGGTGGTACCGGCCGATTCGCCGATCAAGACGATGCAGGAGTACATCGCCTATGCCAAGGCCAACCCGGGCAAGCTGACCTACGGTTCGCCGGGCTCGATGACCACCTTGCACCTGACCATGGAAGACCTTGCGATGCGCCAGGGCGTGCAGTTCTCGCATATTCCATACAAGGGCAATTCGGAATCGATGCAGGCGCTGCTCGGCGGTCACGTGATGTCGGTGGCCGACACGCCGGCCTGGGCGCAGTATGTGGAATCGGGCAAGCTGCGGTTGTTGTCCACGTGGGGCGAGAAGCGTTCGCCGCGCTTCCCGAACGTGCCGACGCTCAAGGAACTGGGTATGGGCATCGTGCAGACTTCGCCGTTTGGCCTGGTGGCCCCGAAGGGCACCGATCCGGCAATCGTCAAGAAGCTGCATGACGCGTTCAAGCAGGCCATGGAAATGCCGAATTATCGCGAGTCGCTGGCCAAGTTCGACATGGAGCCGTACTACATGAGCAGCAGCCAGTACACGGCCTTTGCAGCGGATACGGTCAAGCGCGAACGCGCGATCATCGAGAAGCTTGGCCTGGGCAAGCCCCAGTAAGACGCAGATGGCCAGCGAAGATTTCCGGCACAGCGTGCCGCTGCGTGTCCGGTGGGCCGAGGTCGATCCGCAATCGATCGTCTTCAACGCCCACTACCTGACTTACTGCGATATCTGCGTGACCGAGTACTGGCGCGCGGTAGGCATCCGCTATCCGGAGGACGTGCTGCACGCGCATGGGGTGGATATCTTCGTGGTCAAGTCCACGCTCGAGTACCACGCGTCCGCGCGTTTCGACGACATGCTGGAGATCCGTGGCCGCATGGCGCGGCTGGGCCGCTCGAGCATGCTGTTCCGCGTGGAAATGTATCGTGGCGACCAGCACCTGATCACCGGTGAGATCGTCTACGTGTGTGCCGACCCGAAGACGCAGAAGTCGGCACCGATCCCCGCGCAGGTCAGGGAAACGATCGATGCCTGGGAGCTGGTGAAGCCGGTGGGGTGAGAAGCTTGGCTCCCCTCTCCCGCCGTGCGGGAGAGGGGAGAAACCAACTTGATTTCAGAGCTTGACGCCCGCATCCTCCGCATACGCGCGGATGACATCGTCAAAGCTGGCATCGCTTTCGAAACCCAGTTCCACGGCGCGTGCCACATCCCATGCCGCCGGCCACGTGCCGACGATCTTCTCGACGCGTTCCTCGCGCTCCCATGTCACGCGATCCGCCACGGCATCGCCTGCCACGCGGCGCAGCGCTTCCACCATCTGCGCTGCCGTGACCGACAGTCCCGGCAAATTCACCACGCGACGGTTGCCAAAACGCGCGCCATCGAGCTCGATACCATTGACCAGCGCCTGGATTGCACCGCGCGGCGACAGCAGCCACAGCGAGGTGTCCGGTGCCACCGGGCAGTTGGCCGCCACGCCCGACAGCGGTTCACGAATGATGCCGCTCGCAAACGACGACGCCGCTGCATTGGG
>CAUUBQ010000047.1:0-71626 GCA_963543405.1 uncultured Cupriavidus sp.
AGCGTCGGCTGACCGTGAGCCGCACGAAGTCGTTGACACGGTTGCTCTCCCGCGCGCGGGAGAGGGGGGCCCGATCAGGCCTTCAGCAGGCGTTCGGTCTTGAACAGGTCGGCTGGCAGTTCGCGTTCGCGCACCAGGTGCACGGCGTCGCCGTCGACCATGACTTCGGCCGCACGGCCACGGGTGTTGTAGTTCGAGCTCATCACGAAGCCATACGCGCCCGCCGACATCACGGCCAGCAGGTCGCCCGGCTGCACCGCCAGTGCGCGGTCGCGGCCGAGCCAGTCGCCCGATTCGCAAACCGGACCCACCACGTCATAGGTCACCGCCGCATCGCCGCGCGGGGCGACTGGTTCGATGCGGTGATAGGCCTCGTACATGGCGGGGCGTGCCAAATCGTTCATCGCGGCATCGACGATGCAGAAGTTCTTTGCCGCGCCCGGCTTCAGGAACTCCACGGACGTCAGCAGCACGCCGGCGTTGCCTACCAGCGAGCGGCCCGGTTCGAACAGCACCTCGCGATGGCCGTGGCCGCGTGCGGCGACGCGGTCGATCAGCGTGGTCGCGAAACCCGTGATGTCCGGCGGCGTCTCGTCGTCATAGGTAATGCCCAGGCCGCCACCAACGTCGATATGTTCGAGCTTGATGCCTTCGGCTTCCAGCGCTTCCACTACGTCCAGCACCTTGTCCAGTGCCTCCAGGTACGGCGCCACCTCGGTGATCTGTGAGCCGATATGGCAGTCGATGCCAACCACTTCCAGATGCGGCAACGCGGCGGCTGCGCGATAGGTCGGCAGCACGTCTTCGAACGCCACGCCGAACTTGTTGCCCTTGAGGCCCGTGGAGATATACGGGTGGGTCTTGGCGTCGACATCCGGGTTGATGCGCAGCGATACGCGTGCGCGCTTGCCCAGGCGTCCGGCCACCGCGTTCAGGCGGTCAAGCTCGGGGATCGATTCAACGTTGAAGCCGCGGACCTCGTGCTCCAGCGCCAGCGCCATATCGGCCTCGCTCTTGGCCACGCCCGAGAACACCACCTTGCGGGGATCGCCACCGGCGGCAATCACGCGCAGCAGTTCACCGCCCGACACGATGTCGAAACCGGCACCCAGCCGGGCAAATACCTGCAGCACGGCCAGGTTCGAATTGGCCTTGACCGCATACTGCACATGCGCGTTGCGGCCTTTGCAGGCGGCGGCGTAGGCGTTGTACGCGGTGGTCAGCGCGGCGCGCGAATAGATGAAGGTCGGCGTGCCGAACTCCGCGGCGATACGGGCCAGCGGAACCTGCTCGACGGTCAGGGCGCCGTCTGCGCGGCGATGGAAGAAATCAGTCATGTTCTGGCGTGCACTTGCTGTGCACTTAGCGTGCGTTGGGGGCGGAGCTGCCCTTGACGGGTTCTGCGGGTACCGGTGCCGAGGTGGCGGGCTCGCCCGCCGGGCGCGCCGGCACGGCCGCGCCGGGCTGGCCAAGCCCCGGGTCGGCCACGGTGGGCGGCGTGGGCTCGGGCGGCACTTTCGGCATGTACAGCGGGCCGCGAATGCCGCAGCCGGCGAGGGTCATCGCGAGCGTGGCGGCAAAGGCCGATACAATCGCACCACGACGCAGCATCGGGGAGTCCTTCATGGTCTGGATGGCTTTCGGATGGCTGGGGGAAACGCGCGGCGTTCCCCGATTTCCATCAATTTGATGCCGGCGCAAATGCCCTGTCTGGACGGGCTGCCGGCGGCCTTGGAGTGTAGCATGCCCCCCCTCAGTGAAACCGAGTTCCTGACCCTGGCCAGCGCGGCCCTCGACCAGCTCGAAGCGGATATCGAAGCCGCTGCCGACGCGGCCGATGCCGACGTGGAAATCAACCGCACCGGCAATGTGATGGAACTGGAGTTCGAGGACGGCTCGAAGATCATCGTCAACAGCCAGGCGCCGATGCAGGAACTGTGGGTGGCCGCCAAGGCCGGCGGTTTCCACTTCCGCCATGATGGCGGCAAATGGGTGGATACGCGCGGCGGCGCAGAGCTGTATGCGGCGCTGTCGCAGTACATGAGCCAGCAGGCTGGCGTGGCGCTGGCGCTGAAGTAGGGCGAGGGCGCAGCGGTCACAACAAAAAACCGGCCACGTGGGCCGGTTTTTTGTTGGGGTGGACAGTTTTACGCGCCGCCAAACATCTCCAGGATCTTCTTCTTTTCCTGCTCGGTGTCCTGCGGCGGACGCGAGCTTTCTTCCGGCTTGCCTGGCCACGGGTCGCCCAGACCCACCGATGCCACGCCGGCACCGCCTGCGTTCTCCTCGAGGGTCCAGTCGCCGGCCACCATGACCACGCCTTCCGGCGGCTGGCGGTCCGGGCTCTCGGGCACGCCCTTGAGCGCCTTGCTCATGTAGCCGACCCAGATCGGCAGCGCCAGGCCGCCACCGGTTTCACGCACCCCGAGGCTCTTCGGCTGGTCGTAGCCCATCCAGGCGATGGCCACCAGCTTCGGTGTATAGCCGGCAAACCATGCATCCACGGCATCGTTGGTGGTACCGGTCTTGCCGGCCATGTCGTTGCGGCCCAGACGCTGCTTGGCCGGGTTGGCCGTGCCGCTGCGCACCACTTCGCGCAACATGCTGTCGGCAATGAATGCGGTGCGTGCATCGAGCACGCGTACGGCATCCTCGCCAGCCTTCTGCGGATGGGTTTCCGAAATGACCTTGCCACGCGAGTCTTCGACACGCTGGATCAGGTACGGATTGACGCGATAGCCACCGTTGGCGAAGACCGAGTACGCGCCCGCCATCTGCAGCGGCGTCACGCTGCCGGAACCGAGCGCCATCGGCAGGTAGGCCGGATGCTTGTCGGCCTCGAAGCCGAAGCGCGTGATGTAGTCCTGCGCATACTGCGTACCGATGGCGCGCAGGATACGGACCGAAACCAGGTTCTTCGACTTGGCCAGCGCGCGGCGCATGGTCATCGGGCCTTCGAACTTGCCGTCGTAGTTCTTGGGTTCCCAGACCTGCCCACCGGTGTCGGGGCCAATCGTCAGCGGCGCATCGTTGATGACCGTGGCAGGCGAGAAGCCCTTTTCAAGCGCCGCCGTATAGATGAACGGCTTGAAGCTCGAACCGGGCTGGCGCCAGGCTTGCGTCACGTGGTTGAACTTGTTGCGGTTGTAGTCGAAGCCGCCGACCATCGAGCGGATCGAGCCGTCTTCCGGGTTCAGCGAAATGAACGCGGCGGCCACTTCGGGCAGTTGCGTTACCGACCACGTGTTGTCCTTCGGATCCTGCGTCACGCGGATGATCGCGCCGGGACGGATCTTCACCTTCGGTTGCGCGTTGGCCGACATCGACGGCGCAATGAAACGCAGTGCCGTACCTTCGATGGTAGCGACCTCGCCCGACAACAGTGTTGCCTTGACCTGCTTCGGCGTGACACTGGTGACAACCGCGGAGCGCAGATCGTCGCTGCCCGGATGTTCCACCAGCGCATCGTCGATGGCCTGTTCCCGTTCGGACGAATTCGCGGGCAGGTCGATGAACGCTTCCGGTCCGCGATACCCGTGCTTGCGCTCGTAGTTCATGATGCCGCTGCGCACGGATTCATAGGCGGCATCCTGGTCGCCCTTGTTCAGCGTCGTGTAGACCGTCAGGCCGCGCGTATAGGTTTCCTCGCGATACTGCGCGTACATCAGCTGGCGCACGATCTCGGCCACGTACTCGGCATGGGTGGAGAACTCGTTGCCTTCGCTGCGCACCTTCAGTTCCTCGCGCACGGCCTGGTCGTACTGCTCGGGCGTGATGTAGCGCAGGTCACGCATGCGTTGCAGGATGTATTCCTGGCGCACCTTGGCGCGACGCGGATTGACCACCGGGTTATACGCCGACGGCGCCTTGGGCAGGCCGGCCAGCATCGCGGCCTCGGCCGGCGTGACGTCCTTGATCGACTTGCCGAAGTACACGCGCGCCGCGCTGGCAAAGCCGTATGCGCGCTGGCCCAGATAGATCTGGTTCATGTACAGCTCGAGGATCTGGTCCTTGCTCAGGTTGGCCTCGATCTTGTACGCCAGCAGCATCTCGTAGATCTTGCGCGTATAGGTCTTCTCGCTGGACAGGAAGAAGTTGCGCGCCACCTGCATCGTGATCGTCGATGCGCCTTGCGACAGGCCGCCACGCAGGTTGGCCAGCCCGGCACGCAACACGCCGACGAAGTCCACGCCGCCGTGTTCGTAGAAGCGGTCGTCCTCGATGGCCAGCACGGCCTTCTTCATGACATCGGGGATGTCGCTGATCGGCACGAAGTTGCGGCGCTCTTCGCCGAACTCGCCGATCAGCACGTTGTCGGCGGTGTAGATGCGCAGCGGAATCTTCGGACGGTAGTCGGTGATGGTGTCGAGCGACGGCAGGTTCGGTGCCGCCACGACCAGCGCATAGCCCACCAGCAACGCCACGGCGACGATGCCAGCGGCAAACAGTCCGAATACCCAGAACATGATCCGCATCCATATCGGACGACGAACGGGAAGGGACGGCTTCTGTTGTGCTGTGGCCATAAGGGTTTACCTAATAAGAGTGCCCGAATTATATCGTTGGCACCCCCGTGCACCTGCCACGCGGTGGCGCGAAAGGCGCTACCGCACTGTTACAAGATGTAATGTCGTTGATATCTGCCTGTCACGCCATGCAGGGCGCAGGCGTGGCGCGGGTTTGCGGGGATCCATATCAACCGGAGCGGTCGTCGATAAGTACCTTCCGAGGCGTGCGTGCAGCAGTGCCGGGACACGACGCAATGTGACGGCGCCATGCCGGCCAATGTAGACGGAATGCCGACCGTCGGATTTTGGCAACGGATTGAAGGGGGGCCTCTGAAAAAGAAAGCGTGGTCAAACCGGCACATTGCCAGCGCCTCTGGTTTTTGTGAGAATCAGCGAACATAAAAGAGCAAACGTTTCATCCAAGAAACTGGCTCGCACCATTAGAGCAGACATGCCGTGGGCGAGTTCAAATGTCAGGGGGTCAACCTTGCGACGGGGCATCTTGTCGGGTCTTCTACGCCGGACTACGGTCGGCGTAGATATTGGGTCGTCCAGCGTAAAGGTCGTTGAGCTGTCCGTCGGGACTGGCAAGAACGACTTCAGGCTGGAGAAATGCGCCAGCGAACTGCTGGATCGCAACGCCGTTGCCGATGGCAACGTGGTCAACATCGAGGCCGTGGGCATCGCGCTCAAGCGCGCGCTCGGCAAGGCCGGCATCCGTACCAAGGACGTGATCCTTGGCGTGCCTTCCATGCTGACGGAATCCCAGACGGTCAGTCTGCCGGACAACCTGTCCGAAGACGAACTCTATTCGCAGGTCGAATCGGAGGCGCATCGCCTCTATCCGCCGTCGCAGGCGGTGAACTTCGACTTCGCGGTGATTGGTCCCAGCGAAACGGAAGGCGGTATTGGCGTGCGCGTCACGGCCGCCAACAGTGATCGTGTCCAGGAGCGCGTGACGGCAGCCGAAATGGCCGGCCTGAAACCGCAGGTCATGGATGTGGAAGAGTACGCCGTGCAGCGTTCGGTGGTGCAGATGCTCGGCGTTCCCGCCGGCCTGACCGAAACCGACGCCAAGGACCTGCCCGTCGTGGCCGTGGTCCATCTCGGTGGCAGCCGCTCCAAGGCCATCTTCTACCAGGGCTGGAAGGAACTGTACGAGCAGCCGCTGAACAGCTACGGCGATCAGCTGACGCAGAGCGCCGCGCGGATGTTCACGCTCGACGCGCTCAAGGCGGAAATCAAGAAGCGCAAGAACACGCTGCCCGAAGCGTGGCGTGCGCAACTGCTCAAGCCTTCTCTCGAGGCGCTGGCCATGGAAGTGCAGGGTGCGGTCGGCAATTTCATTGCCAGCTCCAGCCTCGGCCGTGTCGACGAGATCCTGCTTTCCGGCGGGCACGCGTCGCTGCTTGGTGTCCAGGCAGCGATCCAGCAGCAGACGCAGATCACGACCACGCTGGCCAATCCCTTCGCAAACATGACGACCGCAGGCAAGGTCAACGAGCGCTATCTCCAGCGCGACCTGCCGGCCTATATCGTCAGTGCGGGACTGGCGCTGCGCGGACTGCAATAACCCACCGGGGGGACACGCATGTCCACGACGACGAATACCATTCCGTCGGTCAACCTGCTGCCGTATCACGAGGCGCGCAAGGCAGCCCGGCGCAAGAAGGTTTACAGCATGCTGGGCGGTGCGGCGGGCGCGGGTGCGCTCGTGGTGCTGATCGGCGGCTATTACATCGATACGCAGATCGATGAGGTAAGCCATCTCAACCAGACGCTGAAGACCGAGAACGCCCGCATGGACGGGCAGATCAGGGAAGTCACCACGCTCAAGAAGGACATCGACGAACTGCTGGACCGCCAGCGTGCCATCGAAAGCCTGCAGGCGCAGCGCAACCTGCCAGTGCAACTGCTGGAGGAACTGGTGCGCCAGGTGCCGGAGGGCGTGTACCTGACCAGCCTCAAGCAGACCGGCGACGACTTTGTCATGGCCGGTGTGGCGCAGTCCAACGAGCGGGTGTCGGAGCTGCTGCGCAACGTCAGCCAGGTGCAATGGCTGGACCGTGCCGAGCTCGTGGAATCGAAGGCCATCACGATGACCAACAACCTGCGTGAGCAGCGCCGGCTGTTTGATTTCTCGATGCGCTTCTCCTATCGCGCAGCGGAAGAACCAACCGAGCGCAAGGAGGCCGGTTCCGGTAGCGGTGCCTCGGATGCCGCAGGCAAGCCCGCGGCGACGTCGGCGGCGAAAGCCGCAGGGGGCAAGGTCTGATCATGGCGCTGAACACCAACCTCTCATTGCAGGACGTGACCACGCAGTTTCGCGGCCTGAACCTGAACGAACCCGAGACCTGGCCTGCCGCACCGCGCGTGCTGTTCTCGATCCTGGCGGCCGTGATCGTGCTGGTGCTGGGCTGGCAGTTCTACTGGAGCGACAAGAGCGACGACCTCGAGCGCAAGCATGCCGAACATGAGCAGCTGAAACAGCAGTTCAAGGCCAAGGTAACGCAGGTGGCCAATCTCGATGAACTGCGCAAGCAGAAGGTCGAAGTGGAAAAGCGCGTGGCACTTGCTGAACGGCAGTTGCCGAACAGCACGGAAATGGACGCGCTGCTGGCCGACGTCAACCACGCTGGCGTGGCACGTGGCCTGCAGTTCGAACTGTTCAAGCCGCAGGCGGCAACGGTCAAGCCTTACTTTGCCGAAATCCCGGTCAACCTGAAGGTCACCGGCCGCTATCACGACGTTGCGTTGTTCAACGCCGACGTGGCGGCCCTGTCGCGGATCGTTTCGATGCGTAACCTGAACATGTCGGTTGCCAAGGATGGCACGCTGTCGATGGAGGCGGTCGCGATGGCATATCGCGCGCTGGATCCTGACGAGCAGGCCGCGCAGCGCAAGGCTGCTGCCGATGCCGCGAAGAAGAGCAAGAAGGGAGGTGCCAAGTGAGCCTCCTGATCCGACGTCCACCGGTTGCGTTGCATGCCCTGACCGCCGCCGCGCTGGCAGTCGTTGCCCTGGCCGGCTGTGGCCAGAGTGACGACGATGGACTGCGCCAATGGATGACGCAGACCCGCGCCGCCAAGGCGCCACCGCCCGAACCGTTGCCCGAGGTCAAACCATATTCGCCGCGCGAGTATGGCGGGCGCAGTTCGCCGGAACCGTTCGCGCAGACCAAGATCGGCGAACTGAACAAAACGATGTCTGAGTCGCCGGAGGCCGGACGGCGACACGAGCCGCTTGAAGATTATCCGCTGGAGAACTTCAAGATGCTCGGGATGCTGAAGAAGAACGGCGAGACCTACGGTGTGGTACGCGTAGATAACAAGATCCATCACGTCAAGGTGGGTCAGTATCTCGGCCAAAGCTATGGCCGGGTGGTCCGCATCAACGATCAGGAGATCGTGTTGCGCGAATTGGTTCGGGAAGGGGTCTCAGATTGGAAAGAGAAAATGACCAGCCTGAAGCTGGAGGCATCCGCATGATCACCACTCGTTGGGTCAGGGCGCTTGCTGGCGCTTCAGCAATGGCGCTGGTGTTGGCCTCTCCGGCCGCATTGGCACAAAACAACCAGCTCAAGCAGGTGGAAGCCAACGTCGTTGGCGAGCAGACCGTGTTCGCGGTCGACCTGCAGAGCCCGCTGGCGCAAAAGCCGGCGGACTTCACCACGCAGAATCCGGCAAAGATCGCGATCGATTTCTTCGATACGGGATTCGCGGCCGGTCGCGCGCAATACGAGTACGGCGGCAAGCTGCTCAAGAGCGCCAACGTGATGCAGATCGGGGACCGTACCCGCGTGGTGCTGAACCTGAGCCGTGTCGCCACGTACCGCACTGAAATGCGCGGCACGCAGTTCCTGGTGCTGATGGACAACGTGTCGCAATCCGCGACCGCTGCCGCACCGACGTTTGCGCCGGCCGCAGCTGCGGCGCAGCCAGTGGCTGCCAATCGTCCGTTGATCCGCAATATCGACTTCCGCCGCGGCAACGACGGTGCCGGCCGCGTGGTGGTCGATCTGTCGTCGCGCGACTCGGGCATCAACATCCAGCAGCAGGGCCAGAACCTCGTGGTCGATTTCATGGGCACGGGGCTGCCGACGGATTTGCGCCGTCGCTTCGACGTGACTGACTTCGGCACGCCGGTGCAGGCCATGCGCGCCACCGACGCCAACGGCAGTACGCGTCTGCAGATCGAGCCGCGTGGCAACTGGGAATACAGCTCGTACCAGACCGACAACCAGTTCGTCGTGGAAGTGCGGCAGGTCAAGGAAGATCCGAACAAGCTGATCGCCGGGCAGGGGTATCGCGGCGAACGCCTGTCGCTGAACTTCCAGAACATCGACATCCGCTCGCTGCTGCAGGTCTTTGCCGATTTCACGAACCTGAACATCATCACCAGCGATACGGTGCAGGGTAACCTGACGCTGCGGCTGAAGGACGTGCCATGGGATCAGGCGCTGCAGATCGTGATGGATTCCAAGGGCCTGGCATCGCGCCGTAATGGCAACGTGCTGTGGGTGGCGCCCAAGGCCGAGCTGGCCACGAAGGAAAAGCTCGAACTGGAATCAATGCAGCAGATCAACGAGCTTGAGCCGATTCGTAGCCAGGTGTTCCAGCTGAACTACCAGCGTGCCGACGATGTACGCCGCATGCTGCTGGGCCTGCCGGTCACGGGCAGCGGCGGCAGCAGTGGTGGTGCCGCGCCGGTAGCGGCAGGTGGTTCGAGCACGTCGGCGGCCACGCGGATGCTGTCCAAGCGCGGCTCGCTGACGGCGGACCCGCGTACCAACCAGCTGTTCGTGTCCGACATCGGCAGCAAGCTGGAGGAAGTGCAGACCTTCCTGCAGCGGATCGATATCCCCGTACGCCAGGTGATTATCGAGGCCCGCATCGTCGAGGCCAGCGACACCTTCAGCCGGAACCTCGGCGTGAAGCTCGGTTTTGCGTTGCCGCGGGCGGGCAGTGCACTCGGCAATACGTACCAGAACGTGGCGTCGCCGTTCACGCAGGATGGCAAATGGGATAACAGCCCGGCGCTGAGCCTGCCCGCCGCGGCCATCAACGGTACGAACCCGGCATCGGTGGCGTTCAGTATCTTCAACGCTGGCGCGGGTCGTTTCCTGGACCTGGAGTTGTCCGCGCTGGAAGCCGACGGCAAGGGCAAGATCATTTCCAGCCCGCGTGTGGTGACGGCCAACAACATCAAGGCCCTGATCGAACAGGGTACCGAACTGCCGTACCAGTCGGCCACGTCGAGCGGTGCCACGTCGATCCAGTTCCGCAAGGCCAACCTGAAGCTGGAAGTCGTGCCGCAGATCACGCCGGAAGGCAATGTGCTGCTGGATGTCGACGTGAACAAGGACAGCGTAGGTATCCAGACCGTGGCGGGCTTCGCGATCGACACCAAGCACGTGCAGACGCAGGTGCTGGTCGAGAACGGTGGCACGGTGGTGATTGGCGGTATCTACAGCCAGGAAGAGACCAACAACTACAACAAGGTACCGTGGCTCGGCGATATCCCGGTGCTTGGGTACCTGTTCAAGAACAACGCCAAGGTCAACAACCGGACCGAGCTGCTGGTGTTCCTGACGCCGCGTATCCTGAACGACAGCGTATCGCTGAAATAACACCGTCCGGGTGCAGCACTGGGCCCGGATGCAGTAGACTGGCAGGCCGCGTCGCAATACGACGCGGCCTTTTTTCTTTTTGGCGGCATCGTCGGCGGTACCGATGGCCGGCCGGGACGCGACCCCACGTGATGATGCACAATGGCGTATGCATCACGTCAGTGTGATGACCCGGTGGCGTACCGGTGCCTCCGCGCCTTATCGTGCAAGACAGTCCAGTGACAGCCAATCGCCCGAATCTTTTCTTTGTTGGCCTGATGGGCGCCGGCAAAACCACCGTCGGCCGTTCCGTGGCCCGACGCCTCAACTATCCGTTCTTCGATTCGGACCACGAGCTCGAAGCGCGTTGTGGCGTGCGTATTCCGTTGATTTTCGAGCACGAGGGCGAGGCCGGCTTCCGGGATCGCGAGGCGCAGGTGATTGCCGACCTGACCGGTCGCACGGGAATTGTGCTGGCCACCGGCGGTGGCGCGGTGCTGCGCGACGTCAACCGGGCGGCGCTGAAGGCCAATGGCACGGTGGTCTATCTGCGGGCCAGTCCGCATGATCTATGGCTGCGCACCCGCCATGACCGCAATCGTCCGCTGCTGCAGACCGAGGATCCGAAGGGGCGCCTCGAGGCGCTGTACCGCGAGCGCGATCCGCTCTACCGCGAAGTTGCGGATTTCATTATCGAAACGGGCAAGCCGACCGTGGCGCAGCTTGCTAATATGGTTCTCATGCAACTTGAAATGGCCGGCTTCGTGTTTCCGCAGGCGGAAGCCGCACCTGAACCCGATGAGGTGGCAGGGCAGCCGGCGCAGGACACCCACTCATGATCACGCTGGAAGTCGATCTCGGGGCGCGTAGCTACCCGATTCATATTGGCGGCGGCCTGCTGGACCGCGCCGAACTGCTGCAGCCTCACGTACGTGGGCAGCACGCCGTCATCGTCACCAATGAAACCGTCGGCCCGCTCTACGCCGCGCGCGTGGAAGCGGTGCTCGCCAGCCTGGGCAAGACCGTGCGCACCGTGGTGCTGCCGGACGGCGAGCGTTTCAAGCAGTGGGAAACGCTGAACCTGATTTTCGACGCGCTGCTCAAGGCCGGCGCCGATCGCAAGACCACGCTGATCGCACTGGGCGGCGGGGTAGTTGGTGACATGACCGGGTTTGCTGCGGCCTGCTATATGCGCGGCGTGCCGTTCGTGCAGATGCCGACCACGCTGTTGTCGCAGGTCGATTCGTCGGTTGGTGGCAAGACGGGCATCAACCATCCGCTGGGCAAGAACATGATCGGCGCGTTCCACCAGCCCAATGCGGTGATCGCCGATATCGACACGCTGCGCACGCTGCCGCCGCGTGAACTGGCCGCCGGCCTGGCCGAGGTAATCAAGCATGGCGCGATCGCCGATGCCGATTATTTCCGCTGGATCGAAGACAACATCGCCGCGCTGAACGCCTGCGACACCGGCCTGATGGCCGAGGCCGTGCGCCGTTCATGCGAGATCAAGGCCGGCGTGGTGGCGCAGGACGAACGTGAAGGCGGTCTGCGCGCTATCCTGAATTTCGGGCACACCTTTGGCCACGCAATCGAAGCCGGCATGGGCTATGGCGAATGGCTTCACGGCGAAGCGGTGGGTTGCGGCATGGTGATGGCGGCCGACCTGTCGCATCGGCTTGGCTTTATCGACGCCGAGACCCGTGCGCGGATCCGTACACTGACGCAGGCGGCGATGCTGCCCGTGGTGGCGCCGGACCTGGGCATCGATCGCTATGTGGAACTGATGAAGGTGGACAAGAAGGCCGAGGCTGGCAGCATCAAGTTCATCCTGCTGCGCAAGCTGGGCGAGGCGTTCATCACCACCGTACCGGACCCGGACCTGCGTGACACGCTGCGTCATGCAGTCCTGAAACCTCCCACCGAGGCACCGGTCGCCTGAGCGACTGGTTATGCCTTGCAACCCTTAACCAGTTACGGATAAACGGATTGCCCGCATGACCACCGCTCCAGTCACCGACCTCGAATCCCATCTCGCTCCCTACGCCGCGCGCTCTGTAAAGTCGCGCGGCCGCGTGCATGCCGAAGCCGCCTCGTCATCGCGCAGCGAGTTCCAGCGCGACCGGGACCGCGTCATCCACAGTACGGCGTTTCGCAGGCTCGAGTACAAGACCCAGGTCTTCGTGAACCACGAGGGCGACCTGTTCCGGACCCGGCTGACGCACAGCCTCGAGGTGGCGCAGATTGCGCGGTCGATTGCCCGCAACCTGCGGCTCAACGAGGATCTGGTCGAGGCCATCTCGCTGGCGCACGACCTGGGCCATACGCCGTTCGGCCATGCGGGCCAGGACGCGCTGAATGGCTGCATGAAGAACCACGGCGGGTTTGAGCACAACCTGCAGAGCCTGCTGGTGGTCGACGAACTGGAAGAACGCTACGGCGGCTTCAATGGCCTGAACCTGACGTTCGAGACGCGCGAAGGCATTCTCAAGCATTGCTCGCGCGTCAACGCGTCGGCACTGGGCGAACTGGGGCGGCGCTTCCTGGAGGGCACCCAACCATCGCTGGAAGCGCAACTGGCCAACCTGGCCGACGAGATCGCCTACAACAACCACGATATCGACGACGGCCTGCGCTCGGGCCTGCTGACGCTCGAGCAACTGGACGAAGTGCCAATGTGGGGGCGTCATCGCGCAGAGGTAACGGCGGCCTTCCCGGGTATCAACGGCCGGCGCGCGATCAACGAGACCGTACGGCGCATGATCAATACGCTGATCGTCGACCTGATCGAGACCACCGGACGCAATATCGCGGCGGCCGCTCCGAAATCGATCGATGCCGTACGCGCCGCGGGACCGCTGGTCTCGTTCAGCCCGAAGATCCATGAGGAAGCCGCCGCACTGAAGCGCTTCCTGTTCCGCCATCTGTATCGCCACTACCTGGTCATGCGCATGTCGGCCAAGGCGCAGCGCATCATCTCCGACCTGTTTGCCGCCTTCATGCAGGATGCGCGATTGCTGCCGCCGCAATACCAGGCTGCGCACGGCGCAGACCAGGCGCGCCTGATCGCTCATTACATCGCTGGCATGACCGACCGCTATGCGATTCGCGAACATCGCCGGATCTTTGCAGTCAGCGAGAGCAACTGACATTGCAGTTCCCCTCTCCCGCTGCGCGGGAGAGGGGCTGGGGGAGAGGGCCGGCGGCTCAATCACAGACAAGTCGCAATTTGAACCTCATTGCCCTCTCCCCCGACCCCTCTCCCGCTGTGCGGGAGAGGGGAGGCGACACGCCGGTAGGCATTTAACGGGGACAGATCACGCTATCATTCGGGCGTACCTGAAACCGAAACCGCCCGAATGGCCCGCCTTCCCCGTTTCTCTCCGCCGGACCTGCCGGCATTGGTGTTGCAACGAGGCAACAACCGTCAGCCTGTCTTCCTGGGTACCGAAGACTACCTGCACTACCTCGACTGCCTGCGCATGGCTGCCCGTGAGCATGAGCTGGCAATCCACGCCTATGCGCTGCGGCCCAATCATGTTCACCTGGTTGCCACGCCCAAGGGTCCGGACTCGCTAAGTCTGACCATGCAGGCGGTGGGTCGTCGCTATGCGCGCCATTTCAACCGGGTGGCAAGCCGCACCGGCACGCTTTGGGAAGGGCGCTTCCGTTCCGCGGTGATCGATCCCGAGGCCTGGTTGCTGCCGGCCATGCTCTACGTCGAGAACAACGCGGTGCGCGCCGGCGATGTGGTGTCACCCGAAACCGATCGCTGGAGCAGCTACCGGCACCACGCCGGCATCGAGGCAAGCCCGGTGGTGAGTGACCACTCCATTTACTGGGACCTCGGCAATACGCCATTCGAGCGGCAGTCGAACTATCGCGCACTGATGGCCGAAGGCTTGTCCGGCAAGACGCTCGCGGCCCTGCAGAAGCATGCCCATAGCGGCTGGCCGCTGGGCGGCGAGGGGTTCCTGACGCAACTCGAACGCCATGCCACGCGCCGGGTCCAGCCGTTGCCAAAAGGGCGGCCACGCAAGAGCGTTGACGATGGCAGCGAAGTTCCTCGGCACGTCGATGCACCAATATGAGGATTTTGTGCGGCCACTTTAATGTGTCCCTATTTAATTGGCGTTCAGATCTGGTGCGAAATTTAAAGTGTTCTGACCCCATTTAATAATTTTGCGAGGCTGGGGCGATTCTTTTATAGTTGCTCCACCCACAGTTATTGTGCGGCGCGTCACGCTCGTGTACGCCGCTGCGGTCCCGCTGTCTGCCACGCCCGTCAAAAGAGGCGCCCCCGACAGCCCCCGTTCGGTCTGCCTTGCTGGCTGCGCAGCCTTCACCGGAATTCAGCCCGTGGACCACTCGCAACAATCCTCCGATCTCGCCGCCCGCCCGCAGGCCCAGGGCCTGTATGACCCGTCCAACGAGCACGACGCCTGCGGCGTCGGCATGGTGGCGCATATCAAGGGCAAGAAGTCCCACGAGATCATTTCGCAGGGTCTGAAGATCCTGGAAAACCTGGATCACCGGGGTGCAGTTGGCGCGGACGCGCTGATGGGCGACGGCGCCGGCATCCTGATCCAGATCCCGGACCAGTTCTACCGCGAGGAAATGGCCAAGCAGGGCGTGACCCTGCCGCCGAACGGCGAGTATGGCGTCGGCATGATCTTCCTGCCGAAGGAACACGCCTCGCGCCTGGCCTGCGAACAGGAACTCGAACGCACCGTGCGCCTGGAAGGCCAGGTCGTGCTGGGCTGGCGCGATGTGCCGGTGGACTGCAACATGCCGATGTCCCCGACCGTGCGTACCACCGAGCCGGTGATCCGCCAGATCTTCATCGGTCGCGGTCGCGACATCATGACCACGGACGCGCTGGAACGTAAGCTCTACGTGATCCGCAAGACCGCCAGCCACGCCATCCAGGCGCTGAAGCTCAAGCACGGCAAGGAATACTTCGTGCCGTCGATGTCGGCCCGTACCGTCGTGTACAAGGGCCTGCTGCTGGCCAACCAGGTGGGCGAGTACTACCTGGACCTGCTGGACTCGCGCGCCGTGTCGGCCCTGGCCCTGGTGCACCAGCGCTTCTCGACCAACACGTTCCCGGCCTGGGAACTGGCCCACCCGTACCGCATGGTCGCCCACAACGGCGAAATCAACACGGTGAAGGGCAACGTGAACTGGGTGAACGCACGTACCGGCGCGATCTCCTCGCCGGTGCTGGGTGACGACCTGCCCAAGCTGTGGCCGCTGATCTATCCGGGCCAGTCGGATACCGCATCGTTCGACAACTGCCTCGAACTGCTGACGATGGCCGGCTACCCGCTCGTCCACGCGATGATGATGATGATCCCGGAAGCCTGGGAACAGCACACGCTGATGGACGACAACCGTCGTGCCTTCTACGAATACCACGCCGCGATGATGGAGCCGTGGGACGGCCCCGCCGCCATCTGCTTCACCGACGGCCGCCAGATCGGCGCCACGCTGGACCGTAACGGCCTGCGTCCGGCCCGCTTCTACGTGACCGAGGACGACTTCGTCGTGCTGGCTTCGGAAGCCGGCGTGCTGCCGTTCCCGGAGTCGCGCATCGTCCAGAAATGGCGTCTGCAGCCGGGCAAGATGTTCCTGATCGACATGGAACAGGGCCGCATCATCGACGACAAGGAGCTCAAGGACAACCTGGCCAACGCCAAGCCGTACAAGAGCTGGATCGATGCCGTGCGTATCAAGCTCGACGAGATCGATGCCAAGCCCGAAGACGTGGCCGCCGAGAAGAAGCCGGTGTCGCCGCTGCTGGATCGCCAGCAGTCCTTCGGCTACACGCAGGAAGACGTCAAGTTCCTGATGGCGCCGATGGCGCTCGCCGGTGAAGAAGCCACGGGCTCGATGGGCAATGACTCGCCGCTGGCCGTGCTGTCGTCGAAGAACAAGACGCTGTACCACTACTTCCGCCAGCTGTTCGCCCAGGTGACCAACCCGCCGATCGACCCGATCCGCGAAAACATGGTCATGTCGCTGGTGTCGTTCATCGGTCCGAAGCCGAACCTGCTGGAACTGAACAACATCAACCCGCCGATGCGTCTCGAAGTGTCCCAGCCTGTGCTGGACTTCAAGGACATCGCCAAGATCCGCAACATCGAGCACTACACCGGCGGCAAGTTCCGTTCGTACGAACTGAACATCTGCTATCCGGTGGCATGGGGCAAGGAAGGCATCGAGGCACGCCTGGCTTCGCTGTGCGCGGAAGCCGTGGACGCCGTGCGTTCGGGCTACAACATCCTGATCGTGACCGACCGCCGCGTGGACGAAGGCCAGGTGGCCATTCCCGCGCTGCTGGCCACGTCGGCCGTGCACCACCATCTGGTGGAGAAGGGCCTGCGCACGTCGGCTGGCCTGGTCGTCGAAACCGGTTCGGCCCGCGAAGTGCATCACTTCGCGCTGCTGGCTGGCTACGGCGCGGAAGCCGTGCACCCGTACCTGGCCATGGAAACGCTGGCCGACATGGCCTCGGGCCTGTCGGGCGACCTGTCGCCGGAAAAGGCTGTCAAGAACTTCGTCAAGGCAATCGGCAAGGGCCTGTTCAAGGTGATGTCGAAGATGGGCATCTCCACGTACATGTCGTACACGGGCGCCCAGATCTTCGAAGCCATCGGCCTGTCGCGCGAACTGGTGCAGAAGTACTTCCACGGCACGCCGTCGAACGTTGAAGGCATCGGCATCTTCGAGGTGGCCGAGGAAGCGCTGCGCCTGCATCGCGATGCGTTCGGCAACAACCCCGTGCTGGACACCATGCTCGACGCCGGCGGCGAATACGCATACCGTATCCGCGGCGAAGAACACATGTGGACCCCGGACTCGATCGCCAAGCTGCAGCACTCGGTGCGCGCCGACGACGGCAAGGGCCAGTACCAGACGTACAAGGAATACGCGAACATCATCAACGACCAGAGCCGTCGCCACATGACGCTGCGCGGCCTGTTCGAGTTCAAGGTAGATCCGGCCAAGGCAATTCCGCTCGAAGAAGTGGAGTCGGCCAAGGACATCGTGAAGCGTTTCGCTACCGGCGCGATGTCGCTCGGTTCGATCTCGACCGAAGCCCACGCCACGCTGGCGGTGGCGATGAACCGCATCGGCGGCAAGTCGAACACCGGCGAAGGCGGCGAGGACGAGAAGCGCTACCGCAACGAACTGCGCGGCATTCCAATCAAGCAGGGCGATACGTTCAAGAGCCTGCTGGGCGATCACGTGGTCGAGAAGGACCTGGAACTGCAGGCCGGCGATTCGCTGCGCTCGAAGATCAAGCAGGTGGCGTCGGGCCGTTTCGGCGTGACCGCCGAGTACCTGGCATCGGCTGACCAGATCCAGATCAAGATGGCGCAGGGCGCCAAGCCGGGCGAAGGCGGCCAGCTGCCGGGCCACAAGGTGTCCGACTACATCGGCAAGCTCCGTTACTCGGTGCCGGGCGTGGGCCTGATCTCGCCGCCCCCGCACCATGACATCTACTCGATCGAGGATCTGGCACAGCTGATCCACGACCTGAAGAACGTCAACCCGGTGTCGGACATCTCGGTCAAGCTCGTGTCCGAAGTGGGCGTGGGTACCGTGGCCGCTGGCGTGGCCAAGGCCAAGGCCGACCACGTGGTGATCGCGGGTCATGACGGCGGCACCGGTGCATCGCCGTGGTCGTCGATCAAGTATGCCGGCAGCCCGTGGGAACTGGGCCTGGCCGAAACGCAGCAGACGCTGATGCTGAACGGCCTGCGCAACCGCATCCGCGTGCAGGCTGACGGCCAGATGAAGACTGGTCGCGACGTGGTGATCGGCGCGCTGCTGGGTGCCGACGAGTTCGGTTTCGCCACGGCACCGCTGGTGGCCGAGGGCTGCATCATGATGCGCAAGTGCCACCTGAACACCTGCCCGGTGGGCGTGGCCACGCAGGATCCGGCGCTGCGCAAGAAATTCCAGGGCAAGCCCGAGCACGTGGTGAACTTCTTCTTCTTCGTTGCGGAAGAAGCACGCGAGATCATGGCGCAACTGGGTATCCGCACGTTCGACGAGCTGATCGGCCGCGCCGACCTGCTCGACACGCGCGCCGGCATCGAACACTGGAAGGCACGCGGCCTGGACTTCGGTCGCATCTTCTACCAGGCACCGTTCCCGGCCGACGTGCCGCGCTACCACACCGACGTGCAGGATCACGGCCTGTCGGTGGAAGCCGGCAAGGCGCTGGACCACACGCTGATCGCCAAGGCACGCCTGGCCATCGACAAGGGTGAGCGCGTGTCGTTCATCCAGCCGGTCAAGAACGTGAACCGCACCGTGGGCGCCATGCTGTCCGGCGTGGTGGCCAAGCAGTACGGCCACGAAGGCCTGCCCGACGATACGATCCACATCCAGTTCCAGGGCACGGCTGGCCAGTCGTTCTCGGCGTTCCTGGCACACGGCATCACGGCCGATCTGGTCGGCGACGCCAACGACTACGTGGGCAAGGGCCTGTCGGGCGGCCGCGTGATCGTGCGCGCTCCGCACGAGTTCCGTGGCGATCCGACCCGCAACATCATCGTCGGCAACACGGTGCTGTACGGCGCGATTTCCGGCGAAGCATTCTTCAACGGCGTGGCCGGCGAGCGTTTCGCAGTGCGTAACTCGGGCGCCACCGCCGTGGTGGAAGGTACTGGCGACCACGGTTGCGAGTACATGACCGGCGGTACGGTAGTGGTGCTGGGCGGCACGGGCCGTAACTTCGCGGCCGGCATGTCGGGCGGCGTGGCTTACGTCTATGACGAGGATGGCCTGTTCGACAAGCGCTGCAATACGTCGATGGTGACGCTCGAGCCGGTGCTTGCCTCGGCCGACCAGCAGAAGGGCCAGCCCGAGTCGCAATGGCACAAGTTCGATGGCAAGCGCCAACTGGACGAAACGATCCTGCGCGACCTGATCGAGCAGCACTTCCGCTACACCGGTTCGGAGCGCGCCAAGGCGCTGCTGGCCGACTGGGCCACGGCACGCCGCAAGTTCGTCAAGGTCTTCCCGACCGAGTACAAGCGCGCACTGGGCGAAATGTACGAGAAGGAACAGGCTGCCCGCGACAGCGATCGCGAAGCGGTAGCCGCCTGATCGGCAGCCATACGAGAGGTGCCGCGGCCATGGCTGCGGCACCGACAAGATACTGACCCCACGCGAGGCCGGCCCGGCCGCCTCGCGACAAGCAAGACCAAGGATGCAACATGGGTAAGGCGACTGGCTTTCTCGAATTTGCGCGCCAGAACGAAGGCTACGAACCGGTAGTCAAGCGCGTGAAGCACTACAAGGAATTCGTGTTCGCGCTGTCGGACAACGAAGCGAAGATCCAGGGTGCGCGCTGCATGGACTGCGGTATCCCGTTCTGCAACAACGGCTGCCCGGTCAACAACATCATCCCCGACTTCAACGACCTGGTGTATCGCCAGGACTGGAAGTCGGCGATCGAGGTGCTGCACCAGACCAACAACTTCCCCGAGTTCACGGGCCGTATCTGCCCGGCACCGTGCGAGGCAGCTTGCACGCTGGGCATCAACGAACTGCCGGTGGGTATCAAGTCGATCGAGCACGCGATCATCGACAAGGCCTGGGAAGAAGGCTGGGTTGCACCGCAGGTGCCGAAGCACAAGACCGGCAAGACCGTGGCCGTGGTGGGCTCGGGCCCTGCCGGCATGGCGGCGGCACAGCAACTGGCACGCGCCGGTCACGAGGTGACCGTGTTCGAGAAGAACGACCGCATTGGTGGCCTGCTGCGCTACGGCATTCCCGACTTCAAGATGGAGAAGGACCTGATCGATCGCCGTATCGAGCAGATGCAAGCCGAAGGCGTGACCTTCCGTGCCGGCGTGATGGTGACCGATGGCGACAAGCTGCCGGCCGGCATCAAGAACTACGCACGTGAATCGGTCTCGGCGCAGGCGCTGATGGACCAGTTCGACGCCGTGGTGCTGGCAGGTGGTTCCGAAGTGCCGCGTGACCTGCCGGTGCCGGGCCGCGATCAGGCTGGCGTGCACTACGCGCTGGAATTCCTGATTCCGCAGAACAAGGAAGTGGCTGGCGACGGCGTCAACGAGATCCGTGCCGAAGGCAAGCATGTGATCGTGATCGGTGGCGGCGATACCGGTTCCGACTGCGTGGGTACCTCGAACCGTCACGGCGCGGAGTCGGTCACGCAGTTCGAACTGCTGCCGCAACCGCCGGAAGAAGAGAACAAGCCGCTGGTGTGGCCGTACTGGCCGATCAAGATGCGCACGTCGTCGTCACATGACGAAGGCTGCTCGCGCGACTGGTCGGTAGCCACCAAGGAATTCATCGGCGAGAACGGCAAGATCACCGCACTGAAGGCCTGCCGCGTGGAGTGGAAGGACGGCCGCATGCAGGAAGTGCCGGGCAGCGAGTTCGTGCTCAAGGCCGACCTGGTGCTGCTGGCCATGGGCTTCACGAACCCGGCCGGTTCGGTGCTGGATGCATTTGGTGTCGACACCGATGCGCGCAAGAACGCCAAGGCATCGACCGAAGGCGACCGCGCCTACTACACGAACGTGCCGAAGGTGTTTGCCGCCGGCGACGTGCGCCGTGGCCAGTCGCTGGTGGTGTGGGCCATCCGCGAAGGCCGCCAGGCCGCACGCTCGGTGGACGCGTTCCTGATGGGCTATACGGACCTGCCGCGCTAAGCTGCTGGATCTGCTTCAAACAAAAACCCCCGCATGCCGAAAGGCTGCGGGGGTTTTTGTTTGGTTTGGTTTGGTTTGGTTTGGCTTGGTTTGCTCCCCTCGCCCGCAAAGCGGGAGAGGGGCCGGGGGAGAGGGCAAGCCTCCCTAAATCCGACACCCCATCAACAAAGCGTCATCGCCGTACGTCGCAAGCTTGTCTGCGTACATGTCAGCATCGATCGGCGCGTACCCAAGCCTGCGCCAATACGCTCCCGCCGACTGCACCGCAATCAGTCTGGAAGTCGTCAAGCCAATCTCGATCGCCGCACCGCGTGCAGCCTCATAGAGCTGCGCCGCCAACCCCGCGCCACGTCCCACAGGCGCCACCGCCATGTCGTGCACGAACCACGTCAGCGCATCATCATCCGTCCACGCGCGTGCAAGCAAGCCGTTCCACGGCGGCAGCGATGCGGCGGGCCAGGCGTGGGTAAATAAATAGGCAGCCAGCTTGCTATCGGTGCTTTTGGTGCTATCGATGCTATGGGGCAAGGCCGCGACCCAGCATGTGGTGGGCGATAGTGCGAGGCGGCTCGCGAGTGCGTCGGCGCCTTCCAGCAAGGCACTGCCATAGCATTGCGCCTGGACGGCGAGAACGGCGGGCAGGTCGGCCGCAATCATTGGCCGCAGAACGAATTCAGGCATGTGCCCGATTATACGAGTGCTCACATAGGGGTCCTCCCGGACAGCGTTTACGTGCCTGTGCCGCCTCCGCCAATCTACTTAGAATTTCTTCAGAACATAACGAAAAGAGACTGCCTCGAAATCCCTTTCAGCCGATTTGGTGCCGCTGCGGTGGGTTGCGGCCCGGAGGAAATTGATGCCCGAAGTACGCAAGTCGATGCGGCTTTGGCGAGGACAAGCGCAGTTGCCAAGACTCGCTGCCAGATGGTTGTTGTGTGTGGTTGCCGCTGCGCTAGGCATGGCGACGGCACTCGCACAACCTCCCGCCGTTGCCCAGCTCGCCAGTATCCCGCCCGGTACACGGATGGAGGCGCCTGCGCGCGCCGTGTCGTTCCCGGTCCGGCCACTGCGCATGATCGTGCCTTTCCCGGCCGGTGGCGTAGCCGATGCCGTGGCGCGCCTGTTGGCCGAGCGCCTCGCGCTGCGGCTCGGCGTGCCCGTGGAGGTGGACAATCGCCCCGGGTCGTCCGGAACCATGGCTGGCGACCTCGTGGCCAAGGCCAGTTCCGATGGCCATACGTTGTTGTTTCATCAGGCCAATATGCTGATCCAGCCTGGACTGGAGCCCGTTCCGTATGACGTGATGCGCGATTTCACGCCCGTGGTACGCGTGGCCGCCACACCGTTGTTTCTGGTAATCGACGGGCGCCTGCCGATGACCACGCCGCAGCAGTGGTCGACGGCTGTCCGCTCGAATCCGGCGTCCTACAGCTACGGCTATGGCCAACCCGGCAGTCCGTCGCATCTGTACGCGGAATACGCGGTGCGAGGTATTCCGAACAGCGTGCCGCTGGTGATTGCCAAGGGGGAGAGCGCCGTGGTGCAAGAGATGCTGGCCGGCCGTATCAGCGCCTGCTTCTGTTCGTGGAGCGCGGTGCAGTCACATGTCCGGACCGGTACGCTCAGGATTCTTGGCGTGACCGGGCCGGTGCGCTCGCCGCTTACGCCACAGGTGCCAACATTGCAGGAATCCGGCATGGACGGATATGGCGCGCTGGCGTGGTACGGGGTGATGGCGCCGGCCAAGACACCGCGTGCCATCGTGGCGCGGCTGGCCACGGAACTGGACAGTGTGACCAACGAACGGGACGTACGCGCGCAACTGCTGGCGGCCGGGCTCACGCCGGTACATGATTCGCCCGAAGCCTTTGCCACCGCAATCCGATCGGAATCGGTGCAATGGCAGGTCATCCTGCGCCAGACCGGGCCGCGCACGGAGCCTTGAGTCAGGCGGTTTGCCGCGGGTAAGGCAAATTCGCCTTACCCGTTTGTCGCCTCTTTGTCACGTCTTTGTCGTGGATTGTTGTCGACAGTGCAATGGTGAGATCACCACACGGGACGGTGTCAGATAGGTACTAGCCCTTATAATGGCGGCCTGTCCAAATCCGGTGACAACGTGACCGCTACCGTGCCGAATTTTTCTGGCCAGCCTTTTTCCGGCCCGAACGTCGTCGAACTCGCGGATGTCGATTTTGCATACGCGGCTGGCGACAAGCCCATCCTGTCAGGCCTTTCCATGCGTTTTCCGCGCGGGAAGGTGGTGGCTGTCATGGGCGGCTCCGGTTGTGGCAAGACCACCGTGATGCGCCTGATAGGCGGCATGGTCCGGCCGCAGAGTGGCCGCGTCACGTTCAATGGCGCCGACATCGACGCGATGGACCAGGATGGCCTGTATGCGGTACGCCGCCAGATGGGCATGCTGTTCCAGTTTGGCGCACTGTTCACTGACCTGTCGGTATTCGACAACGTCGCGTTTCCGTTGCGCGAGCACACCGACCTGCCCGATTCCATGATCCGCGACCTGGTGCTGATGAAGCTCAACGCGGTGGGCCTGCGCGGCGCGCGCGACCTGATGCCCGCGCAGATCTCGGGTGGCATGGCGCGGCGCGTGGCCTTGGCGCGCGCCATCGCGCTGGATCCTGCCCTGTTGATGTACGACGAACCGTTCGCGGGGCTCGATCCGATTTCGCTCGGCCTGACCGCCAACCTGATCCGCGATCTCAACGACGCGCTGGGCGCCACCACGATCATCGTGTCGCACGATGTGCAGGAAACGTTCCAGATCGCCGACTACGTCTACTTCATTGCGAATGGCGGGATCGCGGCCGAAGGGGCGCCGGAGGAACTGCGCGCGTCGAGCGATCCGTTCGTGCACCAGTTCGTGCATGCCGAGGCCGATGGCCCGGTGCCGTTTCACTACTCCGGCCCAACCCTGGCCGAAGACTTCCTTGCCGGAGGCTCGCGTTGACCGGCTTCTTTACCAGTATCGGCGCCGCAGTGCGCCAGTTCGTGGGCGGCCTGGGCCGCGCCACCCGCATGTTCTTCGCACTGCTGGCATTGTCGCCGGCCTTGCTGCGGCGCTTCCGCCTGGTTTCCGACCAGGTGTTCTTCGTCGGCAACCTGTCGCTGGTGATCATTGCCGTCTCGGGCCTGTTCGTCGGGTTCGTGCTCGGTTTGCAGGGCTACTACACACTGAACCGCTACGGTTCGGAGCAGGCACTGGGCCTGCTGGTGGCGCTGTCACTGGTGCGCGAACTGGGTCCGGTGGTGTCGGCGCTGCTGTTTGCAGGCCGTGCGGGGACATCGCTGACGGCGGAGATTGGCCTGATGAAGGCCGGCGAGCAGTTGACCGCCATGGAAATGATGGCCGTGAACCCGCTGCAGCGCGTGATCGCGCCGCGCTTCTGGGCCGGGGTCATCGCCATGCCGGTGCTGGCTGCGATTTTCAGCGCGGTGGGCATCCTGGGTGGCTACCTGGTGGGTGTGCAACTGATTGGCGTGGATGCCGGCGCCTTCTGGTCGCAGATGCAAGGCGGCGTCGATGTGCGCGCCGACGTGCTCAATGGTGTGATCAAGAGCTTCATTTTCGGCATCGCGGTGACGTTTATTGCGCTGTACCAGGGGTTTGAAGCGAACCCGACGCCGGAGGGTGTGTCGCGTGCCACCACGCGCACCGTGGTGATGGCGTCACTGGCCGTGCTGGGGCTGGATTTCCTGCTGACCGCGCTGATGTTCAGCTGAAGTCAGCGGACACGGCAGAACCGACAAGCATTAGACAAGAGACTCGCATGAAGAAAAATTCGCTCGACTACTGGGTGGGGCTGTTCGTGGTGGTGGGCTTTGCCGCACTGCTGTTCCTGGCGCTCAAGGCTGGCAACATGAGCAGCTTCTCGTTCCAGGACACCTATGCGGTAACCGCCCAGTTCGACAATATCGGCGGACTGAAGCCGCGCGCGCCGGTGAAGAGCGCGGGCGTGGTGGTGGGCCGCGTGGCGGCGATCAACTTCGACGACAAGCAGTACCAGGCCACCGTGACGCTGAACCTGGACAAGCGCTACCAGTTTCCGAAGGACACCTCGGCCAAGATCCTGACCTCGGGCCTGCTCGGCGAGCAGTACGTGGGTCTGGAGGCGGGCGGTGACGACAAGATGCTGGCGCAGGGCAGCAAGATCACGATGACGCAGTCCGCCGTGGTGCTGGAAAACCTGATTGGCCAGTTCCTCTATAACAAGGCAGCCGATGCGGGCGGTGGTTCCGCCGCGTCGCCTGCACCTTCTTCCCCGAATACGTCCGGTTCGGGTGCGGCCGCGTTGCCGGCAGCGCCGGGAACGGGCGGCAGCAAATGAACTCCCTTCAACGCCTGATCGCGGCATCGGTTGCCGCGCTTGCCCTGGCCGGTTGTGCCACGGGTCCCAATGCCAATCCGGCCGATCCGCTCGAACCGTTCAACCGCGGTGTCAGCACGTTCAACGACAACCTCGACAAGTACGCGCTGAAGCCGGTGGCCCAGGGCTACCAGGACTACATTCCGTCGCCGGTGCGTACGGCGGTGGGCAACTTCTTCTCGAACGTTAGCGACGTCTACTCGGCGGCCAACAACCTGATGCAGGGCAAGCCGTCGCGCGCGGCGGAAGACACCATGCGCGTGGCCATCAACAGCGTGCTCGGCATCGGTGGCCTGATCGATATCGCCACGCCGGCCGGTCTGCCCAAGTACAAGGAAGACTTTGGCCAGACGCTGGGCGTGTGGGGCGTGCCGTCGGGCCCGTACCTGGTGCTGCCGCTGTTCGGACCGAGCAGCGTGCGCGATGCGTCGGGCATGGTGGTGGACCGCTTCATGGACCCGACCACCTATATCTCGCCGTGGTATGCGGGCCTGTCGCTGACCGGTGTGCGCATTGTCGATGGCCGTGCCCAACTGCTTGGCGCATCGAGCCTGATCGAGGCGGCCGCGCTCGACAAGTATGCGTTCCTGCGCGACTCGTACATGCAGCGCCGCCAGTATCTGATCTATGACGGCAACCCACCGTCCAGCGACGAGGACGACCAGCCGCAGCTGGACAAGCAGCAAAAGCCGGACGACAAAGACGATGGCAGCGCCACACCGGCGCAGCCCAAGGCTGGCTGAAAGTCGCGGAGAGCCGGTGAGCCCAGACAGGGCAACGGCTCTCGTGGCTCATAAGCGCCTGTGAGCGCGCTGTGAGCCCTGAAACAAAGTGTTTGAAAGTGGTGTTTAAACCACTAATCAGGACTGCGCCCGAGGCGCGCCTGTGTTTCAATAATTCCGGATCGCGGTGCATTGGCACCGTATCGGACGGGCTGGATCCTGCCGATAACAGCAGGGTACCGCCCTGGATAGAAAGGAAAAACCTCACATGCTCAAGCGACTCCTGCTTCCCTTCCTGACCGTTGCCGCGTTTGCCGGCGCCGGCGCCGCGCAAGCCCAGCAGGTCGATGCCTCATCGCCGGATGGCCTGGTCAAAGCCGTGGTGACCGACGTGATGTCGACCGTGCAGAGCGACAAGGACATGCAGTCCGGCAACGTCGGCAAGATCACGCAGTTGGTGGAGCAGAAGATCCTGCCGCACGCCAACTTCACCAAGACCACGCAGATCGCGATGGGCCGTAACTGGTCGAAGGCCACGCCGGAACAGCAAAAGGCGATTACCGACGAATTCAAGACGCTGCTGATCCGCACGTATGCGGGCGCGATTGCCCAGATCCGCGACCAGAAGGTGCAGTTCCGTCCGTACCGCGGCACGGCAGAGGATACCGACGCCACGATCCGCACCCAGGTCATCAACAAGGGCGAGCCGATCCAGATGGACTACCGCCTCGAGAAGACCGAGCAGGGCTGGAAGGTCTATGACATCAACGTGCTGGGCGCCTGGCTGACCGAGGCGTACAAGGGCAGCTTCAACACGATTGCCAACCAGCAGGGCGTGGATGGCATCCTGAAGACGCTGCAGGACCGCAACCGCCAACTGGCCAACGCCAAGGGCTGATCGGCCAGGTAGTCCTGACTTGGTTGCGCCGCAGCACGACGCGGCCGATCTGGTCTACAATGGCCACTCGCTCCCGCCTCCGGGCGGGAGTTTCTGTTTGCAACGTACCTATCCCACGCACCTTTCCATGCCCGCCCTTGGCACTTCGCTGACCAACCGCAACGCCGCCGCCGTGCTGCGTGACGGGCTGTCGCGCGTGCAGCAGGGCGATGTGAAGGTCGATTGCAGCGCGCTGACGCAGGTCGATTCGGCCGCCGTGGCGGTGCTGCTGGCCTGGCAACGGGCCGCCGCGCAACGTGGCCAGTCGCTGGCGCTCGACGGCGTGTCGCCGCAGCTGCGCTCGCTGGCGACGCTGTACGGGGTCGATGGCCTGCTGGGCCTGGCGACCGCCGCTTCCCACCCGGAACACCACCACCACCGACATTGAACCGGCATCCGTTGCCGTGCGCGTTCATGTTGCGTACGGTCATGCGATGCCACGGCGTCGGGCCGCGGGCCTGGCGTCGCGCGGGTCAGAGCGGGGGAAACCCTGCATCCCCTATAATTCCGGGTTGTTCGCCCCCAAGTCGCCCCCAGGTGCCCTGACACGATTCCGCCAGGTGCTGCGCGGCTAACCTCAAGGGCACTCCCCAACTCAATGAGAGGCCGGCCGCGAAAGCGTCCCCGTCCAAGACATTCGGCCATGAAAGCCATCGAAATCACCGATGTCCGCAAGCGCTACCGCAATCTGCAGGCGCTCAAGGGTGTCAGTTTCAGCGTCGAGCGCGGCGAATTCTTTGGCCTGCTCGGCCCCAACGGTGCAGGCAAGACCACGCTGATCTCGATCCTCGCGGGGTTGAACCGAGCCGATTCGGGCAAGGTCAGCGTGCTGGGCCACGACGTGGTGGACGACTACCGCATGGCGCGCCGCATGCTGGGCGTGGTGCCGCAGGAACTGGTCTTCGATCCGTTCTTCACGGTGCGCGAGACGCTGCGCCTGCAGTCCGGCTATTTCGGCCTGACGCGCAACGATGACTGGATCGACGAGATCATGGCCAACCTCGATCTCACGAACAAGGCCGACAGCAATATGCGCCAGCTGTCCGGGGGCATGAAGCGCCGTGTGCTGGTGGCACAGGCGCTGGTGCACCGCCCGCCCGTGATCGTGCTCGACGAGCCGACCGCCGGCGTGGATGTGGAACTGCGCCAGACGCTGTGGAAGTTCATCTCGCGGCTGAACCGCGAAGGCCACACGATCATCCTGACCACGCACTACCTGGAAGAAGCCGAAGCGCTGTGCGACCGCATCGCCATGCTCAAGTTTGGCGAGGTGGTGGCGCTGGACCGTACCAGCAGCCTGCTGAACCAGTTCGCGGGCCTGCAACTGGTACTGACATTGTCGCGCGGTACCCTGCCGGCGGAGCTCGAAGCGCTGCGCACCCCGGACAACCCCAGCGAGCGTGCCTACCGGCTGCGTCTGTCCGGCTACGAGGCAGTGGAGCCGATCCTGGCCGCGCTGCGTGCCGCCGGTTGCGAAATCGAAGACATGGAAATCAGCAAGGCCGACCTGGAGGATGTGTTCGTGCAGATCATGCGCCGTGAAGGCGAAATGCCCGGCAGCCTGCCCAATTCCGCCATGGAGGCCGCGGCATGAAGAACCCCGTGGATCTTGACGTGACCCAACAGCAACGCCTGCAGTCGATGGCCGTGGGCGGCATGGTGGGCTTTCGCACGCTGCTGTACAAGGAAGTACTGCGTTTCTGGAAGGTCTCGTTCCAGACCGTGGCCGCGCCGGTGCTGACCGCCGTGCTCTATCTGCTGATCTTCGGCCATGTGCTCGAAGACCGCGTGCGCGTCTACGACCAGATCAGCTATACCGCGTTCCTGGTGCCAGGCCTGGTGATGATGAGCGTGCTGCAGAATGCGTTCGCGAACAGTTCGTCGTCACTGATCCAGTCCAAGATCACCGGCAATCTCGTATTTATCCTGCTGCCGCCGCTGTCGCACTGGGAAATGTTTGGCGCCTATGTGGTGGCTTCGGTGATCCGCGGCCTGTGCGTGGGCCTGGGTGTGCTGCTGGTGACGGCATGGTTTGCCCATCTGCATTTCGCGCAGCCGCTGTGGATCCTGGTGTTCGGGCTGGCCGGTGCCGGCATCCTGGGCACGCTGGGTTTGATCGCCGGCATCTGGGCCGAGAAGTTCGACCAGTTGGCCGCTTTCCAGAATTTCCTGATCATGCCGGCAACGTTCCTGTCCGGCGTGTTCTATTCGATTCATTCCCTGCCGCCGTTCTGGCAGGCCGTGTCGCACGCCAACCCGTTCTTCTACATGATCGACGGGTTCCGCTACGGCTTCTTCGGCGTCTCCGACGTGCCGCCGCTGCATAGCCTGGCCGTGGTGGCCGTGGCCTTTGTGGTGCTGGCCGCGCTGGCGCTGCGCCTGCTGCGCCAGGGATACAAGCTGCGGCACTGACCGGCCGCAATTACCGATTTCAAAAGAGACAGACATGCTGCCTACACCGGAACAAGTCAGGGATTACATTGCCCAAGGTTTGCCTTGCGAACATTTGCAAGTGGAAGGCGATGGCCAGCACTTCTTCGCCACCATCGTGAGCGCGGAGTTCGACGGCAAGCGCCTGATCCAGCGCCATCAGCGTGTCTACGCTGCGCTGGGTGACCGCATGCGCGCCGAGATCCATGCGCTGTCGATGAAGACGCTGACGCCGGCCGAATGGCAGGCCGAGGCTGGCAAGTAAGCACGCAAGCTGGCAGCAAGGCAACTACAGGACAACTACCGTATGGGTCAGTGCCCGTACGGAATACACGACAGAACATGGACAAATTCCAGATCCAGGGTAACGGCCCGCTCAAGGGCGAGATCCGCGTCTCGGGCGCCAAGAACGCCGCGTTGCCCATTCTCTGCGCTGGTCTGCTGACCGCCGACACGGTCACCATCGACAACGTGCCCGACCTGCAGGACACGCGCACCATGCTCAAGCTGCTGCGCCAGATGGGCATGCAGGCCGACATGGTCGATGGCGTGGCCACGCTGCGCGGCGCCGACATCAATTCGCCGGAAGCATCGTATGAACTGGTGAAGACGATGCGTGCATCGATCCTCGTGCTGGGGCCGCTGGTGGCGCGCTTCGGCGAGGCTCGCGTGTCGTTGCCCGGCGGCTGCGGCATTGGTGCGCGTCCGGTGGACCAGCACATCAAGGGCCTGCAGGCGATGGGCGCCGAGATCAGCATCGAGCACGGTTTTATCCATGCCCGCGCCAGCCGCCTGAAGGGCGCGCGCGTGGTAACGGACATGATCACCGTGACCGGCACCGAAAACCTGCTGATGGCAGCCACGCTGGCCGACGGCGAGACCGTGCTGGAAAACGCCGCGCGTGAACCCGAAGTGACCGACCTGGCCGAACTGCTGGTCAAGATGGGCGCGAAGATCGAAGGCATCGGTACCGACCGCCTGATCATCCAGGGTGTGGACAAGCTGCACGGTGCGCAACACAGCGTGGTGGCCGACCGCATCGAGGCCGGTACGTTCCTGTGCGCGGCCGCGGCAACGCTGGGCGACCTCGTGTTGCGCGGTATTCCGCCGCTGATCCTGGACGCGGTGCTGATCAAGCTGCGCGAAGCCGGCGCCATGATCGAAACCGGCGACGACTGGATTCGCCTGGCCATGCCGCAGCGTGCGCAGGCCGTGAGCTTCCGTACCTCGGAATATCCGGCATTCCCGACCGACATGCAGGCGCAGTTCATGGCGCTGAACGCCGTGGCCGAAGGCACCGCGCGCATCACCGAAACGATCTTCGAAAACCGTTTCATGCACGTGCAGGAGCTGAACCGCCTGGGTGCCAATATCACGGCCGAGGGTAATACCGCGGTGGTGACCGGCGTGCCGCGCCTGTCTGGTGCCAACGTGATGGCCACCGACCTGCGTGCTTCGGCCAGCCTCGTGATCGCCGGCCTGGTAGCAGAGGGCGAGACCACGATCGACCGGATCTATCACCTGGACCGTGGCTACGACCGCATGGAAGACAAGCTGTCGGCGGTGGGTGCCAAGATCCGCCGCATCAGCTGAACCCTGACCCGCATACGAGCAGACGACAACAGCATCGAGTCGCCCCCAGAACGCGTTTGAAGAATCTACCGATGAGCCCCGCTTTCAATGCCTCGCCCAACCAGCTCACGCTGGCGCTTTCCAAGGGTCGTATCTTCAAGGAGACGCTGCCGCTGCTGGCCGCCGCCGGCATCGAGGTCACCGAGGATCCGGAAACCTCGCGCAAGCTGATCTTGCCGACGACCGATCCGGCCGTGCGCGTGATCATCGTGCGCGCGTCGGACGTGCCGACCTATGTGCAGTACGGCGCGGCCGACTTCGGCGTGGCCGGCAAGGACGTGCTGATGGAACATGGCATGACCGGCCTGTATGCGCCGATCGACCTGAACATCGCGCGCTGCCGCATGTCGGTGGCGGTGCCGGCCGGCTTTGACTACGCCAATGCGGTGCGTCAGGGCGCGCGGCTGGCCGTGGCCACCAAGTATGTGGAAACCGCGCGCGAACACTTTGCCAAGAAGGGCGTGCACGTCGACCTGATCAAGCTCTATGGTTCGATGGAACTGGGTCCGCTGGTGGGCCTGTCCGATGCCATCGTCGACCTGGTCAGCACTGGTGGCACGCTGCGTGCGAACAACCTCGTAGAGGTGGAAGAGATCGTGCAGATCTCGTCGCGGCTGGTGGTCAACCAGGCGGCACTGAAACTGAAGCGTGAACGGCTCACGCCGATTCTCGACGCAATTGAACGGGCCTCGGCGGCACTCGCCTGAGGCAGTACCAGACTGGAACTGACCGGGACCCGTAAGGAAAAGCAGTCATGAACGATATCGATATGGACAACCTGTCGATCCGCCGGCTCGACTCGACCGAGCCCGGTTTTGCCGACGCGCTGCGTCAGGTGCTGGCGTTCGAGGCCTCGGAAGACGAAGCCATCGATCGCGCGGCGGCCGATATCCTGGCCGACGTGCGCCGCCGTGGCGATGAGGCAGTGCTCGAATACACGCGCCGTTTCGACCGTCTGGAAGCCGCGTCGATGAGCGCGCTGGAACTGTCGCAGTCGCAGCTCGAAGCCGCGCTCGAGGACCTGGAGCCCAAGCGCCGCGCCGCGCTGGAGGCCGCCGCGGCACGCGTGCGTGCCTATCACGAGAAGCAGAAGATCGAGTGTGGCAGCCATAGCTGGGAATACACCGAGTCCGACGGCACGATGCTGGGCCAGAAGGTGACCCCGCTGGACCGCGTGGGCCTGTATGTGCCCGGTGGCAAGGCCGCCTATCCGTCGTCGGTGCTGATGAACGCGATTCCCGCGCGCGTGGCTGGCGTCAAGGAAGTGATCATGGTCGTGCCCACGCCCGGTGGCGTGCGTAACGAACTGGTACTGGCCGCCGCGCAGATCGCCGGTGTCGACCGCGTGTTCACGATCGGCGGCGCACAGGCCGTGGGCGCATTGGCCTACGGCACCGCCACGCTGCCGCAGGTCGACAAGATCGTCGGCCCGGGCAACGCCTATGTTGCCGCGGCCAAGCGCCGCGTGTTCGGCACGGTCGGCATCGACATGATTGCTGGCCCGTCGGAGATCCTGGTGATCTGCGATGGCACGACCGATCCGGACTGGGTGGCGATGGACCTGTTTTCGCAGGCCGAGCATGACGAACTGGCGCAGTCGATCCTGCTGTGCCCGGACCAGGCCTACCTGAACCGCGTGGAAGAAAGCATCCAGCGTCAGTTGCCGACCATGCCGCGCCGCGAGGTCATTGCCGCGTCGCTGGTGGGCCGAGGCGCGCTGATCAAGGTGCGCGACATGGAAGAGGCATGCGAGATCGCCAACGCCATCGCGCCCGAGCATCTTGAGATTTCCGCTGAGAACCCGCGCCAGTGGAGCGAGAAGATCCGCCACGCGGGCGCCATCTTCCTGGGCCGCTATACGAGCGAATCGCTCGGCGACTACTGCGCGGGCCCGAACCACGTGCTGCCCACCTCGCGCACTGCGCGCTTCTCGTCGCCGCTGGGCGTGTACGACTTCCAGAAGCGTTCGAGCCTGATTGAAGTGAGCGAGGGCGGGGCGCAGATGCTGGGCCAGATCGCCGCCGAACTGGCCTACGGCGAGGGTCTCCAAGCCCACGCCCGCAGCGCTGAATACCGCTTCCGGCGTTAAACCGTTTCAGACTGATTTTTTCCAAGGACCGTTATGTCAGCCGTAGACCCATCCCTGATCGAACGCATCATCCGTGACGACGTGCGCGCCATGGGCGCCTACCACGTGGCCGATTCGCACGGACTGGTGAAGCTCGACGCGATGGAGAACCCGTACCGGCTGCCGCCCGACCTGCGCGCGCAACTGGCCGCGCGGCTGGGCGAGGTGGCACTCAATCGCTATCCGGTGCCGACCAGCGAAGCGCTGCGCGCGAGCCTCAAGACGGTGATGCAGGTGCCGGCCGGCATGGAGGTATTGCTTGGCAACGGTTCGGACGAACTGATCAGCATTCTTTCGCTGGCTGCCGCAAAGCCCGGTGCCAAGGTACTGGCGCCGGTGCCGGGCTTCGTCATGTATGCGATGTCGGCGCAGTTCGCCGGACTGGAATTCGTGGGCGTGCCGCTGCGCGCCGATTTCACGCTGGACCGGGCGGCAATGCTGGCCGCGATGGCCGAGCACAAGCCCGCGATCATCTACCTGGCCTACCCGAACAATCCGACTGGCAATCTGTTCGATGCTGCCGACATGGAGGCAATCCTGCGCGCGGCCCAGGGCGAGGTGTGCCAGAGCCTGGTGGTGGTGGACGAGGCCTACCAGCCGTTTGCGCAGGAAAGCTGGATGCCGCGCCTGACCGAATTCGGCAACCTGCTGGTCATGCGCACGGTGTCGAAACTGGGTCTGGCAGGTATCCGCCTGGGCTATGTGGCCGGTGCACCGGAATGGCTGTCGCAACTGGACAAGGTGCGGCCGCCGTATAACGTCAATGTGCTGACCGAAGCCACCGCGCTGTTTGCGCTGGAACACGTGAGCGTGCTCGACGACCAGGCCGCGCAACTGCGTGCCGAACGCACGAAGCTGGCGCAAGCCATGGCCGCCATGCCGGGTGTGACGGTGTTCCCGAGCGCCGCCAACTTTCTGCTGGTGCGCGTGGCGGATGCGGCACAGACGTTCGACCGATTGCTCGCGCGGAAGGTATTGATCAAGAACGTGAGTAAAATGCACGCATTGCTGGCCAACTGTCTGCGCGTGACGGTCAGCACTCCCGAAGAAAACGCGCAGTTTCTTGAAGCGTTCAACGCTTCATTGCAGGATTAACCCCACCATGCGTGTTGCAGAGGTCACCCGCGATACCTCGGAAACGAAGATTCGCGTTTCGCTGAACCTTGATGGCACCGGCCGCCAGAAGCTGGCCTCCGGCGTGCCTTTCCTCGACCACATGCTGGACCAGATTGCCCGGCATGGGATGTTCGACCTCGAGGTCGAGGCCACGGGCGACACCCATATCGACGATCACCATACGGTGGAAGATGTCGGCATTACGCTGGGCCAGGCCGTGGCGCGCGCCATTGGCGACAAGAAGGGCATCACGCGCTATGGCCACAGCTACGTGCCGCTGGACGAATGCCTGTCGCGCGTGGTGATCGACTTCTCGGGTCGTCCCGGCCTGGAATTCCATGTGCCGTTCACGCGTGCCCGCGTGGGCACCTTCGACGTGGACCTGACCATCGAGTTCTTCCGTGGCTTTGTCAATCATGCCGGCGTGACGCTGCATATCGACAACCTGCGCGGCATCAATGCGCACCATCAATGCGAAACGGTGTTCAAGGCCTTTGGCCGTGCACTGCGCATGGCGGTGGAGCTGGATCCGCGCGCGGGCAACCAGATTCCATCGACCAAGGGTACGCTCTGACCGATACTCGCCACTGACCCTAGACTTCACCACTGACCTGCGCCCCGTGTAGCAGGCGTGCCGGCTGGTTGCGGCAACGCTGACAACCGACACTCCCGCGTCCCGATGGATACGCTCAAGTCCTTTATCTCGCTGCTGGCGCTGATCAATCCGATCGGGGCGATCCCGTTCTTCATCAGCCTGACCAGTCAGCAGACCGAGACCGAGAAGCTGAAGACGATCAAGACGGCATCGATTGCCGTGGCGATCGTGGTGGGCTTGTCGGCGTTGCTGGGCCAGCAGATCATTGAGTTCTTCAATATCTCGGTGGCGTCGTTGCAGGTGGGCGGCGGACTCATCATGATCATGATGGCCATGAACATGCTGAACGCGCAGACTGGCCGCACCAAGGCCACGCCCGAGGAAGAGGACGAGGCCGAGGCCAAGACCAGCATCGCGGTGGTGCCGCTGGCGCTGCCGCTGCTGACCGGGCCGGGTTCGATCAGCACGGTGATCGTCTATGCAGGCAAGACGCATCACTGGTACGAGTTGCTGATACTGGTAGGGATCGGGGTGGTGCTGGGCCTGGTAGTGTATGGCACATTCCGTGCGGCGGATCCCATCGCACGGGTAGTGGGCAGGACCGGGATCAATATCGGCACGCGCCTGATGGGGTTGATCCTGTCGGCGCTGGCCGTTGAATTCATTGTGGACGGGCTTAAGACATTGTTGCCTGTTTTGAAATCATGACTACCATAGCAATTGTGGATTACGGCATGGGCAACCTGCGCTCGGTGGCGCAGGCACTGCGTGCCGCGGCACCGGAAGCGGACGTGCAGGTCGTGGACCGGCCCGAGGGCATTCGCGCGGCGGACCGCGTGGTGTTGCCAGGCCAGGGAGCCATGCCTGACTGCATGGGCGCGCTCGGTGAATCGGGCCTGCAGGAGGCGGTGCTGGAAGCCGCGGCCAGCAAGCCGATGCTCGGTGTGTGCGTTGGCGAACAGATGCTGTTCGAGCGTAGCCGCGAAGCTCGGGCTGGTGCGGACAGCACGCCGGCGCTGGCGCTGATGCCCGGCGAGGTGATCCGCTTTGAGCTGGAAGGGATGACGCAGGCCGATGGCTCGCGCTTCAAGGTGCCGCAAATGGGCTGGAACCGCGTGCGCCAGGCACTGAGCCACCCGCTGTGGAACGGCATCCCGGACGACAGCTGGTTCTATTTCGTGCACAGCTACTATGTGCACGCGCAGGACCCGGCCCATATCGCCGGCGAAACGGATTACGGCGTTGTGTTTACCAGCGCGGTGGCACGCGATAATATTTTCGCCACGCAGTTCCACCCGGAGAAGAGCGCCGCGATGGGTTTGCAGCTATACCGGAATTTCGTGCACTGGAATCCGTAAAGCGTCAGAAGCACCTGTTACCTGAAGCGCCATAAGCACTACCCAGAACTGTCACAACTGTCCCAGCGATTTCGTTCAGAGCCACCGAACCAGACTGCATCCACTGCAAAACTGACATGACCTGAACGCCGGCGCGGCGCGCCGGCATCGCTACCATTTTCCTTTTTACACAACCACCACGCTCGTTACGCTATGTTGCTCATTCCGGCCATCGACCTGAAGGACGGTCAGTGTGTACGCCTCAAACAAGGCGACATGGACCAGGCCACCGTCTTTTCCGAAGATCCCGCCGCCATGGCACGCCACTGGGTCAACCAGGGCGCGCGTCGCCTGCATCTGGTCGACCTGAATGGCGCGTTTGTTGGCAAGCCACGCAATGAGGCGGCCATCAGGTCCATCATTGCCGAAGTGGGCGACGAGATCCCCGTGCAGCTCGGCGGCGGTATCCGCGACCTGAACACGATCGAGCGCTGGCTCGACGACGGCCTCTCGTACGTGATCATCGGCACCGCCGCGGTGAAGAATCCCGGCTTCCTGAAGGACGCCTGCTCGGCCTTCGGCGGCCACATCATCGTCGGGCTCGATGCCAAGGACGGCAAGGTTGCCACCGACGGCTGGAGCAAGCTGACCGGCCATGAAGTGGAGGATCTGGCACGCAAGTACGAAGACTACGGCGTGGAAGCGATCATCTACACCGACATTGGCCGCGACGGCATGCTGCAGGGCATCAACATCGATGCCACGGTCAGGCTGGCCCAGTCGATGTCGATCCCTGTGATTGCCAGCGGCGGCCTGTCGAACATGGTCGATATCAACCAGCTTTGCGCCGTGGAAAAAGACGGCGTGGAGGGTGTGATCTGCGGCCGCGCGATCTATTCGGGCGACCTGAACTTCGCCGACGCCCAGGCACACGCGGACAAGCTGGGCGCGGAATAACGCTGCCAGGCAGGACGCCACAACCAGCCGCTGCCCGGGCGGGCGGCGGCAGGCAAGGACTTTCATGCTAGCCAAACGTATCATCCCCTGCCTGGACGTGACCAACGGGCGGGTGGTCAAGGGTGTCAACTTCGTCGAGTTGCGCGACGCGGGCGACCCCGTGGAAATCGCGCGCCGCTATGACGAGCAGGGCGCCGACGAAATCACTTTCCTGGACATTACCGCGACCAGCGATGGCCGCGACCTGATCCTCCACATCATCGAGGCGGTGGCGTCACAGGTCTTCATTCCGCTGACCGTGGGCGGCGGCGTGCGCGCCGTGGAAGACGTACGGCGCCTGCTGAACGCTGGCGCGGACAAGATCAGCGTCAATTCGTCGGCCATCGCCAATCCGCAACTGGTTTCAGACGCCACCGGCAAGTACGGTTCGCAATGCATCGTGGTGGCCATCGACGCCAAGCGCAGTTCGGCCCCGGGCGAACCGGCGCGCTGGGAAGTGTTCACGCATGGCGGCCGCAAGGCCACCGGACTGGACGCCGTGGAGTGGGCGCAAGAAATGGCGCGCCGCGGCGCGGGCGAGATCCTGCTGACCAGCATGGACCGCGACGGCACCAAGAGCGGTTTCGACCTGGAACTGACGCGCGCGGTCAGCGATGCGGTGCCGGTACCGGTGATTGCATCGGGCGGCGTGGGCGGCTTGCAGGACCTGGCCGACGGCATTCGCCTGGGACATGCCGATGCCGTGCTGGCCGCGAGCATCTTCCACTATGGCCAGCACACGGTTGGCGAAGCAAAGGCATTCATGGCCCGCGAGGGCATTCCGGTCCGGATCTGATCATGGCAAAGAAGTGGTTGAACAAGGTGAGGTGGGACGATAACGGCCTGGTGCCGGTGATCGTCCAGGAGACGGGCTCCAACGATGTGCTGATGTTTGCGTTCATGAACCGCGAGGCGCTGCAGCGCACTGTGGAACTGGGCGAGGCCGTGTTCTGGTCGCGCTCGCGCAAGCGCCTGTGGCACAAGGGCGAGGAATCGGGCCATGTGCAGAAGGTGCATGAGATCCGTCTGGACTGCGACGAGGATGTGGTGCTGCTGAAGGTCACGCAGATCGACAGCATCGCGTGCCATACGGGCCGCCATTCGTGCTTCTTCCAGAAGTTCGAGGGCGATGTCGAGTCGGGAGACTGGCAGACCGTCGAGCCGGTGCTCAAGGACCCGTCCACGATCTACGCCGCAAAACCATGACCCAGGAAATCAACCAGGCCGACGTGCTGGCACGCGTGGCGGCCACGCTGGAATCGCGCAAGCCCGAGAACGGCGGCGATCACGAGCAATCGTATGTGGCCAAGCTCTTCAAGAAGGGCGACGACGCCATCCTGAAGAAGATTGGCGAGGAAGCCACCGAGACCGTGATGGCCGCCAAGGATGCCCGCGCGGCAAACCTGAGCGACGAGGCCGTGGGCAAGGTGGTCTACGAAGTGGCCGACCTGTGGTTCCACACGCTGGTACTGCTGTCACGCTTCGGCGCCTCGCCGGCCGACGTGGTCAACGAGCTGGCGCGCCGGGAAGGTCTGTCGGGCCTGGTCGAGAAGGCCAGCCGCAAGGAGTAGCCCGGTAGTAGTATTACGCGAAAGCCACTCGGAACGGTTCCGGGTATGGCGCAACGCTGGAGGGCACGATGGCGACGGACTACACCACGCAAGTCACGACGACCGCGGATGCGGACAAGCTCGATGGGCTGCGCAAGCTCACGCACATCCTCTACGCGCTCTACGCGATCCACTGGTTTACGGGCGGTATCACGGCGCTGATTGCGATCATCGTCAACTACGTCAAGCGCGACGATACGCGCGGCACCGTGTATGCATCGCACTTTGCCTGGCAGATCCGCACGTTCTGGTGGTCGATCGTCTGGTACGTGGTGGGCGGCGTCATGTTTGTGACGGTATTGCTGTTCCCACTGGCAATAGGCGTGTTCTGCGTGTTGTCGCTGTGGATACTGTATCGTATCGTCAAAGGCTGGCTGTACCTGAACGACCGCAAGCCGATGTATCCGGGCGAACCGCTCTGAAAGCTGGGGCGGGGCAGAGAAACAAAGAAAAAAGTGGCAGCGGGTTGGCGTGGCGCAGCCAGTGCGTCAACAAGCTGCAACAAAAACGTCATGAATTCCCAGGACAATTGCATTTTCTGCAAGATCGTGGCCGGTCAGATCCCGTCGAAAAAGCTGTATGAAGACGACGACCTGCTGGCATTTCACGATATCCATCCCAAAGCGCCGGTACACTTTCTGGTTATTCCGAAATCGCATGTCGATTCGCTGGCCGAATGCGGACCCGGCGATGCGGAAGTGCTTGCTAGAATAATGCTCAAGGTGCCTGAACTGGCGCGCCTTGCCGGCTGCAACAACGGGTTCCGCACGGTGATCAACACCGGTACGGACGGCGGACAGGAGGTGTTCCACCTTCATCTGCATGTACTCGGCGGCCCGCGCGACCAGTGGAAGTCACCGGCGTTCTGAACGGGAAACCGGTCAGGCAGCCTGGGTATGAGACAGGCCGGGGCAGCAATGTCCCGGTTCGATGTTGCGCCGGCCACCGTCGCCCGGCGCAGCCTTTGAGGGACGGAACTACGGGGCCGGGCGGCTAATATTCCGACGCCCGCGGCTTTATCAGGAGCAAGAAATGGGTTCGTTTAGCATTTGGCACTGGCTGATCGTGCTGGTGATCGTGATGCTCGTCTTCGGTACCAAGAAGCTGCGCAATATCGGCCAGGATCTGGGCGGCGCGGTGAAGGGCTTCAAGGACGGCATGAAGGACGGCAACGCCGAGGGCGCTGATGCTGCCCCGGGCGCGCCGGCCAAGGAACTGCGCGATACCACCACGATCGACGTCGAAGCCAAGGAAAAGTCGCGCCAGCAGTAATCTGCTGACGATTCTTCCTTGCCAGTCATCCTCCTGGCGGCCGCGCCTGGCGCGGCCTGCCTGTCCCGTGTCCTTGTCCAGATGTCCGCATGATCGATCTCGGCATTTCCAAGCTGGCATTGATCGGCGCCGTTGCGCTGATCGTGATCGGCCCTGAGCGTTTGCCGAAGGTAGCGCGCACGGTTGGCGCACTGGTTGGCCGTGCGCAGCGCTATATCAATGATGTAAAGGCCGAAGTCAGCCGCGAGGTGGAACTCGAGGAACTGCGCAAGATGCGCACGGAATTCGAGAACGCTGCGCGCGACGTCGAGCAGACCATCCACAAGGAAGTCAACGAGCACACCCAGCAGCTGAACGAAGCGCTGGGGGGCACGGAATCTTCCGCGCAGGCGGGCGCTTCCGGTTTCGGCGGCACCGACGTCTCCGGCGGCTATGTGCCGAGCTGGGACAGCGCGCACAAATCCCATAACGGTCGCAAGAGCTGGCGTGTCAAGCAGGGCGCGCGGCCGCTCTGGTTCAAGCGCCAGCAGAATACGCGCGTCTGGGTGCAGTCCGGCGCCGCACGCGTGAAGCGCCATCGCCCGGCCAGCGGCCGTAACCGTTCCTTCTTCGAGTAAGCATGGCGGGCACCCAAGACCCCAACGATCCCAACGACCCGAACGCCGAGTCCCAGCAAGAGACCTTCATTTCCCACCTGATCGAGCTGCGCGAGCGGCTGGTCAAGGCGGTGGCCGGGGTGATCCTCGTCTTCGTCTGCCTGGTCTACTGGGCGGCCGAGATCTTCAATCTGTTTTCCGCGCCGCTGACGCAGTCGCTGCCCAAGAATGGCCGGATGATCGTGACCGACGTCACCGGCTCGTTCTTCGTGCCGATGAAGGTGACGATGCTCGTATCGTTCCTGATCGCGCTGCCGTGGGTGCTGTACCAGATCTGGCGCTTCGTGGCGCCGGGGCTGTACCAGCATGAGAAGAAGCTGATCCTGCCGCTGGTGTCGAGCACCTATGTGCTGTTCCTGTGCGGCGTGGCATTCGCGTACTTCCTAGTGTTTCCGACGGTGTTCCATTTCATGGCGCACTACAACGCGCCGCTCGGTGCCGAGATGTCGACCGACATCGACAAGTACCTGAGCTTCGCCATGACCACGTTCCTGGCATTCGGCATCACGTTCGAAGTGCCGGTGGTGGTGATCGTGCTAGTGAAGTTCGGCGTGGTGGAACTGGAAAAGCTGCGGCAGATCCGTCCGTATGTGATTGTTGGCGCATTCATTATTGCCGCCGTGGTCACCCCGCCTGACGTGATGTCGCAACTGCTGCTGGCCGTACCGCTGATCGCGTTGTACGAACTCGGCCTGCTGATGGCCCGCTTTGTGGCCAAACAGCCACTAGGAACCGCTGCAGAGGGCGAAACCCAGGCTGACTGAGTTCCCCGCCAGATGTTAACGGCCTGTATCCCCCGGCTCTGAATGCTGCGTTTTGCACCAAAATGGTGAAAACTACACGGTTTGCTGTTGCTTCATCACAACAAGAAGCGTCAGTAAACCGTGTTTACGGCGAAAAAGACTTCTGACGGGCAGGGGGGGTGACACATAATACGACGCAGACGTGAAGGTTAATGCGTCGCCCAAGCACTTGGGCAACCAAGATTTCCCAATCAGTTGACAAGGAAAGTGTCGATATGAAGATGAAACTGTTTGCAGCTGCCGTTGCCGCTCTGGCCGCCGGCGGTGCGTATGCCCAGTCGAGCGTGACCCTGTACGGTGTGGTTGACGCTGGCATCGAATACCAGAACCACCAGCCGAACACTGCTGGTCAGACGGGTAGCCACGACGTGGTCCGCCTGAACTCGGGCAACATGTCCGGCAGCCGTTGGGGCCTGCGCGGTGTGGAAGATCTGGGCGGCGGTCTGAAGGGCGTGTTCGTCCTGGAAAGCGGTTTCAGCGTTGACACCGGCGTGTCGGGTCAAGGTGGTCGTCTGTTCGGCCGTCAAGCCTTCGTCGGTGTGCAAAGCCAATTCGGCCAGCTGACCCTGGGTCGTCACCAAACGCCGTTCTATGACTTCGGTCTGGCGTTTGACCCGATGTCGATTTCGAGCAACTACTCGATCACGTCGCAAGGTACCGAGTTCCAGTCGCGTGCTGACAACTCGCTGAAGTACGTTGGCACGTTCGGTGGCCTGACCGCCACGGCCCTGTACAGCACGGGCGCCAACACCGTTGGTACGGTTTCGCAGTACGGCGGCATCTCGGGTGAAGTCCCGGGTTCGTACAAGACTGGCCGTGAATACAGCGCCAGCCTGGTGTACAACGGCGGCCCGTTCTCGGTCGGCGCAGTGTTCGACGAGACCAACCAAGGTCAGAACCCGTACACGACTACCCTGGGTAGCGCCAAGATCCAACGCGCTTCGGTCGCTGGTTCGTACGCCTTCGGCCCGGCCAAGGTGTTCGCTGGCTACCGTTACGCTCACGCCCTGCAAGGCGCAGTGCTGCCGGGTTCGGTTCTGGGCGGCGCAGCAGCTCCCCAAGCTGGCGTGAACGTGTCGAACCTGTACTGGGTCGGCATGGGCTACCAGCTGACGCCGGCTCTGTCGCTGACGGGCGCCGCTTACTACCAAGACTTCCGCAACACCAAGGCTGATCCGTGGTCGTTCGTGGTGTCGACGGACTACGCCTTCTCGAAGCGTACCGACGCGTACTTCAACGTCGCTTACGCAAAGAACAAGGACGGTTCGGCTCTGGGTCTGTCGGGTACCGGCGCTGGTGGTTCGGGCTTCGGCGCGACCAACGGTTCGTCGAACCAACTGGGCGCAGTGGTTGGTGTTCGCCACAAGTTCTAATTTGACGCGGGTGTAAGCCCGCTTCAGATTCGGCTTGATCAAAACGCCGGCATCCGCAAGGATGCCGGCGTTTTGTATTTGGGGTTTTGGAATCGGCTGGTGGGGCTTGATGCGTCGGGCCCTCTCCCCCAGCCCCTCTCCCGCGCGCGGGAGAGGGGAGACCACCACAGGCATATCGACCGCTGTTGGTTTGCTCCCCTCGCCCGCAAAGCGGGAGAGGGGCCGGGGGAGAGGGCAAAGCGCATCCACCCCCAACCACGCCCGCGTTCACCGCCTGCATCCGACGTGCCCACGGTTGTCTCCCCTCGCCCGCAAAGCGGGAGAGGGGCCGGGGGAGAGGGCAAAGCGCATCAACCCCCAACCACGCCGGCGCTCGCCACCAGCAAACCGAAGCCCCCAAAACAAAAAGCCCCCGTCATCTCTGACGGAGGCTTTTTGTTTCTCGCAAAGCAGCAGCACCAGCCGCCACCCAACTACCTCACCGCATCACCAACATCACCACCAACCGCAATCACTCTTCCTCGTCCAACGGCATGGCACGCCGTGGCGGAGGTGGTCGCTTGCCGATTGTCACAGTGACATCTGCTGGCTTGCCGCGGCGAATTACCTTCATCTTGATATCGGCACCAGGCTTCAATTGCGCGATGGCATTGAGCAGCGCCGTGGTATCCGAGATCACCTGATTGTCGACCGATACCAACACATCGCCAGGCTTCACGCCGGCCTTGTCTGCCGGTCCGCCCTGAACCACAGCTGCGATCAGTGCGCCTTCCTTGGCATCGAGACCAAACGATTCAGCAATTTCCGGCGTCAGGTCCTGCGGTTCCACACCAATCCAGCCGCGCGTCACACTGCCGGTGGAGATGATCGACTCCATCACCTGCTTGGCCGTGGACACCGGAATGGCAAAGCCAATACCCAGCGAGCCGCCCGAGCGCGAATAGATGGCGGTGTTGATGCCGAGCAGGTTGCCCTGCGCATCCACCAGTGCACCGCCCGAGTTGCCCGGGTTGATCGCCGCATCGGTCTGGATGAAGTTTTCAAACGTGTTGATACCCAGATGGCTGCGGCCCAGTGCCGACACAATGCCCATCGTCACCGTCTGACCCACGCCGAACGGATTGCCGATAGCCAGCACCACATCGCCGACCTTCACATTCTCGATCCGGCCCAGCGTAATCGCAGGCAGATCCTTGAGCGTAATCTTCAGTACGGCCAGATCGGTCTCGGGATCGGAGCCCACCACCTTGGCGTTGGCCTTGCGGCCATCGGTCAGTGCGACCTCGATTTCATCGGCGCCATCCACCACATGGTGGTTGGTTAGAATGTAACCCTCGGCGCTGACGATCACGCCCGAGCCCAGGCTGGACACCGGCTCCTGGCGCTCCGGCAGCCGATCGCCAAAGAAGAACCGGAACCACGGATCCTCCGCCTGCGGATTGGGCGACCGCTTCGTGCCGTTCTTGCTGGTGAAAATGTTGACCACCGCGGGCATGGCTTCTTTTGCGGCGTCGCTATATGACCCTTGTGCCGCGGACCCGGCCACACTCGGCACGACTTCCTTCAGTGCCACGATGGGCGACCCCGATTGCACGGCCACCCGCCCGCGCTGTAGCCAATCGGGCTTGAGCGTGGCTACCACGAACCACACGGCCAGCACGACCGTGACAGCCTGAGCGAAAAACAGCCAGAAGCGGCGCAACATATTGGAGTTTTGACCCGAAAATGAAAACAAAAGAGCTTGAATTGTACTTGAACGACCTGTTGGAAGTGCCGCGTTTCAAGGACTATTGCCCCAACGGACTTCAAGTACAAGGTTGCCTTGACGTCACGCATATCGTCACTGGCGTTACGGCCAGCCTGGCCCTGATCGAAGCCGCAATCGAAGCCGGCGCCGATGCCATCCTGGTTCACCATGGCTACTTCTGGAAGAACGAGGATGCACGCGTCATCGGCCAGAAGCACGCACGCTTGAAGAAGCTGCTTGGTGCCGATATCAACCTGCTGGCCTATCACCTGCCGCTCGACAATCACGCCGAGCTCGGCAATAACGCACAACTGGGGCTGCAGCTTGGCCTGACGCCGAACGGCCGTTTCAGCGACGACCAACTCGGCTGGACCGGCACGCTACCGCACCCAATGCCGCTGCACGCATTTGCCGCGCATGTGGGTGGCGTGCTGGAGCGCGAGCCGCTGACGATTGGCGATCCGGAACAGACGATTCGCACCGTGGGCTGGTGCACCGGTGGCGCGCAGGGCTACTTTGGCGCTGCAATTGCCGCAGGCGTGGATGTCTATATCAGTGGCGAAGTGTCGGAGCCGACCACGCATATGGCGCGCGAAAGCGGCGTGGCCTATATCGCGGCAGGCCATCACGCCACGGAGCGCTATGGCATCCGGGCCGTGGGTGAACATCTGGCGCAACGCTTTGAACTGCGCCACACCTTTATCGATATCCCGAACCCGGTCTGAGCCGGGTCCGGTAGCGGAAGACTCCGCAAAAAAGCCTTAAGAATCAGACGCGCGGGGACCTCAGGCTGTCGCGAATTTCACGCAGCAGAACGATGTCCTCGGGCGGGGCAGCCGGCGCGGCCGGCTCGGCTTCCTTCGCGCGCATCTTGTTGAACGCGCGAACCATCATGAAAATGATGAACGCCAGAATCACGAAATTGACCACGATGGTCAGGAAATTCCCATAGGCAAACACCGGTACGCCGGCCTTCTTCAAGGCATCGAGCGTATTCGGCGTGCCTGGCGGCGGATCCGCCAGTACCACGAACATGTTGGAGAAATCCAGCTTGCCAATCACGCGCCCCACCAGCGGCATGATCAGGTCATTGACGATCGAATCGACGATCTTGCCGAATGCCGCGCCAATGATGACACCCACAGCCAGATCCACCACATTGCCGCGCATGGCGAAAGTTCTGAACTCGCTCATCATTCCCATAGGCTTTTCTCCAAGTTTGTTGTTTCAGATTAACGTTTGTATTTGACTAAGACTGCATCATCGCAACCTCGAGTGCAAGTCTGGATGCCGCGTTCGAACGCCCCCATGACCGTTCCCCATGACCGATTATCGGCGTCACGGCTATCAGTAGTTCGCCTATCGTCGCCAGATGTGCCTCAGGTATAATTTTTTGTTGACGCAGGATTCAATTGATGACATCCCCTGGGGTTTGGAATGAGTGACCAGCAAGACGTGAAGAACGTGGACAAAGGTCGCCGCAATTGGTTGATCGCGACTTCGGTCGCGGGCGGCGTAGGAGGCGTAGCAGTAGCAGTACCGTTCGTCAGCACCTTTGCACCGTCGGAGAAGGCCAAGGCCGCCGGGGCGCCCGTCGAGGCAGACGTAGGCGCTTTGAAGCCCGGTGAAATGATGACGGTGGAATGGCGTGGCAAACCGGTCTGGATTCTGCGCCGTACCCCGGAGATGCTGGCATCTCTGAAGAAGACCGACGCTGAGGTAGCGGATCCCAATTCCGACGTTCCCTTCACCATGAAGACGCCGGAGTATTGCAAGAACGAGACCCGCTCGCGCGCTGACCACAAGGACCTGCTGGTCGTGGTTGGCATTTGCTCCCATCTTGGCTGCTCGCCATCCGGCCCATTTGCTTCGGGCGCCAATCCACAGCTCGGCGCCGATCCCGGTTTCCTGTGCCCATGCCACGGCTCCACCTTCGACCTGGCAGGCCGCGTGTTCAAGAACAAGCCGGCACCGCAGAATCTTGACGTACCCCCGTACCAGTTCCTGACCGACACCAAGATCGTGATCGGCAAGGACGAGAAAGGAGAAGCGTGATCATGGCGGCCGAAAAAGAAGTCAAGACTACCGGGCTGCTGGGCTGGATCGATGCCCGTTTCCCCGCTACCCAACTCTGGGAAGATCATCTCTCGAAGTACTACGCGCCGAAGAATTTCAACTTCTGGTATTTCTTCGGTTCGCTCGCGCTGCTGGTGCTGGTGATCCAGATCGTCACCGGCATCTTCCTGGTGATGAACTACAAGCCGGACGCCACGCTCAACTCCGCCGGCATTCCCGTGGCGTTCGCCAGCGTGGAATACATCATGCGCGAAGTGCCATGGGGCTGGCTGATCCGCTACATGCACTCGACCGGCGCCTCGGCGTTCTTCGTCGTGGTGTACCTGCACATGTTCCGTGGCCTGCTGTACGGCTCGTACCGCAAGCCGCGCGAACTGGTCTGGATCTTCGGCTGCCTGATCTTCCTGTGCCTGATGGCAGAGGCGTTCATGGGCTACCTGTTGCCATGGGGCCAGATGTCGTACTGGGGCGCGCAGGTGATCGTGAACCTGTTCTCGGCCATCCCGGTGATCGGCCAGGACCTGTCGCTGTTCATCCGCGGTGACTACGTGGTAAGCGATGCCACGCTGAACCGCTTCTTCTCGTTCCACGTGATTGCGGTACCGCTGGTGCTGCTGGGCCTGGTGGTGGCGCACATCATCGCGCTGCACGAAGTGGGCTCGAACAACCCGGACGGCGTGGAGATCAAGGCGAAGAAGGATGAAAACGGCATTCCGCTCGACGGCATTCCGTTCCACCCGTACTACTCCGTGCACGACCTGCTGGGCGTGGCCGGCTTCCTGATCCTGTTCTCGGCCGTGATCTTCTTCTTCCCGGACGTGGGCGGCTATTTCCTGGAAGCCAACAACTTCTTCCCGGCTGATCCGCTCAAGACGCCGCCGCACATTGCACCGGTGTGGTACTTCACGCCGTTCTACTCGATGCTGCGCGCCACGACGTCGAACTTCCTGCCGATCCTGTGGCTGTTCTTCGCGGTCGTGCTGGGCATGGTGTTCCTGCGCACGAAGGATGCACGCATCAGGATTGGCTCGGTGGCCATCATGGTGATCCTGGCCGTGGGCTTCTACTTCATCGACGCCAAGTTCTGGGGCGTGCTGGTGATGGGCGGCTCGGTGATCGTGCTGTTCTTCATGCCGTGGCTCGACTGCTCGCCGGTCAAGTCCATCCGCTATCGTCCCGCTTTCCACAAGACGATCCTGATCGTTTTCGTGGTGGTGTTCCTGGTCCTGGGCTACCTGGGTGTGCAACCGCCGTCGCCGGTGGGTGAGAAGGTGTCGCAGCTTGGTACGCTGCTGTACTTCGCCTTCTTCCTGATCATGCCGCTGTGGAGCCGTGCCGGCACGTTCAAGCCGGTGCCGGAGCGCGTCACGTTCCATCCGCACTAAGACGCTGCGCGACCCTACAAGAGGACAAGGACACAAGATGAAAAAGTTGCTTTCGATCTTCGCACTGGTCGGCGCATGCCTTGCCGCGCTGCCCGCGACGGCTTCAGAGGGAGGCTACCCGCTGGAGCCGGCACCGCTGGACACGAGCGACGTATCGTCGCTGCAGCGTGGCGCCAAGCTGTTCGTCAACTACTGCCTGAACTGCCACGGCGCGTCGATGATGCGCTACAACCGGCTCAAGGACCTGGACCTCACGGACGACCAGATCCGCCAGAACCTGTTGTTCTCGGCCGACAAGGTAGGCGAGACGATGACCATCGCCATGCCGCCGAAGGACGCCAAGGCCTTCTTCGGCGCGATGCCACCGGACCTGTCGGTCATCGCCCGCGCCCGCGGCAACGACTGGCTCTACACCTACCTGCGCACGTTCTACCGCGACGACAGCCGCGCCACGGGCTGGAACAACATGGTCTTCCCGAGCGTGGGCATGCCGCACGTGCTGTGGGAACTGCAGGGCCAGCGCGCGCCGAAGTTCGCCGAAGTGGAAGAGCATGGCGAGAAGGTGCACAAGCTGGCCGGCTGGCAACAGCTGACCCCGGGCAAGCTGAGCACGCAGGAATATGACCAGGCCGTGGCCGACCTGGTGAACTACCTGAACTGGATGGCCGAGCCGGCGCAAAGCCATCGCAAGCGCCTGGGGGTTTGGGTGCTGATGTTCCTGGGCGTGCTGATGGTGTTCGTGTGGCGCCTGAACGCCGCTTTCTGGAAGGACGTGAAGTAATTCCAGGTCCCGCCGGCGCCATCGCGCGCCGGAAGTTGTAACAGAAAATGTAACAGCGCAGTAACGCCATCCGAAGGGCCGGCGCGGAAGTTGCAGCAGTGCAGCACCGCGCCGGCCCTTTTATCTTGCGGCTTTCCGTCCGAAAGTAGCACCGGCGTCACCATGCGTCGTACCCGGCTATTTGTAACTAATTTGCTTTTCGATAGGGCGATCCGGCAAAATCGTTGCCCTGTCTGATCTAGCTCTGCCGAGTTCGTCAAGTTTTCTTGAATTTGGCGCACTTCACACCCAAGGAATTCAACCATGATGGTGTTGTATTCGGGTACCACCTGCCCGTTTTCCCAGCGTTGCCGCCTCGTCCTGTTCGAAAAGGGCATGGACTTCGAGATCCGCGACGTTGACCTGTTCAACAAGCCGGAAGACATTTCGGTGATGAACCCGTACGGCCAGGTGCCGATCCTGGTCGAACGCGACCTGATCCTGTACGAGTCGAACATCATCAACGAGTACATCGACGAGCGCTTCCCGCATCCGCAACTGATGCCGGCCGACCCGGTGCAACGCGCCCGCGCCCGCCTGTTCCTGTTCAACTTCGAAAAGGAACTGTTCACCCACGTGTACACGCTGGAGAACGAAAAGGGCAAGGCCGCCGAAAAGAACCACGAGCGCGCCCGCGCCGCGATTCGCGACCGCCTGACCCAGCTGGCACCGATCTTCGTCAAGAACAAGTACATGCTGGGCGAAGAGTTCTCGATGCTGGACGTGGCCATCGCCCCGCTGCTGTGGCGCCTGGACCATTACGGCATTGAACTGTCGAAGAACGCCGCTCCGCTGCTGAAGTACGCCGAACGCATTTTCAGCCGCCCGGCCTACATCGAAGCACTGACCCCGTCTGAAAAGGTAATGCGTCGTTAAGACGGATTAGACGCCACCGCAAAGCGTAATGTCTGAAACTTCCACCAAGCCCTACCTGATCCGCGCCATCTACGAATGGTGCACGGACAACGGCTTCACGCCGTACGTCGCGGTCTTTGTCGACGCCAACACCAACGTGCCGCGCGAGTTCGTTAAGAACAACGAGATCGTGCTGAACGTGAGCTTCGACGCGACCAGCGGCCTGGACATGGGCAACGAGTGGATTGCATTCAGCGCCCGCTTCGGTGGCGTGTCGCGCAAAATCGACGTGCCCGTGGAAAACGTGCTGGCAATCTATGCACGCGAGAACGGGCAGGGCATGGCATTCCCGGTGGAGCGCAGCATCCCCGAAACTCAGGCCGCCACGGAACGGGAAAACAACCCGCCACCGAAACTGGCCTCGGTAGACGCGGACACCCCCGCTCCGGTAACCGCGGAAGAGGGCGCCCCGGGCTCGTCCGACGACGACCCCACGCCTCCGCCGGTGCCCCGCATCGGCGGCAAGAAGCCGTCGCTCAAGGTGGTGAAATAGCCATCGTCAAAGTGCACCGCATGCAGTAGAATCTCGGTCTGCACCAAATATGCCGGCTTAGCTCATCAGGTAGAGCAGTTGATTTGTAATCATCAGGTGGCGGGTTCGAGTCCTGCAGCCGGCACCAGTTTCAAGTGAAAAGGCCACGCGAGAGCGTGGCCTTTTTGTTTTTGGGGAGGGCGGAACGTACAGTTTCGGTACAGTGTTGATGTTCCTAACGCTGTTTGACGACTGCGGCGCGTGCGCCGTTGGCAGTCCGAGGCCGATCACTTCCGTGACCACAACTCCCGCACCCATAACTACATCATCCGAAGCTTCCGCCGCTCAGGGGATTGCTTCTTACATTGGCGACCATCTCATAGAGGCGGTGGCCCTGTTTGCCACGTTGGCAGCGGCGCTCAGCTACGCGGTGGGCCGATCATTTTTGGATGGTTGGGCCCAGGCAGCAGGAATCCCGCCTTCTCTCTTTCAGTCCGATGTTCACGACGCCATCCTCACCGGCGTAAAGCTCCCTAGAGTCTGGCTATCTGCGTGCATTGGAATGGGGATCGGGATCATTGTGTGCGTGGTGACGCCCAAGTGGTGGGAGAGTCAGCGTCGCGACTGGACTTTGCGCGACAAAGCTGTCCGGATGGGGCAAGCCAACGGCTGGGGGCAAAGTGGCCTACGCTTACGTCTTGCTGGGCAAGCGTTTCTGGTTCGAAATCATTCGGATGAAGCGACGAACATCGAATATCGCCGGTGGCAAACACTTGGGCCACGCCGTGTACGCACGACTGTCACGTGCTCCGTCTGAGAAGCTAACCTTATCCGCTGCGCTGAGGCGCCACATGGAGGAGGTCTCGGTCACTAAGAAGCCGACTGCGCAGCCTAGCGAGCGTTTTACCTCCGAGCACCTGGATGCGTCCTTCGGCAAATATTCAATGGCAGCCGTTAGCGCAGACTTAGAGGCCAAGCTCCGTGACGAACGATTAACGGCCGGAAAGTCGAACAATACTGTCCGCATCGAACTGCCAATGCTCGGCCACCTCTTCCGTACTGCTATTCAAGAGTGGGGGATCGGGTTGACCTTCAATCCTGTCGCAAACGTGCGTAAGCCAAATCCCGGGCCCGGATGCAATCGACGCCTGAGCAAAGAGGAGCAGATATCTCTGTTTGCGGCAGTGGATGCCCATAGCAATCCGACGCTCCGATGGATCGTGCGCCTTGCCGTCGAAACAGGCATGCGTTCGTCGGAAATAGCCGGGCTGCGACGTTCCCAAATCGACCAGCAACGGCGCTCGGTTACGCTTGTGTTCACAAAGAACGGGACGGCTCGAATCGTGCCGCTGACCCGCGTGAGCGCCGACATTCTGAAGCTAGCGACCGACAATCCCGCTCGCCCCATTTACACAGATCTGGTGTTCTTCGGTGAGCCTGGCAAAGATAGCCGGCGTAGTTCGTACGTCTTTCACAAATTGTGGGTGTGGGCTCGCAGATCTACATTTCAATGATCTGCGGCATGAGGCTGTCAGCAGGCTCGTAGAGGCTGGCCTGAGTGATCAGGAGGAAGGGTAATAAATTATGAAAGTACTCGATATCGTCCATAGTTTTCACGATGGGAAAACCCGCGTTAGCCGCGGATTATGCAGAGTACGCTCCTTTGTGAGCCAATCTGGCACTGCAGTCCTGCTAACCGATCTTGGTAATAAGAATAACGGTCAGTCAGTGACCAATGCGGTTGAAATGGTCATTGGTTCATTGCTCAGCCAGGGGCTTGTTCTTGAGCCTGCAACTTTCATAGAACATTACGAGCGTAGCGATCCTCAGTCGGACACCTTCGATAGGGTCCTTCTACATCCTAGAACTGAGTGGCTGAGCTTATCGCGTGATCAAGCGCGTGCGATATTGGGATGCAATAGAACTGAGCTGGATGACCGAAGTGTCTTGAATCAAAGGATATTGGAGCGGGCGGATAGTCTAAGATTTCAGAAGAATCCATTCGTTGATTCAAGATTCTCAGACAGCAATGAGGTAATTTTGCGTAAGCTAGAAATTAGCACGGGAATGATCTCGAAAGTCAGTGTTGATACTCTGATTCAATCGGGCGCAGGTGAGCAGGAAATTCAAAGACTCCTGAAAACGGATCTTTCGATTTTCGGTGAGGCATATGCAATGCCTGACGATGAATATATCTGTTTTTCAGAATATCCTGTTGCTGATGGCTCGGTTGACTTTGTTGTGTTAACCGGGCGATCAAGAATGGATGTCATTCTTATCGAGGTGAAGGGGCGGATTTCAATCTTCTTAACTCGAATCACTACAAAGAGTTTAATCATAAAATTCTTGAGGCGGCGGGCCAAATAAGAACGCGCCTTGGATTTATCTATCGATCCCTTGATGCCTTTCGAGAAAGTACGCATAAAATTCGCGCTCGGGCAGAGAGTGGGGAAAAAATCCACAACGCGTTCCTTGGGCCATATTTCAATCTTCAGGTTGATAAAAATAAGGATGTAAATATTAGAACTGTGGTGATAGGTGGGCGTACACAGAATGATCTCGATGAAAGCGCAAAGCGACAGGACTACGAGAGTAGATTTACTCCGCCTATAAGAGTTGAGTCTTGGGATACTTGGTTAAGGCGATTGCAGCGCGCATGATGCATAACCTGGCAATCAACTGGACATGCGTGCTGCGGAACCATGAACGGCTCCGCCCATCACTGACCTCTAGATCGTCGACAATCAACGGCGGATGCTAGCCGTCATGGTGGCCTCCTTGGCGCCTTGCGGGCAACACTGGGGTCACACAACAGAGCGAACGCCGAGATTTTGTCGGTTTCTGGAGAACGACAATCGGGACGCCTGACGACGGTCCGAAAGGCTGCGCAGCGGTACCCTCGATCGATAGTCGAGGGACCGCGTGCCGACACCCGGCACGAATACGTCCTTGCGTAGTTATCGGGACGGGGCGCTTCATTTGGGGGGGGCGTGGGTTGCAGCGTGAAGGTGCACGGCCTCGTAGAGCTCAATGGGCGCGGCAACTTCAAGGTTCGCCATCAGTGGTGCCCCGAGCCGGAGCCGCGCCGAGCAGGCGCGCCACTAACGGCGGCCAACACGCTATACGAAGCCGCAGTTCGATGGAATGCTGGACGCAGCGCTGTGACAGATCGCCCCCGATCAGTCATACGTTCGTCCCGCCTTCGCTACCCTACGCTAAGTTACTGACTTTAACTTGGATTATATGATCGTGCTTATGCCTATTTTCCCTGAATATCAATAGCTTACTGATTAAACTCAAAATTTGAAATCATCAGGTTACGATTTCGAGTCCTGCAGCCAGCACCAGGTTTTAAGTGAAAAGGCCACGCGAGAACGTGGCCTTTTTGCGCTTACGGGCGCTGACGAGCAAGGTGGACATGCTCAGTTCTTGCTGCGGTGGTGCGACGCGTCATCAAGATGCCTATAACACTGGGAGCAACGCAGATGGAATTGCCCCCGCTAGTTCTTCGCGAGCAACCCATCATAGCCTTTGCCAGATTCTGGTCTACCGAAATCAATTCTGCTCACCAACCAATCACTACCCATAAGCAAGGAACTGAAGCTCACGCCATAGAACGGCGACGGGTTCGCCAGTCGCCAGTCCCAGTGCTTGCACATAAGCATCAGTGGCTTGAGACGAAATTCCCTGTCGCCACTGAGCCTGCTCTATCCACTGTAGCTGTACACACCAGTAACTCCCTTGCGGCATTGGATACCCCGCCGCAGCCATCCCGGCAGCCGATATCTCTTCCGCATCAGAAACAATGCGAGCAAGCGCGATGCGGTCCACGGCCGGGCAGTAGAGGAGCAGCAATTGGCTCTGTAGGAGTGCCGCACCAGCATGAACTCCTCCACGTCTCTCTCCGGCACGCACGTTGTAGGCCTTACGCTTCTGAATCCATTCCCAGTGCTCGCCGCTCTTCACATATCCCAAAAGCACCGTTGTATCTGGGGGTGGTGGCGCAAGCAAGCGACTCAATCCGCCTGGTTGGAACTGACCATACACATTCTCCAGCCAATATCGACCGCGCTCATGCATAGTTAGGCGGGTCGCGACGTGATCCAGCACGTCGCTGATGAATCGGCTAAGCGCCGGTGCACCGCTCGCACTACCAGTTTCCGTTGGTCGCAATACGAAAGCTCCTAGCCCTGGAAGAAGCTCATGGTATTCAGGGTATTGGAGTCCACTTCCTTCGCTGTCGCCACCGGGGTACAGTACATACGCACCTGCCGTTCTATGGATAGCATCACGGTATGCATGCATCTTCAGCAAATCTGCTCGTAGGGCTCCCCCGCGCTCTAGGCTCGATTGGGACTGCGAACGGTCGACATTTTCTTCGTCAGAACCGAAGATCTCTTTTACAAAATCGACCCGATACTTTGCATCAAAATGAAGAGCAATCGGTTCGAAGGTTGAGGGCTCCTCGTCGGCGGGGCTGATCAGCAAAGAGTAGTCCGGGCGCATTGGTCGGGTCCATGATGCAATGCGCGCAGCGCTGCGGCGGTATGTTCGATTAAAACAGAGCTCTACTTTCATGCGGCGATCGAAACGATCGACCACCCCCGTTAGGACGGTTTCAACGCCGGTACGAAGTCCAACCGTTAGGCCATCCGGCCTAGACTGGACGAGCGGACCAATATCAAACGTCTGTCCAACCAAGTTGGCCACCACCTGCGACAGCTGAATGAATGCCCAGTACTCGTAAAGAGTTGCGACATCGCGCTGGCCAGCGCCGTAGTCGTCGGGCGAAGATTGCCAGGAAAGACGAGCTGCAAATTCAGTTTCTACATAGGCCTTGAAGATGTCTCGGTAGCCCTCTCGCTTCTGAAGCACCTGGTCATCCGCAGGAAATCTTGCAAGTACGCCCACCTCCGCAAAGATATCGTCGTGAAGCACCTCTTCTAGCTGTAGCATCACTACTGCGATTTCCCGGCGCCCTCGGTTGCTGGTGGGCGTTGACTGGCTTCTCGCAAGCCCGCGCTCGATATCACCCAGCATCTGGCGCCAGTGCTCTAGGGCAAATTTAACAAAGCGATTGGGGGTGGTATCGTGTGTCGCCACCGTTTGCGTATGCTCCAGACGCGAAGGGACCGATGCTATCGGTCCTCCCGGCCATGCCGAGCGAGGACCGGCCTTTGTGAACTGCCTTAGTACGTGAGAGTTCGCCCGCATGCCAGCGCCCGGCCGAACTATCTCGCTGGCAACCTCCCACGCGGTGTGAGGACGGCGGACGATCTCGCCGAGAGCGCCTCGAAAATGCTCACTCTCAAACAAGGCGCGCAGAAAGGTAAAGCGCTGATAAAGGGTGACCGAGTCGCGCGTGTTGTCGAGCTCAAAACGCGCGTCGCTAGCCGCGAAACGGTCCATCACTAGCTCAGTCATCCGCTGCGCGATATCACGGAGCATCCAGCGATACTCGGACTGATAGGAGAGCTTGCGAGACCGGACTTCGAGCTCGAGTTGGCCCAGGATACTAGTATCGGAGCGTAGCACGACGCGTACTGTGCCTGTCGCCAGTCCTGGGCGTAGGCGCCCAGATCTTCCCTCCAGCGTATCTGGTTGAAAGATCTCCTCTGGATCAGCAATCAGAATGCGAACGTCTGGTCCAACATCTTCCCAGACGTATCGATACTCCATGCCCTCCAACAACTCGACGGCGCGCGCAGCGCCTGCCGAGGCCGCTGTATTGTCTGACGACCAAAGGGTGGCGCTGAGAGATGCTCCTTTGCGTGGTAGCACCGCAATGTGCAACGTCGCAATGCTCTTCCCATTTGGGCCGTGGAGAGGAGTAGATGCCTCCAGAACAGCGCGCACGACTACTCCGTAAAGCTAGCGAATTGATTGGCGCGTAGGCTACGAAGCATACGAGTGGTCTTGGCGTAGGCAATAGGTAGCGCTGCCCCTTGCACGGGCACTTCCTCCGCCGTTGCCGATGGCAGTTTGTCATCGCTCGCAACTTCATCGGGTAGATCTCGGCAGAACTGCGTCAGCGCTAGCAAGGGCAATTCCAAACGTCTGCGCGATCCGTGCAACCTCGGTAGTACTTTCTGCATGACTATCCGGTCCAAGATCGTTCTCAAGTCTTCCATTCCGGATTCGTTTGCGAGGGCCGCGAATCGCATTGCCTCGTAGAACACGCGATGACCGAACTCAAGGTTGTATCGGCTCAGTAGCTCATGCAGTTGCCGGAGGCGATGGGTGAACTCGCCAGCCACCTCGCCTAAACGTTCAAGGTGCCAGCTGTCATCCTGTGCAATGCTTAAAAGCCCTCTCACCAGTTCCTGGTTGCCGGGTTCGCATGGCTGAGGCTTAGCCGCTTTGACCGAGAAGTCACGCGAATGCACGCGAAACTCGAAGGTGTTGGCGCGATCAAGTACCTTTGGCGAGAACATGTAGGTGGTCTCGTCGATGTTGACAGTGCCGACAATCCACAGATTCCTCGGGAATACAACTCGCGGGTCAGCGCCGCTACGTAGCCGCCAGCAGCCGTCTGCGCCTTTGTGCAAGTTTGGGATACAAGGTTGACCTGACTCCATACCTGAAAGCACATCGGCGAAGTAACGCTCGACGTGTGCCAAGTTCATTTCATCGAGCAGCAGCACATAGGGATGCTGCGGGTCTGCCAATGCCTTCAAGATGAACTCAAGCGGACCAGGAACTGCCCACGCAGGACGCCCATCGACCTCCCGCTTGAGCGCATCTTCATACCCGAACAAGGCCTCCGCACCCGTCCAGTCTGGGCGCACTGCAGAGACAAACAGGCGGTCCTTTCCGAGCCATTCGCCAAAGCGGATGGCTATCTGAGTTTTGCCAGATCCCGACAGGCCGGTAAGGATGACTAGTGGCTTGGTGACCAGGCTGGCGATGAAAGATGCGACAAGTCCGTTGTGCTGCGCGCCAAAATGCACACCACTGGCGCTTAATGCGTTGCCGAATGCTTCGACCCCCTCGCGAAGATTGGCCCTGATCGGGAGAGGGGCATCGGATTGCTCCGCCACAGCTTCTGGCAACACATCCTCACTGATGGCGGCAAGCACTCGGTTATAGATGTCGATGACATCGTCCAAATCTTGCTTCAGTTCCGCCATTGGCAATGGCTGTGAGAGGTCATATGCTGCGCGGACAAAAGATGTGCCATAGCGGCCAGGAATTTGACCATATTGCCCTTTGAACCAATCTTTTACCGTTTGCGCACCATCGAGCTCGCCCCAGCCCAGTTGCGCCGCTCCCTCCTCACTCACCCCATAGCACAACAGCAGCTGCTGTTGCTCTTGGTAGAGCAGCAGCACGGGGTAGATCCCCTCGGAAACTGACTGTCCGTCGCTAAGAAACGCAATCCACGGGATTCGGGCAAAGTTTCCCTTGCCAAAGCTCACACGTACTTTGAGGCCACGATAATCATTCAGGTAACCCTGAGTACCAAGCTCTTTCCCTTCCTTCGCCTGATTGAGAAAGCGGCTCAACAACTCAGGAATACTTCCTGCCAACTCGTCTTTCGCCCCGATCTCAAAACCTAAACGTCGGAGCAAGCGGAAGGCTGATGAGGCCTCGCCCCCCGAAAAAGCGGCGCGATCGAGAGGCTCCCCAGTGGCATATTTGACTGCCAGAGATAGAACCAACTTTGGTGGATAGCGTTTGCCCTCGTAGAACAGATCGTAGCCGGTAGATTCGGCATCGTCAGGCACGCCTTCGCGATCAATCTGATTCAATGCCTGTCGGACGTGCTCCTTTGAAACGCCCTCAGTTGCGGCTGCAAATGTCTCGCTTCGCCACTCACCTTTTAATGGCGGCACATAGTAGTCGAGTTGCGTCGTGCCTCGTTCTACTTCAAGGCGCCTGCGGATAGCGAGCAGTTCCCGATCAAGTTGGAACGCATCCATCCTATTGACCTCGCGCCGCTCGCGCTTCGAAAAATGCCGAACGATAGTCTTGCGGTCGTTTTGTCCAAAGATGCGTTCAAAGTCATCCGGGAACAGCAGAAAGAGAAGCATGTGACGAAACTGTCTGGCTTCCCAATCGGGGACTTGCCGCAGCCACTCATCAAACTTCCAACCGTCTTCCATCAGCGCACTTCGATCATCAGCGCTCAGCTCGTAGAATCGGCGTAGAAAGTTGATGAGAAAGACGAGCTCACGCCACTGATTCTGATTGAAGCCCGGTCCGGCGCTACCAACGCCGGCAAGAATATCGTCGTCCAGCCAACGCGATCCAGTAGGTGAGGGCTCTCCCGACCAGCTCCAAATGGCTTGGACTGTTTTCCGTTTATGGGCTGCGGTCAGGCTGCTCGGGCAAAGGTATAGCAGCCACATCATCTCTGCTACCAATTGCTTCACCGAGCCTTCAACGGGCGCGAGCTGTTGCTCCAGCTTTTCCAGGAACTTACTGTCGCTGAGGTCGGGCTTCTGTACGAAATGCTCGTCGAGTAGTTCCAGTGCCGACGAAGTCCAGAGTTGCTCGCTCGTAAGTACGGAGCCCCTGCCAAGTAGCGCTGTATCTCGCCAATGTGCAGCAGCCTCTAGTATAGGTTTTGAATCATCGTCGCCGCAGTACCTACTCATACCTTATTCCTTGTTACCGTTAAGTACGCCGCCCAAAACGTGGTGCACTCCAAATGCGCAGCGACGAATAGGAGGGTACTTCAAAATCTGATTGTGGTGATATCGTGCCGGAATTTCGGTGCAGCGGATCGGTTAGAGAAGGTTCGCTGTCCTCAAACCGGCAAGGGGGGCATACAGGCTAGATGTCCAGGTGCTGACGGAAGTAATTTGCAGTATCCGGATCAGCAAAATATACGTAGCATCCTTTCATCCCGCGCGACAGTAGAACGCGGTAGGTATTTTTCACAAGACGAGTGAAATCATCTTTTGACCGTTTGACGGTGGTATCAAAGGACTTCGTTTTGTCGCCAATCCAGGTGCCTTTGGACGGATCGTACCTAAGGTCCTCACCGAAGATGACGCCGACATAGTCGAACTCGAAGCCCTGCGCCGTATAGACACAGCCCACTTGGTTTATGCCAGTCTCGTGATACGCCCAGAGGGATGACTTGGGAATCCCCACTGCAAGCCTCCCCGCGTCGGGCTTGGCGTTCCATGGCCGCTCGAAGGGGCCAAGCGTAACGTCATTGACGAGCGATCCGTCTTTGTTTGGTGAGGACCACGGCCAACAGAAGCCAGCCACAAGTCGTCCGGTATGTCCTACTTCGACCTTGGATTTGATCAGTCTGTCGAGCTCGTCTGGAGACGAGACGATTCGAAAGTCGAATCCGTGCGCGTCCGAAAGGGAGAAGGCCTCGCCTTCCTCAATGCCGAGCAGAGTATTGGTCCAACGGACGAATGCGTCAGAGCCGTTGCAACGAAACTGCGCTTCAAGCTCGACCTCATGAATCTTGCATTCGTAGCGTTGTGCGTACTCCCTGATGTATTCGGCTGTACCAATTTCGCCGGGCCGGACTACTTGGTGATCATCAATTAGGAATACAGAAACGCGTGCTGCACGAAGCAGTTCTTCTACTTGTTTCAAGCCCGACTTATTCGCTGCTGGCGTAAAGCGGTTGCTGCTGACATCGCGAATGCGGTGGGCTTCATCAGTAACCAGAATGTCAACCGAGTCCGGCTCCACCGCCACGTACCCATTCGTGTACGTAAATAGTTCCTGACCACGTGGACCAATGACCTTGCGAAGCGTCTCTGTAAAGGCCTTCGAACCGGTAACGTAGTGCGTAGAGTACTCTTTGGAAAGTAGGTATCCGACCAGATTGATGGCGAGCACCGATTTCCCGGTGCCGGGTCCGCCTTTTACAATAACGACTTGTTTGCGGCGATCGTGCACGCCACGCGTTGCTGCCGTAACTACCGTGTCGAACGCAATAAGTTGCTCATCCAAGAGCGTATATTCAGGCTTGTCCTTGATCACAGAAGCCACGTGATCCATAAGTTTCTTGCTGGCGCGGTAACGGTTCTCTTCTAGCCGGCGCAGGACTTCTAGCCCGTCTCCCTGGCCAATCTGTTTTTTGACGAAAGCTACGAAATCATCGACGTCGTCCGCAGTAAAGAGCGGCGCCTCTTTGCGCGCGTCGGCAAACTTTTCCGTCAGCAGTGGGTCTCCTTCGCGAACGAAGTAATTGTGTAGATAGGCGCATGCCGTTACCTTGATAGGGACAGGGTCTGCATGACACGCCTCGTGATTGTCGCGAAGAAACTGCGCGTAACGACCGACTTGCACGGAGGGGTGAAGCACGTCTCGAATTCCACCGCCTACATAAGTCGTGACCTCATGGTCGCCTGCTGACTCTTCACATGTTTCCCATTGCTTGAGCTCGATAGCAATTGCTGCCGGCGCACCATCGATCCCATAGCCGCTCAATAGGCAGTCCACTCGCTTGGATGTCAGCGGTAGCTGGAACTCCAACATGATTCCTTGATCCGTTAGGCCAGCCCTTGAGAAGATCATCGCCAGTGTTCGTAGGGAGTTCTTCCAGGATTGAACTTCACTTGGACCCGGAGATCGACCTAACGCTTGAACAAAACTAAGGCGCAGCTTCTCAGCAATCTGGTTGCGCTCGCAGTCTTCGATGAACGTCTTGCAGTGATTTGCGTAAAGTCGCATTTTATTTTTTGTAGTTTGGGGGGAATTTTTCTGCGGCAACCACTGGTTCTTTATCGGTAACAATCGCACGCAGCTTCATATTCAGCGCATCCCCATCCGCACCAAAGTGAATATGTCGATGGCAAGTCGGGCAAATGGCGCCGACAAACGCTGGGTGATCCAACCCGCCGTCCGATACCCGATTTATGTGGTGTGGTTCGAGGTAGGGGCTTCCATCACTTTCACGCTTGAAAGGTGCAGCCTCTCCACAGAGTTCGCAGTGCCCCGCGGCCCTAGCGAGGACATAGCGCTTAACAAGGGCGCTTCTTTGGTAAACGGTGCGAACTGACTCTTTCGGCGGGACTGCTGCGCCAGGTTTGCAAGCTTCGATAGCTGCCTTCCGGAGCTTGGCAAGGTCGCCGGGCGCTTGTACTTCTACTGGCGGAAGGCCCACCGGTTCGCCGCCGCTGAGCTCTTCGGGGACTGTTTGGTGTACTGGGACCAAACGGAAAACGATCAACTCTCGTTCCGTTTTCTGTTCGTCCAATCCTCTCCTGTTGAAATAGGAGTCGTAGACGAACTCTCCGGCATATTCACACGGCTTTCCTTTGCCTGTGGTCTTGAACACATGCAAGGCGCGTCCGGTGGTGGCATGTTCGGCAATGGCTTTGTTGCCCTTGCTCATTTTCATATCGCCGGTTCGACCTTCGCCAACGTAGAGGAGGGTTCCGGCTTCGTCGAAGTGGTCGTTATAGCCGTAACGCTCTCCCGACTCACCCGAGAACAAGAAGATCGCATCGGATCGTAGCGATGGTGCGATACCTCCTTGTGGCGAACCACCGAACTTTCCTGTGATGTCTTTGTTGCGGATGTATTGCCGGCCAACGACAAACTGCGGCAGTTCTGCGAGTTTAGGTAAGGGGTTTGCGGTTGAGGGCATGCAAGCGAAATCGGAATCTGGCTAGATCCGCAATTTCGCTTCAAATGAGGCACTTACGTCAACCCCACGATGGTTGCACCAAACTATCTCGGCCGTCGTCGGGTGGGGGGCGATGACTCTCTCCAACAACGAGGCATGAAAACAAAAAACGCCACGAGCAACCAACCTCGCGGCGTTCCACCACAACAAACCGACTAAAACCAAACCATCAAGCCCCCACCGGCTTCCCTTCCTTATGTCGCACCACAACGGTTGACGATCGTGAAGGCAACGCCTTATCCGGCCACTGTCCTGTCGCATCTCCCGTCGGGTGCTGGATATTGACAAAGAACGTCGTCAGATCCGGCGTATAGGCAAGCCCGGTAATCTCGCAGCCTGCTGGGCCTACCAGCAGTCGCCGAACTTCCCTTGTTACCTGATCCACGTAGTGCATCGAGTTGGCGCCGAAGATGCTCGTTACTGATGAGCCGGTGCCCGCGTCGGTTTGCACCCAGAGGCGTCCCTTCGGGTCGACGCGGATGCCGTCGGGGCTGCTGAAGGTGGAGCCGACCATATTGCCTTTGAGGTTTGCTGCGGCAATTGATGGGTCGCCGGCCAGTAGCAAGATCTCCCATTTGAATTTGGTGGCCAGTGGGGAGTTGCCGTCTTCGTTCCAACGGATGATATGGCCGTGCGAATTGGTGGTGCGCGGGTTTGCTGCGTCGGTTACCTGGCGGCCGCCGTTATTGGTCAGCGTGCAGTAGATGGTTTTGTCCTGGCCGACGGTGATCCATTCGGGGCGGTCCATCAGTGTTCCGCCGGCCACGCGTGCGGCGGATTTGGTGTTGATCAGTACGTCGGCCTGGGTATTGAAGTTGACCGTTGCCGGTGCTGGCGCCACGGCGCTTTGGGTCCAGTTGCCGGGGTCTGATGCGCCGGCTACGAGGCCGTTCTTGCCTTGGGTGAGTTCGATCCAGTCGCCCGAACCGTCGGCATTGAATTTGGCGACGTATAGGGCGCTGTCGTCGAGCAGGCTTGCGTTGTTGAGGCGGTTGGTTGCGTCGAACGCGTTGCGCGGAATGAATTTGTAGATGCAGCCAGGTGTGCTGTCGTCGCCCATATAGAACGCCACGCGATTATTGGTGTCGGTCATGAAAGCGGTGTTTTCATGGTCGAAGCGGCCCATGGCGGTGCGTTTCGCGGGGGTGCCGGCGATTTGCTGGAGTGGGTCGATTTCCACGACCCAGCCGTAGCCTTCGTCGGCGTTGGTTGGGTCCAGGTAGTTATCGGTAGTTTCTTCGCAGGTCAGGTAGGTGCCCCACGGTGTATGTCCGCTGGCGCAGTTATTGAGTGTGCCGATCACTACCGGGCCGACCACGCCGGCGGCGGGGCCGGAGACGCGGTAGGCGGTATTGCCCGTGTAGCGCTTGTTGTAGAGCGAGTTGCGCTTGACCTGCCATTTATTGGCGACCAGTTCGATTTCGATGACCGATACACCGACGGACGACAGTACGACGCGTTTTTGTTCGGCGGTTGCGGTGGCGGCGTTATAGGCGGTCGGCAGCAGAATGGCGGCGTCCGGTGCCTCGTGGTTGATGGCGAGTAGGCCGCCCTTTTGCGGGTCGGTGCCGGGTATTTCGAAGAAGTGCATGCCGTCGTGGTTTCCGCCGGCCTGTTGTTCGGTTTCGACGGAGGTTTGGAATGCGCCCTTGTAGCCTGCGGCGCCCGGGGCGACGGGGTCGCCGGCGGAGAACAGCACGTACGACTCGTAGGTGTCCGGCAGGGTTACCTGGTTCAGCGTGATCTTGGAATCGAGCGACTTGAAGGTGACGCTGTAATCGAGCGGCTGGGCCGACGGGCCTGGGGTGGGTGCCGGTGCAGGGGTCGGAGCGGGAGTGGCGCTGTTGTTGTCATCGCCCCCGCATGCGGCCAGCAGGGTGCCGCCGCTGAAGGCCGACAGCAGCGATACACCAAGGCTGCCGCGCAGTACGCGGCGGCGTGCCGGGTTGGCGGCGACCAGTTCTTCCAGCGTCTGGCCGGGGACAGTCTTGTTGCCCTCGGCTTCGCGGCGCGGGGCGCGGAGCTTGTCCGTGATGTACGACATGTGTTCCTCCAATATTTGTGGGGGGATGGCCGCCGCAGATACTAGGGAAGCAATGTGTCGTCTTCGTTACTGAATGAATGCTAATGAATGCATTGCTGACGGGCGTTCGAAGAACCCTTCAGTTCACTGCCGCCAAACCGATAACGCTAAAGGAGGCAAGTCCCGAAAGGGTTGCGGTGCTGTTATCAGGGCGTGGTGTGGCTTTTCAGTCAGTTGCCATTCCACGTCATGGTGTCAGCGCTTGTCTCATACATAATCGGTTCGAAGCCACATCGACCCTTCCTGAAAAGGGCATCACCCGCGCCGGTGGCCGGCCACGCGGTGGGATACAAAAAACCGGCCAACTTTGTTCGTTGGGTTTAACAGGAAGGTCAAAACTATGGATAGCAAACTTGCAGGCCGACGCCTTGCGCGTCTGGCTATGGCAATGGTCGTCGGTACTCTGGCGGCATGTGGCGGTGGTGGCGATGACAATGGCGGGTCGGTGGTGCGGGTGTCTGAGGCCACCACGCTGTCACCTACCGCGGTGAGCAGTGCGGTGACCAATCCCACGCGCTGGATGCCGTCGCTGACTGATACGTGGCAGTTGCAGCTACAGGGAACGATCAATACCAGCTACAACGCCGTGGTGTATGACATCGACATGTTCGATACGCCGCAAGCCACCATCAATGCGCTGAAGGCACAGGGCAAGCGTGTGGTGTGTTATTTCTCGGCTGGTAGCAGTGAGAACTGGCGTTCCGACTTCTCGAAGTTCAAGGCTGCCGATATGGGGAATGCGCTCGACGGTTGGGCGGGCGAGCGATGGCTAGATACCCGTTCGGCCAATGTGCGGGCCATTATGCAGGCGCGGATGGATCTGGCGAAGTCGAAGGGTTGTGACGGTATTGATCCTGACAATGTGGATGGTTACACCAACAAGCCGGGCTTTCCTTTGACTGCGGCGACGCAGCTTGACTACAACCGCTTCCTGGCGAACGAAGCGCATGCGCGTGGGTTGGCGGTTGGGTTGAAGAATGCGGTGGCACAGTTGTCGGATCTGGCGTCGTCGTTTGATTTCGCGGTGAACGAGCAATGCTTCCAATACAACGAATGCAGTGGTTACTCGGCCTTCACGGTGCAGGGCAAGCCGGTGTTCAACGTTGAGTATCAGACCAAGTGGAAGGATGCCACCACGCGCCAGACGCTGTGCAATAAGGCGAAGGCGTTGAATCTGCGGACGCTGGTGTTGCCGTTGGCGTTGAACGACAAGTATCGGTATAGCTGTGATTGAGGGCTTTGGTCTTGCTTTGCGGCTTGTCTTGAATTGAGTCGCTGGCCCTCTCCCCCGGCCCCTCTCCCGCAGCGCGGGAGAGGGGAGCAAGACGAGCGGTTATTTTGTCGCTGTCTTTTCTGCTTCGCGCCAGGCCAGGAATACTCGCGTGTCGAATTCCAGTTGGTGGTAGCGCGGTTCCATGTATTCGCAGAGACGGTAGAACGCCTTGTTGTGGTCGCTCTCTTTCAGGTGTGCGAGTTCGTGGACCACGATCATGCGCAGGAATTCCGGGGGCGCTTCCTTGAACAGCGACGCCACGCGAATTTCCTTTTTGGCTTTTAGCTTGCCGCCTTGTACGCGCGAGATTGCGGTGTGCAGGCCTAGTGCATGCTGTGCGGTGTCGAGTCGCGCGTCGTAGCCAACCTTGTGCAGTGGCGGTGCGCTGCGCAGGTATTCCTGTTTGATTTCGGCGGTGAAATCGTAGAGCGCGCGATCGGTCTGGATTGTGTGGCGTTCGGGGTAGCGGCGTGCGATATGGTCGCCCAGGGTGCCGGCGTCCATTGCGGCGCGCACCTGGTCGAGCACGTTGGGCGGATAACCGCCCAGGAAACGCATCGGGTCCTTGATACCCGGACGCCAGCCTTCGGTCACGTTAGTGGTGGTGATGGTGGTGGTGCATCCAGCTGTTATCCATCGAGTTCACAAACGACTCGACGGCATCCTTGTCGCCGGTGGCGTGGCGCATCAGTTCGCCACACTTGCAGAAACCCTGGTACGGCGTGATGTGCGAGCAGGCCGAGGTCTTTTGCAGGTACAGGGTGACGGGTTTCGTGCACTTCTTGCACTTGAACTTGAGGGTGAGGGCGGGTTTGCTCATGGGAATCGGATGAAAACTGCGTCAATGCGAACCCGCCATTGTACTGGCGGCGTCCATTGGCTGCCGATCCGTTTGCTACACTCGCGTGATTCCCAGAAATCCAATCGAGCACGCTCCCATGGCACAGTACGTTTTCACCATGAATCGCGTGGGCAAGATCGTTCCGCCCAAGCGTCACATCCTCAAGGACATTTCGCTGTCCTTCTTCCCTGGTGCCAAGATTGGCGTGCTAGGCCTGAACGGCTCGGGCAAGTCCACGCTGCTGAAGATCATGGCCGGCCTCGACAAGGAAATCGAGGGCGATGCCACGCCGATGCCGAACCTGAATATCGGCTATCTGTCGCAGGAACCGCAACTCGATCCCGAACAGACCGTGCGTGAATCGGTGGAAGCGGCGCTGGGCGGCGTGTTCGAAGCACGCAAGAAGCTCGACGAAATCTATGCTGCATACGCCGAGCCGGATGCCGACTTCGATGCGCTGGCCGCTGAGCAGGCCAAGTACGAAGGCATCCTGGCTGCCAGCGATGGCAACAATGCCGAACTGCAACTCGATATCGCCGCTGACGCGCTGCGTCTGCCGCCGTGGGATGCCAAGGTCGGCAACCTGTCCGGTGGTGAGAAGCGTCGCGTGGCGCTGTGCCGCCTGCTGCTGTCGCGCCCGGACATGCTGCTGCTCGACGAACCGACCAACCACCTTGATGCCGAATCGGTGGAATGGCTCGAGCAGTTCCTGACGCGCTTCCCGGGCACCGTGGTGGCCGTGACCCACGATCGCTACTTCCTCGATAACGCTGCTGAGTGGATCCTGGAACTGGACCGTGGCCATGGCATCCCATGGAAGGGCAACTACAGCTCGTGGCTGGAGCAGAAGGAAGACCGCCTGAAGCAGGAAGAGGCCAGCGAATCGGCCCGCCAGAAGGCGCTGAACAAGGAACTGGAGTGGGTACGCCAGAATCCGAAGGGTCGTCAGGCCAAGTCGAAGGCGCGTCTGGCGCGTTTCGATGAGCTGAACAGCCAGGACTACCAGAAGCGCAACGAAACCCAGGAAATCTTTATCCCGGTGGGTGAGCGCCTGGGTAACGAAGTGATCGAGTTCGAGAACGTCAGCAAGAGTTTTGGCGATCGCCTGCTGATCGACGACCTGAGCTTCAAGGTGCCGCCGGGTGCCATCGTCGGCATTATCGGTCCGAACGGCGCCGGTAAGTCGACCTTCTTCAAGATGCTGACCGGCAAGGAACAACCGGACAGCGGCAATATCAAGGTCGGTCCGACCGTGAAGATGGCATTCGTCGACCAGAGCCGCGATGCGCTGGATGGCACCAAGACCGTGTTCGAGGAAATCTCGGGCGGCTCAGACATCCTGACCGTGGGCCGCTACGAGACGCCGTCGCGTGCGTATATCGGCCGCTTCAACTTCAAGGGTGGCGACCAGCAGAAGCAGGTCGGTACGCTGTCCGGTGGTGAGCGTGGCCGTCTGCATATGGCCAAGACGCTGATCGCCGGTGGCAACGTGTTGCTGCTCGACGAACCGTCGAACGACCTCGACGTGGAAACGCTGCGCGCGCTGGAAGATGCGTTGCTGGAGTTTGCCGGTTGCGTGATGGTGATTTCCCACGATCGCTGGTTCCTGGATCGTATCGCCACGCACATCCTGGCCTTCGAAGGCGATTCGCATGTCGAGTTCTTTCCGGGCAACTACCAGGAATACGAAGCCGACAAGCGCAAGCGTCTGGGCGAAGAAGCTGCCAAGCCGAAGCGGATTCGCTACAAGCCGATTACGCGTTAAGCGTTATCGGTATTTGAGCCGCCGGGCCCTCTCCCCCGGCCCCTCTCCCGCGCGCGGGAGAGGGGAGACCTACTACCCCTTCACCAACCGCACCAACGTAATCTCCGACGGTGCGCCAAACCGCTTCGGCGGTCCCCAGTAGCCCGTTCCGCGGCTCACATATACCCACAGGCTTTCATGCCGGTTCAGTCCATGCACATAGGGCTGCTGCATCGGTACGAACAGGTTCCATGGCCAGAACTGGCCGCCATGCGTATGCCCCGACAATTGCAGGTCGAAGCCCGCCGCTGCCGCAGCGGGCGCGGTGCGTGGCTGGTGTGCGAATAGCACGCGTGCCGCAGCATCGGCTGGCGCGCCATGCAATGCCTTCACCGGATCGCTGCGATGGCTTTCGATAAATGCACCGGCCGTAAAGTCGGTCACACCGCCGAGCACCAGCGAGGCGTCACCGCGCGCCACCACCACATGCTCGTTCAGCAGTACGCGCAGGCCCAGACGGCGCAGTTCCTCGATCCATGACTCGGCGCCGGAGTAGTACTCGTGGTTGCCGGTGACCACGTAAGCGCCATGCTGTGCCGATAGTCGTGCGAACGGTGCGGTGTGGGCCGATAGCTCGCGCACCGATCCGTCGACCAGGTCGCCGGTGATTGCAATCGCATCGGGCTGCAGGCTGTTCACACGATCGACAATGCGGTTCAGATAGGGCGCCTTGATGGTCGGCCCGACGTGGATATCACTGATCTGCGCGATCGTGAAGCCGTCGAACGCTTCGGGCAGGTTGGTAATCGGCACGTCGACCTTGACCACTTTCGCCAGGCCGCGCGCATTGAAGTAGCCAATCACCGATACCGCAACGGCCAGCACTGCCGCGGCCGCCGCGCTATAGGCAGCCAGCCCGGCCGGCTGCCAGTGGGCCAGCATGGCTATCAACAGAAAGATGTCGCGGGCGACGGTCAATACAAAGAGCGACGAGAAGAATCCCATCGCGAGCATGCCGGTCCAGCTGAGCTTGTCGGCCCACGTGGTGGACAGGCGCCGTGCCATCAGGGCAGCGGGTACCAGCAGGGTAGAGGCGATCAGCCACACCACGCCCAGCGCCTTGATGACCATGGGCACGGGCAAGTCGGGTAGCAGTCGCGCACCAATATAGGCATGCAGGATGCCGACGATCGTAGCGGGAAGCAGAAGTGAGCGGCGTGAGCGCCTGGTACTCATAACGGGGGCGTGAGAGTCGGATTCGAGTGTAGGTGAGGCCGGTTCGGCTGTGCTTCAAGGGCCGGGATTCGAGGCACCACTCCAAGCAAGATGTGCGCCATTGATCGCAGGATGCATGCAGTGATCTGTCGATTTTTTGCGCTGCGATGAATGTTTTCAATGCGCATTGTTCCGGCCACCGCACTAATTTAGATTCATCTCAAGCTGCAGTCGGTGTCGCATGCTGCCCATCCAAGCCGGAGTTTCCATGCCTTTCACGAAGCGTTCCCTGTTGAGCCAGGCGCTGATTGCGGTCGCCGTGCTGACTGTCATCGCCCCTGCGGCGCTTGTCGCCAAGACCAACCCTCAGGCCACGGCGGCGCAGAAACTCACGCCGTTGAGCTGGCCGCGCAATTTCGAGGTATCTGGCGAGCATGTCGAGCTTTACCAGCCAGAGATCGAAAAATGGGAAGGCAACCGGATGTCGGGGCGCGCGGCGGTGGCGGTGGGCGCCAAGGACGGCACGCCCACCTATGGCGTGGCCCGTTTTTCGGCACAGGCCGATATCGACAAGCCGTCGGCGCTGGTGCAGCTATCGAATATCGAGATCGACAGTGTCGACGTGCCCACGCGCCCCGACGCCGCGGACAAGATTCGGCAGGCGTTGATCGCCCAAGTGTCGCCGAAGGGCCTGACCGTGCCGCTGGACGAATTGCAGGCCAGCTATGCGGTGTCGCAGCAGTTGGCCAAGGCCGCACGTGTGCCCGTGAAGAACGACGTGCCGCAGATCATGTTTGCCACCACGCCAACCATGCTGGTGCATGTGGATGGCGATCCGGCCTGGCGCCCGGTGGCTGGCACCAGCTATGAGCGGGCCATCAATAGCCGCGCGTTGCTGTTGCGCGATACGGGTGGCGAAATGTGGTTGCAGGCGGCGGGCTACTGGTATCGCTCGGAGTCGGCCCGTGGCAACTGGGAAGTCGTGGCGGAGCCGCCTGCGGCGCTACTGGGCGCGGCCAGCAAGGTTGCGGCGGCCAAGGGCGAGTCGAAGCCCGATCCGATGATGCCGGCTGACGGCAAGAAGCCGCCGCGCGCGCCGACCGTGCTAATGGCCACCAAGCCGGCCGAACTGATCATCACCACTGGCGAACCGCAGATGACGCCGGTCAGCGGTGGAGGGCTGCTGGCGATGTCCAACGCCGATCATGCGGTGTTTGTGGATCCGTCAACCAACCAGACCTTTGTGCTGATCTCCGGCCGCTGGTTTCGCGCGGCAATGTTGAATGGCCCGTGGGAGTACGTGCCCGGCGCACAGTTGCCGGCCGACTTCACGAAGATCTCGCCGCAGGACCCCAAGGCCAACGTGCTGGTTTCGGTGCCGGGCACGCCGCAGGCGCGCGAGGCCGAGATCGCGGCAACCATTCCCCAAACTGCCTCGGTATCGCGTAGCAAGGCCAGCGTGGCGGTGACCTATGACGGCGCGCCCAGGTTTGAAGCCATTACCGGCACGTCGCTGCGCTATGCCGTCAACACCGGCACACCGGTGATCGAAGTCGACAGCTCGCACTACTATGCGGTGGCCAATGGCGTGTGGTTCACAGCCAGCGGGCCCGCCGGACCATGGCAGGTGGCTACCGAGGTGCCGTCGGCCATCTACACGATCCCTCCGAGCTCGCCGCTGTACTACGTGACCAATGTGCGCATCTACACGGTTACGCCTACCACCGTGGTGGTCGGCTATACGCCCGGCTATATGGGCGTGGTGGTCAGCCCGGACGGCACGGTGGTCTATGGCACCGGCTACGTTTATCCGCCGTATGTGGGTACCTATTACTACGGCTACCCGGTGACCTATGGCTATGGCGCGGGCTTTGGCATCGGCGTGGCCGAAGGGTTCGCGTTCGGTTTTGCGGCAGGGGCGATCTGGGGTGCCGCGGCGCCGTACTGGGGGCCGTACTGGTGGGGCGGCGCCAGCTTCGTGAATATCAACCAGGCCAACTTCTATGGGCGATGGGGGCAGGGCACCGTAACCCATGCCGAAGGATGGAATTCATGGACTGGCACGCAATGGCGCGGCACCGCCGGTGCCGGCTACAACCCGGCCACTGGTGCGCGCTTCCAGGGAAGCCAGGGCGCCGCGTTCAATCCGTACTCGGGCAACTACGCCGCCGGGCGGCAGGGATCATTCTCGAATCCGTCGACGGGCCGTGAAGGCGCGGCGCGTGGCGGCGTGGCCGGCAATGAATACACCGGCAACTATGCGGCGGGGCGACAGGCCGCCGGCTACAACGCGCAGACCGGCCGGGTGGGCGCGGCGGAAGTCGGCGTGGCCGGCAATACGCAGACGGGCCAGCAAACGGCCGGCAGCCGCGGCTTTGTTGCCAATCCGAACAAGGACAACGCGGTGGCCTGGAACAGCGGCAATGTCTATGCGGGCCATGACGGCAATGTCTATCAACATACCGATGACGGATGGCAGAAGCATACGAGCAGCGGCTGGGAGTCGGTGCAACCGAACAGCGATATGCAGAACCGGCTGGACCAGCAGCGCCAGGCGCGCCAGGTGGGGCAACAGCGGTTCAATAGTTCGGCCTGTCTCTTATACACATCTCCGAGCCCACGAGACTGCAGCTAATCTC
>CAUUBQ010000048.1:0-60002 GCA_963543405.1 uncultured Cupriavidus sp.
CAACCTTAGTACCTGTCTGAAAAAACTTGACCACCACACTCCCCTCTCCCGCATGGCGGGAGAGGGGTTGGGGGAGAGGGTCGGCGGTTCAAGCTGAGACAAGTCGCAATTTGAACCTCATTCCCTCTCCCCCCGCCCCTCTCCCGCAGGCGGGAGAGGGGAGTAAACCAACAGCAAGCCTTACGCTGCCGAATCGTCGTCGAGCAGGCTGGCGCGTTTGCCGCGCTTGAGCCAGGCCGCGAGGTTATGCGGACGCAGCGTGTCGTATTCCTCGAACGGCTGGTGGATCCAGGGGTTCGACGGCAGGAACGTCACGTGGTAATCGGGCTCTACCTTCGAGCAGGCCTTGTACCAGAGCACCGCCGAACGTACGTCGGTCACGGCAGGATAGCGCTCCTTCAGGTGACGGCCCACGCGCTCCAGCGTCACCCCCGAATCCACGAGGTCATCGACCAGCAGGATCTTGCCGGTCAGCTCGCCACGGGTCATCGTGATGTATTGCGCGATATCGAGGTCGCCCTGCTGCGTGCCGGCGGCTTCGCGATACGAACTCGTGGCCAGGATGGCCAGCGGCACGTCAAAAATACGCGACATCTGGTCGCCCACGCGCAGTCCGCCGCGCGCCAGGCACAGGATCTTGTCGAACTTCCAGCCCGACTCGTGCACGTTCAATGCCAGGCGCGCAACCAGGCGGTGGTACTCGTCCCACGAGACCCACAGGTTCTCTTCATCATTGGTAGGCAGGTTCATGGCGTCTTTCTTGTATCAATGGCCAATGGATAAAGCATCGGCCCGCATATCGCGGGCCGAAGGCTTTTGTGAGGCCGCGACGCTCGTGGCGCCACGGTCATGCTCACGGGTATTTTTGCTGACTCAGGCGACCTGGTACGGATGACGCAGCAGGATCGTTTCGTCGCGGTCCGGACCGGTCGAAACCATGTCGATCGGAATACCAACCACTTCCTCGATGCGCTTCAGGTACACGCGTGCCGCTTCCGGCAGCGCATCCCACGTTTTCACGCCGAACGTCGATTCGTTCCAGCCCGGGAATTCCTCATACACCGGCACGCAGGCAGCCACGGCATCCGAACCGCGCGGCAGGATGTCGATGCGCTTGCCGTCGAGCTCATAGCCCACGCACAGGTTCAGCGTTTCCAGGCCATCGAGCACGTCGAGCTTGGTCATGCACAAGCCCGAAACGCCGTTGATCTGCACCGAGCGCTTCAGCGCTGCGGCGTCGAGCCAACCAGTACGACGCGGACGGCCGGTCACCGAGCCGAACTCCTTGCCGACATTGGCCAGGCGCACGCCCACGGCGTCCTGACGGGCCGGGTTGTCGTTGTCGTACAGTTCGCTCGGGAACGGGCCAGCGCCAACGCGCGTGCAGTACGCCTTGGTAATGCCCAGGATGTAGTTCAGGCGACCCGGGCCAACACCGGCACCTGCGGCGGCCGCACCGGCCACGCAGTTGCTCGACGTCACGAACGGGTAAGTGCCATGGTCCACGTCCAGCAGCGTGCCCTGCGCACCTTCGAACATCAGGTTGCCGCCCGCGGCATTCACCGCATACAGCTCGGCCGACACATCGGCCACCATCGGCTTCAGACGCGGCGCGTAGGCCAGCATCTCGTCGAGGATCTGCTGGTAGTCCACGGCTTCGGCGCCCAGGTACTGGGTCAGCATGAAGTTGTGGAACTCCACGTTCTCACGCAGGCGCTCGGCGAAATGCTTCGGATCGAACAGATCCTGCACGCGCAGCGCGCGGCGCGCCACCTTGTCTTCATAGGCCGGGCCAATGCCGCGACCCGTGGTGCCGATCTTGGCGGCGCCACGGCGCGCTTCACGCGCCTTGTCGATGGCAACGTGGTACGGCAGGATCAGCGTGGTGGCTTCGGAAATGCGCAGGCGGTTCTGCACTTGCAGGCCAGCGGCCTCGAGTTCTTCGATTTCGCGGAACAGTGCCTCGGGCGACAGCACCACACCATTGCCGATATAGCAGACGGTGCCTTCGCGCATGATTCCCGACGGGATCAGTCGCAGAATGGTTTTCTTGCCGCCGATGATGAGCGTGTGGCCAGCGTTGTGGCCGCCCTGGAACCGCACCACGCCTTTTGCCTGGTCGGTAAGCCAATCGACGATTTTCCCTTTGCCTTCGTCACCCCACTGGGTTCCGATCACGACGACATTGCGTCCCTGGCTTACTGCGGATGCGGACATGTTGAATTGGTCAGAAGGTTAAAAACGTATTCTACTCTCGTTGCCGGACGGTTCCCGTTTTTTGGGCGCCCGTATGACAGACGTTTGCATGCCTTTCCGGGCGATAACAGGCCGCCGCGGGCAGCAAACGTCATTTGAGAGCAACAGGAAAGAGCCGACGCAAACGGTCGGCCCGCTAAATCAGCGCGGCACTACCACCCAGGCATCGCCCTGGCGCAGCAGTTGCCGGTCGCAATTGAACTCGTCGAGCTCGTGCGTATGGCCCGGCAGCGACTGGATCACGATCTCGCCCGCTGCGCGCAGCGTGGCAATGGTTGCGCGCAGCGCAGGATCGGCATCCCACGGCGCAAAGATGGCCAGGGCTCGCACCTGAACCGGCGACAGTGCAGCCACCTCGCGCAGGTCCAGCGAGAAACCGGTTGCGGGACGCGCGCGACCGAATGCTTCGCCAACCTTGTCATAGCGGCCACCACGAGCCACATAGTTCGGCAAACCAGCAACATAGGCCGTGAACATCACGCCGCTGTGATAGTGGTAACCGCGCAAATCGGAAAGGTCGATATTCACGCTGGCACCGCTTACCTGCCCTGCCAGCGCCGCCAGCTCGTCCAGTGCACGGCCAATCGCCGGGCTGGCCGGCAATGTCGCGCGGGCGCGCTCGATCACTTCAACGCCGCCGTAGAGCGTGGGCAATGCCAGCAGCGCGTTGCGCTCGGTATCGGGCAGCCCGGTCGTCAGTTCGCGCAGCGCGGGTACATCCTTGGTTTCCAGCGCGGCAAACAATGCGTCCTCGATCTGGCGTACCGACGGCAGCGGCGCCAGCAATGCCTCGAGAATACCTGCGTGGCACAGGTCCAGACGGATCTCGGTCAGCCCCGCGGCCTGCAACGCGGCCAGCATCAGCTCCTGGATCTCGACGTCGGCTTCAAGGCCGGCATGACCGTAGATTTCGGCGCCAATCTGGATCGGTTCGCGTGTGGCATGGAAGCCGGCCGGGCGTGCGTGCAGCACATTGCCCGCGTAGCACAGGCGCGTCACGCCGGGGCGGTTGAGCAAGTGGGCATCGATCCGTGCCACCTGCGGCGTGATATCGGCGCGCAGGCCCATGGTGCGACCAGACAACTGGTCCACCAGCTTCAGCGTGCGCAGGTCGAGATCGTGGCCGGTACCGGTCAGCAATGACTCCAGGTACTCAAGCATCGGCGGCATGACCAGCTCGTAGCCATAGGTGCGGAACAGGTCCAGCATGCGGCGGCGCAGTTCTTCAATCTTGCGCGCTTCCGACGGCAGGACGTCGGCAATGTTTTCGGGCAGGAGCCAGCGGTTGGACATGGGGGGTCTCTTCTATCAAAAACAGGCTAGCGGGGAGCGGCCCCTCCAGCCGGACAAAACCCCGGGCGGACCGGGGTTCTGTCGAATATTGCGATCAGGGCGCCTGCGCGCCCGGTGCGCGGTCTACGCGCTACTTCTTGCCGCCTGACGCTGCCGGCGCGGTGTTGCCACCAGCCGAACGCATATAGCGGAAGAAGTCCGAGTTCGGCTCGAGCACCATCACGTTGCCCTTGTCGCGGAACGTGTTGCGATAGGCTTCCATGCTGCGCCAGAACTGCGCGAAGCTCGGATCCTTGCCGAAGGAATCGGCATAGATCTGCGAAGCCTTGGCATCGCCCTCGCCCTTCACCACCTGCGCGTCGCGGTACGCTTCAGCCAGCACCACTTCACGCTGACGATCGGCATCAGCACGAATCTTCTCACCTTCGGCGGCACCGGTCGAACGCAGTTCGTTGGCCACGCGCTTGCGCTCGGCTTCCATGCGGCGGTAGACCGACTCGCTGATCGCCGGCAGCAGGTCCACGCGCTTCAGGCGCACATCGAGAATCTCGACACCCACGGACTGCGCGTACTCGGCCATGCCGGAACGGATGTTCTGCATGACCTTCTCGCGCTCGCCGGCCACCACGTCGGTGACGGTGCGCTTGCCGAACTCCTCACGCGCCACGGCATCGATACGCTGCGTCATACGGTCCTGCGCGCCGCGCACGTTGCCGCCGAAGGCCACGAAGAACTTGCGCGGATCGGTAATGCGCCATTTCACGAACCAGTCCACCACCATCGACTTCTTCTCGGCGGTCAGGAAACGCTCACTGGCTGCCACGTCGATCGTCTGCAGGCGACGGTCCATGAAGACCACGTTCTGCAGCGGTGGCGGCAACTTGAAATGCAGACCCGGCTCGCGCACCACCTGCTTGATCTCGCCGAAAGCGAAGACCACTGCGTACTGGCGCTGATCCACTACGAACAGCATCGACGAAGCAACGGCCAGCAGGATAAACAGGCCAATGGCAAAGGAAATCAGTCGGTTCATGACGGCTCTCCTTAGCGAACGTCGCGATCGCGGTTGCGCATCGACTCACGTGACCGGATGTCCGGTGTGGTCGAATCGGGCGCGGGCGGTGCGTTCGTGCCCGGCGTCGCCGTGGGCGCGCTGGACGATTGCACCTGCGACATCAGCTTGTCCAGCGGCAGATACAGCAGGTTGTTGCCCGCCTTGGCGTCGACAAGGATCTTGTTCGAATTGCTGTAGATCTGCTGCATGGTCTCCAGATAGATACGGTCGCGCGTAACCTGCGGCGCCTTCGCGTATTCGGCTTGCACCGAACGGAAGCGGGACGCGTCACCCTCGGCCTGTGCAACCACGCGGGCGCGGTACGCTTCGGACTCTTCCTTCAGACGCGCAGCGGTACCCTTGGCGCGCGGCAGGATGTCATTGGCATAGGCCTGCCCTTCGCTGATCGCGCGTTCGCGATCCTGGCTGGCCTTGTTCACGTCGTCGAACGCGGCCTGGACCTGCTCGGGCGGCTGCACGCTCTGCACGTTCACGGAAATCACGCGGATACCGGTCTTGTAGGCGGTCAGGATCGACTGGATCGATTTGGCCAGGCCTTGCGCAATCTGCTCGCGGTTTTCGTACAGCACGGAATCCATGCGGTTGCGGCCCACGATTTCGCGCACGGACGTTTCGGCCGCCTGCGTCACCAGTTCTTCATCGCCACCACGATCGGTCTTGTTGAAGAACAAAAACTCACTGGCGTCCTGGATGTCGTACTGCACCGTGAAGCGGACGTCGATGATGTTCTCGTCCTGCGTCAGCATCGACGAGTCCTTCAGGTTGCTGTCCTTGATCGACGTGGCACGGCCAACTTCCACCGAGCGCACCGCCGACAGGTTCACCACTTCGGCCGACTGGATCGGCCACGGCGCGCGCCAGTTGATACCGGGGCCCGTGGTGTACTTGAACTTGCCGAACTGCAGGATCACGGCGGTCTGGCCTTCCTGCACCATGAAGAAGCCGCTGGCCAGCCAGATGGCGATGACGGCCCCGACGATCAAGCCGATGCCGACATTCGAACCCTTGCCCGACGGACGCGAGCCATTGCCGAAGCCCTGCCCGCCGCCACCGTTGTCCTTGCGGCCCAGCAGGCCGCTCAGGCGGCGATTGAAATCACGCCAGAGTTCGTCGAGATCGGGCGGACCGTCTTGCGGACGCTGGTTCTGCTGGCGACTCTTGTCCTTGTCTTCATCATCCTGTCCGTTCCGACCCCAGCGAGGATCGTTCAACGAGAAGATGGCGCGCAGGCGCGGCCAGCGTGCAGCGCGCGCGGTGCGGCTGCCGGGCACGAAGTGCGAGTCAGGATTCCGAGGGAACAGGGGCATGTAGAGCACGGGTCCGGGAAAGTTTGGAACAGGGGGATTCTAGCAGCCATCTTGATCACTTTTGCTCAAATTCCCCCAATCAGGCGGCGATTATCAGCCGATTCTCAGTCAACGACGGTCAGTGCGGGGCGTTGATTCCCCGATCCGGGTCACTTTCGAGTCCATCGCCAGCGTCTTCATCGAGGTCACCGGCTTCCTGGTCGTCCTCACTGGCAGCCAGGGGAATACCTTCAAGCCGGGGATCCGACGGGAGGGGGTCGCCGGGCCGTTCGGCCAGCCAGCGCGCCACGTCGACCAGCGCCTCGCGCAATCCGTCGAGGCCCAGGCCATCGCGCGCGGAAAGAAACACGCGCGTCGGCACGCCCTCTTCGTTGCGTTCGATGCGTGGACCGTGCTCGAGCAATTCGGGGGCCGCGTCGATCTTGTTCATGACCACGATCTGCGGAATATCCGAGGCGTTGATTTCCGCCAGCACGCGGTTCACCTGCTCGATCTGCTCATGGCGCACCGGGCTCGATGCATCCACCACGTGCAGCAGCAGGTCCGCATGCACCGTTTCGTCGAGCGTGGCACGGAACGCCGCCACCAGTTGCGTCGGCAGGTCACGGATGAAGCCAACGGTGTCGGACAGCACCACATTGCCCAGCCCGTCAAGAAACAGGCGCCGCGATGTGGTGTCGAGGGTCGCGAACAACTGGTCCGCGGCATAGGCGCGGGCCTTGGTCAGCGCGTTGAACAGCGTCGACTTGCCCGCGTTGGTATAACCGACCAGCGAAATGCTAAGCGTGTCGTTGCGCGCGCGGGCACGGCGCTGCGTATGGTGCTGGCGCTGCAGCCGGGCCAGATCGGTCTTGAGTCGCTTGGCGCGATCATCGAGCATCCGGCGATCGAGTTCGAGCTGTCGCTCACCCGGGCCACCGCGCATGCCGATACCGCCCTTCTGACGCTCAAGGTGGCTCCAGGCGCGAACCAGCCGCGACGCCTGGTATTGCACCTGCGCCAGTTCCACCTGCACCTTGCCCACGTGGCTTTGCGCACGCTGGCCGAAGATGTCGAGGATCAGGCCGGTGCGGTCGATCACATGGCGGCTCAGGAAGCGTTCGAGGTTACGTTGCTGGGCCGGGCTCAACGCATGGTTGAACACGACCACGTCGGCGTCCAGCGCGTCCGCCGCCTGCTTGAGCTCTTCCGCCTTGCCCGATCCGATGAACAGCGCCGGATCGGGGCGCGAACGCTTGCCGGTCAGCGTGTGCACCGGCACCGAGCCTGCCGTGCTGGTCAGCAGCGCCAGCTCGGAAAGGCTTTCCTGGAAATCATGCTTGCCGAAATCCACGCCAACGAGAATGGCGCGCGAAGGTTCGGTCTGTGAGGTAGCTCTGGATTGCAAGCGGGAAGACGCGGAGCGCCGGAGAAAAATGGTTGAAAGCGGTTGTTAAGACAATAACTGAGCGAACTGCGACAACCTGCCACACCTGGATGCCACCAGGCTCAGGGTCGGACGAGGGTTCGATCGGGAGATGGTTGCGCGGCGCGCAGCCCGACAACAACGATTCGGACGGCTCGGGCAGTTCAGGCGGTTTGGCCTGCTGGACGGCAGCACCAGGGACATGCAATGCGACGGCCGCATGCGGATGCGGCCGTCCACGTACGAGGAAGAATCAGCCCTCGGTGGAATCATCCACACGGAAGTTGACCGCGCGCGCGGGCACGACGGTGGAAATCGCATGCTTGTAGACCATCTGCGTCACGGTATTGCGCAGCAGGACGACGTACTGGTCAAACGACTCGATATTGCCTTGCAGCTTGATGCCATTGACGAGATAGATGGAAACCGGCACGTGCTCTTTGCGCAGCGCGTTCAGGAACGGGTCTTGTAGCAATTGCCCTTTGTTGCTCATGGCACACTCCAAATTTATAGATTTAGTGATGGATCATGGGGACGAAAGTCCCCGGTTCAAGTCAGTCGGCGCAAAAACGCGCCAGAAAAAAGATCAAAACGGTACCAGGCTGGCATCAACGAGCAGGGCTCCCCCTGCTACCGTGAATTTAGCCGCAGTTCCAAACGAACGCAAACGAAACTTGGGCGCAAGGAACGGCACCTTTCTGGCTCAATCCTTCGAGTCCGCAAACGGGTTTTTGTTCGTGCGGAATTCGATGCGCAACGGCGTGCCCTTGAGCTTGAACGCCGTACGGAAGCGGTTTTCCAGGTAGCGCTTGTACGAATCGGTCACGTTCTGCAGGCCATTGCCGTGAATGATGACGATCGGCGGATTCGACCCACCCTGGTGCGCATAGCGCAGCTTGGGGCGCGACACACCGGAACGCTTGGGTTGCTGGAATTCCACCGCCTCATTGAGCACGCGCGTCAGCTGCGGTGTCGGCAGCTTGACCATGGCGGCCGCATAGGCGTCGTCCACCGAGCGCAGCAATGCACCAATGCCGGTACGCGCGAGTGCCGAGACATAGTGGACATTCGCAAAACTCAGGAACTGCAGCTTGCGCTCCAGATCGTGCTTGATGCGATCACGTGCGTGACCGTCGAGGCCATCCCACTTGTTCACGCCCACTACCAGTGCACGGCCCGATTCCACGATAAAGCCGGCGATATGCGCATCCTGCTCGGAGATGTCCTGCTGCGCATCGAGCAGTAGCACCACCACGTTGGCATCGGCGATGGACTGCAGCGTCTTGACCACCGAGAACTTCTCGATGGCCTCGAACACCTTGCCGCGCTTGCGCAGGCCGGCCGTGTCGATCAGCGTGTACGGCTTGCCGCCACGCTCGAACTCCACATAGATGGCATCGCGCGTGGTGCCGGGCATGTCGAACGCAATGACGCGCTCCTCGCCAATCAGCGTATTGACCAGCGTGGACTTGCCCACGTTGGGTCGCCCCACGATGGCGATCTTGACCCCGCGCTGGGCACCGTCGTCCTGCTCGGCCAGTTCCGGACGTTCCTGAATGGCCAGGTCGAGCGCCTCGTCGACCAGTTCATTGACGCCGTCACCGTGGGTCGACGAGATCGCGCACGGATCGCCCATGCCCAACTCGTAGAAATCCGCTGCCACCGAGGTGTACTTCATGCCCTCGGCCTTGTTCACGGCCAGCAGGACTCGACGACCGGTCTTGCGCAGGTAGTCGGCAATCACGCGATCCTGCGGCGCCAGGCCCAGACGGCCATCGACCAGGAAGATCACGACATCGGCTTCCACCACGGCCTGGCGCGTCTGCTTGGCCATCTCGGCAACGATGCCGTCCTTGGCCACGGGCTCGAAACCGCCCGTATCGATCACGATGAACGGACGCTCGCCGATACGCCCCTCACCATAGTGGCGGTCGCGCGTCAGACCCGGCAGGTCGGCGACGAGCGCGTCGCGCGAGCGGGTCATGCGATTGAATAGCGTCGACTTGCCCACATTGGGGCGGCCGACGATTGCGATAACTGGTTTCATTCAATAAACGGAAACAGGGGGCGGCTTGCACCGTCCCCCAGCAATTCCGGAGTCATGTTGATCCGACAACCACCGTGCCCGGGCACGGCTGGCCGCTTTTCCTGTCTAGCGGATGCGTGGCACCTGCCCCGATCCGCTATTGTTGGCACGACCAGGGATCATGCTACCGGATTGGCGCCGCCCGCGCGACAGGGGCACGGGCGGGCTTGCGTGCGCTGGCGATCAGTTCGGCACGAAACCGTAGATATCGCCGTCGCGGGTCTGCACCACCAGCGTCTGGCCCGCCATCACCGGTGCCGCGCTGATCGCGCTGCCATCGGTCTTCATGCGTGCCAGGACCTGGCCATCTTCCCGCGACAGGAAGTGCACAAACCCTTCAAAATCACCCACGGCCACCGAGCGGCCCACCGCTACCGGTGCGCCCAGGGCGCGATAGCGCAGGTCCGTGTTCTTCCAGCGTTCGTTGCCGTTCTGGCGATCGAACGAGAATACGGCCGACGTTTCATCGCTGGCAAACAGCGAACTGTCGTCCTGCGCCAGCCCCATCGGCGACGAGAAATCCTTGCCCCACTGCGGCTGGCCATTGGCCAGTTCCAGGCACGCGATGCGGCCCTGGAACGTCGTGGCGCACACCTGGCGACCCAGCACCGCCGGGACACCCGTCACATCGTTCAGGCGCTCGATCTCGGACACGCCCTTCGGATACGACACCGTGCTTTCCCAGCGCAGTACGCCGTTGCCCGGTGCCAGCACGCCAAGCTTGCCGCCCGGGAAGCCAGTCACGATGCCGTCGCCGGCAAATACCATCCCCATGGCCGCACGCAGGTTCAGCGGCGTTTGCGAGCGCTGGTAGATCCAGCGGCGGTCGCCGGTGCCGGCATCGAGGCCGATCAGGCGCGTGTCGGTGGTACGCACCACCACGAGGCCGTTGCCGACCAGCGGGGCCGACAGCACCTCGCCGTTGACCTGCTTTTTCCAGATCTGCTTGCCGCTCTTGTCGAACGCATAAATCGCGCCCTTCTCGCCCGCCACGGCCGTCACATCGCCGTCAGTACCGGGGCCCGAGGTCAGGTCGAGATCGGTCTTGGCCTTCCACAGCGTCTGGCCACTGGTAGCGTCGATCGCCATGACCGCGCCGCTCTTGCCCGACACGAACACCGCATTGCCGGCAGCCACCGGCGCCATCACGTACTCGCCGCTCTTGCCGACGTCGGCCTTCCAGGCCTGCTTGACCGACAGGGTCGCCGAGATCGGCTTCAGTTCGGTGGGCGGGTGCTTGTTTTCCTTGCTGAACAGCGAGCAGCCCGCCAGCAGGCCCAGGCAGGTGCCGGCCACGAGTGTGCGGGTTGCGGCTGTGCGAAGCAATGACGTCATAGGATGCGATCCAGAATTTTATGAAAGGGTCCGCGGTCCGCTCACGCGGTACCCAGCGCGTCGAGCTTGAACTGGATGATCTGGCGCATGCCGGCCTCGGCCGCACCCAGCTTTTCCAGCGCACGGCGGTACGCCGTGCGAGCTTCGTCGCGCTTGTCCTGCGCCGCCAGCAGGTCGCCGCGGCGATCGGCGAACAGCGCCTCATACTGGGCAGGCGCGTCCTTCAGCAATGCCAGGCCCTGGTCATAGGCCTTTTCGTCGAGCAACACGCCAGCCAGCCGAACACGTGCCAGCGGGGCGTAGTCATCGCCGCCATGATCGATGGCCCATTGCAGTTGCGTCTTGGCACCGGCCAGATCGCCCGCATCGTAGAGCACCTTGGCCGCGGTCAGCGCGCTCATCGGACCATAGGCGGTACGGCCGAACTTGTCTTCCAGGTCGGTGGCGGCACGTTTGACGCGCTCGGCGTCGCGCGCCTCGGCGGCCTTGGTCACCTGCTCGTAGAGCTGTGCGGCATTACGCGCCTGGCTGCGTTGCCAGTAGTTCCAGCCGGACCAGCCGGCAAACGCCAGCAGGACGACAATCAGCGCCCAGGTGACGGTATTGCCGTACTGTTTCCACCAGGCCTTGAGACTCTCAAGCTGTTCCTGTTCTTCTAGATCGTAAGCCATGTCGAGGCAGTTACCCGCGTTGATTGAATTTGACACGACTGCATCCGGCCCGGACCGCGGCCGTGCAGTACGAATTTGACGGCTGACTTACTGCTCGTCGTCCTCGTCGTCATCCGCTTCGATTTCATTCACCATCGCATCGATGATGAAGTCGACGACTTCCTCGGCCGGCACGCTGGTCTGCGGACCGCCTTCGGCCGCATTACCGCCGCGCAACTGCTTGACCTGCGCCGTGCCGGCAGCAATTTCGTCGTCGCCAATGATAACGGCAAAGGATGCGCCACTCGCATCGGCGCGCTTCATCTGCGACTTGAAGCTGCCGCTCTTGCCATCGGGCGTGGCATGCAGCACCACGTCCAGGCCCGCGTCGCGCAGCCGTTCCGCGGCGATCATCGCCTGCAGGCTGGCGGCCTCGCCCTGGTGGACCATGTAGATGTCGCAGCCCTGCGCCTCGGGCACCAGCTTTTCCTCGCGCAGCAGCTCGATGATGCGCTCGATACCCATGGCCCAGCCGCAGGCCGGCGCGGACTTGCCGCCCATCTGCTGGATCAGCGGATCGTAGCGGCCACCGCCGGCGATCGTGCCCTGGGCGCCGAGCTTGTCGGTGATCCACTCGAACACGGTCAGGTTGTAGTAGTCCAGGCCACGCACCAGGCGCGGATTGATCTTGAACGGAATATTGTTCGCCTTCAGGATCCGCTGCACGCCTTCGAAGTGGGCCAGCGATTCCTCGCCCAGGAAGTCGATCAGCTTCGGCGCGTTCGCGGCCATCTCCTGCAGCGCGGGATTCTTGGTATCCAGCACGCGCAGCGGATTGGTGTACAGGCGACGCTTGCCGTCCTCGTCGAGGATGTCCTTGAAGCCTTCGAGGTACTTGATCAGTTCCTCGCGGTGGGCGGCGCGCTCATGCGCCTGGCCAAGCGAGTTCAGTTCCAGCCGCACATTGACCAGGCCCAGGTCGTCCCACAGGCGCTGGCACATCAGGATGATTTCCGCGTCGACGTCGGGGCCCGCGAAACCGAGTGCCTCCGCACCAAGCTGATGGAACTGGCGATAGCGGCCGCGTTGCGGACGCTCGTGACGGAACATCGGGCCGGTGTACCAGAGGCGCTTCGGGCCGTCGTACAGCAGGTTGTGCTCGATCGTGGAACGCACGGCCGCTGCGGTGCCTTCCGGACGCAGCGTCAGGTTCTCGCCGTTCAGCGAATCGGTGAAGGAATACATTTCCTTCTCGACGATATCGGTCACCTCGCCGATACCGCGCACGAACAGCTGCGTTTGCTCGACGATCGGCGTGCGGATCTGCTGGTAGCCATAGGCCCGCAGCATGCTGCGCGCGGCGTTATCAAACATCTCCCACAGCGGGGCGTCGGCGGGCAGCATGTCGTTCATGCCCTTCACGCCCTGCAGTGCCTTGGCGGCCTTCGTCTTGTCTTCGCTCATGTCTTCTTCGTGATTGCAGAATGCGCCGGGCGCCGTTGCGCCCGCGCCCTTGCTTACTGTGTTGCCTCGGCTACCGCGGCAGCCTGTTTCGCACCCGGACCATAGTGCGTACGGACGTATTCGTCGACGATTGCCTGGAATTCCTGGGCAATGTTCTCGCCGCGCAAGGTCCTGACCTTGACGCCATCGACAAACACCGGCGCGGCCGGCGATTCGCCCGAACCCGGCAACGAGATGCCGATATTGGCGTGCTTGCTTTCGCCCGGACCGTTGACGATGCAGCCCATCACGGCCACGTCCATCTCTTCCACGCCGGGATATTCAGTCTTCCAGACCGGCATCTGCTCGCGCAGGTACGACTGGATGCTCGCGGCCAGTTCCTGGAACGTCGTGCTCGTGGTACGGCCGCAGCCCGGGCATGCGATCACCATCGGCGTGAAATTGCGCAGGCCCATGGTCTGCAGGATTTCCTGGCCGACGTAGACTTCCTTCTCGCGCGGCGCGCCCGGCTCAGGCGTCAGCGAGATGCGGATCGTATCGCCAATGCCTTCCTGCAGCAGCACCGACAGCGCCGCCGTCGAGGCCACGATACCCTTGCTGCCCATGCCGGCCTCGGTCAGGCCCAGATGCAGCGCGTAGTCGCAACGACGCGAGAGATCGCGGTACACCGCGACCAGTTCCTGCACCTGCGACACCTTGCACGACAGGATGATCTGGTTGCCCGGCAGGCCGATTTCCTCGGCCTTCTGCGCCGATTCGATCGCCGACGTGATCAGCGCTTCCACCATCACGCTCTGCGCGGGCCACGGCTGCGCGCGCTTGGCGTTTTCGTCCATGATGCGCGCGAGCAGGTCCTGGTCCAGGCTGCCCCAGTTCACGCCAATGCGCACCGGCTTGTTGTAGCGGCACGCCATTTCGATCATCTCGGCGAACTGCTTGTCGCGCTTGGCGCCCTTGCCCACGTTACCGGGGTTGATACGGTACTTCGACAGCGCCTGCGCGCACTCGGGATAGTCGTGCAGCAGCGTGTGGCCGTTGTAGTGGAAGTCTCCCACCAGCGGCACGTTCACGCCCATGCGGTCGAGCTGTTCGCGGATCGCCGGCACCGCGGCCGCGGCCTCCGGCGTATTCACGGTGATACGCACGATCTCGGACCCGGCGCGTGCCAGTTCCTTGATCTGGATGGCCGTACCAATCGCGTCAACGGTATCCGTGTTGGTCATCGACTGCACGCGCACCGGTGCGCCGCCGCCGATCGTCACGATGTTATCGCCCCACACGACGCTGGCCTGGCGCGACTGACGGCGCGGCAGCGGGCCCGGAATTACCGGCTGGGAAGCGTTCTGGTTCATTGCATTACCACCTTCATCTGGCATGGCTGATTGCGCGGCCCTGCTCGCTTTACTGCAGCGTCAGGCGCGCCACGTTGTTCCGGTTGGCGGACTTGAAATCCACTGGCGTGCCATTAAGCGCCAGCGACTCCACGCCCTTCACATTGCCGAGGATGACCTTGTACGGACCGCCCGCGCCACTGCTGGCCACGGTGTCGCCGGCCTTGGCCGTGCCACCGAGAATCACCTTGCCGGTGCGGTCGCGCACTTCGTACCAGCTATCGGCCGCGAAGCTGATCTTTACGGCGCCGTCGCCCGACGCAGCCGGCGCGGCGGCCGCAGCCCGGACCGGTGCAGGCGCTGGTGCCGCAGCGGCCGGCGCTGGCACGGAAGCTGGTGCAGGCAGTGCGCCGCCGGTCGCCAGCGGCATCTCGGTCGTCGTCGTTGCCGGTGCCGGTGCCGGCTTGGCACCCGATTCGGTCGCCGCAGCCTCGGAAGGCGCCGGCGAATCGTTGCCGGCCATCACCGGCGGCAACGCCGCGGTCACGGTGCCATCGCCATTGCTTTGCGGCGTGCCGGATTCCTCGGCGGATTTTTCCGCCACCGGGGTTTCCGCCGCAGCCTTGCTGCGGGCCTCATACCAGGCCTTGGCGTGGTCGTAGCCAAAATAGCCACCCGCGCCAACCAGTGCCACGACACAAACCAGCCAGAGCCAGCGGCCGCCCGCGCCGCCCGTACCCTTGGTACCGAAGCGCTTGCGATCGTCGAACGACTGGTTGAGCGCGCCTTCATGGCGACGCGTGATGCCGGTTACCGGCGTGGCCTGTGCCTGGGCATGATAGCGGCCCAGCAAGGCATCGATATTGACCTGGAGCGTACGTGCGTACGCACGCATCACGCCCTTGGCGAATGTCACATCCATCAGGCTCGACACATCGCCAGCTTCAATCGCCAAAAGCTTGTTCGGCGCCACCTTCAGGCGTGCGCTGACATCTTCCAGCGACAGGCGTTGCGCCTCGCGACCCTCTTTCAGTTGCGCCCCGATCTCGCGGGCCACAGCCTCGCGGTCGGAGTCTTGTGTCGCGCCGCTACCATAGGCCATGGTCGAAGCCTGGCTCTCGGCGCGCTCTTGTTCACTCATCCCAAGCTCCTCTCTCGTATGCGGTCAGCTCGCGCGAATCGGGGAAACGGTTACGCAGTTCCGCGACCATCGCGCCCTGCGTCTGGGTGTCGCCCTGGCGGTGGGCAATACGCGCACCCAGCCACAGGGATTGCGCGCTGACAAAACGGCTGCTGTTGACACGGCCAATGTATTGTCTGGCCTGACCCATATCCCCGCGCTGGTAATTCAGTTGCGCGAGATTCATGATCACTGACGGATCATTGCGGTCATATCCGTAGGCCGTCTGCAGACTTTTTTCCGCCGCCACCAGGTCGCCATTGCGCATCTCGCAGGCACCCAGGTTGGTCAGCGGCTTGACCGGCCCATTGACCGACGGCGCCTGCACCGCGCGTTGCAGTGTCTCCCTGGCGTCCGCGTAGCGATTGGTCCGGCACAGGAACCAGCCATAGTTGTTGAGCACGTCCGGGTCGTTCGCGCGCATGTTCAGCGCCGTGCGGAAACTGTCCTCGGCCAGCGCATTCTCGTTCATGCCCATGTAGACCAGCGCACGCACGTGATAGGCGTCAACGTTCGACGGCTCGATACTGATCGCCTGCTTGACCTCGTCAAGCGCCACCGGGTACTGACGGGCTTCGAGATACTGGGTCGCAAGGCGCAGCCGGATGGCGGCGCGCTTGCTCGCGGAAGTCTGGTCGGAAGCAGTCCTGATGTCCTGTGTCGGTGCGGGAGGCAACGTACAGGCGGACAGCATCAACAACCCTGACAGGGCAGCGACAAGCAGACGGATCATGCAGGACGGGCCTCCCGAGCGGTGCCGGCAACCACCGGAACCAGTGGCGTGATCTTGCCGAACTTGCCGCGCTCGGCCAGACGGGTGCGATCCATGACCTCGCCAGCCAGCTGGCCACAGGCGGCGTCAATGTCGTCGCCCCGGGTCTTGCGGATCGTAGTGACAAGCCCCGCATCCATCAGCACCTGGGCGAAGCGGCGGATCTGCTCGTTGTTCGAGCGCTTCAGCCCCGATTCCGGGAACGGGTTGAACGGGATCAGGTTGAACTTGCATGGCACGTCGGCCACAAGCTTCAACAGTTCCCGCGCGTGCTCGACGGTATCGTTGACACCATCGAGCATGCAGTATTCAAAGGTAATGAAATCGCGCGGCGCGAATTCGAGGTAACGGCGACATGCCGCCATCAACTCGGCCAGCGGATACTTGCGGTTGAGCGGTACCAGTACGTCGCGCAGCGCATCGTTCGACGCATGCAGCGAGACCGCCAGTGCCACGGGCAGGTCTTTCGACAGACGGTCCATCATCGGCACCACGCCGGACGTGGACAGCGTCACGCGGCGGCGCGACAGGCCATACGCGTTATCGTCGAGCATCAGCCGCATGGCGGGCACCACGGCGTCGTAGTTGAGCAGCGGCTCGCCCATGCCCATCATCACCACGTTGGAGATGACGCGGTCGTCCTTGGGGCCACGGCCCAGTTGTTCGCGCATGGCAAACTCGGCCATCCACAACTGGCCGATGATTTCGCCGGTCGACAGGTTGCGGGAAAAACCCTGCTTGCCGGTCGAACAGAAACGGCAATTGACGGCACACCCGGCCTGCGACGACACGCACAGCGTACCGCGCGTGTCCTCGGGGATGTACACCGTCTCCACCGCGTTGCCGGCACCAACATCGAGCAGCCATTTGCGCGTGCCATCGGTCGACAGGTTGTCGGTGATGACAGCGGGCGAGCGGATCTCGGCGCGCGTCGCCAGCTTTTCGCGTAGCGACTTGGCGAGATCCGACATGGCGTCGAAGCGGCTGGCACCGAACTGGTGGATCCAGCGTTGCAACTGCCGCGCACGGAATGGCTTCTCGCCGAGCTCGCCGCAATAGGCGGTGAGCGCGTCCGCGTCGAGGTCGAGCAGGTTGACGAGATTATTCATGACGGCAGTTTCCAACTTGACAGCAAATTCAGTCGTGAGTGTCAGAAGACAATCAACGGCTGTAAACGTTCATGCCCGGGAAGAAGAAAGCCACTTCCACCGCGGCCGTTTCAGCAGCGTCCGAACCGTGCACGGCGTTGGCGTCGATGCTGTCGGCGAAGTCGGCGCGGATCGTGCCCTTCTCAGCCTTCTTCGGGTCGGTGGCGCCCATCAGGTCGCGGTTCTTGGCAATGGCGTTTTCGCCTTCCAGCGCCTGGATCATGACCGGGCCCGAAACCATGAAGTCCACCAGGTCCTTGAAGAACGGGCGGGCAGCGTGCACTGCGTAGAACTGCTCGGCTTCGCCGCGCGACAGTTGAACCAGCTTGGCAGCAACGATCTTCAGGCCAGCGGCCTCGAAACGGGCATAGATCTGGCCGATAACGTTCTTGGCCACGGCATCCGGCTTGATAATCGACAGGGTGCGTTCGATCGCCATGAAAAACTCCGAAAAATGAAGGGGTTACAAATGGGTTAAACGTGCAATTCTAGCACGATGGCATGGCGGATTCGAGCACGCGGCCAGATGCCATGCAGGATACGCGCCAGGCACATCATTTGGGCAGTTATAGTTATCGATAAATCACATTACAATCGTGAAATGCGGGAACGGACGCCCGATAGCCTCGTCAAATGTTTGCGTTTTCGGAAAACAACTAGCAACAAGGGAAATTGTCAAGACAAAGCCCCTTGCAAATCCGCAGGCGCGATGCCACATTGGCGCTGTGCCGTCGGGTTGCCCCGGCGCCTCACCGATATCTGATGACAGGAGTCACGATGAACAACAAGCTGAATACCTATGGATTCGGCAACAGCGCGGGCGTCACCGATGTGGCGGTCCGCAACCGGGTCCTACGCAATACCTACTGGCTGCTGGCGATTTCGATGGTGCCGACCGTGCTCGGCGCCTGGATCGGCGTGGTCACCGGCTTCACCGCCCTGATTACCGGCAGCCCGATGATGTCGGCCCTGCTGTTCCTGGCGGTGGCCTTCGGCTTCATGTTTGCGATCGAGAAGACCAAGAACAGCAGCATGGGCGTGGTCCTGTTGCTGGCCTTCACGTTCTTCATGGGCCTGATGCTGGCGCGCATCCTGAGCCTTACGCTGTCGTTCTCGAACGGCCCGGCGCTGATCATGTACGCGTTCGGCGGCACCGCCGCGGTGTTTGGCGTGATGGCCACGCTTGCCACGGTCAGCAAGCGCGATTTCTCGGGCCTGGCCAAGTTCCTGTTCGTAGGCGTGATCCTGCTGATCCTGGCCAGCCTGGCCAATATCTGGCTGCAGCTGCCGGCGCTGATGATCACGGTGTCGGTAATCGCGATCGGCATCTTCTCCGCGTTCATCCTGATCGACGTACAGCGCGTGGTGAACGGCGGCGAGACCAACTACATCACGGCCACGCTGGCGATCTACCTGGACGTCTACAACGTGTTCGTGAACCTGCTGTCGCTGCTTGGCATCTTTGGCGGCAACCGCGACTGACGCCACTGACACGACGAAAGCCGCTGACGTACCAACGCAGCATTGAAAAAGCCGCCTTCGGGCGGCTTTTTCGTTGGTGCATGCCTGACAACCAGGCATCAGGCAATCAGTCGCGCTCGAAGACCGCGATCGATTCCACGTGCGAGGTGTGCGGGAACATGTTGACCACGCCGGCACCAGCCAGGCGGTAGCCGGCTTCATGCACCAGCAGGCCCGCATCGCGCGCCAGCGTGGCCGGGCTGCACGACACGTAGACGATGCGCTTGGGCAGCACGTCGCTGCCGGCCTGGTTCAGTTCACCCAGCGCCTTGCAGACCGCCAGCGCGCCTTCGCGCGGCGGGTCCACCAGCCAGCGATCGAATTGGCCCAGCGCGGCAATGTCGTCAGCAGTCACTTCGAACAGATTGCGGCATGCGAACGATGTCTTGCCGGCCAGCCCGTTGTATTCGGCATTGGCCAACGCGCGCGTGGTCAGTGCCTCGCTGCCTTCGATCCCCATCACCGATGCACCTTGCGTGGCCAGCGGCAGCGTGAAGTTGCCGATACCGCAGAACAGGTCGAGCAGTCGGTCGGTGGGTTTCGCATCGAGCAAGCGCAATGCGCGCCCGATCAGCACGCGGTTGATCTGATGATTGACCTGCGTGAAGTCGGTGGGCTTGAACGGCATGCGAATGCCGAACTCTGGCAACGTATAGGCCAGTTCCTGATTTTCCGGATAGAACGGATGAACGGTATCCGGACCTTTCGGCTGCAGCCAGAATTGCACCTGGTGCTGGTCGGCGAAGGCACGCAGCAGATCCTTGTCGGCATCATTGAGCGGCTCGAGGATCCGCAACACCAGCGCGGTGACTTCGGCACCCACGGCCAGCTCGATCTGCGGCATGCGGTCCCGAATCGAAAGCCCGCTCACGAGCTCGCGCAACGGCACCAGCATCGCCGAAATATTGGGTGGCAGGATCTCGCAACGCGTCATGTCGGCCACGTAGCTGCTCTTGCGCTCATGGAACCCGACCAGCACACCGCCCTTCTTGGCCACGTAGCGAACCGTCAGGCGCGCCCGATAGCGATAGCCCCAGTCCGGCCCGGCGATCGGGCGGAACACCACATCGGGCTTCACCTTCGACAGGTGCCAAAGATTATCTTCCAGCACGCGCTGCTTGATGGCCAGCTGCGCGCGCGAATCCAGGTGCTGCATCGAGCAGCCGCCGCACACGCCAAAATGCTGGCAACCGGGCTTCACACGCATCACCGACGCCTGCTTCACCTCGACCAGATGCGCCTGCTCATAACTGGGTTTGCGACGGAAGCTCTTGTAGCTGACCGTCTCGCCGGGCAGCGCACCTTCGACAAAGATGACCTTGCCCGGCGTACCGTCTTCATTTACCAGACGGCCGACGCCACGCGCCTCCATGTCGAGGCTTTCGATCGTAACCACAGGATCGACGGGAACGGCGGGAGCAGCGGGAATGGCTGGAGCGACGGATGCGGCGGGCACGGCACCCGGCTGACCCGCCGGATTGGGCTGGGAAGACACGGCTTGAGACACCAGTGGGACCTGACGTATTGTTTTGCGAAAGCGCGATTGTAGTCCACTCATCGCGCTGTCACGCATGTAAACCAGCCAGGGCATGCCATGGAACTGATCTCGTGGAATATCCAGTGGGGCCGCGGCGCCGACGGCAAGGTCGATCTGGCGCGCACCGTGGCCACCTTGCAAGGCATCGCCGATGCCGATGTGATCTGCCTGCAGGAAGTGACGCGCGGCTTTTCCGACATGGCCGGGCAACCGCAGCGCGACCAGGTTGCGGAACTGGTCGCCCTACTGCCCGGCTATCGCGTGCTGTTCGCGCCCGGCGTGGACCGCAGGCATGGCGACGGCACGCCTCGCCAGTTCGGCAATGTAGTGGCCACGCGTTTGCCCGTGAACGAAGTTTTTCGGTATGCGCTGCCGTGGCCGGCCGATCCCGATGTGGCATCGATGCCGCGCGTGGCACTGGAAGTCACGCTCCAGGCCGGCACCCGGCAATTGCGCGTGGCGTGCACGCATCTGGAGTTCTATTCGAAGCTGCAGCGCGCAGCGCAGGCCGATGCGCTGCGCACGTGGCATGCCGAGGCATGCAGCCATGCGCGGCATCCCGGCAGATCGGAGCGCAAACCCGGACCGTTCACGCCGGAACCGCGCCCGGCGGAAGCCATCGTTTGTGGCGATTTCAACAGCAAGCCCGACGACGTGGCCTATCGGCGCATGCTTGAGCCCTATACCGACGGCACGCCAGACTGGCACGACGCGTGGTGCCATCTCCACCCAGACCAGCCGCACGCGCCGACCTGCGCGCTCTACGACAAGGAACAGTGGCCGGAGCCACCGTTCGCCTGCGATTTTGTTTTCGTGACAGAGAATCTGCTAGGTAACCTGGAGCGTTGCGAAGTCAACGGGCTGACTGATGCTTCGGACCACCAGCCCATTCACCTGCGTTTGCGACTGTAAGCACCGACTATCGACAGATCGACTAATCGACGGATCAGTCGTCTTCCTCGGCCTCGGGGGCCATCGGCTGTACGCGAAACGCGCGCAGATACTGCATCCATTGCTCGCCAGGCAGCTCGGCCAGCGTCTCCTGTACCAGCGTGACTTCCAGGTCGAACTCGCGCGGTGTCAGGCCTCCGCGCATCAACTGGAAGCGGCAGTACATCAGGTAGGTGTTGACGACATCGGTTTCGCAATAGTCGCGAATCTCGCCAAGCTTGCCTTCCTGGTAGGCTTTCCAGACCATGCTGCCGTCCATGCCCATCTTGCCCGGGAAGCCGCACAGCTTGGCCAGGTCATCGAGTGGCGCGCTGGCCCGCGGCTGGTACATCGCCAGCAGGTCCATCAGGTCCAGGTGCCGCATGTGATAGCGGCTGATGTAGTTGTTCCACTTGAAGTCGCGGCTGTCATCGTCGCGGCCCTCGCCCATCTCCCAGTAACGCGGTGCAGCCACACCATGGACCAGGCCACGGTAGTGCAGCACTGGCAGGTCGAAGCCGCCGCCATTCCACGACACCAGCTGCGGGCTGTAGCGTGCAATCAGCTCGTAGAATTTCTGGATCAGCGTGGCTTCACCATCCTCTGGCGCGCCCAGCGAACCGACATGGAACACTGCCGAGCCATCACGCTGGGTCCGGCGCAGCACGCACGAAATGGCGGCCACGCGCTGCAGATAATGCGGCAGGAAGTCGGAGCCGGTTTTCTCCCGGCGGGCGGCAAACGCATGCTCGGCGACTTCGGCGTCGCTCATCGATGCGGGATGGTCATGCAAACGGCGCAGGCCGTCGACATCGGGAATCGTCTCGATGTCGAATACCAGCACAGGGGTCATAAAACGGCGTCCTTGCGTACACCTTGCGATGCGAAATGCCGCTTGAGCTTGACCAGCGCTTCCTGCTGGATCTGACGCACGCGTTCGCGCGTAAGACCCATTTCCTCGGCCAGTTCTTCAAGCGTGGCCGGCTCGATATGGTTGAGCCCGAAGCGGCGCTCCACCACATAGCGATGCTTCTCCGACAGGCGTGCCAGCCAGAGTTTCATCAGGGTTTCCAGCTCGCGGTGGGCCACTTCCTGGTCGGGAGCGGCGTTATGCTCGTCGGACAGGAAATCGAGCAGGCTGGAGCCCGGGTCGAGATCGAACGGCGTATCGAGCGAGGTGGTATGTTCATTGAGTGCCAGCACGTCCTGCACCTCGTCCGGCGTCTTGCCGAGCAGGTGGGCGATGTCCTCTAGGCTGGCGTCGCGGCCATCGGTGCCACCTTTTTCAAGATGACGCTTGGCGCGCAGGACCTGGTTGAGTTCGCGAATCACGTGCACCGGCAAACGCACCGTGCGAGCCTGGTTCATGATTGCGCGTTCAATGCTTTGGCGAATCCACCACGTGGCATACGTCGAGAAACGGAAGCCACGCGTAGGATCGAATTTCTCGATCGCATGCATCAGGCCAAGGTTGCCTTCCTCGATCAGGTCGAGCAGTGGCACACCCCGGTTCAGATAACCCTTTGCAATGCTGACCACGAGCCGCAGATTGCGCTCGATCATCACCTGCCGTGCCGAGAAATCACCACCCTTGGCCAGCGTGGAGAAATGCAGTTCCTCCGGTGCGGACAGCAGTGGCTTGATGCTGATGCGGTTGAGATAGTGCTGGACCGTATCGGCGGCCAGTTCCGTGTGCAACACGGTCTTGAAGTCGTCGGGCTCCGGCGCGGCGGATTCGCTGGCGCCCTCTTCCTCGTCGTCTTCCGAATCTTCGTCGCCGTCGTCGTCATGATCGCCGTCGTCGGCGCTGGCCTCCGCATTGCGCAGGCCAGCCCGCTTCACCGGTGCGATGGGCTCGTCGGCCACCGGCACCATGTCCGCGGCAGGATCGACATCAAGGATCTCGGTGTCGAGCTCGCCATCAGGGTCTCGTGCCACTCCAGCCTTTCCTTCCGGCTGCTTGGGACGACGGGTCCTGCTGACAACTCCGGATGAGACAGTTTTCTGGCGTGGCATGAAACCTCACTGTGGCGGCAGATACCGCATCGGATCGACCGGTTTTCCGTTCTTGCGAACCTCGAAATGCAGCTTGACCCTGTCAGTATCACTGTTACCCATTTCGGCAATCTTCTGGCCCTTGCGGACCGTTGACTGCTCTGCCACCAGCACCTTGTCGTTATGACCGTAGGCGGTGAGATACGTGTCGTTGTGTTTGATGATGACAAGATTCCCGTAGCCGCGCAAGGGGCCTACGTGAATCACCCTACCCTCGTCCGCGGCCAGCACCGGATCACCTTTTTTGCCGGCGATATCGATACCCTTGTTGCCCTTGTCGTCAAATTTACCGATCAGTTGGCCGCTTGCCGGCCAGGCCAGGCGAACGTCGCCGGCCGGGGCCGCGCTGGCACCCGATGCGGCCGTGGCCGCGGGCGGCACAACCGCCGGGGCTGCTGCTGCCGCGGGTGTCGATGATGCACTCATCGGCGTACCCACGGGCCGTGCCGCATCGATCGGCTGCGACTGCACCGTACCCGGGGCCACGGGCACCGTGGCCACGCCCGGCGCTGCATTCACATCGGCGCTCGGTGGCACCACGCGAAGCAGTTGTCCTACCTCGATCTGGTTGACGTTCGCCATGTTGTTCCAGGCGGCCACATCACGGTATGACTGCCCGTTTTCCAATGCGATACGGTAAAGGGTATCGCCACGCTTGACCCGATAGTATCCAGCCGGTGCCGGCTCGACCGACGCGGCGGCCACCTGGCCGGTGCCGCCCGTGGTACGGTCCACCACGGGTGCCGGCATTGGGGAATTGGCGCAGGCGGCCAGTACTGCCGCGCAGGCCACGACGCTCAGGCGTTGTCCGACTCGTGCGAAATTCTTCTGATTCACGATGTTGTGCATAGTTCGACTCAGATGGTGCCCGATTTTAAAGGCACAAAGAAAACGGCTTCAAGCGCGGTTCGGTGAAAACGATGTCGATTGAGACGCTCGATCAGCAATAGTTGCTGTGTCACCGTTTGCCCCGGGGCTCCGCTGCCAGATGCCACCACCGGCGCGATCAGACGACCGCCGATGGCCAGTTGTTCCAGCAGGGCCTGAGGCACTTCCATGCCTGCGGCCGCGAGGATGATGGATGAAAACGGCGCGGCCTGCGGCAGGCCAAGCATGCCGTCGCCGTAGTGCAGGCGGATGTTCGGCACGCGCAGCGGGCGCAGGTTGGCCTTGGCCTGTTCGTGTAGCGGACGGATTCGCTCTATGGAGAACACTTCCTGCGCGACCAGGCTCAGCACCGCGGCCTGATAACCACAACCGGTGCCGATTTCCAGCACGCGTGCCAGCGGCTGGTCGGGCGTCATGCCCTCGCGCAACAGTTCGATCATGCGCGCCACTACCGACGGCTTGGAGATGGTTTGCTGATGCCCGATGGGCAGCGCGGCATCTTCATAGGCCTGCGATGCCAGCCCCGGTTCCATGAACAGATGGCGCGGCACCGTGGCAATGGCGCTCAGCACGCGTTCGTCGCGAATCCCGCCGGCGCGCAAACGCGCCGCCAGTGCCCCACGGGCCCGCTCCGATGCCATGCCGCCGCCGCCCGCCGTGGCGGCGGAAGCGCGTGCCTCGACGGCACTGCCCGGCGGGGGCGGTGGCGCAGGCGGCGCGGCAGGCTTGCGCGGCTTGACGGTGGCCGGCGCCGGCGCGGCCGCGCGCTTGCCCACCGCCGGCATGCCGGCAGTGCGCGCGGGGGCGGGCTTGCGCTCGACCACCGCATCGAGCGGCAGCGGAAAGCGGGGGCGGCGCGGCGTGGAACTCATCTCGGGTACGGCGCAGGAACGGTAGGCAGGACAACAACGGCGACGACATCACGCGCAACTTGCACAGCATGCGCGCGGCAATCGACCATGAACGATTGAAGGTTACGTGGCGATGACACGCTCAGCCCAGCCACTGTTCGATCTGTGCGAGCTGGCCGCGATGCGTCAGGTCGAGCTGCAGCGGGGTCAGCGAGACATAACCGTTGGCAGTGGCGTGGAAATCAGTGCCCTCGCTCGCATCGCGCGCATCGCCGGCCGGTCCGATCCAGTAGATCGGGTCACCGCGCGGATTGACCTGCGCAATCACCGGTTGCGACGGATGGCGCTTGCCGAGCCGCGTGGCACGCTGCCCGCGAATGTGTTCGTACGGCAGGTTCGGGATATTCACGTTGAGCAGGAACGGCTCGCGCGGCGGTTGCGCAATCACGCGCTCGACGATTTCACGCGCCACGCGCGCGGCCGCGTCGAGATGCTCCCAGCCGTGATGCACCTGCGAAAACGCAAGCGACGGAATACCGAACAGATAACCTTCGATGGCGGCGGCAACCGTGCCGGAATACAGCACGTCCTCGCCCATGTTCTGGCCCTGGTTGATGCCCGATACCACCAGGTCGGGGCGATCCTCGAGCAGTCCGGTCAGCGCCACGTGCACGCAGTCGGTCGGCGTGCCATTGATGAAACGGAAACCCTTCTGCACGCCCTCGCGCGCTTCATAGACCGAAAGCGGACGCTGCAATGTCAGCGAATTCGACGCACCGCTATGATTTTGCTCCGGGGCAATCACGGTCACGCGCGCCAAAGGCGCAAGCGCGGCATGCAGGACCGCGAGTCCTGGCGCAAGGTAACCGTCATCGTTGGCAAGAAGGATATGCATGGCCGCGATTGTACCTGAGCAAGGCGTCGCTGGCGGCACCGCGCATGCACCGGAAGCGGGATCCTTGGCATGGACATGCGGCGCCCGAATGGGCGTCATGCAGTGATTTTTTTCAGCAGAACGACCGTGCTTTTCTTGCGCTACACTTGCCCGCAGCAGGCAGGATGCCCGCATGACCCGACCACGAATGGAGACACGATGAAAGCCGTACTGTGCAAAGCCTGGGGCCCGCCCGATTCCCTGTCGCTGGAAACGCTGCCCGACCTGGTGCCCGGCGATGGCGAAGTCGTCATCGACGTCAAGGCCGCCGGCGTGAACTTTCCCGATGTGCTTATCATCCAGAACAAATACCAGGCCAAGCCCGAACTGCCGTTTTCGCCGGGTTCGGAACTGGCTGGCGTGGTCAACGCCGTGGGCGCGGGTGTCACGCACGTAAAGCCCGGCGACAAGGTGATTGCCTACCTCGGCAACGGCGCGTTTGCCACGCAGGCCAAGGCTCCCGCCAAGGCCGTGGTGCCGATGCCGCCCGGCATCGACTTCGACGTGGCCGCGGCCTTTACGCTGACGTATGGCACCTCGCATCATGCGGTGGTCGATCGCGGCGAGCTCAAGGCTGGCGAGACCATGCTGGTGCTGGGCGCTGCCGGTGGCGTCGGTCTGGCCGCTATCGAGATTGGCAAGGCGATCGGTGCGCGCGTGATCGCAGCCGCATCGACCGATGAAAAGCTCGCGGTCTGCAAGGAGCATGGCGCCGATGCCGTGATCAACTACAGCACCGAGGATCTGCGCGAGCGCATCAAGGCCCTGACCGACGGCAAGGGCCCGGACGTCATCTACGATCCGGTGGGTGGCGTCTATGCCGAGCCGGCCTTCCGTTCAATTGCCTGGCGCGGCCGCTATCTGGTGGTGGGATTTGCCAACGGCGAGATTCCGAAGATCCCGCTGAACCTGGCGCTGCTGAAGGGTGCGTCGCTGGTGGGCGTGTTCTGGGGCGACTTCGCCCGACGCGAGCCGAAGGCCAACCAGGCCAATATGGCGCAGATGCTCGGCTGGATGAAGGAAGGCAAGATCCGCCCGCATATCTCGGCGCGCTATCCGCTGGAGCAGGCTCCGCAAGCGCTCAAGGACATGGAAGCCCGCAAGGTCACCGGCAAGATCGTGATCACGCCGTAAGCTGGGTGTCCACTCCCCTCTCCCGCTGCGCGGGAGAGGGGTTGGGGGAGAGGGCCTGAGGTTCTGCTTGCCGACCTCGCATTTTGAACTGCTGGCCCTCTCCCCCGCCCCTCTCCCGCAAGCGGGAGAGGGGAGAAAACCGAACGAACTTTTACAGCTTCTCGGTTTCCCCCAGCTTGGGCTGCCACTTCATCAGGCGCTTCTCGCCCACCGTCACCATCCAGTCGAGCACCAGCGCAAATGCAGTCAGCACGACGATGCCGGCAAACACGGTGTTGATATCGAACGTGCCTTCGGCCTGCAGGATCAGGTAACCCACGCCGCGTGCCGAGCCGAGGTACTCGCCCACCACCGCGCCCACGAAGGCCAAGCCCACCGAGGTATGCAGCGACGAGAACACCCAGCTCGTGGCGCTCGGCAGGTACACATGGCGCAGCAGTTGTTGCTTGTTGGCGCCCAGCATGCGCGCATTGGCCAGTACCACCGGGCTCACTTCCTTCACGCCCTGGTACACGTTGAAGAACACGATGAAGAACACCAGCGTGACGGCCAGCGCCACCTTCGACCAGATGCCCAGGCCGAACCAGACCGCGAAGATCGGGGCCAGGATCACGCGCGGCATCGAATTGGCGGCCTTGACATACGGATCGAGCACGGCCGACGTGAACGGGCTCAGCGCCAGCCACAGGCCCACGCCGAGTCCGGCCACGGTGCCGATGCCGAATGCCAGCACCGTTTCCAGCAGCGTCACGCCCAGGTGGATATAGATATCGCGCTCAACGATGAACCAGTTCCAGATCCGCTGCGCCACCATCAGCGGTTCGCCGAAGAAGAACGCCACCTGCTCGGAGCGCGTGGCCATGTGCCACACAAGCAGGATTACGACCAGAAGCAGCAGCTGCCAGACGCGCAGCATGCCTTTTGAGTCAGCACGGAAAGCCATGATCTTGTTGTTATCCAGTCGGGTAATCAGGCCACCTTGCGCTGTTGCGCATAGCCCTTGAGCACTTCTTCGCGCAGCACGTCCCAGATGGCGGCATGCAGCTCCACGAAGCGCGGATGGTTACGGATTTCGGCCACGTCGCGCGGACGCGGCAGGTCGATCACGAATTCGCCGATCGGATGCGTGCCCGGTCCTGCCGACAGCACCATCACGCGATCGCTCATCGCGATGGCCTCGTCGAGGTCGTGCGTGATGAACAGCACGGCCTTGCGCTTGGCGGCCCACAGGTCGAGCACCTCGTTTTCCATCAGCTGGCGCGTCTGGATATCGAGCGCCGAGAACGGTTCGTCCATCAGGATGATGTCCGGATCCATCACCAGCGTCTGTGCCAGGCTGACGCGTTTGCGCATGCCGCCCGACAACTGATGCGGATAGCGGTCGCCAAACCCGCCCAGGCCCACGCGGCGCAGCCACTCCTCGCCCTGCTCCACGGCCTCGGCGCGTGGCACGCCACGGAATTCCAGGCCGGCAATCACGTTGTCCAGCGCGCTGCGCCACGGCATCAGTGCCTCGGCCTGGAACATGTAGCCGGCCCGCGCGTTGATGCCCTTGAGCGGTTCGCCGAACACGCGCACCTCGCCGGTGGAGGGCTCCAGCAGGCCGGCCGCCACGTTCAGCAGCGTGGACTTGCCACAACCGGTGGGACCGACCACGGAAAGGAATTCGCCGGGCTGGATGGACATCGTGACATCACGCACAGCGGTATAGCGCTGTGCGCGGTCTTCGCGCGAGACGAAGGTACAGGTCACGTTTTCTAGGGAAAGTGCAGGCGTGCTCATGACGGCATGGCTCTGAGAAACATTCGCCCGCCGGGCGGGTCATGCGCGGCGGGCGACAGGGGCGTCCCGTGGGACGAACGGCTTACTTGTACTTGGCGTTGGCCTTCTGCACGAACGTGTTCGTGAAGGTGTTTTCCAGCTTGATCGACTTGCCCTTGAGCTCCGGGTCGAACTGCTGCAGCGTGTTCAACGCGGTCTTCGGACCATCGGCCGGCATCGTGCCGTCCGGCGAGATGGCTTCCTTGACCTTGTCCCAGGCGGACAGGTACAGCGCGCGGTCGCCCAGCAGGTAGCTTTCCGGCACGGTCTTGACGATGTCCGACGGGCCAGCCTTCTGCAGCCACTTCAGTGCGCGCACCATGGCATTGGTCATGGCCTGCGTGGTATTCGGGTTCTGCTCGATAAACTTGGTCGACGCATACAGGCAACCCGACGGCATGTTGCCGCCGAACACCGACTGGGTTTCCTTGAGCGTACGCGTGTCCGAGGCAATGCTGACTTCGTTCTTCTGCGTCAGCATCGAGATCACCGGGTCGAGGTTGGCCATGGCGTCGATCTGGCCCGAGCGCATCGCCGCCACGGCACCGGCGCTGGCACCGACGCCAATGAACGACACATCGGACGGCTTCAGGCCAGCCTTGGCCAGCACGAAGTTGGCCATCATGTTGGTCGACGAGCCCGGCGCGGTCACGCCGATCTTCTTGCCCTTCAGGTCGGCAATCGACTTGAAGTTGGGCATGGTCTTGTTCGATACCACCAGCACGATCTGCGGCGCGCGGCCCTGCAGCACGAATTCACGGTACTGCTGGCCCTTTGCCTGCAGGTTGATGGTGTGCTCGTAGGCGCCCGACACCACGTCGGCGCTGCCACCCACCACGGCCTGCAACGCCTTGGCGCCGCCGGCAAAGTCGACGATCTCGACCTCGAGACCCTCTTCCTTGAAGTAGCCCAGGCGCTCGGCAATCGTCAGCGGCAGGTAGTAGAACAGGTTCTTGCCACCCACTGCGATGGTGACCTTCGTTTTCTCGGGCTTGCCTTGCGCAAACGCGCTGCCGAACGTGAACCAGCCTGCCAGGAACAGCGCCAGGGCGATCAGCAGCTGCTTCCAGAAAGGTTTGTTGAACATGTTGCTCTCCTGCCTTTTTACTTCTGATTTGAATGAGGGCGCGACGCGCGAAAGCCGGGATGCCGCAATGCGGCTCCCGGCGATGCTACCGGACACGGCATCGATCCGCATCGGGATCTACACCTAATGTCGGCACAAGCGCGGCGGCGATCATGCTACGCCGCTGCCCTTTCAAACAGCTTGCCGCGCCATGTCATTCCGCGTGGATGTTGGCGGACTTGATCACCTTGGCCCAGCGCTGCAGTTCGGCCTTCTGGTACTGGTCGAGCTGCTGCGGGTTCATGTAGCGCGCCTCGGCGCCGAGTTCCTCGGCCTTCTTGCGGAATGCCTCGGTCTTCATGATCTTCTCGATCTCGGTAGTCAGGCGGTCGATCACCGCCTTGGGCGTACCGGCCGGCGCGTACATCGCGAACCACGATGACACGTCCAGGTCGGGGTAGCCTGCCTCCGGTGCCGATGGCACGTCCTTCAGGCTTTCGATCCGATTCTTGCTGGTCACCACCAGCGGACGCAGCTTGCCCGCGGCGATATGGCCCATCAGCGGCGGCGGCGTGGTGATGGTCATGTCGACGTTGCCACCGAGCAGGTCCGTCATCGCCGGACCGGTGCCCTTGTATGGCACGTGCGTGATCTGGATGCCGGCCATCTGGTTCAGCAGTTCGGTCGACACGTGCTGCAGCGATCCGTTACCCGACGACGCGTAGTTGAGCTTGTTCGGATTGGCCTTGGCGTAGGCCACCAGTTCCTTGAGCGACTTCACGGGCAGGTTCGGCCGCACCACCAGCACCTGGGGTGCCGACAGCAGGTTGGCCACCGGCGCGAAATCCTTGACCGGATCCCACGATGTCTTGGTCAGCAGCGGCGTGATCACGTGATAGCCGGAGTACTGCACCAGCAGCGTGTAGCCATCGGGCTTGGCGCGCTGCACGTTCTGTGCGGCAATGGTGCCGTTACCGCCCGGCTTGTTGTCGACCACCACGGACTGGCCCAGCGCCTTCGACAGCGGCTCCGAGATCAGTCGTGCGGCCAGGTCCGTGGTGCCGCCGGCGGCGGCCGAGACCACGAGCATGACCGGACGGTTGGGATAGCCGCCGTCCTGCGCCTGCACGGTGGCGGCGCAGGTCAGCCCTGCCAGCATGGCGCTGGCGATCAGTGTGCGTTTCATGGTTTGTCTCCGTATGTTTTATTTGGGGGACTGAAGTAACTGGGTAACTGTCAGTTGTTAAGTCAGTTGTTAAGTCAGTTGTTAAGTCAGTTGATAAGTCAGGCGATATTCAGGCGTTGGCGAAGAACTCCGCCATCCAGGCCGGCGGCTGATGGGTACGCAGGCGCGCGCCGGCGCGCAGCAACTGGCTCGGCACCTCGCGTTGCACCAGTTCCGATACGCCACCGACCACACCCAACAGCGCGTTCAGGTCGACCCCTGTATCGACACCCATCGACACGAACATATGCACCAGCTCCTCGGTGCTGACATTGCCGCTGGCGCCGGGCGCATAGGGACAACCACCAAGACCACCGGCCGCGGCATCGAAACGCGTCACGCCGGTCTGCCATGCGGCCATGGCATTGGCCAGGCCCATGCCGCGCGTGTTGTGCAGATGGATCGTCAGACCCACTTGCGGCAGCGCACGCTGGAATGCTTCGCACAGCGCGGCCACCTGGTTCGGATAGGCCATGCCCGTGGTATCGCACAGCGTGATACCGGCCGCGCCGGCATCGGCAAACGCATGCGCCAGGGCCATCACGTCAGCCTCGCTGACTTCGCCCTCGAACGGGCAGCCGAACACCGTCGACAGCGAGATGTTCACGGGCACTCCTGCCTTGCCCGCCTCGGCAATCATGGCCAGCAACTGGGCCTTCGACTGTTCGCGCGTCATGCGCAGGTTGGCGCGGTTGTGCGTCTCGCTGGACGACATCACCAGGTTGACCTCGTCGGGATGGCACGACAGCGCGCGCTCAAGCCCCCGCAGGTTCGGCACCAGCACCGTGTAGCGCACGCCCGGCACACGCTCCACCTGGTGCATCACGGCTTCGGCATCGGCCAGTGCGGGAATGGCGCGAGCCGATGTGAACGACGTGGCTTCGATACGTGCGAAGCCGCAATGGGCCAGCGCATTGACAAAGGCCACCTTGCCTTCGGTTGGCACGATATGCGACTCGATCTGCAGGCCATCGCGCGGCGCCACTTCATTGATCTCGATCCTGGCCGGGCCGGCCAGCGGATAGGTTTGGGCACTCATGCGATCACTCCACGGGCACGCAGATCGGCGATGGCTGCGCCATCGAGGCCGGCTTGCGCCAGCACGGTATCGGTATGCTCGCCCAGCGTGGGCGCGCGGTCATGGATGGCGCCGGGGTTGCCGGACAGCTTCGGGATGATGCCCGGCACTTCCACTTCCAGGCCCTTGGCCGATGTCACGGTTTCGATCACGCCGCGTGCGCGGTAGTGCGGGTCTTCGGCGATGTCCTTTACCGAATAGATGCGGCCCGACGGCACGTCGGCACCGCGCAGCACCTCGAGCGCCGAGGCTACCGTCTGGGTCCTGGTCCACGCGGCAATCGCAGCGTCGATCTCGTCGACACGCTTTACGCGACCGTCGTTGCGCGCCAGTTCCGGGTCTTCGCCGAGGTCATTGCGATCCATCGCCGCCATCAGGCGACGGAAGATCGCATCGCCGTTGGCGGCAATCAGCACATACTCGCCGCAGCCACACGGATAGGCGTTCGACGGCGCGATGCCCGGCAGCGCCCCGCCAGCCGGCTGGCGCACCGCCCCGAACGCCGAGTACTCGGGCAACAGGCTTTCACTGAGGTTGAACAGCGATTCGTAGAGCGCCACGTCGATGACCTGGCCCTTGCCGCCGCGTGCGTCGCGTTCGTACAGTGCCAGCAGCACACCCAGCGCGCCGTGCAGGCCCGCAATGGTGTCGCCCAGCGACAGGCCCGCGCGCACCGGCGGACGGCCCGGCTCACCGGTCAGGTAGCGCAGGCCGCTCATGGCTTCGGCCACCGCGGCAAAGCCCGGCTCGTCTTTCTTGGGGCCGGTCTGGCCATAGCCCGATACCCGCACCATGATCAGCTTCGGGTTGGCGGCGTGCAGCGCATCCCAACCCATGCCCCATTTCTCCATGGTGCCGGGGCGGAAGTTTTCAATCAGCACATCGGCTTCGGCGGCCAGTTGGCGTACCAGCGCCTGGCCTTCGGGCTGGCGCAGGTCGATGGCAATCGACTGCTTGTTGCGCGATTGCGCCTCCCACCAGACCGAAGTATCGTCGTGCAGCATGCGCCATTTGCGCAGCGGATCGCCCTGCCCGGGCGGTTCCACCTTGACCACGTGCGCGCCGAAGTCGGCAAGGGTCTTGGCGGCGAAGGGGCCGGCAATCAGTTGTCCGAGTTCCAGGACCTTGATGCCATTAAGAATCTGTTGCGCCATGTTGGGGAGCGTCTCCGTAAATCTGACCCGTCGCGGGATTGGCTTTGTTGCTTTGTTTCGACGGAGTGTGCCCCAGCGGCGGGTGATGCGGAATCGGCATTCCGGAAAGCGGGCTATCTCGGAATGCGAAGGATCGGGGCTTACCCTGATCCCACCCTCCCGCAGGGTCAACCTCAGGGCAAAAGCCGCCGTTATTCGCGGCACAGGCTCATGCCGCGCGAGCCCACGGTATGTTCCGCTGCCAGGCAGCCCCGGCATCACCGCCTCTCCAGAGGCCCCCGACAACCATGCCATTCCAACGCCTTTGCCGGATCCTCTGCGCCGCCTGCCTGCTCGCGGCGGCCCCGCTCGCGCAGGCGCAGACCACCATCGTGCTGTACTCGGAGGCCGGCCAGCGGCCACAGTCCTACGAAGAAAACGGCGTACCCAAGGGCGCGTACATCGAAAGCCTGATGCGCGTGGTGAAACGGATTCCCGGCTACAAGGTGGAAATCCGCTTCGCATCGTGGGCGCGCGTGGTCGAGGAGGCCAGGAACGGCAATAGTGCCGGCATCCTGGGGGTGTATTACCGTCCCGGCGACCGGCCGTTCCTGAATCATTCCAAGGCGTTCTATGCCGAGGAGGTCGCGGTGCACTGCAATCGCGACTCGATCCAGGGCCGTACCTTCAAGACCTATCCCGACGATTTCATCGGACTGAAGTTCGGCAACCAGCGCGGCTACCTGGCCCCGGGCCCGCGCTTTTTCGAGCTCGCCAGGGCCGGCAAGATCGAGATCATCGAGGGACACGAGTTCCAGGACCTGGTCAAGAAGATGCTGGTGGGCGAGATCGATTGCGTGGTGAATCCCAGCGTGGTCCTCAACGAGGCGCTGGTCGCGCTGGAAGCCCAGGGCCTGCCCGAACGCATGCGCTACAAGTCCAGACGCGTGCTGACCGTCAAGACCGAGACCGTCCATATCGGCTTCAGCAAGCCGTACGAGGTGTTGCATCCTGAGCTAGCGAGGTTCCGCCAGCTATTCAACAAGGCGGTGGATGAATAGAATGCCCCCTGATTCCCCAGGATCGCGCCCTTCATGCCACTGCCGCCACCGGTTCACTCGATCCGGAACAGGATGATCGTGCTGTTCATCGTTGTCACCACGACAACGTTGGGTGCCTTCGCCACGCACCGGCAATGGCAGCTGCGGCAGGATCTGGAGCAGCGGTTCGAGCGCACCCGCGCCGAGGTGCTGGAAAGTCTTGCGACGAATCTGGCCGAGCCAACCTGGGCACTGAATGTGGGCATCCTGCGCACCCGCCTGGAGGCCACGCTGATTCATCCCGAAGTGAGCGAGGCCTGCGTGTTCTCGCCCGATGGACAGGAAACCTACGCAACCGGCGGCCGGCCCACCGCAGCCGGCATGTCACCCTGTACCGTGGCCAATCCGCATGACGCATTGGGCGAGGTCTCGATCCATCCCCCGGCCGGCATCGACGAGGCACGCCGGCAGCAGGCCATCGGCAAGGCCGTGGTCCGCTTCAGCCGCGACCCGATGCGCAAGACCTTGCGCGCGGCGATGATCCAGAATGTGACCGAGGTAGCCGCCATCGACGTGGTGCTGGTGCTGCTGCTGACGTTTGGCCTGCGCATGGTATTCCAGCCGCTGCAAAACCTGCAGCGGGCGCTGTTCCAGCTGGCCTCGAGCCATGGCGACGAACTCGACGAACTGTCACGGCTGGGTCGCACGGAGTTCGACAGCGTGATCGACGGCTTCAACCAGGTACTGCGCCGGCTCAAGCAGATCATCGCGCAGCGTACCGAGGCCGAAATGACGGTGCGCGCGGCCATCCAGCGCAGCAACAATGCCTTCGCGCAAATCCAGGCTACCCAGGCCGAGCTGGTCGAGAAAAACCGCCTGCTCGAAACGCTGTCGATGACCGACCAGCTCACCGGCGTGTACAACCGGCGCCGGCTCGACCTCGTGCTGACCAGCGCGCTGGAGCGCAGCCGCGACGACGGCAGCCGCTTCTCGATCATCCTGATGGATGTAGACCGCTTCAAGTCGGTCAATGACAACCACGGGCACCAGATTGGCGACCGTGTACTGGTGGAAATGGCGCAATGCATCCTGGACGCCAAGCGCCCGGCCGACACCGTTGGCCGCTGGGGTGGCGAGGAATTCCTGCTGATCTGCCCCGATACCAGCCTGCAGGAGGCCGTGCAGTTTGCCCAGCTACTGCGCCAGGCCGTGTCGGAACGGGAATTCTCGGTGCAGGAACCGATGACCGCGAGCCTTGGCGTGGCCTGCGTGCAGGACGGCGATACGATTCACGGCATGATCTCGCGCGCCGACCAGGCGCTGTATCGCAGCAAGAGGAACGGCCGCGACCGCGTCGAGTATGCCGATGACGCTCCGCTGACGGCGTGACTGTATGTCCGTGGCGCGGGTCAGAACGGCGCCCGCTCGCCGCACAGGTGCGTGATCAGCAGGCGTGCCGAAACGGTCAGGCCAGCCGGATCGCGCATGCCGATCAGCAGTGAGCGGCGCGCCCAGGCATCCTTGAGCGATACCAGCGACAACCCCATCGACTTCACGTGCGGCTCGGCCGCAATGCGCGGTAGCACGCCCACGCCCATGCCTGCCATCACCATGCGGCACATCGCATCGAAGCTGCGTACCTGGATGCGCAGGCGGAACTGGCGTTCCAGCCGGCTACTTTCCTCGAGCAGGCGGGCGGCCAGCGACGTGACTTGCGGCAGGCTGACAAAGTCGAACTCCAGCGCGTCGGCATAGTGCACTTCGCCACGTTGCGCAAGCGGATGGTTGGGTGGCGTGATGATGACGAGCTCGTCCTGCCGGTACTCCACCGTAACCAGCCCCGCGCACGGCGTGCGATCGGCAAAGATGCCCACGTCGGCCCGGTTTTCCATCAACGCGGCAACGATATCGCTGCTGTTGTGTTCCTCGAGTTCGATGCGGATCGTTGGATGCTGACGCATGAACTGCGCCAGATCATCGGGCAGGAACTGCGTGATGGCGGAGGTGTTCGCACAGACGCGAACCTGCCCGCGCACGCCCGACGCATAGTCGGACATCACGCCGGCCATGCGCTCCACGTCCTGCAGGATGGTCAGCGCATGATGAAAGCACGCCTGTCCGGCCTCGGTCAGCTGGACACCGGCCGCATGCCGGAAAAACAGCGGCGCGCCGACCGCGGTCTCCAGGTCGGAAATCCGCTTGCTGGCTGCGGCCACGGCCAGGTGCGACTGGCGTGCACCGGCAGAGATGCTGCCCTGCCGGGCCACGGCCACGAACAGGCCCAGCGTGACGAGGTCGAAACGCGCCAGGTTCATGGTGGTCCGCTACAGCGTGCGCCGGTCCATCACGGCGCGGGCGATGGTGCCCGCGTCGACGTACTCGAGTTCGCCACCCACCGGCACGCCACGCGCCAGGCGCGACACCTTGAGTCCGCGCGCCTTCAGCATCTCGCCGATATAGTGCGCGGTGGCCTCGCCTTCGCTCGTGAAATTGGTGGCGACGATCACCTCGGTGGCCGGACCGCCGTACTCGGGGTCGGTAGCACGCGCCAGCAGGCGGTCGAGATGAATTTCCTTCGGGCCGATGCCATCGAGCGGCGACAGGCGCCCCATCAGCACGAAATACTGGCCGCGATAGGTCAGCGTCTGCTCGATCATGACCTGATCGGCCGGGGTTTCCACCACGCAGAGCAGCGAGGCGTCGCGCGCGGTGTCGCGGCAGGTCTCGCAGATCTCCTGCTCGGTGAACGTATTGCAGCGCACGCAATGGCGGATGCCATCGGCGGCTCCGCGCAGCGCGTCGCCCAGCTTGCGCGCGCCGTCGCGGTCGTGCTGCAGCAGGTGGTAGGCCATGCGCTGGGCCGACTTGGGCCCCACGCCGGGCAGCACCTTGAGCGCCTCGATCAGCGCCTGCAGCGAGGTAGGCGGTGCCGCCCTCATCGTGGCACCGCTTTCATTGCCTGAAGCATCGGAGCACCAATCAAGGCAGCAATCAGAACGGCAGCTTGAAGCCCGGGGGCAGCGGCAGGCCCGAAGTCATCGAGCCCATCTTTTCCTGCGTGGTGGCCTCGGCCTTGCGCACGGCATCGTTGAACGCGGCGGCGACCAGGTCTTCCAGCAGGTCCTTGTCGTCGGCCAGCAGGCTCGGATCGATGGTTACGCGCTTCACGTCGTTCTTGCAGGTCATCAGCACCTTCACGAGACCGGCGCCGGACTGGCCCTCGACCTCGATCTGTGCCAGTTGCTCCTGCATCTTCTTCATGTTGTCCTGCATCTGTTGGGCTTGCTTCATCAGCCCGGCCAGTTGACCTTTCATCATGGAATCACTCCTTGGATACGTGTAGGTGGATGGGCGGCGCTTTCCTGAGGGTGGCCGCCTCTGGAATTCAGGCGGCGCGCGGCTGGACCGAGCCCGGGACGATCTGCCCGCCAAACTCGCGCAGCAGACCCTGTACAAACGGGTCGCGGTCAATCTCGGCCTCGGCCTCGCGCTGACGCTCGGCGCGCGCCGCGGCATCGACAGCCGCCGCCGTGTGGGTCACGGCGCCGATCTCGCATTGCAAGCGGACTTCGACGCCAAATTTTTCAGCAAGCACGACCTGCAACCGCTCGACGACCTTGGTCTCGGCAATCGCGGCCATCGGCACGCGCAAATGCAACGTACGGCCGACCACGCGATGCAGTTCGCTTTCCAGCGCCAGTTGCTGCGCCAGCCCCTTCAACGGCAGGGCCGCAGCCAGCGTGGGCCAGTCTTCGGTGAATACCGCTGGCGTACCGTCGTCGGCCGCGCTCGGTGCCACGGGCGGAACGGCAGGTGCCAGCGGCACGGCCGGTTCCGGCTCGGGTTCTGGCTTGCGCGCCTGTGCGGACGCCTGCGCGGGCGCCGGCGCGGCACGGCGCGCATCACGCGGCGCGCGCTCGAAACTGTCCGATTCGAAACCGTTGTCAAAACCGCCGAAGCCCGGGTCAAACCCGGGATCGCTATCGTAGGGGCCAATCACGGGCATGTCGGCCGGCAAGGCCTCCCACGGCGGCACATCGCCACCGCCAGCGGCCTCCCAGGGAGGCACCTCGGCGGGCGGCCGGGCTGCCGGGGTCGAACGCTCGCGCACCGCTTCCGCCGCGGGCGGTGCCTTCTGGACTGGCTGGGCCGGCTGGACTGGCTGGACTGGCTGGGCTGGTGCGGCAAGCGTGGCCGTTGCCGGACGCGTTGCCGATGGCGGACGCAGCGGCTGGGCCGCCGGACGCTGGCTGGCCGCGGCAGCAGCCGTGGCACCGGCCATCGGCGGCGCACCGGCACTTGCGGGGCGCGTACCACCCGCCTTGCCAGCCGAAGCCTGGCGTGCCGCCTCCAGCGCCGCGCGTGCCGGAGACATCGCGGCGCGGCTCGCGGCTGGCGCGGGCGCTTCATTGGCAATCGCCGGTGCCTCGACTTCGGCAACCGGATCAACCCTGGGCGCGACTTTGGGTTCTACCTTGGGCTCGACTTTGGGCTCGGCCTTCGGCGCGGCGACTGGCTCAGGCCTGACCAAGGCTGGTGCGGCGACCGGTGCCGGCGCGACAGCCGCGGGAGCCGCTGCCATCGCACGCGGCGCCGGAGCGGTCGGCGTGCTCGCCGGACGCGGCCGTGCAGCCTGCTGGCCACCACCCTGCCCGCCCACCGGCGCGGCCGGTGTCGCGGACGGCCGGAAGGCCAGCATGCGCAGCAGCGTCATCGTGAACCCGGCGTACTCGTCGGGCGCCAGCGCAAGCTCGCTGCGGCCAAGGTTGGCAATCTGGTAGAACAGCTGGATTTCCTGGGCATCGAACGACCCGGCCAGGCGGCGCACCTCCTCCGCCTCGGGCCATTCGTCCTGCACCGATGCCGGCACGGCTTGCGCCAGCGCAATCTTGTGCAGCAGCGAACCCAGGTCCTGCAGCGCACCCGCGAACGACAGGCTGCGGTCGGCCATCGAGTCGGCAATACCGAGCATCGTGGCGCCATCCTCGGCGGCCAGCGCATCGAGCAGTTGCACGAGATAGCTCTGGTCGATCGCGCCAAGCATGCCGCGCACCGCTTCCTCGGATACCTGGCCGGCGCTGTAGGCAATGGCCTGGTCGGTCAGCGAGAGCGCATCGCGCATCGAACCATGGGCGGCCTGCGCCAGCAGGCGCAGCGCGCTGCCGTCGTGGCCAATGCCTTCCTGGGCCAGGATATGGTCGAGGTGCGAGACGATATGCCCCGGCGGCATCTGCTTCAGGTTGAACTGCAGGCAGCGTGACAGAACGGTGACGGGGATTTTCTGCGGATCGGTCGTGGCCAGGATGAACTTGACGTGACCGGGCGGCTCCTCCAGCGTCTTCAGCATCGCGTTGAAGGCGTGGTTGGTCAGCATGTGCACTTCGTCGATCATGTAGACCTTGAAGCGGCCGATCGTCGGTGCATAGACCGCCTTGTCCAGCAACTGCGCCATTTCGTCGACACCGCGGTTCGACGCCGCGTCCATCTCGATATAGTCGACGAAGCGCCCGCTGTCGATTTCCTGGCAGGCCTTGCACTGGCCGCACGGCTGGGCCGTGATGCCGCCGTTGCCGTCAGCGCCGGTGCAGTTGAGGGCCTTGGCCAGGATCCGGGACAACGTGGTCTTGCCCACGCCACGCGTGCCGGTGAACAGGTAGGCGTGATGCAGCCGCTGCTGTTCCAGCGCGTGCGTGAGCGCGCGGACCACGTGCTCCTGGCCGACCAGCGTGGTGAAATCCCGTGGGCGCCATTTGCGCGCTAGAACTTGATAACTCATGGCGGCGATTGTAGCAAAAGGCGGCCACCAACCATCGCTGACATGGGCGCCAATGGAAAAGCCCCGCAATGGGGCGGGGCTTTGTAAATACTGCCTGTTCCGGAGCAAACCGTCACAAGATCAGTGAATCACCATTAGCGTGAACGGGTGCACGTACGCCTGCAGCGTCACGAACAGGCCGACCAGGATGGCCAGCACGATCGAGTGGAAGAACACGTAGCGCAGGATCTCGCCCTCGTGGCCGTACCACTTGGTGGCCGTGGATGCCACCACGATGGACTGCGCGTCGATCATCTTGCCCATCACGCCGCCCGAACTGTTGGCCGCGGCCATCAGCGTAGGCGACAGGCCCAGTTGTTCGGCCGTGGTCTTCTGCAGGCCACCGAACAGCACGTTCGACGCGGTATCCGAACCGGTCAGCGCCACCCCGAGCCAGCCCAGCATGGTGCCGAACAACGGGTAGAACACGCCGGTCTGCGCAAACGCCAGGCCCAGCGTGGCATCGAGGCCCGAGTAGCGGGTCAGGTAGCCAATGCCGAACATCGCGCAGATGGTCAGCAGCGAGTAGCGCACGAGCTTGATGGTTTCCCAGTATTCCTTGAACAGGCGCGGAATCGAGTAGCCCATCAGCAGGCCGCCGACGAGTGCCGATACCAGGATGCCGGTGCCCGCCATCGACAGCACGTTGAAATTGAACACGGCGCCTTCGGCAATTTCCTTCGGCACCACGGGCGGACCCTTGATGACCAGCTTGTCCAGGCCCGGGATCGGATATTTCCACAGCCAGATGCCATCCATGAACTTCTTGAATTCGGGGATGCCCCAGACAAACACGAACACGGTCAGGATCACCCACGGCATCCAGGCCTTGACCACCGAGATGCCGACCGAAGCGGCGGACGCCTTGGCGTCGGCTTCGAGCGCCTCGGGGTGGTCGACCTTCGAATCGTCGTGGCGGCCCAGGATACGGGTCGAGGTCCAGATTTCCTTCGGACGCCAGACTTTCAGGAACATCGTCAGGCAGCCCATCGAGATCAGCGCCGAGATCACGTCCACGAGCCACGGGCCGTGGAAGTTCGAGACCAGGAACTGCGGCACCGCGAAGCTGACACCCGCCACCAGGATGGCCGGCCAGATCGCCAACATGCCGCGGAAGCCCGCGAATGCCCAGATCAGCCAGAACGGCACCAATACCGAGAAGAACGGCAGTTGGCGGCCGATCATCGCGGACAGTTGCACCTGGTCAATACCAGTCACCGACGACAGGCCGATGATCGGCGCACCAAGTGCACCAAACGCCACCGGCGCGGTGTTGGCAATCAGCGCCAGGCCCGACGCGGCCAGCGGCGAGAAGCCCAGCCCGATCAGGATGGCGCCCGTAACGGCCACCGGCGTGCCGAAGCCGGCCGCGCCTTCGAAGAATGCACCGAAGCTGAAGGCCACCAGCAGCAGTTGCAGGCGCCGATCCTCGGTTACGCCCGAGATCGAGTTCTGCAACACCTTGAATGACCCGTTCAAGGTAGTCAGCCGGTGCAGGAAGATGATGTTGAGGACGATCCAGCCGATCGGGAACAGGCCCGACACGATGCCCAGCCCTGCCGCCTTGCCAGCCATGGCCGCCGGCATGCCGAACACGAACGACGCGACGGAGATACCGACTATCAGCGCCAGTCCGGCCGCCAGGTGGGCCTGCATGTGAAAGAACGCCAGTGCTGCAAGCAGCACGACAACCGGAACCCCTGCGGCAATGGTGGATAGCGCCATGCTGCCGAGCGGGTCATAGACTTGACTCCACACGATTGAATCCTCCTCTGGTTGATACGGCTGCCTTCCTCTGACGGGCCTGGGCAACCGGACTGCATATGTCAGGACAAGCGCAGCAAACGCCGCGCGCGCCTGACAGAAAGGGGATTGTAAGGATGGGTTCCCGGCTCGCGACCCAAAATCCGGTCATCGATGTGATGAACCGGATTCACGGATCAGGGTTTGTTCGGGGGCAGACTGGCGCACCTCACCCTCGCGCGCAGCGTACTCCTTAAAACGATCGTTAGAAATAGGTCATGTGATGGGGGCGCGACCTTCGCTGGTGCATAAGTACCTCATACGTGCCGCATAAGTACCGCATAAGTACCGCACAAGTACCGCACAAGTACCGCACAAGTACCGCACAAGCCGCCAGGTTTTCGTAGCGCCTAACCGCATTCCCCCACGTAGCCGCAATTCGCACACTTGGCGCAGCCATCGACCTTGTGCAACGCATGGGCGCCGCACTCGGGACACGGCTTGCCGGTGCCGATGCCGGCCAAGGCCTTGCCCGAGGGCGCCGGGTCCGCCTGGGCGGCCAGCGCCACCGCGGCCTCGCCGCCTTCGCGCCGGGCCAGGCGCGCGGACAGGGCCACCACCGGCAACTGTCCACCCTCATCGTCGAGGAAGCCGCGCTTGATCAGGATGCGCTGGATGGCATAGCTCAACGCCGCCACTTCCGAATCGTGGAAGCGTGGCACCTCGGTGCCGTCCTGGCGCACCAGCGAACCGTAGCGGACCGTGCCCTTGTCCCAGACCACATTGCGCATATCGGCCAATGCCTTGGCAATCGGGCCGCCCGAGCGCGCCACCATCGACAGCAGCCGCATGGTCGACGTGATCCACTGCTGCCCTTCGGAACGCTGGCCGGCCGGCATGAAGAACTCGATCGGCCGTTCGATGGCTACCGGCTGGCCGTCGATGGTGCCCGCTACGCGCATGAAGTTCACGGTCAGGTAGACCGTCTTGTGGCCTTCATAGGTCAGGTACTCGACTTTCGAGGTCACGCCTTCGAGGTCGCCAAGCGGGCGACTGCCGAACGGACGCACCAGCGGATCGTCATCGGATGCGGCCGCCGCGGGAGCCTCGGGCGCCCCGGACACCGGCGCCGGCGTGACCGACAACACCGCGCCGAGCACCTGGTTGGGCCGATAGGTCGCCAGCCCCTTGAGCCCGGCCTTCCACGCCTCCAGGTACAGATTGCGGAACGCTTCGTACGGATAGTCTTCCGGCACGTTCACGGTCTTGCTGATACTGGTGTCGATATACGGCTGCACGGCTTCGAGCATGCGCATATGGTCGAGCGCGGACATCTGCAGCGCCGTGACGAAGCTGTCGGGCAACTGCTCCATATCGCCGCCAAGATGCCGATACAGGCGCCATGCATGGTCGGCCACCTCGAACGTGCGATAGGTGTCGTCCGGCATGCGCTTGCGCCGGTTATAGGTCCACGAGAAAGCCGGTTCGATGCCGTTCGACGCATTGTCGGCAAATGCCAGCGTGATGGTGCCCGTGGGCGCAATCGACAGCAGGTGCGAATTGCGCAGGCCATGTTCGCGAATCGCGTCGCGCACCGCTTCGGGCAGGCGCGCCACAAAGCCGCCCCGCAGGTAGGCGTCGGCATCGAACAGCGGAAAGCGGCCCTTCTCGTCAGCCAGTTCCACCGATGCCAGGTAGGCATGGTCGCGCATCGTTTCCGAAATGCGGCCGGCCAGCTCGCGCGCGGCGTCGGTGTCGTAGCGCAGGCCCAGCATCACCAGCGCACTGCCCAGCCCCAGGAACCCCAGGCCGATACGGCGCTTGGCCTGCGCTTCGGCCTGCTGCTCGGGCAGCGGCCAGAACGTGACGTCGAGCACATTGTCGAGCATGCGCGTCGACACCCGCACCACTTCGGCAAACGCCGCGAAATCGAAACCGGCCTGTTCGGTGAATGCCTGGCGCACGAAGCGCGTCAGGTTGATCGATCCCAGGCAACAGCAGCCGTACGATGGCAACGGTTGCTCGGCGCACGGATTGGTTGCCTCGATCGTTTCGCAGTAGTAAAGATTGTTGTCCGCGTTGATACGCGACAGGAACAGGATGCCGGGTTCCGCGTGATCGTAGGTGGCCTGCATGACCTGGTCCCACAGCCGCCGTGCCGGCACGCGCCGGTAGACCCACTGGCCATCGTCACGCCGGTAGGCACCGGCCTCGATCACGTCCATGCCCGGCTGGGCCTCGTGGATCAGTTCGATCTCTTGATCGGCTTCCACTGCGCGCATGAATGCGTCGGTGACCCCGATCGAGATATTGAAGTTGGTCAGTTCGCCGCGATCCTTGGCGTGGATAAAGCTCTCGATGTCGGGATGGTCGCAGCGCAGCACCCCCATCTGTGCGCCGCGTCGCGCGCCGGCCGATTCCACCGTGGCACACGATGCATCGAATACCTTCATGAACGACACCGGCCCCGAGGCCCGCGAATGCGTGGCACGGACCAGCGCACCGCCGGGGCGGATTGACGAAAAGTCATAGCCAACCCCGCCGCCGCGCCGCATGGTCTCGGCAGCCTGGGCAACCGCCGTATAGATACTGGGCTTGCCGTCCTTGACCTCGGAGACCGAATCGCCGACGGGCTGCACGAAGCAGTTGATCAGCGTGGCCTGGATGCCGGTGCCGGCAGCCGAATTGATGCGCCCGGCCGGCACGAAGCCGTTGTCGAGTGCCCAGAGAAACCGCGCTGCCCAGGCTTCGCGCTGACCGGCGGGCTCGACCTCCGCGAGCGCATGCGCCACGCGACGGCGCACATCGTCGATGCTGCGCTCCTCGCCCTTGGCGTATTTTTCCTGAAGGACTTCGATGGATATGTCTTGCGGCACGAGTGCGCCGCGGAGAATCTGGTCGTTTGCGTTCATGCCCCAACCTGTCTAGATGAGAACGTATCGGCTGAAATCTGCCGTCCGCCATGCTGCCAGCATGGCCGCGCACCACCCCGGTGTCAGATCAAATGCCCGTCGAACAACCCTAGTACAACAACTAAATTCTGCCTGGCTTTCCAGGTTGGGTTACAATGCCGGTCGGACGGGCCTCCTCGCATGGTGGCGCGGTCAACCTGGTCAGGTCGGGAACGAAGCAGCCACAGCCGTTTTCTACCAGTGCCGAGGGTCAGGCTCGTCCCCCTTCTGCTTTTTTCTTGCGGTCTTCTCCGCAGTATTCCCTACAAGTTCAATGCTTTCCTGCGTAACGCCAGGACGTTGACTTGCGTCTTGCGTTTATCGATCCCCGCTGGTTCACTCCCCTCGCCCATGCAATGGGAGAGGGGCCGGGGGAGAGGGCATGGCGGTTCAAACTGCCGATATCGCGTCTTGAGACGCTGGCCCTCTCCCCCAACCCCTCTCCCGCATGCGGGAGAGGGGAGCGAAAACCAGGGGTATGGCAAACCGACACCCAACCTATTCTGCGCCGGTTGTTCGATCAGAACAACGACCCTTGTTGCGTCGTGGCGATTGGTTCGACCGGTCGGGGCGCGGCGCGCAGCAACTCCGCATCGATCCACTCTCCTGCCGCCGTGGCCACGCCGGCCTCGATTGGCTTGCCTGGAAACATTGGCTTGACCGCCGCCACATAGCGGGCCAGCTGCGCGCCATAGGACGCGTGTTCCTGCGGCAGCAGGCGCAGCTTGTAGTCGATGATGACCACGCGGTCTTCGAATTCCACCAGCCGGTCGATCCGCAGCAGTCGGCCTCGGCCATCGTACAGCTCCACTTCGTTGCGTGCCGCCACCGCGGCGTGCGGGAACAGCAATGGCCGCAATGCCGGCGCCGCCAGCATCGTTTGCAGATCCGCCACGGCGGCCTCGGCCTGTTGCTGCCAGCGCTCATGTGCCTGGGGGGCACCGGCGCCCGCGAGCGGGAACCAGCGCATTACCGTGGCAATGTCCGGCGCACCCGCATAGGTATCGGGATAGCGCGTGATCCGCTCCAGCAACGCGTGCACGAGTTCACCATGCGCGGCGGCAGCAGCATCGAAGACCATCGATTCCGCATCGTCCTCGAACGCATCATCTTCTTGCGCAAGCTCGACCGCGTCGCGGAAACGCAGGCGGAAATCGGCGTAGCGCACACGTTCGCTGGCTGGCGCCACGGTATCGGCAGCAACGGTCTCGGCTTCGGGGTAGGCAGTCACTTCGTCGCCCACGCCCGCCGCCGCCAAACGTACGTACCAGCTACCGGCAATCTCGGCACCCGGTGCATCGTCGCTCTCCGCCTTGCTGCTACGCCCCTTGACGCCGCTGACCAGCAAACCCTGCTGCGCGCGTGTCATCGCCACATAGAGCAGGTTCCAGTTCTCACGCTCGGCCAGCGCGGCTTCGGCCTCGAACATCTGCGCGCGCGCCAGGCCGCGTTCGCTGCGTTTGCCGTATGCCGAGAAATGCCGCGGCACCGGCGACGCAGGCGGCCAGTCGACCAGGATGCCGCCGCGGTCTGCTGCCGGCGCGCTGTGGTTGGCATCGAGCAGCACCACGAACGGCGCTTCAAGGCCCTTGGCCGCATGCACGGTCAGGATATGCACGGCGTCGAGATGACCGTCGTCCGCATCGTCGGGCTCGGCCTCGGTGTCCTCCACGCCCTCGCCCATGCCACCTTCGTCGGGACTTTCATCCTCGTCGCCGCGCCGGATTTCCTGCAGTTCGTCGATGAACTTCGGCAGGCTCGGGTACCGGCCGCCGTCGAGGTCGAGCGACAGTTTCAGGAACGCATCGAGATTGGCCAGCACCTGCTCGCGAATCGCCGACGGCGCGGCTTCCGCATAGCGTCGGCGCACTTCGCCGCGATGGTAGATATGGTCGATCAAGTCATGAACGGGACGGTGCGGTGCCAGTGCGAGCCATGACTGCAGCCGCGCCACACCGCTGCGCAATGCCTCGGACACATGTTCCGGAAGCCCCGCCGCACCCATGCGCATCCACCAGCCGCCCTCGCCTTCCATCGCCGCGAGCAGCAGCAGGTCGTCGTCAGTCGCGCCAACCAGCGGGCTCTTGAGCACGTGCGCCAGATCGAGATCCGATTCCGGCGTCATCAGGAAAGCCAGCAACGCCGAGATATCGAGCGCCTCGAGCGTGGTCAGCAGGCCGCCGCGACGCGGGCTCAGGCATGGAATGCCGGCCTCGCGCAAGGCGCGTTCATAGTCGGCAAGATAGGTCTTGCGGCGCACCAGCAGGTGCATGTCGCGCCAGGTGGCCGGACGCGACTGCTCACCCTCGCGCACCGGCACGTGGTCGCGCAGATAGTGCAGCCATGCGGCCACACGGCGACCCTCTTCGAAGCGTAGCGAGTCGCCCTGCTGCACGCGTGGCTGGGTCAGCGTATCGCGATGTCCGTCGCCCGGGGAATCCGTTTTATTGGCTACGTCACCTTCATCGGCCGCATCATCGGGCTCCACGAGCGGCAGCAGCCAGACCGGCCCGCCCGGGCCACCCAGTGCCGTCGTCTGTGTTTCATAGAGCGGGTAGCGTCCTTCGGCGCGGGCGTGGTCGAACACGGCGTTGACCCAGTCAAGCACCTCGGGACGGTTGCGACGCGTACGGTTGGTGCGCAGCACGGTGGCGCGAAACTCGGCCTGCAACATGTCGCGCGCGGCGTCGAACAGGCGCGCATCGGCACGGCGAAAACGGTAGATCGACTGCTTCGGATCGCCCACCAGGAACACGGTCGGCTTGTCGCCCAGGCCCTGGTAACCGGCCAGCCAGCCCTGCAGGATGCGCCACTGCAATGGGTTGGTATCCTGGAATTCATCGAGCAGCAGATGACGATAGCGCGCGTCGAGCCGCACCTGCAGATAGGTGGCGGTCTCCTCGTCGGCCATCAGCTTCGCGGCCAGCGATTCGAGATCGGCGAAATCCATCGCGCGCTGCTCGCCCTTGTAGCGCTGGTAGCGCTCCAGCAAGGCATCGCCCAGCCGATACAGCGCCAGGTTGATGGCGAGTACCGCGGCTTCGCAGCGGCGAGCGGCAATCTCGTCGAGGCGGCCGCAATGATCGGACATGCGCGCGACCAGTTCATCGGCAGCCCCTTCGGTGCCGCAGACCTTGACCAGCGCCGTGGTGCGCTTCATCGAGCGCGGCTTGCCGGCATCGGTGAAGAACGCACTGCGCAGCAGGTTGAACGCCTGGGTTGCCGCATCGCCGGGTGCCGCGCCGGCATCGCGCCACGCGCGGACCGCGCGCAAGCCGTCGACCAGGCGCGACGCATGCGTCTGCTCGGTCTTGCCGCCGCGCCCCAGTGTCAGCGCCAGTTGCGCGCAGTCTTCGAGCCAGTCGTCATCGGCCAGCGCCTCGACCAGTACGTCCTCGGTGGCGTCTTCGCCAAGATCGGCGGCCAGCAGCGTTGCCGGGTCGCCGGCTTCACGAAATGCCTGCCATTCATTGCGCGCATGGAACATCCGGTCGAGCAGGCTGCGTGCCTGGAAGTCGCCGATCGCATCCACCAGTTGCTCGTAGGTTTCGCGTAGCTCCGCATACTGTGGCTGGGCCAGCGCACGCCAGAACGGCGCCCATGCCTCGCGCTTCATGCGCAGCGCATCCTCGCGCAGCGAAGCACCCGGCACGATGCCCGACGACAGCGGCGCGCCGCGCAGCAGCGTGCCGAACCAGCCGTGGAACGTGTCGATCGCCATGCGCCCCGGCGATGCCAGCACCTGCGCATGCAACAGCCGTGCGCGCGGCAACGCGGCACGTGCGGCATCGGCAGACAGCCCGCGCATTTCCAGCTGGGCCAGCACGGCCTCGTCGCTGCCGCTGGCCAGTTGCGACAGCACTTCCAGCAAACGCTCGCGCATTTCCTCGGCGGCCTTGCGCGTGAACGTAATGGCCAGGATTTCATGCGGGGCGGCGCCAGCCAGCAGCAGGCGCACCAGTCGTGCCACCAGCAGCCAGGTCTTGCCGCTGCCGGCGCAGGCCTCGACCACCACCGAACGTGTGGGCTCGCAGGCGGCGCGTGTGAAATCGGCCTCGGCACTGGGCTCGCCGTCGCGCAGATAGGCGTGGATATCCTGGATAACAGTCATGCGAGAGTCATGCGTTGAGGTCGGGCAAGGCGGTGGATTCCCAGAAACCCTTGCGGCACAGGCCGCGGGCTTCGCAGTAGGTACAGGCGGCGGCATCGCCAAACGCGGGCAACCTGGCGCCCTGGCGCAGGCGGCCGACGTCCTGCCGCAACTGCCGCTCCAGCCAGGTAACGGCAGCCTGGAATTCGGGCAGGTCGACTTCACGCTGCGCGCCCGGTGCGCTATCGCGACCGCCCTGCTTCACGCCTTCCAGCGCCACCCAGCTGCCGGCCACGGCATCGGCACGCAGCAGCCCATAGAACGCAAGCTGGCAATCTTCCTCGGCATCGCCGGCCTTGCGACGCAGGCGGCTGGCCGGCTGCGTCTTGTAGTCGAGCACCGCGTGCGCGCCATCGGGCCCCTTGTCGAGCCGGTCGATGCGTCCGGACAGCCGCAGCGGCATGCCATCGGGCATCGCCATGTCGACCCCGGCATCGAGCTCACCGCTACGCCAGCCCCACCCCATTTCCTCGCGCGCGGCCTGCCAGGCCACATAGGACGGCAGCACCTCGCACCAGCGCCGGTAGTAGCTGATGGCGTTGCCATCCTCGGCGATCTGCTTGCCGAACACGGTGTCCGAGATCTGCCGCAGCCGCTCGAGCCGCCGCGCATCGTCGCGCTCGCCGCTGGCGTGGATCTCCTCGTGGTATTGCAGCAGCACGCGGTGCAGCAGGTTGCCGATATCGCGCTTCTCAAGGTCGTCGTTGAGCGTTTCCAGTCCGGCCAGTCCCAGCATGCGGCCCGCGAAGAACTGGTACGGACAGCGGCGCAGCATGTTGTAGGCAGCAGCGCTCCAGCGGGCCGGCACGCGCTCGGGTGCGATCGGCGCCGGCATGTAGCCCGGTTGCGCGAAGGTGTCGAGCAGTTGCGGCGCCGCGTTGGCTTCGATCGGCACACCGGCGCGTGCACAGCATGCCGACAGCCGTTCGATCCAGCCCGACACGTGATGCGGCTCGCCACGGCTGCCATAGCGTTGCCACGTGAGCACCACGTCATCGTTGTTCAACAATACCTCGGCCAGATCGCGCGCCTGCTGGGCAAAGCGTGCCTCGCGGTCTTCGAGCCCGAGTTCGCGGCGCATCTGGTTCGAGAAGAACATCAGCTCTGCCGCCCGCGAAGGCAGTTGCGCATCGTCGCAACCAACCACCACCACCCCATCGAAGCGGCGCATACGTGCGCCATTGAGCGGCAGGATCGTGATGCGCGACTGGCTCGGCGCCGAGGGTTCCTTGTAGGCCACCGATTCCAGCAGCGCCGACAACATCGCGCGAAATTCCTGCTGGTTCAGCGTGGCATGGCTGCCGGCTTCATCGTCGGTCAGGTCGGCCAGGCGCGCCAGCGCATCGAGCATTTGCTGGCCTGCGTCATCGGCGGCCAACGCGGTCCGCATGTCCAGCGTGTCGAGCGTGGCATCGAGCCGGGTCAGCCAGACCGACAATGGCTGCTGGGCCAGACCGCGCGGCCATTGGCCGGCTTCGTCGGCCAGCCGTGCAATCAACGCACGGGCCGCGGCGCGGACTTCGAGCATGGCATCGCTGGCCTCCATGGTCTCGGCATCGACCACCGTGGTGCGCTCGCGCTCCGCAAACAGGTGACGCAGGCGGGCCCAGCCACCGGTGATTGCATCGCGCCGGATCTGGCGCTCCATCAGCGCGATGGCCGCGCCACGATGCGGCGAGCCTGGCAGGCAGAACGGGCTCTTGAGCAGGTCGAGCAAGGCAGCGGTATCGCCGTCGCGCACCAGCACATCGAACCAGCGCATCAGCGCCGCCGCGGCACGCGTGGTGGAAAGTTTCCAGCCGGTTTCATCGCGCACCGGCGCACCGGCGCGCGTCAGCAATGCACGCGTGCGCCGCGCCACCACGCGGTCGTGCGCAACCAGCGCCACATGCTTGCGGCCTTCGTTGAGCCATTGCACGAGTTGGTCGGCAGCCGCCGTGGCTTCGTCCTCGAAGCGGGCGCTGCCGACGACCCGCACACGCGCCCGCTCTGCGGGCATGGTGTGCGGCAACGCCGGCAGCCCGTCGTCGATCCGGTCGTCGATCCCGCCTTCATTCCCGCCGTCATTTCCGTCTTCGATCGCGTCGCCGATTCCGTCGCCACGCCGCGCCTCGGGCCACAACGCCAGCAGCGTGCGATACCAGTCCGGATCTTCATCGTCAGTGCCGGTCGTGGCACCGGTCCAGTCGTAGCCGACCACCAGCGTCGGCACCAGTTCGGCAGCCTGCTGCAGGAACGCGTCCTCGATCGGTTCAGGCGGTGTCGGTCCGATCCAGACCACCGGCCCCGCCACCAGTTGCGCCAGCCGCTGCAGGGCGCGCCGGCGTGCCGGCAATGGATCATCGGGACCCGACAGCATCTGCCAGAACGCCAGCACGATCTGGGCTTCCTGCCCGAGAAAACGCTCCGACAGGTGCGCATAGGTACGTTGCAACGCGCCCTGCAGCAGCGCGGCACGATCGTCGCCATCGACATCGTCGTCCTCGCGAACCGCGGCATCTTCGAGCCAGCGCGCGCTCAGTTCGTCGCTGATGGAGAGCAGCGTCTGCGCCAGCCCCCAGGCCGCGCCCTCGGTCTGCGCGCCAAACGCGCGGCGCAGCCAGTCCTGCGCACGGATCGCCTGTTGCACCGCCAGCAGCCGTGCCGCATGGCTGCGCACCGGCGCGGGATCGGCCGCAAGATCGGGAGGCAGGTCCAGCAACCAGTGGCCCAGCGTCAGCACGCGAGGCAACAGGCGCGGCTGCCCAGCCGCGCGCGCGGCCGCATCGAGCGCCTGGCGCACGCCGGGAATCTGCGCGGCCGTGGGCACGACCACTTGCGCAGCCGCCGCGGCGGGGCCGCAATGATCGAGGAAATACCACGTCGCCGTGGCGGCCTGCTCAAGGAACGAGGGGCCGGGAGGAAATGAAAGCCGGGTCATGTATGCAAGGTACCGAAACGTATCCCGGGGGCAACCCGGGGCCCCCGATGCGCGCAGCGCGCAATCAGTGGTTCCCGCCGCCGCGTTCCAGGCGCGCGCGCAATTCGCGCGCGGTCTCCAGCAGGCCTTCGTAGCCGGAGCGGGCGTGTTCGGGCAGGTCGGGGTCGCCGATCAGCGCGCCCAGCGTTTCCATCACGCTGTAGACCAGTCCCTTGGCGGCACCGGTGGCGATACTGTCGGTTTCAACCGCGCTGCTCAGGTGCGCCAGCGCATCGCTGAGATGGTCCGGGTCCGGCGTCTGCTGCGCGTCGGTGGCAGGGATATCGGTTTCGGGCTTGCGGGGATCGGACGTCATGATCGGTTGGCCTTTGTCGAAAAGATGCGGAGTTGGCACGCCCGCGCCTGCCATTCTACGCGTGCGCGGAGGCTGCTCTTCCAAGTGCATTCTAGATCATGCCCGGCCCGATCCCGTACGGGAAATCCCTGCCCGCCCTGCTGCCCCGCAACACACAATACCTCTGATGAGTGATACCGATTGAGCCAGCCTCTTGGCGCGATTGAAACTATCATCGGCAGCAGGAGCAACAACGCGGCAGAATGGCACCCAAGACCACCGTGAATGCGCCGTTCATTTCGCCATGCACCAACCAGGCAGGCGATATCCGGCATGCGGTGGGCCGAGGGGCTTGAAATCCGGCAAGCTGGTAACATATCGGCGTCAATGGCGGCGCGTGGCTTCAAGCGTTGCCGTCCGGCGGTCCTGCACGATCTCGTGTAAGGTAGCGGTTCAGCCCCACGGCAGATTTCCGCCTTCAACATAAACTGAGCGAAACCAGAGGTTTTCCGCCATGAGCGATCAAATCAAATATGTGAGCGACGCATCGTTCGACACCGATGTCCTCCAGTCCGACAAGCCCGTCCTGCTCGACTTCTGGGCGGAATGGTGCGGCCCCTGCAAGATGATTGCCCCGATCCTGGACGAAGTTGCCAAGGACTACGGCGACAAGGTGCAGATCGCCAAGATCAACGTCGACGAAAACCAGCAGGTGCCGGCCAAGTTCGGCATCCGCGGCATCCCGACGCTGATCCTGTTCAAGAACGGCGAAGTGGTCGCCCAGAAGGTTGGCGCGCTGTCGAAGTCGCAGCTGACGGCGTTCCTGGACGCGCAGGTCTAAGCCAGCCGTTCCGGCCGCGGTGTTCGGCCGCGGCACGCACGATCCGGTCTCGCGTGCGCCAGTTCTGGCGCGCCGACCGGATTGTGCTAATATGCCACCCAACAAATCCCCGAGCGTTCGCTCATTCCTTCCCCCTTCTCCTAGGTCTTGCCCGTCCGGGCCCTTCTGTACCCCTTGTCTATGCACCTGACAGAACTCAAATCGCTTCACGTGTCTGCGCTTCTCGAAATGGCGGCAACGCTCGAGATCGACAACGCACAACGGATGCGCAAACAGGAACTGATGTTTGCGATCCTGAAGAAGCGCGCCAAGATGGGCGAAACCATCTACGGAGACGGCACACTGGAAGTTCTGCCCGATGGCTTCGGCTTCCTGCGCTCGCCGGAAACGTCGTACCTGGCCAGCACGGACGACATCTACATCAGCCCCTCGCAGATCCGCCGTTTCAACCTGCACACCGGTGACTCCATCGAAGGCGAAGTGCGTACGCCGAAGGACGGCGAGCGTTACTTTGCGCTGGTGAAGGTCGACAAGGTCAACGGGCAGCCGCCCGAAGCGGTCAAGAACCGCATCATGTTCGAGAACCTGACGCCGCTGCATCCGAACCGGCCGCTCGTGCTCGAACGCGATATCCGCGCCGAGGAAAACATCACCGGCCGTATCGTCGACATGATCGCGCCGATCGGCCGCGGCCAGCGCGCGCTGCTGGTGGCATCGCCGAAGTCCGGCAAGACCGTGATGCTGCAGCACATCGCCCACGCGATTGCCAACAACCATCCGGAAGCCGACCTGTTCGTGCTGCTGATCGACGAACGTCCGGAAGAAGTGACCGAGATGCAGCGCTCCGTGCGCGGCGAAGTGGTGGCGTCGACGTTCGACGAACCCGCGATCCGCCACGTGCAGGTGGCCGAAATGGTCATCGAGAAGGCCAAGCGCCTGGTTGAACTGAAGCGCGACGTGGTGATCCTGCTGGACTCGATCACGCGTCTGGCGCGCGCCTACAACACCGTCGTGCCGGCCTCGGGCAAGGTGCTGACCGGTGGTGTGGATGCCAACGCGCTGCAGCGCCCGAAGCGATTCTTCGGTGCCGCGCGTAACCTGGAAGAAGGCGGTTCGCTGACCATCATCGCCACGGCGCTGATCGAAACCGGCAGCCGCATGGACGACGTGATCTACGAAGAGTTCAAGGGCACCGGCAACATGGAAGTGCACCTGGAACGCCGCCTTGCGGAAAAGCGCGTCTATCCGGCCATCAACCTGAACAAGTCCGGCACGCGCCGCGAGGAACTGCTGATCAAGCCCGAGATCCTCCAGAAGATCTGGATCCTGCGCAAGTTCATCTCGGACATGGACGAAGTCCAGGCAATGGAGTTCATCCTCGACAAGATGAAGCCGACGAAGAACAATGCTGAGTTCTTCGACATGATGCGTCGCGGCGGCTGACCATCCTCTGGTTGTATCGCGCAAGAAAAGGCGTACCCTGCGGGTGCGCCTTTTTCATTTCCGACTCCGCGACCCATGTTCGGCAAACTGTCCAGCTTCCTGCGCGCGCGTTCGAGGGAACGCAAGCTCGCCCACTACGCGATTCCCGATGAGCTGTGGACGCGCACCGTCGCCGCCCTGCCGTTCGTGCAGCGCTATGGCACCCGGGACCTGGCCACTTTGCGCGAACTGGCCACGCTGTTTATTGCCAACAAGGAATACTCCACCGCGCATGAACTGGAGTTGACCGACGAGATGGTGGTCAGCGTAGCGGTACAGGCCTGCGTGCCGATCCTCAGGCTTGGCATCGAGTGGTATCGCGGCTGGCATGGCATCGTGCTGTACCCGGGCGAGTTCCTGATCCGCAAGACCGTGGAGGACGATATCGGACTGGTGCACGGCGTCGAGGAAGAAGCCAGCGGCGAAGCCTGGGAGAATGGGCCGGTGATCCTGTCCTGGCAGGACGTCAACATGCCGGGCGCCGGACTCGACAGCGACCATGCATTGCCGCTGGACACCTACAACGTGGTGATCCACGAGTTCGCCCACAAGCTCGACATGCTCGACGGCGAGCCCGATGGTGTACCGCCGTTTTCGCGCGTGCTGCACCCGGGCATTGACGCGGAGCAATGGGCGGAAACCTTGCTTACCGAATACGACGCATTCGCCGGCGCATGCGAAGCGCTGCCCGACTCGGCCTGGGACCATCCCGAACGCTTGCCGCCAAGGTTGCGTGTGATCGATCCATACGGCAGCGAAGCACCGAGCGAATTCTTTGCGGTGGCGTCCGAGACGTTTTTCGTGGAGCCAGTCGCCCTGCAAGACCATTGGCCGGTGCTGTATCAGATACTGGCGCAGTTCTATCGGCAGGACCCCGTAAAAGATGACGCATTGAGCACACCATGATCGGGCTGCGGCGGATTCGCAAAATCGCCATGTGTATTGCCCAAGCACTTGTTTTTCTGCCATAATCCCGGTTTGCCCGTTATCGGCAAGTGGTTCGCTCGTCGCAAGGATCCTGCGACACCACGGAGCGGACTGGCTACCCAACCTGAAAGGAAGCACCATGAAAGAAGGCATTCACCCGAATTATCGCGAAGTCCTGTTCCACGACGTGTCGAACGACTTCAAGTTCGTGACCCGCTCGACGATCCAGACCAAGGACACGATCGAACACGAAGGCAAGACCTACCCGCTGGCCAAGATCGAAGTGTCGTCGGAATCGCACCCGTTCTACACTGGTACGCAGAAGATCATGGACACGGCCGGCCGCGTCGAGAAGTTCCGCCAGAAGTTCGGCAGCAAGCTGGCCGCCAAGAAGTAATCGCCAGCGCTCCAGCGAGCAACTGCGGCGCGCAACGGGACGATGCTCCTGCAGCGCGCAACCTGACAAAGAGGCAGCATCGGCTGCCTCTTTGCATTTGTGGCCCACAATAGCGGATTACTTACGCTTGCGGGTGCCGCCCGACACCTCTGCCGATGTCCCAAGCCAAGACCTCTCCCGTTCACCTGACCGCCGCCGCCACCGGTGCGCTGCCGCGCTATCTGCTGCTGGCAATCTGCATCATCTACGGCCTCACCGGTCTGTTTGGCCGCGATCCGTGGAAGAACGAGGATGCCGCCGGCTTTGGCGTGATGTGGCAACTGGGCACGGGCAACCTGCAGGACTGGCTGATGCCCAATATCGTGGGTCGCCCGTTCAGCGAGGATGGCCCGCTGGTGTACTGGGTGGGCGGGCTCATGATCCGGCTGTTCGGCGGCTGGCTTGGCGCCCCCGACGCGTCACGCCTGGCCACGGCGCTGTTCTACTTCGCCACCTGCGCATTCATCTGGTACTCGACCTACCTGCTGGGCCGCCGCGACGAAGTCCAGCCGTTTGCCTTTGCGTTTGGCGGGCAACCCGATGCCCGCTCCTATGGCCGCGCGCTGGCCGATGGCGCACTGCTGATCTTCCTGGCCTGCGTGGGCCTGGCCGTGCGCGGGCACGAAACCACGGCCCAGGTGGGCCAGGTCTGCCTGGTCGCCTTCATGCTGTATGGCATGGTGCGTAGCCTGGACAAGCCGATCCAGGGCAGCCTCTGGTTTGGCGTGGGACTGGCGGCGCTCTGCCTGGCCAGCGGGCCGATCCTGGCGGCGGCCCTGCTTGGCGCGGCCGTGATTGCCGGCGCAGTATGCAAGCCGGTGCCCTCGAAGCGGCTGCTGGCGGTTGGCCTGCCGATCGCGCTGGCGATCATCGCCGTATGGATGGCAACTGTGTACTTTGGCGCAACGCTGACTGACGACGCCGTAGCGTATATCCGCGACTGGGCGCGCTACGATCGCCGCTCGTATGGCCCGCCATCGCTGCTTACCGGCGGCTTTATCGCGCGCAACTTCCTGCTGTTCACCTGGCCGGTGTGGCCCATCGCGGCGTTTGCCTGGCTGTCGTGGCGCGGCATGCGGCGCGCGGCCCATGTGACCTTGCCGCTGGCGATCCTGGCCATGCTGTTCCTGCTGCTGTTGCTGCAGCGCAGCCCCGGCGACGTCCAGTTCATTCTGCTGCTGCCGCCCATGGCAATCCTGGCGGCATTTGCCTTGCCCACGCTGCCGCGCGCAGCGATCAACGCGATCGACTGGTTCGCACTGCTGTTCTTCACGATCTTTGGCGGCTTCGTCTGGTTCATGTGGCTGGCCAAGACCACCGGCTGGCCGCCGAAGATTGCCAACAACGTGTTCCGGCAGATCCCCGGCTTCGAACACACCTTCACGATCAGCGCCGTGTTGATTGCGCTGGCCGTGACGGTGGCCTGGGTGCTGGTCGTGCGCTGGCGCCTCTCGCGCGCGCCCAAGCAGATCTGGCGGCCGGTGGTGATTTCAGCGGCCGGCACGACGCTGATGTGGGTGATCGCGATGACCTTGTGGTTGCCTTCGATCAATTACGGCAAGACCTATCGCGATGTGGCCATGGCCGCTTCGCTGGCATTGCCTTCGACATACCAGTGCGTGCAGCCGATCCGCATGGGCGATGCGCAACTGGCCTCGTTCGCCTACTTTGGCCATATCCGCTTTGGCGGCCCGGACGATGGCTGCGATGTGCTGTTGCGGCACGATGCGGTCGACTATGGTGCGCCGGGCAGTATTTCCCATTTCGAATGGCGCCTGATCTGGGAAGGCCGCCGTCCGGCGGATCGTGACGAACGATTCCGCATGTACCGGCTGGTCGATACCTCGCATCCGGTACCGGCACGACCTGCGCAACAGCGCCGGCTGCCGCGGCAGTAGCCTCCCCTTCCGCGGGCCGCGATCAGTCCAATCCGTCGGCCCGAGCCAGCCCCGCCGCCACAAGCGGGGCGTGCCCCCTACCCATATCAAGATGAGCAGCGCGCTGCAGGATATCCGTCGCATCGTTCAACTGGCCGCGCCAGTGCTGGTGGGACAACTGGCCGTGATCGCCTTCGGTGTCATCGACACCATCATGGCCGGCCGCGCCTCGGCCACCGACCTGGCAGCCGTGGGCCTCGGCGGCTCGATCTACATCACGGTCTATATCAGCCTGATGGGGGTGTTGCAGGCACTCGCGCCGGTCGCCGGCCAGCTCTATGGGGCAGGACGCACCTCGGAAATCGGCATCGAAGTGCGGCAGGCCGCCTGGCTTGGCGTGGCACTGGCCATCCCCGGCATGTTGCTGTTGCTGTTTCCTTCGCCGCTGCTGATGTTTGCCAAGGCACCGCCCGAACTGGTGGAAAAGGCGTCGCGCTACCTTCATATCGTGGCGTTTGGCTTGCCCGCAGCGCTGGCCTTCCGCATCTACATGGCACTCAACAATGCGCTGTCGCGACCGATCATGGTCACGGTGCTGCAGATTGCCGGCTTGGCGCTGAAGGTACCGCTCAATGCGTGGTTCATCCATGGTGGCTATGGCATTGCGCCAATGGGCGGACCGGGCTGCGCGCTGGCCTCGACGATCATCAGCTGGACCTGGTGCCTTGCCGGACTGGGCATCCTGCGCCTGGGCGCGGCCTACCAGCCGCTGGCGATCTTCACTCGCTGGGAATGGCCGCGCTGGGACCGAATTCGCCCCCTGCTGCGGTTAGGCGTGCCGATGGGCCTGACCTACCTGATCGAGATCACGTCGTTCACGCTGATGTCGATCTTCATTACGCGACTCGGTACCGAGACGCTGGCGGGACACCAGATCATTGCCAACCTCAGTGCCGTGGCATACATGGTGCCGCTATCGCTGTCGATCGCCACCTCGACGCTGGTGGCGCAGTCGATTGGCGCGCGCGACATGGCCGGTGCGCGACGCATTGGCTGGCGGGGCATCCGTTTTGGCGCAGGGCTGGCCTTGATCACGGGCGCACTGCTCTGGTTGCTGCGCGAACCCCTGCTCCATGCCTATGCCAAGGATCCCGGCGTCGTGGCCAAGGCACTGCCGCTGATGCTATTCGTGGCGTTTTACCAGGCATTCGACTCCGTGCAGGTCATGAGCGCGTTTATCCTGCGCGCCTACAAGATTGCACTGATTCCCACGCTGATCTACGCGGGTTCGCTGTGGGGCGTGGGACTTGGCGGCGGGTATGTGATGGGCTTCGGCCTGATCGAATCGCTGCCGGCCTTTACGCGCGGCGCGGCTGGCTTCTGGTTGGCCAACAGCGTCAGCCTGGCGATTGCCGGGACCTTGCTGGTGCGGTATTTCAGGCGGGTGAGCAGGGTTCCAAGCGGTACGAATTGAGGCAAGTCGCAAGGAACGCATGCCACGCCCTTGGTGGTCTCCCCTCTCCCGCATGGCGGGAGAGGGGCCGGGGGAGAGGGTTGGCGGCTCAAGCTGAGATAAGTCGCAATTTGAGCCGCGACGCCCTCACCCAACCCCTTGGTGGTCTCCCCTCTCCCGCATGGCGGGAGAGGGGCCGGGGGAGAGGATTGGCGGCTCAAGCTGAGACAGGTCGCATTTTGAACCTCATGCCCTCTCCCCCAACCCCTCTCCCGCAGCGCGGGAGAGGGGAGCAAGAAAATCCGCTCCGTACAGACGAAAAAAAAGCCTGCGATGCAGGCTTTTTTAAAGGTTGGCGGAGCGGACGGGGCTCGCCTACATTCCGCAGGCCGCGGATTTGCTTGTAAGCAAATCCCTTCTCGCCCCGCCGGGAGCTGCGCAGGCAGCTCCCTCCGCTCCGTACAGACGAAAAAAAAGCCTGCGTTGCAGGCTTTTTTAAAAGTTGGCGGAGCGGACGGGGCTCGAACCCGCGACCCCCGGCGTGACAGGCCGGTATTC
>CAUUBQ010000049.1:0-59447 GCA_963543405.1 uncultured Cupriavidus sp.
AGATTAGCTGCAGTCTCGTGGGCTCGGAGATGTGTATAAGAGACAGGCTGTATCCCGCGCGCGGATGCCAGCATGGCTGTCACACCCGGCCACGTCTGCGCCATCATGACCGCGGATTGCCTGCCCGTATTGTTGTGCGATGCGGCAGGCACCGTTGTGGGTGCCGCGCATGCCGGCTGGCGTGGGCTTTGCGATGGCGTGATCGAGGCCACGCTCGGCCGCATGGCCGCTCGTGCGGGCGCGCAGGCGCAATGGCTGGCCTGGTTGGGGCCGGCGATCGGTCCCACTGCATTCGAAGTCGGGGCGGAGGTCCGCGACGCGTTCCTGCAGGCAGCACGCGCAGACGAACGCGCGCAGGTGGACGCTGCCTTCGTCGCGGGTACCCCGGGCAAATACCTGGCCGATCTTTACGCGCTGGCGCGCATCCGCCTGGCGCGAGCCGGCTGCACCGACGTCTTTGGTGGCAACGCCTGCACGGTAAGCGATGCGGAGCGCTTCTACTCGTATCGCCGCGACCGTACCACGGGCCGCATGGCCACTCTGGTCTGGCTGGCTGACTAGGCGCCGAGGTCGCCATCGCCGCGGGGCGGTGGCGCCTTTATCGCCGCCGCTTGCCGGGCTTCCTGCGCTTCCAGGGCCTTGCGCCGCCGGCGTCGGCCCGGCGTTCCCATGATGTAGACGACGATGGATACCGGCGCCAGGCCATAGAACAGGAATGTGGCCACGCCCGCGACGACATTGGTCTCGGTGATGGCCATCATCAGGGCGACGTAGAGCCAGCCAATAGCCACGATGTACATCAGGTTTTCATCTCTCTCTGGTATGCGTTGTCGAGGGCCGCTATCCCGCACGGGGATTACCGTCCGGTAGGTCGGGCTTCACTTGCCTGGCGGACGAATGTGAATGCGGATTTCCGCATTGACAGTCTCCACATTGCAAGGCAACAATGCCTTCAAATGTATCGGAACCGAGGAAGTTCTCCAGGGTTTCGCCGGCAAGCATAGCGTAAGAGGCAAGTCGCCCCAGGGTGGCCTGCGAACGCAACCCGGAATCGGGGCGGGTCGGGAGACAGTTACCCCGAGCCCGTCATCCATCAAGACTGGCAGAGAGACGATTACATCATGGCGACCGGCAAAGGTGCGGCAGCTTCCGGCAAGGAAGGCAAGTCCCAACCGTTTCAGTTTGCACCGGGGCCATTTGACCCAGCCACCTGGCTGGAGTGGTCCCGTCAATGGACACCTGAGGCCAACGGCGAAATGCCGTCAGGCTTTCCGGCAGGGTTGGCCGGCGCGTTTCCGGGTGGCTTTCCGGGCGGCGAAGCCTTTACCAAGGCATTCCAGAATGCGTTCCAGGGCAGCGGCGTAAACGGTGCCCCATTGAAGATTGCGCCGGACCATGTGGCGCGCATCCAGGAACGATATTTCAAGGATTTTGCCGAGCTCTGGCGCGAGATGGGCGGCGGTGCGGTAATGGCCAATGGCTCACCGGCCGACGATGGCGCCGCGGAACCTGCCAGCCACCGTCTTTCGGATCGCCGTTTCGCCAGTCCGGCGTGGCGCAACAATGCGCCATACCGCTATACCGCCGCGTTCTACCTGCTGACCGCACGGGCCATGATCGAATTGGCCGATGCCGTGGAAGCGGACCCCAAGATGCGCCAGCGCATCCGCTTTGCCGTGTCGCAATGGGTGGACGCGATGTCGCCAGCCAACTTCCTGGCCACGAACCCCGATGCCCAGCAACGCCTGATCGAGTCGGGCGGTGAATCGCTGCGCAATGGCGTGCGTAACATGCTGGAAGACCTGGGCCGCGGCAAGATCTCGCAGACTGACGAAACCGCATTCGAAGTCGGCCGTAACGTGGCCGTGACCGAGGGCGCGGTGGTCTATGAGAACGAGTACTTCCAGTTGCTGCAGTTCAAGCCGCTGACCGACAAGGTCTACGCGCGCCCGCTGCTGCTGGTGCCGCCGTGCATCAACAAGTACTACATCCTCGACCTGCAGCCGCAAAGCTCGCTGGTGCGCCATGCGGTGGAGCAGGGCCATACCGTGTTCCTGGTCTCGTGGCGCAATCCCGATGCCACGATGGCCGAGCGTACCTGGGATGACTACATCGAACACGCGGCGATTCGCGCCATCGAGGTGGCCCACGATATCAGCGGCGAGGACAAGATCAACGTGCTGGGCTTCTGTGTCGGTGGCACGATCATTTCCACCGCGCTGGCAGTCCTGGCCGCGCGCGGCAAGCACCCGGCCGCCAGCCTGACGCTGCTGACCACACTGCTCGATTTTGCCGACACGGGCATCCTCGACGTCTTTGTCGACGAAGCCCATGTGCAGTTGCGCGAGGCCACGCTGGGCGGTGCGGCAGGCGCTCCATGCACGCTGCTGCGCGGTGTGGAACTGGCCAACACCTTCTCGTTCCTGCGCCCGAACGACCTGGTCTGGAACTACGTGGTCGACAATTACCTGAAGGGCAATACACCGGTGCCGTTCGACCTGCTGTTCTGGAATGGTGATGCCACCAACCTGCCAGGCCCCTGGTATTGCTGGTACCTGCGCCACACCTACCTGCAGGATGAACTGAAGGTGCCAGGCAAGCTGACCGTGTGCAATGCGCCGGTCGACCTGGGCGCGATCGATGTGCCGACCTACATCTACGGTTCGCGTGAAGACCATATCGTGCCGTGGACGGCCGCCTATGCGTCTACCGCGCTACTGAAGAACAAGCTGCGCTTCGTGCTGGGGGCGTCTGGCCATATCGCCGGCGTGATCAACCCGCCGGCCAAGAAGAAACGCAGCCACTGGACCAATGATGCGCTGCCCGAGTCTGCCCACGAATGGCTGGCCGGTGCGCAGGAGCATCCCGGCAGCTGGTGGTCTGACTGGATGGACTGGCTTGGCAAGCATGCAGGCCAGAAGCGCGCGGCGCCCGGTACATTCGGCAATGCCCACTACCAGGCCATCGAACCCGCACCGGGCCGCTACGTCAAACAGCGCGCCTGATCCGCACGAGGGCCGGTTGCCACGGCGACGGCCCCTGTTTTGAACCGATTCTCGATTCGCTTTCTTGAAAGGACCTCAAATGACCGACATCGTCATTGTTTCCGCAGCCCGTACAGCAGTAGGCAAGTTTGGCGGTTCCCTGGCCAAGATTCCGGCCCCGGAACTGGGTGCCATCGTGATCAAGGCCGCGCTAGAGCGTGCCGGCGTCAAGCCTGAGCAGGTAAGCGAAGTGATCATGGGCCAGGTGCTGACGGCCGGCTCGGGCCAGAACCCGGCCCGCCAGGCCTCTCGCAAGGCCGGCTTGCCCGACATGGTTCCGGCCATGACCATCAACAAGGTATGCGGCTCGGGCCTGAAGGCCGTGATGCTGGCGGCAAACGCCATCATTGCTGGCGAGGCTGAAATCGTGGTGGCCGGCGGCATGGAGAACATGAGCGCCGCGCCGCACGTACTGCCGGGCTCGCGCGACGGCTTCCGCATGGGCGATGCCAAGCTGGTCGACACGATGATCGTCGACGGCCTGTGGGACGTCTATAACAAGTACCACATGGGTATCACGGCGGAAAACGTGGCCAAGGAATACGGCATCACGCGCGAGGCCCAGGACGAATTCGCGGTCGGTTCGCAGAACAAGGCCGAGGCCGCCCAGAAGGCTGGCAAGTTCGACGAGGAAATCGTCCCGGTGATGATTCCGCAGCGCAAGGGCGATCCGGTTGCATTCAAGACCGACGAGTTCGTGCGCCATGGCGCCACGCTGGATAGCCTGGCCGGCCTGAAGCCCGCGTTCGACAAGGCTGGCACGGTCACCGCCGCCAATGCGTCGGGCCTGAATGATGGCGCCGCGGCCGTGGTGGTGATGTCGGCCGCCAAGGCCAAGGAACTCGGCCTGACCCCGCTGGCCACGATCAAGGCGTACTCCAACGCCGGCGTGGATCCGGCAGTGATGGGCATGGGCCCGGTGCCGGCCAGCAAGCGCTGCCTGTCGCGCGCCGGCTGGGAGGTCAAGGACCTGGACCTGATGGAGATCAACGAGGCGTTTGCCGCCCAGGCCCTGGCCGTGCATCAACAGATGGGCTGGGACCAGTCGAAGATCAACGTGAACGGCGGTGCCATCGCGATTGGCCACCCGATCGGCGCATCGGGCTGCCGCATCCTGGTCACGCTGCTCCACGAAATGAAGCGCCGCGACGCGAAGAAGGGCCTGGCCTCGCTGTGTATCGGCGGTGGCATGGGCGTGGCGCTGGCCGTCGAGCGCTGAAATACACGCCCTTGGGGCGTTGCATGACTGTAGTGAGGGGTGAACCGGCGGCGCGTACCGAGGAAGCCAGCCGCCGGTGTCGACAACAAAGACCGAAGTATCGATAACAACGATCGAGCGAGCCAACTAGGAGTGGATATGACTCAGCGCATTGCATATGTGACCGGCGGCATGGGCGGCATCGGAACCGCGATTTGCCAGCGCCTGGCCAAGGACGGCTTCAAGGTCGTCGCGGGCTGTGGCCCGAACTCGCCGCGACGTGAGAAGTGGCTCGAACAGCAACGCGCACTCGGCTTCGAGTTCGTGGGCTCCGAAGGCAACGTGGCCGACTGGGATTCGACCAAGGCCGCGTTTGACAAGGTCAAGGCCGAAGTGGGCGAAATCGACGTGCTGATCAACAACGCGGGTATCACCCGCGATGTGGTGTTCCGCAAGATGACGCGCGCCGACTGGGATGCCGTGATCGATACCAACCTGACGTCGCTGTTCAACGTGACCAAGCAGGTTATCGATGGCATGGTGGACCGCGGCTTTGGCCGCATCGTCAACATTTCGTCGGTGAACGGCCAGAAGGGGCAATTCGGTCAGACCAACTATTCGACGGCCAAGGCCGGCCTGCATGGTTTCACCATGGCGCTGGCCCAGGAAGTGGCCACCAAGGGTGTGACCGTGAACACCGTGTCGCCGGGCTATATCGCCACTGACATGGTCAAGTCGATTCGCCAGGATGTGCTGGACAAGATCGTTGGCACGATTCCCGTCAAGCGCCTGGGCGAGCCGGCCGAAATTGCCTCGATCTGCTCCTGGCTGTCGTCGGACGAGTCGGGCTTCTCGACCGGTGCCGACTTCTCGCTGAACGGCGGTCTGCACATGGGCTGACGGCACGCTGCACCGCCCGATGCGCCATTGATGCGGCGCATCGAGCGCGGTGCACAAGTGCAGGCGACTCGACCGCCAATAGCATGGCCAAGCGGGCCACCCGCGCGCCTCCGGGCTCGCGTGTGGCCCGTCTTTTCGTATGGCTGACGGGTTTGCTGCGGGTTTTCCTTAAACCCCGCTGACTTTCCATAGTGCTTTCTTGAGCATAGAATCAGGGCAATGGCGCAACCGGCACCAAAGTAGCGCGCTCCGCAGGGTCTGGTCCGGTTGTATCTTGCGCGCCGGTAGCGCGTTTGCCCGACGGGTGCCGCAGTCATTGCGCACTGCACCGCATGCGGTGCAGCAGCGGCAGCGATGGCGCGCAGCAGCGGATGCCAACCACCGGCATCAGCGACGACAAAAGGATAGAGCACCGATGGCCACGACCAAGAAAGGCGCAGAGCGACTGATCAAGAAGTATCCCAATCGCCGGCTCTACGATACGCAGACCAGCACCTATATCACGCTCGCGGACGTCAAGCAGCTGGTCATGGATACCGAGGACTTCAAGGTCGTCGATGCCAAGTCTGGCGAGGAACTTACGCGCAGCATCCTGCTGCAGATCATTCTGGAAGAAGAAACCGGCGGTGTGCCGATGTTCTCGAGCGCCATGCTCTCGCAGATCATCCGTTTCTACGGACATGCCATGCAAGGCATGATGGGTACTTACCTGGAAAAGAACATCCAGGCCTTTATCGATATCCAGAGCAAGCTGGCCGAGAACTCCAAGGGCCTGTATTCAGGCGAGGCGTTCAGCCCGGACATGTGGTCGCAGTTCATGAACCTGCAGGGGCCGATGATGCAGGGCATGATGAGCAACTACATCGAACAGAGCAAGAACCTGTTCGTGCAGATGCAGGAGCAGATGCAGAACCAGGCCAAGAGCATGTTCGGTACGTTCCCGTTCAACCAGCAGGAAAAGAAGTAGGCGGGAATACCTTCCGTGTGGCAGCGCGCCCTGTGCAACGCAGGGCTGCGCAAGTTGCGAAGCTGCCACGGAATGTTGTGGATCTGTGGAGAATTGCCAGATTCCGGTAACGGCGGATGCATGGCAAAGACATCAGCGCGCCTTGTGTGATGCAATCGGTCGTGCCCTGAACATGGGGCGCTCCGAAAAGCAGCATTCCTTTCATCGCGCGATGGTCGATGGTGATTCGTTGGCAGAGACTGCCCAGTTTGCCATCCCGCCTGATCCCGGAGGTCTTCAATGTCCAGTCATGCCCATGCATGGCGCCTTTCGCCAGACAACAGCGACGCATCCACTTTCCCAAGGTTCGCGGAGTTCGCGCTTGCCGTCTATGCCCAGTTGACGCAGATCCAGCGTGATGTCGGCGCACTGAACGCGTCGCATCAGGCGCTAGCGGCGCGCATGGATGCCGGCGAGGTACGTAGCACAGAGCAGATGCGTGAGTCGGAGGCGCGCTTCCGTGAGCAGGCGCAACAGTCCGAGAAACGCTTCCGTGAACAGGCGCAGCAATCCGAAGCACGCTTTAACGAGCAACTGCAGGAAACCGATCGGCGCTTCAGCCATCAGTTGGAGGCAACGGAAGGGCGTCTTGGCGAGAAGATCCGGGAAGCAGAGGCACACAGCATCGTCCGGACCGAGGAATCCGAATCGCGAGTCATCCAGGCGCTGAACCAGTTCGAAGCACGTTTCACCGCCAGGATGGACGGCATGGATGCCAGGTTTGACAGACTCGATGCCAGGGTCGACCGGTTTGAAGCCAGGGTCGACAAGATGGAGGTCAATCTGAGCTCGCGCATCCAAGCCGTAGACGACAGTCTGAGCTCGCGCATCCAAGCCGTAGACGACAGTCTGAGCTCGCGCATCCAAGCCGTAGACGACAGTCTGAGCACGCGCATCCAAACCGTGGACGACAATCTGAGCTCGCGCATCCAAACCGTAGACGACAATCTGAGTTCGCGCATCCAAACCGTAGACGATAAGACTTCCGCGTTGAAGGACAAGGTCAACAAGGTTTTCTGGGTGGCGACGGGTGGAGGTCTCGTCCTGGGCCTTGTGTTTGGCTGGAAGCCCATCATCGAGCGGTTGAGTGTGCTGCTTGGCACCTGAAGGGGGCGGTAGTTCGCGCGCCGGCATGTTGGCTGCGCGAAGAGTGCCCGCTCGGGGTAAAATCACGGCCTTTCATGGTAACAACGGCGCCCGGCAGGCTCGCCGGTTGCCGTTAGTCCAGCGCGGCGCGCCACCGGGGACGGTAGGACGCGCCCATACCCCCACATTCGCGGTGCCCCATGTCTGAGAACAATCTGTCCACTCCCGCGCCGAAAGTCGGCTTTGTGTCACTTGGCTGCCCCAAGGCCCTGGTCGATTCCGAGCAGATCATCACCCAACTGCGCGCCGAGGGCTATGCCATCAGTGGCACCTACGACGGCGCCGATCTCGTGGTGGTCAATACCTGCGGGTTCATTGACGAGGCGGTGCAGGAAAGCCTGGACGCGATCGGCGAGGCGCTGACCGAGAATGGCAAGGTCATCGTTACCGGCTGCCTGGGCGCCAAGAAGGACGCCGCGGGGCACGATGTGGTGACCTCGGTGCATCCGAAGGTGCTCGCCGTGACGGGGCCCCATGCACTGGGCGAAGTCATGCAGGCCGTGCACACCCATCTGCCCAAGCCGCATGACCCGTTTACCGACCTGGTGCCGGCCGCTGGCATCAAGCTCACGCCCAAGCACTACGCCTACCTGAAGATATCGGAGGGCTGCAACCACCGTTGCTCGTTCTGCATCATTCCGTCGATGCGTGGCGACCTGGTGTCGCGCCCGGTTGCCGAGGTCATGCTCGAAGCCGAGAACCTGTTCAAGGCTGGCGTCAAGGAATTGCTCGTGATCTCGCAGGACACCAGCGCGTATGGCGTCGATGTGAAGTACCGCACGGGATTCTGGGCCGGCCGGCCCCTGAAGACGCGCATGACGGAACTGGTGGCCGCGCTCGGCGAGTTGGCCAGCCAGTACGGCGCATGGGTGCGCCTGCACTACGTGTATCCGTACCCCCATGTCGACGAGATCATTCCGTTGATGAACCAGGGCAATGTGCTGCCGTATCTCGACGTACCGCTCCAGCACGCTCACCCGGACGTACTCAAGCGCATGAAGCGACCGGCAAATGCGGAGAAGACGCTCGATCGCATTCGCGCGTGGCGGGCTATCTGCCCCGAACTGACCATCCGCAGTACATTCATTGCCGGCTTCCCCGGTGAAACCGAAGAAGAATTCCAGACCTTGCTCGACTTCATTGCGGAGGCCGAGCTCGATCGCGTGGGCTGTTTTGCATATTCGCCGGTAGAGGGCGCTACTGCCAATGACCTGCCCGGCGCGCTGCCCGACGAAGTGCGTGAGGAGCGCCGCGCGCGCTTCATGGAAGTGGCCGAGGAAGTGTCCGCACGCCGGTTGCAGCGCAAGGTTGGCCAGACGCTTCGTGTACTGGTGGACGAAGTCAACCAGGATGGCGGTATCGGACGATCGTCCGCGGACGCGCCCGAGATCGACGGCCTGGTCTACATCGACCCCGCCGCCAAGCCGTCGCAACGCTACAAGACCGGCGACTTTGTCAATGTGAAGATCACTGGCGCCGACGGGCACGACCTGTGGGGCGAGATCGCCTGACACCCCCGATTGTGCGGTCCGGCATACCTGTCCGCACAATTAGGTAAAAGTACGATCGTTCGTTTATCACGGGACGGGTCTATACTGTGCGGCGCAACATAAACGCATGGAGACAAGACATGACGCGTGAAGTGGTGGTTGTCAGCGGTGTGCGCACCGCTATTGGTACCTTTGGTGGCAGCCTGAAGGACCTGGCGCCAACGGAACTGGGCGCGCTGGTTGTGCGCGAAGCACTGGCACGGGCCAGCGTCTCGGGCGACGACGTGGGCCACGTGGTGTTCGGCAACGTCATCCAGACCGAGCCGAAGGACATGTACCTGGGCCGTGTAGCGGCGGTGAATGGCGGCGTTTCGATCAACGCCCCCGCACTGACGGTCAACCGGCTGTGCGGTTCGGGCCTGCAGGCCATCGTCAGTGCCGCGCAGACCATCCTGCTTGGCGACGCCAGTATCGCGATTGGCGGCGGTGCCGAAAGCATGAGCCGCGCGCCTTATCTGGCGCCGATGGCCCGCTGGGGTTCGCGCATGGGCGATGCCAAGCTGATCGACATGATGCTTGGCGCGCTGCATGACCCGTTCCATGGGATTCACATGGGTGTGACCGCCGAGAACGTCGCCAAGGAATACGACATCTCGCGCCAGCAGCAGGACGAGGCCGCGCTGGAATCGCATCGCCGTGCGTCGGCCGCCATCAAGGCTGGCTACTTCAAGGATCAGATCGTTCCCGTTACGCTGAAGAGCCGCAAGGGCGACGTTGTGTTCGATACCGACGAGCACGTGCGCCATGACGCGACGATCGACGACATGACCAAGCTGAAGCCCGTATTCGTCAAGGAAAACGGTACCGTGACGGCCGGCAACGCATCGGGGCTCAACGATGCGGCTGCGGCCGTGGTGCTGATGGAGCGCGCCGAAGCCGAGCGCCGCGGCCTGAAGCCGCTGGCTCGTCTGGTCTCCTATGGCCATGCCGGCGTGGATCCGAAGACGATGGGTATCGGCCCGGTTCCGGCCACGAAAATCGCGCTGGAACGTGCTGGCCTGTCGGTCAAGGATCTTGATGTGATCGAGGCCAACGAGGCATTTGCCGCGCAAGCCTGTGCGGTAAGCAAGGCGCTGGGACTGGATCCGGCCAAGGTCAACCCGAACGGTTCCGGCATCTCGCTCGGCCATCCGATCGGCGCGACGGGTGCCCTGATTACGGTGAAGGCCCTCCATGAGTTGCAGCGTGTGCAAGGCCGCCATGCATTGGTGACGATGTGCATCGGCGGTGGCCAGGGGATTGCCGCAATCTTCGAGCGCGTTTAAAGTCGCACCACGCGAAATTGCCGAGGAAGCCCGTCTTGTCCCGTCTTGCCCCGTCTCACAAGCTGCATCGTTGGTTGATTGTCGCCGCAACCCTGGCGCTGCCGGTTGTGGCTTCGGCGGCAGGCGATGCCTTGTCGACGGGAGACGGGCAGGGCGCCACTTTCGGCATCAATGACGCGATCCGCGCAGGGGAGGCTCGGCGCGGAACATCTCTTTCGACCGGGCCGGCGCGCGCCTTGTCGCCGCGTCCCGAGTATGCGCAGTATCCGGTTTATGTCGGGACGGTCGGTGACAAGCCCGTGCGCATGCGCGTGGCGCCGAAGACCGACACGCGCGACAGCCTGCAAGGCGAGTACTCGATTGGCGATGGCAAAGGCGTACGGCTGTTGTCGGGCGAATGGGACAACGGCAGCTTCCTGATGGAAGAGTCCGATGATGGCACGCGTGTTTCGGGTAACTGGGAAGGTCAGATCGACCAGCACGGAGCGGTGCGCGGAACCTGGACCGACGCCTACAATCCGGCCATCGTCTTGCCGTTCCTGATTCGCCCGTTTGGCGGTTATCTCGTCATCCCGCCGTTCGACATGCGGCCCAGCAGCGGGGTGACTTACGCGCCGCCACCACCCAAGTCGTCGATCTCGACTGGCAAGACCCCCGCGCGATAGTACGGTGGCAACGGGGTTGTGCCCAGGATTGGGGCGATCCCGGCATTTACTGGTAAGCTCGTTCGCCTGATCCGACTTTCCAGGGAATTTGCCGTGTCTGCATCCGACTCGTCCCGCAACTCCTCTCGCCATATCCAGACCGACGCGGTCCAGCCCGAACTCGATATCGCGCCGGGCTTCGAATCGTTCTCTACGCCAACCTACCGCGGCTCTACCATCGTCTTCCGCAATCTGGCCGAACTGCGCGCGTATGGTGATCGCAGCAAGACGTATTGGCGCTACGGGCTGCACGCCACGCCTACCAGCGAAGCGTTGTGCCAGCAGTTGGCGCAGATCGAGGGTGGGCGCCATACATTGCTGCTGCCGTCCGGCATGGGGGCCATCTCGCTCGTGTATTTCGCGTTGCTGCGTACCGGCGACGACGTGCTGGTGCCCGATAACGTCTACGGACCGAACCGCGACCACGGCGAGTGGCTAGCGCGCGAGTATGGCGTGACGGTGCGCTATTACCATCCATCGATCGGGGCCGGGATTGCGGCGCTGATCCAGCCCAATACACGGCTGATCTGGATGGAAGCACCTGGCTCGGTGACCATGGAAGTGCCTGATTCCGACGCCATCGTGGCCGCTGCGCGGGCGCGCGGCGTGCTGACCGCGATCGACAACACGTGGTCGGCCGGTGTCTATTTCAAGCCGTTCGAGAAGGGCATCGATATCTCGGTCCAGGCCTTGACCAAGTATCAGTCGGGCGGCAGCGATGTGCTCATGGGGGCAGTCATTACGCATGACGACAAGATCCATGATCGCCTCAAGCGCACCCGCATGATCATGGGTTGGGGTGTTTCGGCGGACGACTGCTTCCTGGTGCTGCGCGGCTTGTCCAGCATGCCTGTGCGGCTGGCCGCGCACGATCGTGCCGCCCGTGAGATTGCCGAGTGGCTCAGGCAGCGTCCCGAGGTATCGCGCATCCTGCATCCCGCATTGCCCGATTGTCCTGGCCATGCCGAGTGGACACGCGATTTCTCCGGAGCCAGCGGACTGTTTTCGATCATCCTGCGTAGCCGCTACACGCGCGAACAGGTCGACGCGTTCGTCGAGGCCCTGAAGCTGTTTGCAATTGGCTGGTCTTGGGGCGGCGCGCATAGCCTGGCCGTGCCGTATCACGTTGAGACGATGCGTCCGGCAGGCAGCTGGCCGCCCGCCGACTGGGAGGATGCCGGAGAACTGGTGCGCTTGTATATCGGCCTTGAAGATACGCGCGACCTGATCGGCGACCTGAAGCAGGCCATGGAGTCGCACCTGCGTTGAGTCTCGTCTGCGCGTTCAGCACCAGAAAAAACCCCGCCAGGCTGGCGGGGTTTTTTCTTGCCTGGACCGAGGCTAGCCCCGGACTGTTCAGGATGCGTCGGCCTTGCGCATGGTCGCTTGAGGAGCCGCTTGCGCATTACTGCTGCGCAGCGCCCATACGGACTCCGCCGGGCCGTTCTGTGCGCGGCGCTGCGTGGCGCGGGCCAATGCCACATAGCCAACCGCCATGGCGATGGCACCCATATCGAAGCTCGCGATAACCCAACGGCCATTGAGCGCGGCGGCAAGCAGATGATCGCCCGTCAGCAACGCATTCGATAGCGGCACCGTCAGCGTTGCCAATGCGGCCACGTAAAGCAGCTCGACCGCGGCGCGGATCGGTGGTCGCGCCAGCGCCCACGCCGCGGCCACCGCCAGCGCCGGCCAGAATACGTAGCTTACGGCGCGCTCGGGCCAGAGCAGGGCGGCCGGGAAACACAATGCAACGCCAATACAGGTACCAATGCAGATGCCGACCGTGGCTTGTGCCAGCAGCTTGTGCACACGTGGCTGCTCGGCCTGGCGCGCCTTGCGCCGGGTCTCGATCCACAGCAGATTGCCCGAATAGAACAGGAAAGCGCCGGCCAGGCCCGCCAGCAGGTACACCAGGCGTACCGCCAGATCGCCATACGTGCCGAAGTGCAGCGCATACATGGCGCTGTACACCATGTGGTTGGTGTCGCGCGCGCCAGCGGTCTGGTTGGCGATCAACTGGCCTGCATTGGCTTCGTTGGCGGCGGCGTGGATACCGACGCCACCGCCGTTGCCCAGTGCGCGGCTGCTGTCGCCACGCACCTCGGCCACGGCATTTGCGTCGCCGTAGCGCTGGAAGCGGATGGCATTCGGCGTAAAGCGTTCCCCGCCATGTTCGCGCGCAATGGCCAGCAGTTGGGCGGCGGGCATCGTTGGCGATGCGCGGCCGGCGGCCGTGACCTCGGGCGTGGCGCCCGTGACACGCGGCACAACCTCGAACAGCTTGCCGTCGAATGTCAGCACATTGAATACCATCACCATGATCAGCGACAGGCAGAACAGGGCCCCGGTGATCGCAAAGATCAGATGGAACGGCAGGCTGAACAGGCCAATCACATTGTGCGTATCCATCCAGAACCGCTTGAGGTTCCGGCCCGGTCGCACCGCGAACAGGTCCTTCTTCAGGCGCGGCAGATGGAGGATCACGCCCGAGACCAGTGCCAGGCCATACAACACGGAGATGATCCCCATGAAGTACATGCCGTTCAGGCCCAGGCCCAGCGAGTAGTGCAGCGAATTCAGGAAGGCCGACAGTTCACCGGAGACATGATCGAGCGAGGTATTGTTCTGCGCGGCCTTGTCGCCGTTCAGGCGCTCGCCGTTCATGGTATGCCATTCGCCAGCCTTGTCCTGCCAGTAGGCGTTGAAGTCCGGCTCCTCCTTGCTCGGCAGGCCAACGTAGACGCTATTGGCCGCATCGGGATGCACGGCAATCAGCTTCTGCACGAAGGCGTCGACGGCGGGGCCCTCCACCTGGACTTCAGCAGAGTGCTGGCCGGTCAGCCGGGCCGGATTCTGCCAGACGTGCAGTTCATGGTGGAATACGGTGATCGCGCCGGCGAAAAACGCGATAAACAAGGCCCAGCCGGCCATCAGGCCGACCCAGGTATGAAGCGTGTTGAATACGCGCAGGGTATTGGGTTTCATGCGAGGCGCCTCAGGAGTCAGGAGCCCGACACGGCGGACAGTGTCGACGCCGGGGGCATGGCATGCATCAGGCGGATCGCCCACAGGATGCCGTAGCAGATCAGGTTGCCGCCAATCAGCCAGAGCCACGCGGCACGGCTGGTATTGAACAGCAGGCTCAGGCTGATGATGGTGACCCAGAGTACGAAGCTCAGTGTGATGGCAATGATCACGCCACCTTCCCAGCCACCAGGCAACCAGAAAATGCCGAGCGTGCACAGTGCGATTGCCAGCGGCAGGCCCAGCAGGGTACCGGCCAGCCATTTGGTGCCGATCATGATGCGCTCCCTTCGCCCGGTACGTCGTCGTAGCGTTTGTGGTGGATCCAGGTGCCGATGAACGGCCAGGCCGACAGGCAGCAGGCCAGCGTGACCAGCGTGGCGGCAATGGCAACCGGCCAGCCTTCGGGCACGCTCATGACCCACATACCCGCTGCTGCGAACATGACCCCGAGCCAGAACAGAAGCCGGGGTGGCATGGGCGCCCGGCCGTTATTGTCGGCGTCCACCCACAGCACCTGGTTGGGCGCGGCGAGATACAGGCACGCGGCTGCGGCCAGGGAAAACAGTATGGCTAACGCTTGCATGTCGCGTTGAATCGCGTGAGCAAATCAGAAGTGTCGGAAAGTTGGAATAATAATGATTCGCATTAGATTTCACAAGGAAATCAAGGTCTTATGACGTAATTCGGGACAAAGGCGACCGAATTGTGGATGACGGGAATGTAACGTGACGGGCGCAAGAAAGTGTGCGCCGGAGGTGGCGCCCGGCGTGAGGCCGGGCGCGGCGGGGCGGGATTAGCGCGAGATCAGTGCGGGAACAGGTTCAGCAAGCCGTCCAGCCCGACATGGTTGAAGGCGACGCTGGCTTGCGCGCGGACCACGGGCTTGGCGCGGAATGCCACCGACAGGCCTGCCACGGCCATCATCTTGAGGTCGTTGGAGCCATCGCCCATGACAATCGCCTGCGACGGATCCGCGCCGATCTGCTCGCAGACCTCGCGCACGGTGCGCGCTTTCACGTCGGCATTGACGATTTCGCCCACCACATTGCCGGTGAGCTTGCCGTCGACGATTTCCAGGGTATTGGCGCGCGTGAAGTCCAGTTTCAGGCGCGGCTTGAGCTGATCCGTGAAGTGCACGAAACCGCCCGACACCAGCAGCGTGCGCAGGCCGAGAGCCTGGATCGTCTGCAGCATGCGCTCCGCGCCCGGAGACAGGCGCAGGCGTTCTTCGTAGACGCGGTCGAGCACGCTGGCATCCAGGCCCTTCAGCAACGCCACGCGGCGGCGCAGGCTTTCGTTGAAATCGGTGATTTCGCCGCGCATGGCGGCTTCCGTAATGGCGGAGACCTCGGCCTTGAGTCCGCAGAAATCGGCAATCTCGTCGATGCACTCGATCGTGATCAGCGTCGAGTCCATGTCCATGGCCACCAGCCTGAAATCCGACAGCTTCTTGCCTGCCGGCAGCACGGCCCAGTCGATGCCACGCGGACCGCACGCGGCATCGAGCGCGTCGCGCAGTGCCGGCGTCAGCGGACTGCAGTCATCGGCCGTGGCTACGCCTTCGCTGCGCAGCGAAAAAGCGGAAGCATTGGCCACCGTGCGAACGGCGTCGAGGTCGGCAGCGGACAGCGGGGACAGACTCTGGAGAATCAGGGGCATGACAGACGGAAATCGGAAAATCGGGCAGGCAGCATTGTACTGCTTGTGTTTTTGCTCCCCTCTCCCGCGTGCGGGAGAGGGGCTGGGGGAGAGGGCTGGCGGCTCAAGCCGAGACAGGTCGCAATTTGAATCTCATGCCCTCTCCCCCGACCCCTCTCCCATTGCATGGGCGAGGGGAGAACTACCTTAAGGCTGGTGGCCGGTCAGGCCACACGCAAACTATCCACCACCTTGTGCAGGAACGTCTCGCAGGCGGCAAGCTGCTCCAGCGTAACGAACTCATCGGGCTTGTGCGCTTGCTGGATATCGCCGGGGCCGCACACCACGGCCGGAATGCCGGCTCGCTGGAACAGGCCGGCTTCGGTGCCGTAGGCTACCTTGTTGATGTCCCGGTCGGCGGTCAGCGCCCGCACCAGTTGAGTGATGGCATCGGATTCCGCCGCATCGAGCGAAGGCGCCGCGGCAATCTTGCTGATGACCATGCCCGCATCCACGTGCTCGGCGTGCATCTTCGGCAGCAGTGTCTGGGTCACGTATTGCTGGATGCGCGCCAGGATCGCCTCGGGATCCACGCCCGGGAGATTACGGAACTCGAATACGAACTCGCACTCGGCCGGAATCGTGTTCAATGCGATACCGCCGTGGATGGTGCCGGTCGATGCGGTCGTGAATGGCACGTCGAACGCCTGGTCGTACGGGCCACTGGCCTTGAACTCGTCGGCGATATCGCGGATGTAGCAGATCAGGCGTGCCGCATACTCGATCGCGTTGACCCCCTTGGGCGTCAGAGACGAGTGTGCGGCCTGGCCTTTCACACAGCAACGATAGGCGTTGATGCCCTTGTGGGCCACGATCGCGCGCATGCTGGTGGGTTCGCCCACGATGCAGCCGGCCGGCTTCACACCGCGGTCGCGCAATTCCGCCAGCAGGTAGGGGGCGCCCATGCAGCCGATTTCCTCGTCGAACGACAGGGCGTAGTGCACCGGCTCTCGCAGCTTCGCTTCCAGGATGGTCGGCAGCAACGCCAGGCTGGTGCCGATGAAGCCTTTCATGTCGCATGTGCCACGGCCATAGAGCTTGCCGTCGCGCACCACCGGCTTGAACGGATCGGTGCTCCAGTTCTGGCCGTCCACGGGTACCACATCGGTATGGCCCGATAGCACGATGCCGCCATCGGTGGCGCCATTCGCGGCGGGCACGGTGACGAACAGGTTGGCCTTGTCGCCCTGCGGGTTGTAGCTCAGGTGAGGGCGCAGGCCCTTGGCCAGGAAATGGTCGCGCACCGATTCGATCAAGCCCAGGTTCGAATGGCGCGACGTGGTATCGAACGACACCAGGCGCTGGGTCCAGTCGAGCGCACTACCACGCCTGGGAGCTTCGGATGCGGCGGTGCGGGTATCGGTGGTGGCTTGCATGGGGTCGTTGAATCGGTTGATTTATCAAGGGGTTGATCGTACACGCGTCCGCTGGCTCAGGCCACTTCAGGCCAGTTGGCGCAACGTGTGCTTGATGGTCTGCGCACGTGCGGCGATGTCGGGCATCTTGGCCTCGATGCGTAGCTTGTCCTGTCCGGCCAGCTTGATGTGCTTGTTCTTCTGCACGAGATCGATGATGCGGATTGCATCGATCGGCGGGTTTGGCACGAACTGCATGCTGACCGTGCCTTCGCCCGCGTCGATCTTGCGCACACCCAGTGGCGCGGCAGTAATGCGCAAGCGGTGCGTTTCGATCAGTGCCTGCGCCTGCGCGGGTAAGCGGCCAAAGCGGTCGATCAGCTCTTCCTGGATATCGTCGACACGCTCGCCCGTCTCGCAGTTGGCCAGCCGCTTGTACAGCGACAGGCGTTCGTGCACATCGGCGCAGTAGTCGTGCGGCAGCAGCGCCGGCGTACCGAGGTTGATCTCGGTAGTGGCTGCCAGCGGCGCCATCAGGTCCGGCTCCTTGCCGGCCTTGAGCGACTTGACCGCGGCGTTGAGCATGTCCGTGTAGAGCTGGAAGCCGATCTCGTGGATTTCACCCGACTGCTTGTCGCCAAGCACTTCGCCTGCGCCCCGGATCTCCAGGTCGTGCATGGCCAGGTAGAAGCCGGCGCCCAGTTCCTCCATCTGCTGGATCGCTTCCAGCCGCCGCTGCGCCTGCCGGGTGAGTCCGTCGACGTCGTGCACCAGCAGGTACGCATAAGCCTGGTGATGGCTGCGTCCAACGCGGCCGCGCAACTGGTGCAGCTGCGCCAGGCCGAACTTGTCGGCGCGGTGAATCAGGATCGTGTTGGCCGTGGGCACGTCGATGCCGGTTTCGATGATCGTCGTGCACAGCAGGATATTGTCGCGTCGCGCCACGAAATCGCGCATCACGCGTTCCAGTTCGCGTTCGTGCATCTGGCCATGCGCTACCGCGATGCGCGCCTCGGGCACCAGCTCGGCCAGCCTGGCGCGCTTGTTCTCGATCGTTTCGACCTCGTTATGCAGGAAGTAGACCTGGCCGCCGCGCTTGAGCTCGCGCAGGATCGCTTCGCGGATCACGCCGTCTTCCTCGCGCCGTACGAAAGTCTTGATCGCCAGCCGCTTCTGCGGCGCCGTGGCGATCACCGAGAAATCGCGCAGGCCTTCGAGCGCCATGCCCAGCGTACGCGGGATGGGCGTGGCGGTCAGCGTCAGTACGTCCACCTCGGCGCGCAGCGTCTTCAGCGCCTCCTTCTGGCGCACGCCAAAGCGGTGTTCCTCGTCGATGATCACCAGGCCCAGGCGCTGGAACTTCACCTCGTCGGACAACAGCTTGTGCGTGCCGATCACGATGTCGACGGTGCCGTCATTGATCTGTTTGATCGCCGCGTCGATTTCCTTTTTGGTCTTGAAACGCGACAGCTCGACGATGCGCACCGGCCATTCGGCAAAGCGGTCGGACAGGGTCTGGAAATGCTGCTCGGCCAACAGCGTGGTTGGCGCAAGCATGGCCACCTGCTTACCCCCCAGCACGGCAACGAACGCAGCGCGCAGCGCCACCTCGGTCTTGCCGAAGCCCACATCGCCGCAGACCAGACGGTCCATCGGCTTGCCCGACGTCATGTCGGCGATGACCGCTGCAATCGCGGCCGCCTGGTCCGGGGTTTCCTCGAAGCCGAAGCTCTCGGCAAACGCTTCGTAGTCCTTGGGCTGCAACGGGAAGGCAAAACCTTCGCGCAACGCGCGGCGCGCGTAGAGGTTCAGCAGCTCGGCCGCGGTATCGCGGATCTGCTGCGCGGCGCGGCGCTTGGCCTTGTCCCACTGGCCGGTGCCCAGCGAGTGCAACGGTGCGGTCTCGGGGTCGGCGCCCGAGTAGCGCGAGATCACATGCAACTGGTGCACCGGCACATAGAGCTTGCTGCCCTTGTCATAGTCCAGGTGCAGGAACTCCTCGTCGCCCTGGCCCATATCGAGCGTGACCAGTCCCTGGTAGCGGCCGATGCCGTGTTCACTGTGCACCACGGGGTCCCCGAGCTTGAGCTCGGCAAGGTCGCGCACCATCGAATCGACGGTACTGGCCTGTTCCTGCTTGCGACGCCCCGCGCGGCGTGTGGTGCCCGCATAGAGTTCGTTTTCGGTGACGAATGCGAACTGCGCGGCGGGCAGTGCGAAGCCGCTTTGCAGCGGCGCCACCGCGATCGAGAAATGCGAGTCGCCGGCCAGGAACGCCTGGAAGTCCTCGACGACCATCGGGCGCAGGCCGCTTTCCGCAAACATCTGCATCAAGGTTTCGCGGCGGCCGGCCGAGTCGGCACACATCAGCACGCGCGTGGCCTTGTTCAGGAGCAACGACTCCAGATTGACGAGCGGATCCTCGGCGCGCCGATTGACCGAGACATCGGGCAGGTGTGCCGCGAACGATGGCCCATCGGCCGGCGCGGCGTCGCGTTGCAGCACCAGTCGCGCCAATGGCTTGGCACCGACAAAGAACTGTTCCTCGGACAGGAACAGGTCCGATGGCGGTAGCAGCGGCCGTTCCCGGTCGTGACGCATGAACGTGTAGCGCTGCGTCGTGTCGGCCCAGAATCGGCGGATCGCCTCGTCGATATTGCCGGCGAATGCGAGTTGCGTGCCATCGGGCAGGTAGTCGAACAGCGTTGCGCTTTGTTCGAAGAACAGCGGCAGGTAGTACTCGATGCCGGCCGACGGCACGCCGTTGCCAATGTCCTTGTAGATCGGCGACTTGGTCGGGTCGCCCTCGAACATTTCTCGCCAGCGGCCCCGGAACGCGGTGCGCGCGGCTTCGTCGAGCGGAAACTCGCGGCCCGGCAGCAGGCGCACTTCCTTCACCGGATACAGGCTGCGCTGCGTATCGGGGTCGAACGCGCGTATGGTCTCGATCTCGTCGCCGAACAGGTCGATCCGGTATGGCAGCGCCGAGCCCATCGGGAACAGGTCGATCAGTCCGCCGCGCACACTGTATTCGCCGGGGCGCATCACGGCACTGACATGCTCATAGCCGGCCAGCGTGAACTGGGCCTTGAGCGCGGCTTCGTCAAGCTTTTCGCCCTGCTTGAAGAAAAACGTATAGGCAGCCAGGAACGACGGCGGCGCCAGACGATAGAGCGCGGTCGACGCCGGCACCAGCATCACGTCGCATTGGCCGCCCTGGATGTCATGCAACGTGGCCAGCCGTTCCGATACCAGATCCTGGTGTGGCGAGAAGCTGTCGTACGGCAGCGTTTCCCAGTCGGGCAGCAGACGCACGCGCAGTTCGGGAGCAAACCAGGGAATTTCCTCGGCCAGCCGTTGCGCATCCATGGCGTTGGCACAAACCACGGCCACCATGGGCACGCTGGCCCGATGCTGGCGCGCGTACGCGGCCACCACCAGTGCATCGGCGGACCCGGTCAGGCCGGAAACGGCATGGCGCATGCCGGGTTTGACCAGGGGTAGTACGGCAAACGGAAAAGCGGATTGGGTGTCAGGCATTGGCAGCAAATGGCGCATCAATGACAACACCCCGCCGGCAACGTAGAACGGTGCGGGCAGGGATGCCGGTCATGCCTGCCTTTCCACATTGGATCATGGCGGCGGGCGAGGGCCGTATTATAGAATGCGTGCCGGCTCGCCTGCTGGCCCGCCTTTCGCTACTTCATTTCGCAAGCCTGTGTCCGATCGTCGATTCGCCCTGATTCCCTGTGCCGGTACCGGCAGCCGTGCCGGTGGCACCGTGCAGAAGCAATACCAGACCGTGGCTGGCCGGCCAATGCTCTGGCATGCACTGGCCGCATTCTCGGCATGCGAGGCCATCCATGCCACGGCAGTGGTGCTGGCCCCGGACGACATGCCGCTGGAGTCGCGCTTTGGCGCACAGGCGTTTGCGGGACTACGCTTCGATACCGCGTTCGTGGGCGGCGACTCGCGCCACGCTTCGGTGCTGGCTGGCCTGCATCATCTGGCCACGCTCGGGGCGGTGGATACGGACTGGGTGCTCGTGCACGATGCGGCGCGGCCCGGCCTGACGCCGGCCATGATCGATACGCTGGTGCGGGCCGTGGAATCGGACGATGCGGCCAGCGAGCCGATTGGCGGCATCCTGGCGGTTCCGGTGCCAGACACGCTCAAGCGGGCCGATGCCGGTGCCCGGATCGGTGCCACGGTGCCACGCGAGGGCCTGTGGCAGGCGCAGACGCCGCAGATGTTCCGCATCGGTGTATTGCGCCATGCGCTTGAAGACGCCATGGCGGCCGGTGCGGTGGTGACCGACGAGGCCAGCGCGATCGAGCGGCTGGGCCTGCATCCGCGGCTGGTCAACGGTTCGCTACGTAATTTCAAGGTGACGTACCCCGAGGACTTTGCCTTGGCCGATGTCCTGCTGCGCACCGGACCGACGCCATCGGCCTCGTGAACCATTTATCTCAAGGAGTCGTTTTGAATCCGTTCGATTTCCGCATAGGGCAGGGCTACGACGTGCATGCGCTCGTTCCCGGACGCAAGCTCATTCTTGGTGGCGTGGACATTCCACATGATCGCGGCCTGCTGGGCCATTCGGATGCCGATGCCCTGCTGCACGCGGTCACAGACGCGTTGTTCGGGGCCGCGGCGCTGGGCGATATCGGGCGTCATTTTCCCGATACCGATCCGAAGTTCTCGGGCGCGGACAGCCGTGTATTGCTGCGCGAGGCCGCACGTCGCGTGCGCGACGCAGGTTTCGAGATCGGCAACGTCGATGCAACCGTGATCGCGCAAAAGCCCAAGCTGGCGCCGCATATCGCCGGCATGGTGGCCAATCTGGCCGAAGACCTCGGGCTGCCTGTCACGCGTTGCAACGTGAAAGCCAAGACCAACGAGAAGCTCGGCTTCGAAGGCAAGGAAGAGGGCATCGTCGCGCAGGCGGCGGTACTGATCTACCGCCGTAGCGCCGACGTACAGGACTGAAGCTTCAGCCTGAACTCCAGCCCTGAATCATGCCGGTGGACGCGGCGATGCCAGCGCGTCTTCCGACGTGATGTTATAGACGTAGTCGGTCAGGCGTGCCATGGCGCCATGGCGCGAGCCGGCTTCGGTGCGCTTGTGAAAGCCCATCTGCTCGCAAAGCCTGACGGCGGAATCCATCTCTGGCATTGCGCGACAGACCAGCGCCGAAGACCCGATATCGCGTGCGCGCTGAATGCAGATCTGCATCAGGCGCTTGCCCAGGCCCAGTCCGCGTGCTTGCGGGCTGACCGATAGCAGTCGCGCTTCGGGTAGTGCCAGCGTGATGGTGCTGTCATCGAGTGCGGGCAACGTGGCGCCCGGATGGCAGAACAGTACGGCACCGCTGACGCCGTGGTCGGTTTCCGCGACCCACCATTCCATGTCGGGATTGTCCTTGGCGGCCAGCACGGACTGCATGCCGCGCTGGAACGATGCGCGGCAATCCTCCATGATCTCGAGCTCATATTGCCCGTAGGCCTGCTGCGTGACGGCGGCGATATCGCCCCAGTCGTGCACCGCGGCCAGCCGGAAGCGGAAGCGCGGCGAATTATGCGAAGGCAAGGTGCTCATGGCAACAGCTGAAATTCGTGACCTTGCGTCGATTGTAGGCCGTCCGATCCACAAATGCACCGGGTCATTTGGCTGTAACGGGTGTCGGACAATACCGATTGACTTACCCAGATAACGGACCCGTAAACGAAACGTCGGCAGTCACCTTGCAGTGTCTGCCGACGTAGCAGTACTAGCGATGCGCGCTTATTCGGCGGAGATCACGTTGGCAGCCGCGCCAATCACGGCTGCAATCCGGCCTACATCACGCAGTTGCTGGGCGCTCATGCCCTGTTCGTTCTTCAGCAAGTGGTAGTGCGACTTCACACAGAAGTGGCATTTGCCGATGATCGAGGCCGCCAGTGCGTACATCTCGAAGCGGCGCTTGTCCACACCACCATGGGTGGCGTAGGCGTTCATGCGCAGGCCGGCCGGCTGGCTGGCCAGATCGGGGTCCTCGGCCATCTCGACGTACGGATACCAGAGATTGTTCATGCCCATCAACGCCGCAGCAGTTTGCGCGGCATTGACTTCCTCTGGCGACAGCACGTTCGCATTGCGAATGACATCGACGATCACCTTGCTCTTGGCGGCGAATGCGGCAGCCAGTGCCACGCCAACCGCATCATTGCCTTCCAGCGACGAGCGGGCGATGGTGCCATCGACATTCAAACGGATGTCCTTGGCGTAGTCAGGGACCAAACTTTTAATCGTGCTGAGGAATTCCATTCATTTCTCCTATCGTCGAGGGCTCAAAAAACCCGCACGTAGCGGGTTTCGACATGAAAGGGCGCAGGGCCCTTCCATGTGAGGTACCGGGTCGCCCAAGGGGCGCCTGGCAGGCGGGGCCAATTACAGCGTGGCGCCACCAACCGCGCGATTGCACGGGCACAGTTCGTCCGTTTGCAGGCCGTCCAGGATACGCAGGACTTCATCCGGGTTACGGCCGACGTTCAGGTTGTTCACCGACACGTGCTGGATCACGTTGTCCGGATCCACGATGAACGTGGCGCGCAGGGCCACGCCTGCAGCCTGGTCACGCACGCCCAGCTGGTCCACCAGCGAGCCGGTCACGTCGGCGAATTGCCACTGGTTCAGCTTGTTCAGGTCCTTGTGTTCACGGCGCCATGCCAGCTTCACGAATTCGTTGTCGGTCGAGCCGCCCAGCACGATTGCATCGCGGTCGGCGAAGTCGTCGTTCAGCTTGGCGAATGCAACGATTTCGGTCGGGCACACGAACGTGAAGTCCTTCGGGTAGAAGTAGATGACCTTCCACTTGCCTTCGAACGACTTTTCGGTAATGTCTTCGAAAGCCGACTGGCCATTTTCTTCGTGGTTGTTGAAACCCGGCTTGACGCCAACAATTTGGAAGGCTTCCAGCTTTTGACCAACGGTCTTCATTGACTTCTCCTGATACGGTTGAACAGAGTAAGGCGCGCGAATTGCCAACCAGTTCCCGAGCACTACTCGGTACATGAAGGCAATCGCCACAAGCTCAAATTATGCGCCTGCAGACACTATCGGTGCCAATTGATAATCTCAAACGGCCCGATAGGCAATGCCCACTGGCGCAATGCAGCAAATGCGGTAGCGCGCAGTATGCCACGTGCCTTGCGACGTTGCTGTTCGAGCAGGCGCTTCAGGGTCAATTTCTGTGCGCGCCGCACCATGCATGACACGTCAAGGTGTCATGCCGATGACGGCGGCGCGCGTGGATCAGGCAATCAGGCGATCAGGCGATCAGGCAGCGCGCAGGGTGCTCTGTTCGCGGCGCGTACGGAAGATGATCAGCGTTGCGATCAGGCCGCACACGGCGGCGAACATCAGCCACAGGCCCGGTGCAGCCTTGTTGCCGGTGCTGTGGATCAGGTAGGTCGAGATCGCCGGCGTGAAACCGCCGAACAATGCCGTGGCCAGGCTGTAGGCCAGCGAGAAGCCGGCTGTGCGTACCGCGGGCGGCATCACTTCGGTCAGCGTCACCACCATGGCGCCGTTGTAGCTGCCATACAGGAACGAGAGCCACAGTTCCACCATCAAGAGCCGTTCGAACGACGGTGCGGCAACCAGCCAGGAGACGGCAGGGTAGGCGGTGACCAGCGTGGCAATGGTGAAGAACACCAGCAGCGGCTTGCGGCCGATGCGGTCCGACACGGCGCCCATCAGCGGCAGCCAGATGAAATTCGACAGGCCCACGCACATCGTGACAATCAGGTTGTCCACGTCGTCGAGCTTGAGCACGGTCTTGCCGAACGTCGGCGTATAGGCGGTGATCATGTAGAACGACACCGTGGTCATCACCACCATCATGCAGCCGGCAATGATGATGCGCCAGTTGTCGAGCATCGAACGGTAGATCTCGTTGATGGACGGGCGATGCTTGCGCGTACGGAACTCTTCGGTTTCCTCGAGCGAGCGGCGAATGATGAACAGGAACGGCACGATCAGGCAGCCCACCAGGAACGGCACGCGCCAGCCCCAGCTGTCCATCTGTTCCGGCGCCAGCGTGGCGTGCAGGATCACGCCGAGCAGGCCCGCGAAGATCACGGCCACCTGCTGGCTGGCCGATTGCCACGCCACATAGAAGCCCTTCTGGCCCGGCTTGGCGATCTCCGAGAGATACACGGACACGCCGCCGAGTTCCACGCCGGCCGAGAAGCCCTGCAGCAGGCGTCCGAACAGCACCAGCAGCGGAGCGGCCACGCCAATCGTGGCATAGCCCGGCACCAGCGCAATCAGCAGCGTGCCCAGTGCCATCAGCACCAGCGTCACGATCAGGCCCTTGCGTCGGCCGTGATGGTCGATATACGCGCCGAGCACGATCGCGCCCAGCGGGCGCATCAGGAAGCCCGCGCCGAACGTGGCGAGCGACAGCATCAGCGATGCAAATTCATTGCCGGATGGAAAGAACGTGTGCGCGATGGCGGCGGCGTAGAAGCCGTACACCATGAAGTCGTACATTTCCAGGAAGTTGCCGCTGACGACGCGGAACACGGTGCGGAACCCGTGCTGAGAAGTGGGAGTGCTGGACATGGCTGTCTCTCGGTCACCGCCCGTGGGGTCGGGCGGCATGTTGTCGATCGTTGTCGAGCCATGGCGGATTGGGTATTGCGGCAGGCGGCGCCATGACTGCGGATGCCGTTGTATGCATCGGCCTGTCGATGGCCTGAAGTGTGCGTGGTGGCGCTGTCATTCCCCTGTCAACGACCTTTCAAACTCCTATCAAATCCTGAAGAAAACCTGTCAGTGCGGCGCATGCGGTACATGCGCGGCACCGGGGCCGTGGCAGAGGCGGAAAGGGGAGAAAGAAGGAAGCCGTCCGGAGGAGCGGCAGGCGATGAGCGATGTGCTACGGGGAAGCTACGCGCGCCTGAACATCGCACTGACCACGAGGCCGGTTTTCGGGGCGGGACGATTGGCCAGCAACAGCCGCCCGCCATTGCGCTGGAGGATGCGGTTGACGATCGACATGCCAAGGCCTGCGCCCTTGGCTTCGCTGCGGGCGCTGTCCAGGCGGTAGAACGGCCGTGTCAGCAACGACAGTTGCTCGTTCGGCACGCCGGGGCCGTTGTCGGCCACGATCAGCACGGCATCCTTGTCTTCCACGCGCGTGGAGATCTCCACGTCGGCCATGCCGGTTTCCTCGTCCTTGGCATAGCGGCGCGCATTCTCGACGAGGTTGTCCAGAATGCGCTGGATTTCCATGCGGTTGGCCACCGCCATCACTGGTCCGTTCGAGCGCACGTGCACGCGGACATCATCATGCGCGGCGTAGACGCCTACCGACTCCTGCACCAGCGCGGAGAGGTCGACCGGTTCCACCACTTCCTGGCCAGGCCTGGCGTAGTTCAGGAACTGGCCGATGATGGCGTCCATCTGCTCGATGTCGGCAATCATCGCGTCGCGCGTGATGCTGTCCACGGGCGACATTTCGGTTTCCAGGCGCAGGCGCGTCAGCGGCGTGCGCAGGTCGTGCGAGATGCCGGCCAGCATGACCACGCGATCGTCGTCGAGTTGGCGCAGGTCGCGCACCATCTGGTTGAAGCTGCGGTTGGCCTGGGCGACTTCGCTGGCGCCTTGCTCGCGCAGTGGCGGCGGATCGCCGCCCGTGCCAATCAGCTTGGCCGCATTGGTCAGCCGTTTGAGAGGGTAATTGACGCGTGCCGTGATGAACGCCGCCCCGATGATGGACAGCAACAGCGCGGCAATACTCCACCAGAGCCACTGGATACCCGGCACGCGTTCGAAGCGTTCCGGGCTGATGGCGACCCAGTAGTCGTCGCCCTCGATCTCGAAACTGACCCAGACGCCCGGGATGTCGTTGACGGTAGTGGCAAGGACCGTGTCTTCGCCCAGGCGGCTGCGGATTTCCTGCTGGACCAGTTGGGTCAGGAACGGATTGGCAGTGGGAGCCGCGAAATCGTCGTCCTTCTCGCGCGGATAGACCTTGATGCCTTCGTTCTGGACCAGGTCGAGCAGCAGGAACCGGCGCCGGGCCGGGTCCGAATAGAGCAGGGCCGCACGCGTGAGCTTGACCACGCTGACCACCTGCATGGCGATCTGCTGGGCGCGCGGCGCGCGTTCGAAGAGCCGGTAGCTCTGGAACCAGATACCCAGCGAGATCGCCAGCAAAAGGGCGATAAGCATGAAGGTTCGCCAGAACAGCGAACCAAAGAACCGCGTTGCGGTACGGCCGAGAGCGGTCGCCACGATGCTGCTGTGCGGGCGGACCGGATTACTTCACGCCATCGGGAATGAAGACATATCCCAGGCCCCAGACCGTCTGGATGAAGCGCGGGTTGCTGGGATCGGGCTCGATCAGCTTGCGCAGGCGTGAGATCTGCACGTCCAGGCTGCGGTCGAATACCTCGTATTCGCGGCCGCGCGCCATTTCCATGAGTTTTTCGCGCGACAGCGGCTGACGGGGATGGCGGGCAAAGACCTTCAGTACCGAGAATTCGCCGGTGGTGAGCGTGATTTCCTCGTCGTTCTTGGTCAGCGTGCGGGTGGCCAGGTTCAGCACGAAATCGCCGAACGCAAAGGTTTCCGGCGTTTCGGACGGGGCGCCCGGCACTTCGGCGGGACCCTTGCGGCGCAGCACCGCGTGAATCCGCGCAATCAGCTCGCGCGGATTGAACGGCTTGGGCAAATAGTCGTCGGCACCCATTTCGAGACCGACGATGCGGTCCACGTCCTCGCCCTTGGCGGTGAGCATGATGATCGGCGTCTGGTCATTGGCGCCACGCAGGCGGCGGCAGATCGACAGCCCGTCTTCGCCGGGCATCATCAGGTCCAGCACCAGCAGATCGAAGCGCTCGCGCAGCCAGAGCTTGTTCATGGCCGTGGCATTTTCTGCCACGAGCACCGTGAAGCCCTGCTCGCCAAGGTAGCGGCGCAGCAGGTCGCGCAGGCGCGGGTCGTCATCCACGACGAGAATCTTGTGGCTGGTATTTTCCATGGCGGTATCTTAGCGATTATCGCTTTCGCTCAAAATGGCTTAACAAAACGTTACATACTTTACCCTGTGGTATGGCGGCGTGCACCTTTTGTGCATTTACACTCCGCAAACCGTTTCCCCACGCCGTAATCCGGCAGCGCGATGAAACGGTCACCACGGGCATCCCCTGACCCTGCCGACGCCTTGCCAGGCCCGGCTTGAAACGGGCATGGCTGTCGGTGGGCTACCGTCAAAACCACCATTATCCAATGAAAGTGAAGCAACCCCGGCACGGGCAAACCCTGCGTCGCGCAAAGAGCGCACCAGTGGTCTGGCTGGCCGGCATGTCCCTGCTGCTTGCCGCGGCGCCCGATCTGGCGCAAGCCCAGTCGGCGGGCATGGCGCATCTGCTTCACCCGCGCTCGCAATCGGCGCCCGGCAACCAGGGTGCCAACCCGCCAGGTAACCCTCCGCCCCAGGGCGCCAACCGCCAGCCGCCGCGTCGCGCCGACCGTGCCGAGACCGAGCGTGACATGGCCGAACGCGCTGGCCGCCAGGCCCCGCGTGGCGGCAACTCGCGGCTTTCGCCAGACGAACGCAAGGCCCTGCGCAAGAATCTCTACGACATCGGCAAGGAAATGTACCGGGGCAGCTAGTTTCGGTTCATTGCCATTTCGGGCTCCGCCCCGGATTTCTACCGTGGATGCAGTATCTGACCGGATTTCCGGCTCAGGCGCGCCAGCCAGGGCACCTCCTCCCGCGGGTGGTTCGTGCTTCCGGCAACCCCACCACGGAGATCGGCATCATGACGCCTTCCTTGCCGGGCAGGATGTCCTCAAGTGTATTGCTTGCCGTGCTTTCCCAGTTGCCAGCGCTGGCGTATGCCATGGGCTGGTACCGGACACCTGGCATCGTCTACGGCGTGGCTCCGGCCATGTCGTCGGACGACACGTCCGCCTGGGTCCAGGCAAAGGACACCGCCTGCTTCTATAGCGACTGGGACTATGGCGGCACGCGGCGCTGCTACGTCCCGGGCGAACGGATCGATGTCCTGCCTGCGGATGTGGACCGGACTTTCTCGTCGGTCCGGCTCTCGGGCAGCGTTGCCGTGCTGGTCTACAAGGAACCGCGCGGTGGCGGAAGGTCCGTAGTGCTTGATCAGACAGGGGACCATCAATACCTCGAAGGCAAAGGCGTCGATGATGCCATCCGTTCGTTGCAGGTCGTTCGGACCGCATCTGCTTGCACCAGGGATTGCCGGATACCGTCCAGCGATGCGCTCGATCTTGATGCCTTGCTCGGCCGGGCCGATGGCGCCGGCAATGCTCGTGCGCAGACAGTCCTGTGGTTCCGCATGGGAAAGGAGACGGCCTGGCGCCTGCGGCATGGAGCAGCGAACCAGGTCGAAGTCGGCGGCAATCGCCTGCGCGTGCAAGGTGGCGCGCCGGGTCAGCGTCTTGCGGACCAGCCAATCGATGCACGTACCGAATCAGTCGCGGTGACGCTGGAGATGAACCGCGTAGGCAAGGACCAGGGCACGCTTGGCATACACGTGGCACAACTGGACCGGGAGCGCAGGATCGTTTCCGCCACGCCAATTTTTACCACCGCGTGGCCGGCTGACAATGCGGGCGTCATCAGCATGGTGAACCTCGCACCGGCGGGGCACGAGCCTGTGCACCTGTCGAGCCTGTCTGTCTGGCGTATCGATGCCCACCGGCGCCCGGCCCGCGGCGTGCACTGCAACGCCGTATGGCCGCTCGCCCTGTGGAACATGCTGGCCGGTACCTGCGGCGGACCGCGCCTTGAGAGCCACAACCAGCGCTATCTCCAGCTTGTCGCCGGTGAGCCGCCGCCGGCTCGGCCGGTCGTTGCGCCGCCGATGGTTGCGCCACCAGTAGTACGGCGCAAACCGGACGCGGTACTGGCCGAAGTCCTGCAGACGCATGGCAAGAACCCATTGGCGGCGTATGCGGCATCGCGGGTGTGCGAGGTCCCGCTACGGTCATTGCTGGCGCTGCGCATGCGTCGCGGTAACGATCGCCGGGCCGAGTGCAGCTTCAACATGATGGCGATCCTCACGCTGTACTTCCGCATCTTCCAGCAGACGAACAGCGTTGACCATTTCGTCAGCGTTATCCAGCGCATCATGGAGACCGGAACCACGGGTTATGCCGGCGCGAATGCCAGTGGTGCCCCCGAGGCTGAACTGGTGGATGCCGTACGCCAGCATGCAGAGTGGCTACGCGACCAGCCCGGTCCCTCATCCGCGGACCCGCTTGCCTTTTTTGGCCGTGCCTATCGCCATGCCGCTTCGCTTGCAGCGGTATCCGCCAACAAGACGCCCGATCCCGAACTGGCTGCCCAACGCGCCGCAACCGATGCGCGCACTTGCCCGGCGTCCGCGCTGACGAACTGGGTCCAGAAACGGCGCAACGGCAATATCAATGAGTACCTGTTCGATCTGACGGACTACACGGAAGACCGGGTACAACCGCAGGTCTGGCGCCAGGCCACGTCGTCATGGGAATGGGATGCCAATGACGTTTTCACGTTCCTGATCGTCACGGACCAGAACCAGGAAGCAGAGTTTGCCAGCCTGATCCAGCCGCTCACGGCCTGGCACAAGGGCTATCTCGAGATTGTTGCATCGCTGTCCACGGCGCGTACAACGGCGCAGGCCCAGCATGTCGAGTGGCTGGCCAGCCAGAGCGACCTGATGGCCCACTACCTTCGTTCGATGCAGTCGTCGCGGCGTGTGTATGTGGCGGCGCGCTTGCGGGGTGAAACGGTCGCCATCGCGGAGGCATGGATCAGCCGCGATGATCCGGCGGAGGCGACGCTGGAAGGGATCGTGGTGCCGCCGGGCGTGTTCCGCGAAACGCCCGCCGACGGCGCAGTGCGTCGTGCCGCAACCGCAGCGGTTACCAGGCTGTTTGGCTGGCTGCACGAGCGCGGCGTGCGTACGGTCGTGGCCGAGGCCGCGTCCGATGCGGCGGACCAGGCGTGCACCAGGGTCGCATTTACGTTCTCCCAAATGCGCGACTACTTCCGTGACGACACGAGCTACCACAGCGATGAGGACTGGGAGCGAGATTCGGATCTGTGAGCAGATCGGGCGCGGTGCGCGGAGATTGGCATCATGACACCTTCATTGCCGGGTTGGGTTTCTGCCGGACTACTTGCGGCGTCCGTGCCATGGCTGCTGCCGGCATCGGCGCACGCCATGGGTTGGTTCCGGAGTTCAGGCACTGTCCATGGCATTGCGGCGGGACTGCCTGCGCAAGACACGCAGCCGTCGGACACCGCCTGTTTCTACAAGGACTGGGGCTATCGCGGCGAACGGCGCTGCTACAGCCCCGGGGAACAGGTTGACGTACTGCCTGCCGGGGTAGACCAGGCTTTCTCGTCGGTCCGGCTGTCCGGCCGCATAGCGGTACTTGCCTACACGGCGCCGCATGGTGAAGGCGGCCCGGTCCGGCTTGATCAGTCGGGGGACCATGGCTACCTGGGCGGCAAGGGCCTTCATGATGCGATCCGCTCATTGCAGGTGGTCCGGACCTGGCCAGGCTGCACGAAGGACTGTGCTATTGCTGCGGGCGACGCGTTTGATCTCGATGCATTACTCGCTGGCACCGGCACTGGCGACGTCCGCGCACAAGTCGTGATGCTGTTCCGGCTGCAGAACTCCATCCACTTGCGTGTGCGGCATGGCGACGCAAACCTGATAGAAATCAGTGGTCAGCGGCTGCGTGTGCTGGGCGGAACGCCAAGCCGGCCCATTGCCGACCTGCCCATCGATGCACAAGCCGAATCGATCTTCATCACGCTGGAGATGAACCGGGAGGGCAAGGGCGAAGGCACGCTCGGCATGCACACTACCCAGCTGGATCGAGAGCGCAGGGTCATAGCCGCCACGCCGATGGCGACTACGTCGTGGCCGGTGGCAAACGCGGGCGTGATCAGCATGGCGAACCTGGCAGTGGCGGGGGGCGAGCCGGTACGGCTGTCCAGCCTGTCAGTCTGGCGTATCCATGCGCAGCGGCGCTCGACACGGGGTGTGTACTGCAACGCCGTTTGGCCGCTCGCCCTGTTGAACCTGCTGACCGGCACCTGCGCCGGGCAGGACTTTGGGGATCGCTACCAGCAGTATCTGGACCACGTGGCTGGGGACCTGCCACTGGCGCGGCCGACCGTTGCACCGCTATCGGCGCCACGCGAACCCGGTGCGGTACTGGCAGGCGTGTTGCATACGCATGGCAAGAATCCGCTGGCAGTGTTTGCCGCATCGCGCGTGTGCGAAGTGCCACTGCGCAGATTGCTGGCGCCGCGCATGCGGCGCGGTGACGACGGCGCTGCAGCCTGCAGCGCCAATGTGGTGGCGATCCTTACGCTGTATCTGGCCATCTTCCAGCTGGCGACCAGCGCTGATCATTTCGTCGACATCGTTCATCGAATCCTGACCACTGGGTCGACCGGGTACGCCGACGCCAATCCTGTCATGGAGCAGGATCTGGTCAATGCCGTGCGCCTGCAGGTGGAACAATTGCGTGAGCAGCCGGGGCCATCGTCGATGACTGTCGACGATTTCTTCAGGCGTGCCTACGCCGCGGCGGCGTCATTTGCCGGCGTGTCCGTCGCGAATACGCTGGACCCCGAGCTTGCTGCCCAGCGGGTCCCGGACGCACCCGCAGACGCACCGATGCCAGGGCAGTGGGTCCAGACGGTGCGCGAGGGAGATATCAATGAGTACTGGTTTGATGTGTCCGGCTTTGTGCCGCAGCCGGTGAGGCCGCGCGTCTGGGATCCGGCAACCATGTCGTGCCGGGAAACAGTGACGGAGGAATTTACCTTCACTATCGTCACGGATGCCAACCGGCGGCGTGAATCTGCGCTGTTGCAGGCCAAGCTCAAGGAGTGGCACACGCGTTACAGGCGCATTCGTTCTTATCACTCGCTCAGACTCCCCATCACATTGCGGGGCCATCTTGCCGATTGGCAGGCTCAAGAAACCCACCAGATGCTCGACTACCTTCGATACATCCTGCCGTGGCGCAGCGTACATGTGGTGGCGCGCTTTCGCGGCAGGCCAATGGCCATCGTAGAAGCTTCAATCGTCGAGCGCTATCCAGACCTGGCTGAACTCAGGTTCGTAACAGTTGCCCCGAGCGCATTCCTTCAGCCCATTGAAGGCGGCTCGGCCGGACATGGTGTCACCGCGGCGATCACGCAGTTGTTTGCGGTATTGCGCGCGCAGGGCGTGGATACGGTGGTGGCCTATTCCACGTCTTCCACGACAAATGCCGTGTACGATTCGATGTCTTTCAAGTTTGCGGACATGCGCGACGCACAGTAGTCCGGCGTTGCCGCAAAAGGTGTAGCGTCAGTTGCGAGGCTTGAAATGCCGCAGGAAATCGACGAATACCTCGGCGGCCTGCTGGGTATCGCTGGCGGTGATGGTCTCCAGCGGATTGTGGCTGATGCCGCCATTGCCGCAACGCACGAACAGCATGGCGACGTCGGTGATCCGGTGCATCATCATGGCATCGTGACCTGCGCCCGATGGCAGCTTGAATTCCTCTAGCCCGCGCTTGCGCAGCACCGCAGCGAACTGGTCCATCAGCCAGTTGGCGCACGGGGCATTGTTGACCGGCGTAACGCGTTCCACCTTGACCTGCAGGGCGCGCCGGGCCGCAATGCGTTCGATGCCGGCCACGATGTCGGCAATGGCGTCTTCGCGAATGCCGTCCTCGCCCGCGCGGATATCCATCGAGAATACGCAAGCGGCCGGGATCACGTTGCTCGACCCATTCGGGACCTGCAACTGGCCAACCGTGCCGACTAGCGTTGGCACCTGCGCGCAGCGGTCTTCCACCAGCAGGATCATCTCGGCGGCACCGGTGGCGGCGTCGCGGCGCATATCCATTGGCGTGGTGCCGGCATGGCTGGCCAGTCCTTCCACGCGAACCTGAAACCGGCTGCTGCCGGCGATCTGCGTGACGATGCCGAGCGACAGCCCGCGGTTGAGCAGCACCGGACCCTGCTCGATATGGACTTCGACAAAGCCCGCCAGCGTGGCCGGATCGACGGCCGCCGCTCGCAATGCATCGAGATCGCCCGCGCCGGGGAAGCCGGATTCGGCCAACGCCGCGCGCATGGTCACGCCATCCGCATCGATGCGGTCCAGCAAGGCCGGGTCAAAGCGGCCCGCCAGCACGCTGCTGGCCAGGAAGCTGGTCTTGAAACGCAACCCTTCCTCCTCCGCAAAACCCACCACATCGAAGTGATAGGGCAGGCGGATGCCCGCGTCGCGCAGCGCACCCACCACGGCAATCGGCAGCAGTATGCCGAGCCGGCCGTCGTATCGGCCGCCATTACGCACGGTGTCGAAATGCGAGCCCGTCATCAGCACCCTGGGATCGGCCACGGCCGGATCGGCGGCATAGCGCCCGATCACGTTGCCGATGGCATCGATGCGCACCGTCATGCCGGCATCTTCCATCCAGCGCGCCAGTTGCGCCTGAGCCTGGCGGTGCGCCGGGGTCAGGAAGGCACAGGTCAGGCCGTCCTCCATATCCGAATAACGGGCCAGGGAATCGGCACGGTCCAGGATTTGTTGGCCGAGCGAGGAAGTGGCAGTGGTCATGACGCTAGCGAATCATTAAACAGGCAGGGGGAGGCTCAGCCGTTCCTGAGCCAGGTTTTCCAGGCCAGCCAGAGCTTGCGCATTGGCGTCAGCGCGATGCGCTGGGTCAGCACCTGGAACTGGCTCGCCTCGATCTCGTCGAGCAGGGCTTGCTGGATGGCGGCCAGCGCCAGCGCCGAACGTTGTGCGCGGCGGTCGGCACGCGGCAGCAACGCCAGCGCTTCCTTGTACAGGGTACGGGCATGCGTGGCCTGGTCCTGCATCAGCGCGGCAAAACGTTCCGAATGCTGCGACTGCATGATATCCGCCGCCGGCACCTCGAAACGCTGCAAGGTATCCACCGGAAGGTAGATGCGTCCCTGGCGGGCATCACTGCCCACCTCGCGCACGATGCGTACGCGCAGGAGCGACAGGCCAAGCTTCTCGGCCGATTCCAGCGTGCGCGGATCGCTGAAGCCCAGCAGGCGCGCCGCCAGTTTGCCAAGCGTGCCACCGGTCAGCCGGCAATAGCGGGCCAGGGCGGCGTCGTCAACGTAGCGCGACTGTGCGAGATCCATCTCGGTGCCATCGAGCACCTGGGTCATTTCCGCACGCGGAAGGTCGGCCAGGAACGGTTGGAGCGCCTGGCTGACCGGGTGGTCCGGATTACCGGCAAACAATCGGCCCAGCTCGGCGCGCCACCAGTCAAGGCGCTGCAGCGCCACGCCGGCGTCATGGTTATCGTGAACGATGGCATCGAGTTCGAGGCGCCATGCGTGGAGGGCGTTAAGCGCACGGCGGCGCTCCGGGGCAAGCAGCAGCGCGCTGTAGTAGAAGCTGGAGCCGCTGCGGGCAGCCTTGTCCTGGCAATACTGATCGGGCGTCACGCCAATCTCTTTTATGTTGCGGCGGCGGGGGGGCGGCGCCAAAGCCGCGAATTGTAACATCGGGCGAATGACGCAAGCCCGGCGGCTGCCCAGTCGCGCCGCACGCCTGCATGCCACGCCGCATCCGTGACGTTTTGTCGCGAAATACGTCTGTTCGTCATTCTGGCGTTTGACGCACTCGCGGCCGGTCGTTATATTACTGACCGGCCAGTTATTTATTTCCTGCCGGCTGTTGCAGAGACGGCACAGGCACCCGAAAAGGTGCCCCAAGACCCCTAAGATTCTTAAGATTTCCTTACGGCTGCCAGAGTTGCCAGAGTTCGCCGGCCAGCCGCGCTGTACCCCGCAAATCAACACCGTCTTTCAGCTTCACCCTTTCACCGACTCAAGACGCTTGTCCATGCCAGTGCCATATGCCGGGCCGGAAGTTGCGGCCGCTGAAGTTGATGTTCTCTCCAGGACGCGCCGGGGTGCGCACGCGCGGCGCCGTCGCTCGCCTGCGCCCAGCCTTGGCCTGGCGGTGCTGGCCATTGCGGGTTGCCTGGCATTGGCCGGTTGCGGCAAGAAGGCCGAAACCGTGGAAGACGTGCGGCCGGTGCGCGTGCTGCAATTGAGTCCGGCAGCTGGCAAGACCGAGTTCGAATTTTCCGGCGAGGTGCGCCCGCGCATCGAATCGCGGCTCGGTTTCCGCGTCGGCGGCAAGATTTCAGCGCGTCTGGTCGACGTTGGCGCAAGCGTGCGCAAGGGGCAGCCGCTGGCACGGCTGGACCCCACCGACCTGGCGCTGGCCGAAACCGGCGCGCGCGCGCAGTTCGAAGCGGCCAAGACCGACCGGGATCTCGCGGCATCTGACCTGAAGCGCTACAAGGAACTGGCCGCGCGCAATTTCATCAGCGCGGCCGAACTCCACCGGCGCCAGGCCACCTATGACTCGGCGGCGTCGCGTCTGGAACAGGCCCAGGCGAACCTGCGCAACCAGTCCAACCAGACCGGCTACGCGGTGTTGACCGCCGATGCCGATGGTGTGGTCACGGCCATCGACACCGAGGTCGGTCAGGTGGTTACGCCCGGCCAACCGGTAATCCGCGTGGCGCAGACTGCCGAAAAGGAGGTGGCTATCGGGCTGCCCGAGGATCAGGTCGACATGCTGCGTGGCACCTCGGACGTCTCGATCCACACATGGTCCGAGCCGGACCGCGCATTGCCAGGCCGCGTGCGTGAAATCTCCGCCGCGGCCGATCCGGTGACGCGTACCTATCCCACGCGCGTGAGCATTCCGAACCCTCCGGCGGACCTGCGCATTGGCATGACCGCCGTGGTGTCCTTCACACGTACCGGCGAGACCGCGACCATCCGCATTCCGCTGACGGCCTTGCTGCAGGATCGTGGGGCCAACCAGGTGTGGATCTACCAGCCCGGGCAGGGTGGCAGTGGCACGGTCAAGCCCGTGCCCGTGACGCTGGGCGAGGCGCAGGGCAACCTGATCGAAGTCCGTCAGGGCCTGACGCCAGGCCAGACCATCGTCACAGCCGGGGTGCACCTGCTCAAGGCCGGCCAGAAGGTCAAGCCGATGCAGAACGTGGCGCCGGCACAGCCGGCCTCCGATCCGGGCGCACAACTGAGTGCGCTGGACCGCCGGCTCGGTTGAGGGCGGCGCATGGAACATTCCCGCTTCAACCTGTCGCGCTGGGCGCTCGAGCACCAGCCGCTGACGCGTTATCTGCTGGTCGTGCTGTTGCTGGGCGGCCTGTTTGCGTTCTTCCAGCTTGGCCAGGACGAGGATCCGCCGTTCACGTTCCGCGTGATGGTGGTGCAGGCATTCTGGCCCGGGGCCACGGCGGAGCAGATCGCGGTCCAGGTCACCGACAAGATCGAGCGCCAGTTGCAGGAAGTGCCCTATGCGGACAAGATCCGCAGCTTCTCCAAGCCCGGTGAAACCACGGTGATCTTCCAGCTGGCAGACAACGCGCCGGCCAAGGACACCGCGCAGATCTGGTACACGGTGCGCAAGAAGATTGGCGATATCCAGCAGACCTTGCCGCAAGGTGTGCGCGGGCCGTTCTTCAATGACGAGTTCGGCGATGTCTACGGGTCGATCTACGCGCTCTCGGCCGACGGCTTCAATTACAAGGAACTGCGCGAATATGCCGACCTGGTGCGGCAGGAACTGCTGCGCATTCCCGCCGTGGCCAAGGTCACGCTGCTGGGCCTGCAGGACGAAAAGATCTTCATCGAGTTCAACCAGGCGCGCTTTGCCCAGCTGGGCCTGGACATCAACGCGATAGCGAACCAGATTTCCGAGCAGAACAACCCGACCGGCAGCGGCGTACTGGTGACACCCACCGACAATCTCCAGGTGCGTGTCACGGGCCAGCTCGGCGACGTGGAAGACCTCAGGAACCTGGTGCTGCGCGGCCCCAACGGCATTGCCAACATCCGGCTCGGCGATATTGCGCATGTCTATCGCGCCTATGTCGATCCGCCGGTCAGCCGCATGCGTTTCAACGGCAAGGATGTGATCGGGCTCGGCATCTCGATGGAGAAGGGCGGTGACATCATTGCGCTGGGCAAGGAGTTGCAGCGTGTCACCGACGACCTGCGCGGCCAGTTGCCGGTGGGCATCGAGATGGATCAGGTGCAGGACCAGCCCCAGGCCGTCAAGCGCAGCGTGGGTGAATTCGTACATGTGCTGATCGAGGCCGTGGTGATCGTGCTCGGTGTCAGCTTCGTGGCGCTGGGCCTGCATACGCGGCCGCTGCGGCTCGATGTACGCCCCGGACTGGTGGTGGCGCTGACCATCCCGCTGGTGCTGGCGGTGACGTTCCTGTTCATGAACATCTTCGGCATCGGGCTGCACAAGATATCGCTGGGTGCGCTGATCATTGCGCTCGGCCTGCTGGTCGACGACGCCATCATCGCGGTGGAGATGATGGTGCGCAAGCTCGAAGAAGGCTTCTCGAAGATGGAAGCCGCCACGTTTGCCTATAGCTCCACGGCCATGCCGATGCTGACCGGCACGCTGATCACGGCCGCGGGCTTCCTGCCGGTGGGGCTGGCCCGTTCGACGGTAGGCGAGTACACCTTCGCGATCTTTGCCGTGACGGCCATGGCGCTGGTGCTGTCGTGGCTTGCGGCGGTTTACTTCACGCCATATCTCGGTTACCTGATCCTGAAGACGCGTGCCAATGACGGAGGACATCATGAGGTGTTCGATACGCCGTTCTATGCGCGCTTCCGCAAGCTGGTGAGCTGGTGCGTCACCTGGCGCAAGACCGTGATCGTCATCACGCTGGTGTCATTCGCACTGGGTCTGCTCGCATTCAAGTATGTGGAGAAGCAATTCTTCCCGGATTCCAGCCGCCCCGAGCTGATGGTGGAACTCTGGATGCCGGAAGGCACGAGCTTCGCGCAGACCGAGGCGGTCACCAAGCGCTTCGAGGCAGCCATGCGGCAGGACAAGGCGGTGCAGAGCGTCACGTCGTTCGTGGGCGTCGGTGCGCCGCGCTTCTATCTGCCGCTGGACCAGATCTTCCCGCAATCGAACGTGGCACAAGCCATTGTGATGCCGGTGACCGCGGAGGCACGCGACGCATTGCGCAAGCGCATCGAACGCGTGCTGATCACCGAATTCCCGCAGTTGCGCGGTCGCGTGAAGCTGCTGCCGAACGGGCCGCCGGTACAGTATCCGGTGCAGTTCCGCGTGATTGGTCCCGACGCCGCGGGCGTGCGCAAGGTGGCCGACCAGGTGCGCGCCATCATGACCGACAATCCGAATACGGTTGGCGTCAATGACAACTGGAACGAGAACGTCAAGATGCTGCGCCTGGAACTCGACCAGGACAAGGCGCGGGCGCTCGGCGTGACCACCAATGCGATTGCGCGCGCCACGCAGGCCGTGCTGACCGGTGTGGCGGTCGGGCAGTATCGCGATGCCGACAAGCTCATCGACATCATCATGCGTACGCCACGTAATGAGCGCGACACGATGTCCGACCTGAACAACGTGCTGGTGCCGACCAGCTCCGGTCGCGCGGTGCCGCTGACGCAGATCGCGCGCGTGACCCTGAAATCGGAACCCGGCGTGATCTGGCGCGAGAACCGCGACTTCGGCATCACCGTGCAGTCCGACGTGATCGACGGCATCCAGGGGCCGACCGTCACGGCGCAGATCAATCCGAAGCTGGACCCGATCCGCGCCGCGCTGCCCGCCGGCTATCGCATCACGATTGCTGGCGCGCAGGAGGAGTCCGGCAAGGCCGGCGCATCGATCGCGGCGCAACTGCCGCTGTGCATCTTCCTGATCTTCACCTTGCTGATGCTGCAGTTGCACAGCTTCTCGCGTGCGGTGATGGTATTCCTGACCGGCCCGCTGGGCCTGATCGGCGCCGCCGCCACCCTGCTGATGCTGCATGCGCCGATGGGCTTTGTCGCGCAGCTTGGCATCACTGCGCTACTGGGTATGATCATCCGTAATTCGGTGATCCTGGTCGACCAGATCGAGCAGGACATCAAGTCGGGGCTGCCACCGTGGGACGCCATCGTCGAATCGGCGGTACGCCGCTTCCGCCCCATCATCCTGACGGCGGCGGCCGCGGTGCTGGCCATGATCCCGTTGTCGCGCTCCACATTCTGGGGGCCGATGGCGGTGGCCATCATGGGCGGCCTGGTGGTAGCCACCGTGCTCACACTGCTGTTCCTGCCGGCGCTGTACGCCACGTGGTTCCGGGTGAAGCGCCCGGAGGAACATGGCGGGGTGATGGCGGGGTGAGTTACTTCAGCGCCGCTTTTTCCACTCGTAATCCGCGGGCGGGTCGGCCGCCCCGGGTTTTCCCACCGAGTTGGGGTTCTCCGAACACAGTGTCACGAAGCTGACTGGCTCGCCGGCAAACTGCCGCCGGCGCAGCGCTTCGGTGAATTGCAAGGCGTCCTTGAGCGCGTCGCCGGGAAACGATTGCGCATGGGGCGCCATGCCATCGGCGGTCGCTTCGGTCCAGTAGATCATGTACATGAGCGGGACGGACTTACTCGGCCAGTTCGAACACCACGTCCTGAGCGCCTTCCCACAGTACCTTGGTGCCCAGCGCGCGCAGGTTTTCCTTGCCTTCGACAATGGTCAGGAAGTGGTTGCCGGCCAGTTGGCCCATCTTGCTGGCGAAGCAGCAACTGCCGTAGGCCAGGATGATCTCGGTTTCGCTATAGCCGCCCGGGTAGAACAGGATGTCGCCGACAGACGGGTGGCTGGTGTGATTCTCGAAGCCGACGCCCAGCTTGAACTCGCCCAGCGGAATCCAGCAGCCTTCCCCGCTCCAGCGTACATGGATCAGCTTTTGCCGATAGGGCAGCAGCTTCATGAACGCCGCGACGGTGTCCGGTGCGTCCGGGTGGGTCTCGGCGATAAACGTCTGGCCAGCGGCCGTAATGCGAAGTCGGGTCATATGTGTTGATCCGCGATGGGTTTGCTCCCCTCTCCCGCGCGCGAGAGAGGGGCCGGAGGAGAGGGCAAGCGTAACGTATGCCGGCGCATCAGGCCAGTGCCGCTACCAGCGTCTCCGCCACCGCAATCAGGCTCCGGTCGCTGCCCTTCGGCCCCAGCAGCGAGATGCCCAGCGGTGCGCCATTGCGCCCCGACAGTGGCAGGCTCAGTTGCGGAAAGCCGGACAACGGGGTCAGGCACAGCGTGTGGGCGGCGGCGGTGCGGTAGTCCTCCAGCGATTCCATCGGCGTGCTGCGTAGTGGGGCGATGTCGGGCATCGACGGCAGTATCAGGATGCTGTCGTGGCCCAGCAGGCGGCCCAGATGTGCCGTGAACTCGGCCCGCACCGCGCTCGACTGGTCGAACTGCGCTTGCGTCACGCCCTTGCTGAACGCGAAGCGGCCGGCTACGTCGGGGCCAAGCTGCAAGCCGTAGTTCTCGATCATTGCGCCGTCGGCTTGCCACGCTTCCCAGCCCTGCACATAGCGGAAGGCCCAGTACAGGTCGGACAGCGGCCGGTCGGCCACGTCCACCGGTGTGGCGTTGCCCAGAACCGCTTCAATGCGTGCCACGGTCGGTGCCAGCGCGGCACGGGCTTCCGGCGTAGGCAGTTCGAACAGGTCGGACGCCAGCAGCAGTTTCGGCCTGGCCGGCAGCGGATCGCCATCGATGCCGAACAGCACATCGGCAACGCGGGAAAATGTGCCGATATCGCGCGCGAAGAAGCCGCAGGTATCGAGCGATTCGCAGAGCGGCATGCAGTTTGCCAACGAGATCCGGCCATGCGAGGGGCGGATGCCAAACAGGCCGCAGTGGCTGGCCGGCGCGCGTACCGAGCCGCCGGTGTCGGTGCCCAGCGCAAAATCGGCCAGCCGGTTCGATACCGCCGATGCCGAGCCCGATGACGACCCACCGGTGATACGGTCAGGCGCGGCGCCATTGTAAGGACCACCGTAGTGGTAGTTCTGCCCGTTCATCGAGAATGCGAGTTCGTCGGTGTGCACCTTGCCCGCGAATGTGGCGCCGGCATCGAGCAGTTTCTGGACCGTGGGTGCCGTGGTTGTCTTGATGCCTGAACGTGCCAGCACATGCGGATTGCCACCACCGGTCGGATACCCGGCCACATCGAACAGGTCCTTCACCGCGAAGGTTAGCCCTTGCAGCGGGCCACTGGCGGCATTGGGCACGACGGCATCGGGGTAGGGCAGGAATGCGCGGGCGGGATGGGTGGCAAGGCTCATGGTATCGGGCTTCCGTATGGTTCCGGTGTTCGTTTCTATTTTCGTTTCGATGTTCGTTGCTGTATGCGATGCCGAACGATCAGGCGGCGCATTCGCTGGAGGCGGACTGGCTGACGCGCACACAGCTGACGCGGTGGCCGTTGCCCAGCGATACCGCACGCGGTACCTCGGCCAGGCATTCGGCACCGGCATGCGGGCAGCGCGGGGCAAACGTGCAGCCCGGCGGCAACGCGGCCAGGTCCGGTGGCGCGCCGCCAATCGTCTGCAGGCGCTGGCCGCGGTCCATGCCGTGCTGGCGGCTCTGCAGCAAGGCGATGGTGTAGGGGTGGCGCGCTTCACGCATCAGTGTGCGGATCGGACCTTCCTCGACGATGCGGCCGCCATACATCACCGCCACGCGGTCGGCGATTTCCACCGCTGCGCCAATGTCGTGGGTGACGAAGATGATCGATAGCCCCAGTTCGCGCTGCAGTTCGCGCAGCAGGATCAGCACCTGGATCTGTACGGTCGCGTCGAGCGCCGTGGTGGGCTCGTCGGCCAGCAGGATCTTCGGTTGGGCGGACAGGGCCAGGGCAATCATCGCGCGCTGGCGCATGCCGCCGGACATTTCGTGCGGATAGGCGGCCAGCCGACGCTCCGGGCTTGGGATCCGTACGGATTCAAGCGCCTTGAGCGCCAGCGCGCGGGCTTCCGTCTTCGAGACCTTGCGATGGGTGCGGATGCATTCGACGATCTGCTGGCCGACCGTGTAGACCGGATCGAGTGCCAGCAGCGGTTCCTGGAACACCATGGCCACGGTGCCGCCGCGCAGGCGGGCCAGCGCACGCTTGTCGAGCTTGAGCACGTCCTGGCCGTCGACACCGATAGCGCCGCGCATCTGCGTACGGCGCGGTGGATGCAGGCGCATCAACGCGCGCAGCGTCACGCTCTTGCCTGAGCCTGATTCGCCGATCAGCGCGACGGCCTCGCCGGGGGCAACTTCGAGCGACACACCGTTGACGGCCTGGATCGTCTTGCCGCCGCCCGAGAACGTGACATGCAGGTCGCGCACCGAGACGGCTGGTGTCATGGATTTGGAGTCAGGGGACATCGTTATCTCCGGCAAAGTCACGGCGTGGCGGCGTGCAGGCCGGGCGTCATGCGGCGCAGCGGCAACGAATGGCCGCCGTCGGGCATGGCCATCAGGCATGACACCGGATGACCGGCCAACGTATCGGTCAACGCCGGCGCGCGGCGTTCGCAGACCGGCTCGGCGCGCGCGCAGCGCGGATGGAAGCTGCAGCCCGACGGTGGGTTGATCGGATTGGGCGGATCGCCGGCCAGCGGCGCGGCAAGCGTTCGATGGTCGGGGTCCATCGACGGCATCGACGCCAGCAGCGCGCGCGTGTAGGGGTGGGCGGGGTTGGCATAGACGGCTTCGGTGTTGCCGATCTCGACCACCTTGCCCAGGTACATCACCATCACGCGATCGCACAGGTAGCGGATCACATTGAGATCGTGGCTGATAAACACGTAGGTCAGGTCGAACTCGGCCTTGAGATCGAGCAGCAGGTTCAGTACCTGTGCCTCCACCGATTTGTCGAGCGCGGATACCGCCTCGTCAAGGATCACCAGGCGTGGCCGCAACGACAGCGCACGCGCGATATTCACACGCTGGCGCTGCCCACCGGACAGTTCGTGCGGATAACGGCCCGCAAAACGCCCGGGCTCCAGGCCCACGCGTTCGAGCAGGTAGCGTGCGCGTGCCGTGGCCTCTTTGGCGGGCACGCCGTGAACGCGTGGCGTGAAGGCAATCGATTCCTCGATGGTCAGGCGCGGATTCAGCGACGAATAGCTGTCCTGGAACACCATCTGCACCTGGCTGCGGAACGCCTTCATCGGCAACTGCGCGGAGCCCACGCCCTGCGCATCGAAGATCAGTTCGCCGCTGTCGTGCGGCGTGAGTTGCATCAGCAGCCGCGCGGTGGTGGATTTGCCGCAGCCTGACTCGCCGACCACGCCAAGCGTTTCGCCTTTCAGCACGTCGAAGCTGACGCCGTCGACTGCGCGCACCACGCCACCAGGCCGAAACGGCACCGGCGACTTCAACGGAAAGTGCTTGACCAGGTCGCGTGCGATGACCAGTGGTTGGGCCGGGCCGCCTACGTCGGCGAGGGCGGAGGGGGAAGGGGGCGCAAGCGTCTCGGCCATGCTCACTCCTTGATTTCCATGGCCGAGCGGATACCGTCGGCCAGCAGGTTGAACGAGATCGAGGTCAGGAAGATCATCGCGCCGGGCAGTGCGGCCACCCACGGCTGGGTGTAGATCGCGGTGCGCAGTGTGTTCAGCATCAGGCCCCATTCGGGCTCGGGAGGCTTGACGCCAAGACCCAGGAACGAGAGGCCCGAGGCCAGGATCATCGAGACCGAGATCAGGCTCGTGGCATAGACAAAGATCGGACCCAGCACGTTGTTGAGCACGTGGGCGCGCACGATGGTCAGCGACGATGCGCCCGAGGCGCGCGCCGCATCGACGAACTCGCGGTTGCGTACCTGCGTGGTCACGCTTTCGGCCACGCGCACGATCTGTGGCACGAACACGATGGTCAGCGACAGCAATGCATTGCCCACGCCAGCGCCGAGCGTGCCGGACAGCGCAATGGCCAGCAGCACCGACGGGAATGCGTAGAGGATGTCGGTGAACCGCATGATGATGGTATTGGTCCAGCCACCGGCATAGCCGGCGACAATGCCGACGGCACTGCCGATGACGAATGCCAGCAACACTGGCGTGATGCCCATGAACAGCGATAGCCGCGCGCCGAGCATCAGGCGCGACAACATGTCGCGGCCGAGTTCGTCGGTGCCGAGCGGATAGCCCGCGAAACCGATTGGCTTCAGGCGCTTGAGGATCGATGAGTCATACGGATCGGCCGGCATCAGCGCGGGCGCGAAGATCGCCATCACGATCAGCGCCAGCAGGACCAGCGCGGCCAGCATCGCGAGCTTGTTGCGCAGCAGCCGGCGGCCAACGGTGGTCCAGTAGCCAGGCGAACGCTCGACGGGCAACGGCGCGACGGCCTTGTTCAGCGTCATTTCCATCGCGATCTCCTAGTTGCGTTGGATGCGGGGGTCGAACAGCGTCTGCAACGCGTCGACCACCAGATTCAGCAGCACGAAGAACACGGCCAGGACCAGGATCGTGCCTTGCAGCAGCGGAAAGTCGCGCTGGAAGATGGCCGAGTTCAGCAGGAAGCCCGTGCCGGGCCACGAGAACACCGTCTCGATCAGGATCGAGCCGCCCAGCAGATAGCCGAGTTGCAGGCCCATCACCGACAACGCGGTGGGCGCCACGTTCTTGACGACGTGACGGAACACGGCGGTATCGGACAAGCCGCGTGCGCGCAGGCCGACGATGAACTCATTCGACAGGATTTCTGCTACCAGCGCGCGGATCGTGCGCGCCACGATGCCCATCGGGATCACGGACATCGTGACCGCCGGCAGCAGCAGATACTGGATGTGGTCCCAGTCCCACGTCCAGTCGCTGGAACCGCCAGGACCGGCGCCGGTGGCGGGCAGCCAGCCCAGCAGTACCGAGAAGGCAATGACCAGGACCATGCCGAGCCAGTAGTGCGGAATGCTGACGCCGAGCACCGACAGGAACGACGCGATGCGATCGGGCACCGAGTCGCGCAGGTAGCCTGCCACGAAGCCGAACAGGCAGCCGAACGTAAAGCCGATCAGCGTCGCCACGGAGGCCAGCCGGATCGAATTGATGACTGCGTTGGACACTTCGGCCATCACGGGCCGGTTGGTGGCGATCGATGTGCCAAGGTCGCCATGCAGCGCACGCACCAGCCAGTGGATGAATTGTTCAAGGAACGGCTTGTCGAAACCGTACAACGCGGTCAACTGGCGCCGCAGATCTTCCGATGCATCGGGCGGCAACACCGATACCAGCGGATCGCCGGGCGCGATATGGACCAGCGAGAAGCAGAGCAGGGCGACCCCAAGCAGGATCGGCAGCGCATACACGATGCGGCGGAGCAGGTAAGTCATGGTCTGTAGCCGGCTTGTGGGGTTGATGTTTTGCTCCCCTCTCCCGCATGCGGGAGAGGGGTAGGGGGAGAGGGCCAGCGGTTGAAAAAAGACGACGCATCACCAAGCTTGAAGCGCCTGCCCTCTCCCCCGGCCCCTCTCCCGCGCGCGGGAGAGGGGAGTCAACCGGCGGTAGTACAAGCCTCAATCCATCGACATCGTCGCGATATCGATGAACCAGCTTTGCGGTTGCACCACGCCCTTGACCTTCTTCGAGATCGCCCGCGGGCCTACGTCGTGGGCAATCAGCACGAACGGCGCTTCCTCGACGATGCGTGCATGCAGTTTGGCCAGCGCGGCATCGCGATCCTTCTCGCCAAACGAGGTGCGTGCGGTTTCGATGAGCTTGTCGAATTCGGCATTGCCGAAGTAGCCCCAGTTGTTCGATACCGGCGGCTGGGTCTTGGTACTGACGAAGCGGACCATGGCGAAGAACGGGTCCATGGCCGCGAAGCTCACGTTGATGGCATTGGTGCCATGCGCGCTGGCATCCTTCGCGCCGATGCGCCAGTTCGTGAACAGCGTGTTCCATTCGACTACGTCGAAATCCACGTCAAAGAAGCATTCCTTGAGGTTCTGTTGCACGTATTCGTTCATGGGCAGCGGCTGCATCTGGCCCGAGCCCGATGCCGATACCTGGACCTTGACCTTGACCGGTTTGGCGGCCGAGTAGCCGGCCTCGGTCATCAGCTTGCGCGCGGCATTCGGGTCGTACTTGATGTCGAACTTCGGATTGCCCCACCACGGGTTGCCGGCTTCGACGATACCCTTCGCTTCGGCCATATAGCCGCCCAGCAGCGTCTTCAGGCCGGCGCGGTTCACGCAGAGGTTGGCGGCCTGGCGCACGCGCTTGTCGAGCCACGGCGAGTTTGGTGCGAATGACAACTGCCACGGCCACATATGCGGCTGGGCGTTGGCGTAGACATCGAAGCCGCGGCTCTTGATCTGCGCGACGGCGTCCGGTGCCGGCGCCTCGATCCAGTCCACCTGTCCCGACAACAGCGCCGCGGTGCGCGCATTGGCCTCTGGCATCGGCACCATCACGACCTTGTCGATCTTCGGCACGCGCTTGCTGTCCCAGTAGCTGGCATTCCTGGCCAGTTCCAGGCGCTCGCGCGGCACGAAGCGCGTCATCCGGAACGGGCCGGTACCCGAGGCGTCGGCGGCAAAGGCCACCCACGCCTGTTTGCTGCGCTCGGCCGGATCGGTCACCGATGCCGGTACCGCGGCGAACTTCTTCTCCCACTGTGTCGGCGACGCCATGAACAGGTTCGAGACGTTGTACGGCACGAAAGAGTCGGGCTCGGACGTCACCAGTTCCACGGTCAGGTCGTCGATCTTCCTTGCGCTGCGCAGCGTGGGCATGCGGGAGGCGGTCACGCCGACCTGGCTTGGATCGAACTGCTTGGCGGTCTTGTCGAGCACCTTGCCGACGTTCCACACCACCGCATCGGCGTTGAATGGCGAGCCGTCATGGAACTTCACGCCGGGACGCAGCTTGAACGTCCACTTGGTCTTGTCCTTGTCGTCGACCTTCCATTCGGTGGCCAGGCCGGCAATCAACAGGCTGGGGCCGTTGCTCTTCGACAGGTCCCATTGCGTCAGTGCGTCGTACATCGGGATACCAGTGAAGCGGTTGCCCTCGAAGCCCTGGTCGGGCTGGCCAAGCGTGCGCGGAATGTCGGCGGCCGTCATGCCGATGCGCAGTACCTTCTCGGCCATCGCGGCACCGGGCAGGGCCAGCAGCGATAGCGCGACGGCGGCCGTTACGGAACGGATGGCAGCGGAGAAACCTTTCGCGTGGGACGACGTGGGGTGTTTCACAGGCATGGCTCCTGAATGATGGGGTAGCGGGAAGGGCTGGCTTCGAACTAGCAATTGATGTGCCAGTGGCCGTGCACCATCGATGGATCACGCATGAGCGTGGTCTGCTTCTTGCTGAAGGCAGCATCGATCTTCACTCACTGCAGACAACACAGACATGGATTCGCAATTCACTCCCCGTATCAATGGCGCCCGCCTGTGGCAATCGCTCATGGATCTCGGCGCGATCGGCGCCACGCCGAAAGGTGGCGTATGTCGTATCGCTCTGACCGAGGAAGACCGCCGGGGGCGCGACCTCGTGGTGCGGTGGTGCCGTGAGGCCGGGCTGGAGGTTCGCGTGGATGAGATCGGCAATGTCTTCGCGCGCCGCGCGGGTACCGACCCCGACGCGCCGGCGGTGGCCACCGGCAGCCATATCGATACGCAGCCATCGGGCGGCAAGTTCGACGGCAACTTTGGCGTGCTGGCGGGGCTCGAGGTCATGCGCACGCTCAACGACTGCGGCATCGCCACGCGCGCGCCGCTGGAGGTGGCGTTCTGGACCAACGAGGAGGGCACGCGCTTTACGCCGGTAATGATGGGGTCGGGGGTGTTCGCCGGCGTGTTTGACGCGGCGTTCGCACGCGCGCAGCAGGACCGCGAGGGCATCAGCGTGGGCGATGCACTGACGGCCATCGAATATCGCGGTACGCAACGTGCCGGCGAGGTGCCGGGCGGCATGTATGCGGCTTACTTCGAGGCGCATATCGAGCAGGGGCCGGTGCTGGAGGCTGCCGGACTGCCGATCGGCGTGGTATCCGGAGCCCTCGGACAACAATGGTATGACGTGACGGTGACCGGCCAGGACGCCCACGCAGGGCCCACGCCGCTGGCATTGCGCCACGATGCAATGCTGGCAACCGCGCGCATGATCGAGGCCGTGAATCGCATCGCGCGCGACGAAGCGCCTCATGGCCGTGGCACGGTGGGCTTTGTCGAGGTCACGCCGAACTCGCGCAACGTGATTCCGGGGCGCGTCGACTTTACGGTGGACTTCCGCAACCTGTCGCAGGACGGGCTTGATCGCATGGATGCGGCCATGCGCGCGGCGTTCGCGGGTATCGCCGACGCGGCTGCCGTGACTGTGGAGGTGCATCAGGTGGTCAAGTTCGAGCCATGCATCTTTGCGCCGGCCTGTGTGAACAGCGTGCGTCGCGCGGCCGCCTCACTGGGCCTGCCGCATATGGATGTGGTGAGCGGCGCGGGTCACGATGCGGTCTACGTGGCGCAGCGTGCGCCAACGGGCATGATCTTCGTGCCGTGCAAGGACGGCATCAGCCATAACGAACTGGAAGACGCGCTGCCCGAGCATATCGAGGCCGGCGCGAACGTGTTGCTGCAAGCGATGCTGGAGCACGCCCGCTAAGGTTTTTCTTGCGCCCCTCTCCCGCGTGCGGGAGAGGGGCTGGGGGTGAGGGCCTGGCGGTTCTGCTTGCCGATTGCCCTCCCATTCAATGCGCGATGGACCTCGATATCGCCCACGCGCATTCAATCACCAGCGGTCCCAGTTTTCTCTGCGCCTCGGCCATGGTCCAGCGGCTGGCGGGTGGCGATACGTGGACCGCGCCGACTGCCTCGCCGCGGCTGTTCACGATCGGCGCGCCAATCCCCATGTCACCGAGGAACAGCTCTTCCTCATTGCACGCATATCCCACGCTGCGGCATGCGGTCACGCGTTCGAAAATCGTGTCCACGTCGGTAAGCGTGGCCGGTGTGCGCGGTGCGCGTGTCGATGCTTCGAGCATGGCGCGTACCCGTTCATCGGGCAGCGTGCTCAGGTAGGCGCGGCCCGAACTCGTGCAATACATCGGAATCCGCATGCCCACGGGCGTCAGCACGGGCATGTGCTTGGCCGTCATGAGCTGCGCCACGTAGACCATGTCGAGCCCGACGGGCTCGGTCAGGTTGGCGGTTTCGCCGCTGGCATTGGCCAGTTGCGAAAGGTAAGGGCTGGCAATCTGGATCAACGCGTCCGCAGCCAGATAGTTGTAGCCAATCTCCATCACCTTCGGTGTCAGCCGGAAACGCCGCGTCTGCGGATGCTTGTCGACATAGCCGAGCCGCTCCAGCGTATGTACGGTGCGTTGGGCCGAGCTCTTGGTCATGCCGGTCAGGGTAGCCAGTTCGGCCAGCGTTAGCGTGCGATGCACGGCGCTGAAGGCCCGCAATACTTCGAGGCCTTTTTCGAGGGACTGGTTGAACAGCGGGTCGGGGCGTTCTCCGCCAGCGGTGGTCATCGGTTCGATCCGGATTCGGCACCATCGTCGTGACCCGCTGCACCACGATGGCTGAATATTGCACCAAGATACTCACGAATCGATTATCGATTCTCGACGGATTGCCAATGATACGCCACCGCTTGATGTACGGCGCATGACTGGTGTTTACCCCTAGTAAATTCCCGGTTGTGCGCAGTGAAATATCACACTAGTATCACAGCAACTTCAAATGCAGATACTGAGTCCGCCGTGGTGAATCCCATCAGACTGGTTGGCGCCGCCGACCCGGCCCCCACATTGCCAACGCCCGCCCAGAGCGGCGCCGCGTTGCGCGAGCAGGCCTATACCGAAATCAAGCGTCGCATCATCTCGTGCGAATTCCGTCCCGGCGAGCCGTTGAACGAGGCGCAAGTGGCCGCATTGCTGGGTCTGGGCCGCACACCCGTGCATCAGGCGCTGCATCGGCTCGAAGTGGAAGGGCTGGTCTCGATCCTGCCGCGCAAGGGTGTGCTGGTAACGCCGTTGTCGCTGAACGAAGTGCTCGACATGATCGAGGTGCGTGCCACCAATGAAATGCTGTGCGCGACGCTGGCCTGCGAGCGCGGGCATGACAGCGATTTCAAGGCGATGCGCGAGATCGTCGATCGCTCTCCCGAACTGATCGCAAAGCGCGACATTCCGGCGCTGGCGTCCCTGGACCTGAAATTCCACACCGCGATGTCCGCCGCATCGCGCAACCGCGTGCTGGCGGAACTGCTGCGCGGCCTGCATGAGAAGCAGGCGCGTTTCTGGTTCCTGTCGCTGTCCGATCCGCAGCACCTCGAGAACGTCTACCAGGAACACCTGGAGATTGTTGACGCCCTTGAACGGCGTGACGTTCCGGCGGTACGTGCCGCGATCCGCGAACACATTGACGAATTCCGGAAGAACATCATCCGGACCCTCTGACCGAACTTTTCCCCTCGTAACAGGTAGCAAGCAATGCCGACACTGCATCTCCAGGTAGCCGGCGGGGGCGCGCTCGCCCTCGACATCGAACGACTGATCATCGCCGGCTGGACCGGCCGTGACATGGATGCCGTCCAGCACCATATCGACGAGCTCAAGGCGATTGGCGTGAAGCCGCCCGCCACGGTACCCACGTTCTATCCGCTGGCTGCGCAACTGCTGACCACCGACGACGTACTCGAAGTGCCGCGCGACGATTCGTCCGGTGAAACCGAATTCGTGCTGCTGCAAGGCGCCGATGCGCTCTATATCGGCATCGGCTCGGACCATACGGACCGCAAGGTGGAAGCCTACGACGTGACCGTGTCCAAGCAGATGTGCGCCAAGCCGATGGGCCGCGAAGTGTGGCGCTTCGATGAGGTTGCCGATCACTGGGACACGCTGGAAATGCGCTGCTGGCGCGTGCGCGACGGCCAGCGCGCGCTATATCAGGAAGGCAAGGTCACCCGTCTGCTTGACCCGCGCGACCTGATCGAACGCCTGACCGGCGAGTCGCAACTGCCGTCCGGCACCGCCATGTTCTGCGGCACCCAGGCCGTGATTGGCGAAATGGGCCACGGCGAAGCGTTCGAAGTGGAACTGCACGACCCTGTGCTCAGCCGCAGCCTGCGTCACGCCTACCAGGTGGCCACGCTGGCCGTTGCCGGATGAGCGCCATCATGAAGGCTCCCACCATTGCCGAACTGGCCGCTGCGCTCGCAGTCGGCAGAACGACCAGCGTGGCCTTGACCGAGGAAGCGCTGGCCAATATCGAACGCCACATGAAGGCCGGAGGCGTGGCCTTTATGAGCGTGGATGTCCAGGGCGCACTGGCGCAGGCACACGCGGCCGACCAGGCGCGTGCGGCGGGAAATGTGGCCTCGCCGCTGGCCGGACTGCCGGTATCGATCAAGGACCTGTTCGATGTGCGCGGCCAGGTGACGCGTGCCGGCTCCAGGGCCCTCGACGGTAGCGCGCCGGCGCAGGACGACGCGCCGGCCGTGGCGCGGCTGCGCGCGGCGGGTGCGGTGTTGATCGGCCGCACCAATATGAGCGAGTTCGCGTTCTCGGGCCTGGGCCTGAATCCGCACTACGGCACGCCGCGCACACCGTTCGATCCCGATCGCATCAGCGGCGGCTCGACATCGGGTGGGGCGGTTAGCGTTGCGGAACAGATGGCCGTGGCGGCGCTGGGTACGGACACCGGTGGTTCGATCCGGATCCCGTCGGCGTTCTGTGGCCTGACTGGTTTCAAGCCCACGGCGCGACGCGTACCGCTGGATGGCGCCGTACCGCTGTCGACATCGCTCGACTCGGCCGGGCCACTGGCCCGCTCGGTGGCTTGCTGTGTGGCGATGGACGCGGTGCTCAGCGGCGAAGCGCTCGATACGCGCGCGGCCGATCTGGCTGGCCTGCGTTTGTACGTGACGCGCGATTTCGTGGGGGAGGGTATCGAGGCTGAAGTGGCGCAGGCGTTCGACGCCACGCTGGCCCGGCTTTCCGCACAGGGTGCGCGGATCGTGGAGTTCAGCTTCCCCGAGCTGCGCCGCCTGCCCGAGATCAACGGCGGCGGTGGCCTGACCGCGGCCGAGGCCTGGACCTGGCATCGCGCGCTGCTGCAAGGCAAGGGCGACCAGTACGACCAGCGCGTGGCCCAACGCATTCGTCGCGGTGAGAAGCTGACCGCGACCGACTACATCGTGCTGCAGGCCGAACGCCGCGCGATGCAGCAACGTGCCGCCGAACTGCTGCGTGACGCCGATGCCTGGCTGATGCCGAGCGTGGCGGTGCGTCCGCCGCGCATCGATGCGCTGGAGCGTGACGAGGATTTCTTCGCCATCAACGGACTGGTCCTGCGCAATGCCAGCGTCATCAATTTCCTTGACGGATGCGCGGCGTCACTGCCGATGGGCCAGGATCTGGGGCTGGGCGTGTGCGGCCTGCACGGCAGCGATGCCCGCGTGCTGCAGGTGGCCGCGGCCATCGAGACCGCCATCGCGTAGAGGACATGTAGCGGCAATGTTGAAGTCATAAAGGGCGGATTCCCACGCCAGCACAACGCACTGCGAGAGGGCTTCGCCAACGTAGCGAAGCCCCGCTAACCACACCCAAGGAGTAGTCACCGATGTCTTCCGTGATGACCGGCGCCCCAGGCGCCATGGAGAACCTGCCGCCAGCGGAACTGGCGCAGCAACGCAATGAGGCGTACCGCAAGATCACCGTGCGCCTGATCCCGTTTCTTGTGTTCCTGTTTGTCCTGGCGTGGATCGACCGCGTCAACGTGGGCTTTGCCAAACTGCAGATGCTGCAGGACCTGCAGTTCAGCGAGGCCGTCTACGGCCTGGGTGCCGGGATCTTCTTTATCGGCTACTTCCTGTTCGAGGTGCCGAGCAACCTGCTGCTGGAAAAGGTCGGCGCACGCAAGACGCTGGCGCGCATCACGATCCTGTGGGGCCTGGCCTCGATGGCGATGATCTTCGTGAAGACGCCGATGCAGTTCTATTCGCTGCGCTTCCTGCTCGGCATCTTCGAGGCCGGATTCTTTCCGGGCGTGGTGCTGTACCTGACCTACTGGTTCCCGGCTGCGCGTCGTGCGCGCATCAATGGTCTGTTCATGACATCGTTCGCCATTGCCGGCGTGATCGGCGGCCCGCTGGCCGGCTTCATCATGAGCGCCATGGACGGCGTGGACGGCCTGGCCAACTGGCAATGGCTGTTCGTGATCGAAGGCATTCCGTCGGTGCTGGCCGGTTTTGCCGTGCTGATGTACCTGCCGGAAAAGCCGGTCAACGCGAAGTGGCTCTCGAAGCAGGAGCAGGCCATCGTCACGCGCGATGTGGAAAACGAGGCGCGCGATCCGGCCAAGCATTCGTCCCTGAAGGATGCGTTTGCCAATTCCCGGGTCTGGATCTGCGCGGCAATCTACTTCTGCGTGGTCAGCGGCAATGCGACGATTGCATTCTGGTCGCCGTCGATCATCAAGGAACTGGGCGTACACGGCAACTTGCAGATTGGCCTGGTATCGGCAATTCCGTTCGTGGCCGGTACCATCGCCATGGTGCTCAACGGCATCCATTCGGACCGCACCGGCGAGCGCCGCATGCACTGCGCACTGGCCACGTTGCTGGCCGCGGCGGGCCTGACACTGACGGGCATGTGGCTGCATAGCGCCGTGCTGGCACTGGTGGCGCTGACCATTGCATCGATCGGCATCCTGGCCGCCTTCCCGGTGTTCTGGTCGCTGCCGTCGGCATTCCTGGCCGGCACCGCGGCCGCCGGTGGCATCGCGCTGATCAATTCGATCGGGAATCTGGCCGGTTTCGTGGCGCCGTACATGATCGGCTGGTTCAAGACCAACACCGGCCAACTGTCCTCGGGCCTTTACTTCGTGGCAGCGCTGGAAGCTTGCGCGACAGTGCTGGTGATCGCCTTCATCAGGGCACGCCAGTAGTATTCGGGGATGTTGCCGGCCGGGCGGGCAGGGGGCTGGATTCCCCTGACGCCTTGCGATACAATCCGCATCCTTATTACGCCGCAGGCTGAAGTTACGCATGCGGCACGGACCGGATTCCGGCGCATCGCGCGCCAAGACAAAGGAAAGGCGGGCAGTCCAGCCGCCTTTTTGCTTTGTTGGACCCGGCTCCAGGGACCGCGAGGGTGGCGAAATTGGTAGACGCACCAGGTTTAGGTCCTGACGCCAGCAATGGTGTAGGGGTTCGAGTCCCCTCCCTCGCACCAACCTTCCTTTTCGTTGCAACTCTGCAACGGTTTCACTCCCTCCCTTTCTGACTCACTTTGTGCCCCAATCCTAGGCTGAACAAGGGTTATCGGGTCATCGACTGACTTTCCCTTTCCGCCAACCGGTGCCTCGGAACTGCACTGTATAATCAGTCCAACTCCCCGCGAACTCCCCGCGAACTCCCCGCGGCACCCACAGATGGCGTCCTTCCAAAAGGTGGCAAACGGTTGGCGAGCCCAGATCAGCGTGAAAGGGCAACGCGACGACCGGACCTTCGACTCCAAGGCGGCAGCCCAGGATTGGGCCGTCAAACGAGAAGCCGAAATGCGGTCGATCTCCGGCGGTCAAGGCAGCAAAACGCATACCGTCGGGGACGTGCTTGATGACTACCAGCGAAAGGTCAGCCCCACGAAACGTGGCGCCCGATGGGAGATGCTTCGGCTCGACCTGATTGGTCGCAAGGAAATCGATGGCAAGGCGTTCCGCAACATCCGACTGGCCGAGTTAAAGCCAACGCATATCGCTGCCTGGCGCGATGCCCGCGCCAGAGAGGTGGCCGGTTCATCGGTATCGCGCGAGATGTCACTCTTGTCCCACGCTTTGCAGGTAGCCCGAACGGAATGGGGGTGGCTCGTTACTGATCCGATGAAGGATGTACGCAGGCCGCCAGACAATCCGCCGCGAGACCGTCTGATTAGCGATAAGGAAATTGAGCGCATCACCCTGGCGCTTGGGTATCAGGAGGCCATGCCAGTCGCATTACCCTCTCAACGTGTCGCAGTCGCCTTCCTGTTGGCCATCGAAACGGCGATGCGCTCGGGTGAGATTCTGGGGCTTACAAGCTTGGCCGTGGATCTGAAGAAGCGCGTCGCACATCTGCCGCTGACGAAGAGTGGCGGTGCGCGGAATGTCCCCTTGTCGTCGCGCGCGGTTGTGCTGCTGAAGATGCTACCCGCCGTGCCGGAAGGGCAGCCGCTGTTTGCTTTGACGTCGGCCAGTCGCGATGCACTCTTCCGTAAGGCAAAAGAGAAAGCCAGGATTGCCAACCTGACGTTCCACGACACGCGGCACGAGGCGATCACCCGATTGGCCAAAAAGTTGCAGCCGCTGGATCTGGCCCGCATGACCGGTCACACAAATCTTCAAGAGCTAATGACGTACTACAACGAGTCGGCCGAGAGCATCGCTCGGCGACTGGGTTAGTCCGCGGCCTTCCTGGGTCGGCCCAAAGGCTTGTCCCGATAGGACTCCGTCCACGCGATCACCTCCGCCGCTTTCCATCGCGGCAAGGCCTTGGCTTGCCTACCACCGCCCGATTGAACGGACGGGATTCGGATCGGTTTGGGAAAATCAGGAAGATTGACGACCCGCTCGCGAACGACCTTTGGCGAGCGCACCAGATAGTTGGCGATCCGTTCGACATCCCATAGCGCCACCGACAGAGGTACCACGGGATTCAGCCGTTTCTCAATGGCATCCGCCAGTCGTTCGAGGATTGCAAGGTCGCTCATGGTTTGCTCTCGTCATGGGTAATAGACTTCAGCCATTGCTAGCTCGCTTTGCTGGTGGCCGTGTGGGACCTCTCGCGTCGACTGACAACTATTGTTTCAGACTCAGTTCAAGCCCACCCTGGCAATCGACGAGTGCCAGCCACTCGATGCCGTCCTTGCGAAACGCGATACTGGAGAGCTCGGCGTCGTACGTCGAGCCGGGAATAAACACGATGTCGTCGGCCTTCTTGTCATTCCTGGCGGTGGCATGACCGGAGTGGTACCCGGGCCGCCAGTCCCCCAGAACGGGTCGGCATTCGGTGGATTCGCATACACGGTAACGGTCGGTAACGTAAATTCGGGCACGTCGATTCCTTTCGGTGCGACACGATTAGGACGTAGTCACTAGATCCGAGGGTGTGTGCGAATGGAGAGGTGGACGCAGTGATGGTGAGCCTTGGTCGCGGCCTGAGCAACCTGCTGTAGCGTCGTACAGCGTAGGGACGAAGAAATGGGCTAGTGGCCTGCGCTGAGACGTCTATCGATCAAGCACTGAATTCGGGAGTTGCGGCGAGCCTCAGATTACTGGTTGTTGCGGCAAATCTTGTGCAGGGAGCAATGTCGTTTTGATGCGCCCTTGCGCTGCCGAGTGGCGCTTGTCGGACCCTTAGCGGTCTTTCGATTATCTCGAAAGCAGCCTGTCTCGGTTCATTGCCGGCACTCAGGATAGCCAAATCTTCTTGCAGACTTGGAGTCTGATCGTTGCGAGTTGGCGCGAGAACTACAACTTTGGCCATTGCGGACTGCTCTAGGATACTCTGCGGCTTCTTCAAAGTGTTTCCGATTCACAACGCTCGGCGCGCTCTCCTTGCAGCAGCCGTGCCGCACTTGCGAGGTAACGACTCTGGGGAGGAGCTCTGGTAACATCAGCCCTCAATCGGCCCAAGAGCGTAGTTTTAGTGGATTATGCGCCTCTTTTTCTGCGACTTACCCAACGAACAGTAGCCATGGATGGCTAGAAATCTCTTGCGGAACTTACCACGGTGGTAAATAATCGAAAAAACGTAAGCCAATACGCCGGAGCGAGTCCCTCAGATGTAGGTGGGGGCAGTCGTAAAATTCAGGGGAAGGCAGATGGGCCACTTTACAATCCTGCCGCACTCATGGCGCTGCTCGAAGTTGGGGCGGATGGCGAGAACTATGCGCCAGTCATTCCATTCACCGAAAAGTGCGCTAGGGACGTCCAGAAGTATGAACTGGACGCAAAAGAGCTAGCCGATCTGGTCAAGGACGCTGTTCGGTCGGGCACTTTCAAGGGTTCTGAATGGTGCGAGAAGGAGCCGGGCGGCCCTTGGGCGGCATGTGATGTCTATGTACTGATTCGCCAGGAGTGGAATAAGTACTCCTACAAAGACATCACTCAGGAGTACTACGTCAAGCTAGCCATCAATCGTATAGGCAAGCTGATCCTACTCGTATCAATGCATCAGTAACGGGAGATCCAAATGACTACGCATGTTCTCTGCGATGTGTGCGGGGAAGGCCATGTCGCGTCCGTGTATGGACAAAATGAGATCGAGCACAAGGGCGCAACGTTCTCTGTGCCATTTGTCATGTCGCACTGTGAGGAGTGTGGCAGTGACTACGCGTCAGCGTCTGACATGCGTCAGAACAAGCGCGCGGTAGTGGAGCTTCGTAAAAAGCTAGAGTGTCTTCTGACCGGGCAAGAGGTTCATGCCATCCGTGTCGGCGCAGGCCTGAAGAAGGTACAGGCAGTAAAAATATTCGGTGGTGGGCCGGTCGCCTTTTCGAAGTACGAAGCGGATGATGTGACCCAAGCCGCGTCAATGGACAAACTAATCCGCGTAGCTGCACAGGTACCGTCTGCATTGGCATGGCTTGCTCATGCGGCAGGTGAGGAAGAGGTTGCGACGGCGATTTGTTCCAAGGAAGTGTCCCGAATCTCTACAATCCTGGAAGCGGATGGAGTGTTAAAGGACGCACGACGTGTGGTTCACGCGGTCCTCAAACAGACGCTGTTGGATTCTCCCGTTTCCTGTTACTCGAGGGTCTTTGTATCCGAGAGCAGCGAAGAGGATGATCTTGCAGTTGATGTGCAGACGGGCGGGACAGTACATAGTATGGCCCGCTTTGTTCAGCGCAAGAATGCAGCCTACGAAATGTCGCTCGATTATGACGCTCCAGCTTCGAACTTGCCTTCGGCACTGCAGAGCTACAAGTTAGAAGCAGCCTAAGGTATGAGACCGAGTCCACTAAAGCTCAATTCGCTCAGATTCTTGCACGTGAGCGTCTATCCCAGAAATGAGCCTGAGACACTGGATCCAGTAGAGAACCCCGCGCCAATTGATACCTGGGGAGCGAATATCCATTGTTCACTTACCCATGCCGAAGCTGATAAGCAAGAAGGCGTGGAGGTACGCGACTACATGGTTGCGTTAGGGATTCAAGTCAGTGACGGCCCGGAGAAGGAAGTTCCTTACAAGATTGATGTCGAATGTGTGGGATATTTTTCTATACCAAATGGGTTCCCGGACGCGGCGGAACGTCTCGAAATCGCTGTTGTGAATGGTGCGTCTTTGCTCTACGGTGCGATCAGAGAGCAAGTCGCAACCGTTACAAGTCGGTGTTGGTACGGTGAGCTACGATTGCCATCTCTGAATTTCCGAGAGGATGGCCCAGCGGCTCGTGCTGCGGCAGAGGCGAAGCGGCGCGCTGCGGAAGAAAAGAGCGGTGCAACTCAATCATCTGCCGATCCAGAGTGATGTAACTTTGCATCGTGTCTTGACTCGATGCGCACTGTACTTAATGCGGCCCGCAATTATGCGGGCCGTTTGCATTTCTGGTGCTAATGCCCGATGGTCGTAAGCGCCCGGTGAACCCGTCTTGACGGGGCTACGCAGGAAGGACGGAAGCAGT
>CAUUBQ010000050.1:0-58470 GCA_963543405.1 uncultured Cupriavidus sp.
GGACCGGGGACATGGTGGACACATGTGCGAGGACATGGTTGACACATTCTAGGCGGCCTTCAGCAAGCCAGCCGGTCACGCAGCCAATCCACGAATGCGGCGATATCGGTGGGTAGTTCGCGTGCCGCCGGTACGGCCATCAGTCCGCCCTCGAATGCGGTGAAGCCATGCGGTGCCACCAGGGTTCCGGCGGCCAGTTCCGCGCGAATCAGGCGCTGTTCGATCAGCGCGACCCCCAGGCCCGCCAGCGCGGCCTGGATGCACAGGTGGGTATGCGGAAAGGTCAGCGCGGCGGCCGGGGCAATTCGCTGGCCGGTGCGCGCTTCCCACTGGTCCCATGCGCTCGAGGTGAAATCGTGGGTGATGCGCGCGCCCGTGGCGATGTCCTTGGCATAGGCCGGGGCGCACACCGGGCCGAACGTGACCGGTGCCAGCAGCATGGCGCGCTGGCGATCGGCGGCCGGGTATGAGGACAGATCCCATGCGATGACCACGTCCGCGCCTTCGGTGCGGATTTCGCGTGCCGATGTCATCGAAAGACGGATGCGGATGTCGGGCCGCACACGGTAGAAGTCCACCAATTCCGGCACCAGCCAGCGCATTGCGAATGTGGCACTGCAGGCCACATGCAATGTGGGCCCGCGCGCCTGGTCCAGAACCCTCCCATAGCCTTGTTCAAGTTGGTCGAACACCGCTCGTACCACGTCGTAGAACGCACGCCCATGCTCGTTCAGTCGCACGCCAGTGCCATCGCGCTCGAACAACTCCACACCAGCATGTTCCTGCAACTGGCGCAATTGCCGGCTGACCGCCCCATGGGTGCGGAACAGTTCCTCGGCGGCGCGCGTGACCGAGCCGGTGCGGGCCGTGGCCTCGAACGCGCGCAAGGAGGACATCGGAGGCAGCGAGCGCATTATGTTCTGTGAGAAAAGCTGACGAAGTAGTAAAGATTACTCGATATTCACGCTGACTGAAGCCTCATACGATTTCTACATCGCTATTTTTCTCACGTAAGGGGGATTTTCATGAGCCAGGTCGGTCAGCGCGCGCGCATCGTGCAGGTAATGGGGCAGGAGGTGCTCGACAGTCGGGGTAATCCGACCGTCGAGGTCGAGGTTGTGCTTGAAGACGGTGCGATGGGACGGGCCATCGTGCCCTCCGGCGCATCCACTGGCGCACGCGAAGCAGTGGAGTTGCGCGACGGCAATCCGCACCGTTTTCTTGGGCGCGGCGTGCTGCGCGCGGTGCAGGCTGTCAATACCACGCTGCGTGAGGCACTGGTTGGATGCGATGCCAGCGACCAGGCGCAGATCGACACGCTGATGATCGATCTCGATGGCACGTCCGACAAACGTCGTCTCGGCGCCAACGCACTGCTGGGCGTGTCGTTGGCCGTGGCGCGTGCGGCAGCAGCGTCGCAACAGCTGCCGCTGTTTTCCTATCTTGGCGGTGAGCGTGCCACGCTGTTGCCGGTGCCGTTGATCAACGTCATCAATGGCGGTGCCCATGCCGACAATGCACTCGATTTCCAGGAATTCATGCTTGCCCCGATAGGCGCACCGACGTTTGCCGAAGCGGTGCGCAGCAGTGCCGAGGTGTTTCATACACTGCGCGGCTTGCTAAAAGCAGCCGGACATAACACCAATGTGGGCGACGAAGGCGGCTTCGCACCGGACCTGCGAACCGCCGAGGAGGCGCTGGACTTTCTGGTGGAGGCGATCTCCCGTGCGGGCTATCGAGCTGGTGACGATATTGCGCTGGCCCTTGACCCTGCATCGAGCGAGCTTTATATCGATGGGCAGTACCGTTACGCAGGCGAGGGCGTGACGCGCTCGCGCGAAATGCAGGTCGACTATCTGGCCAGCCTCGCGGCGCGCTATCCAATCGTGTCGATCGAGGATGGCATGGCCGAAGACGATGTGCAGGGCTGGCAAATGCTGACGCAACGGCTCGGCAAGCATTGCCAATTGGTGGGCGACGACGTGTTCTGTACGCACCCCACGTTGTTGCGCGAAGGCGTGGATCGCGGCATGGCCAATGCGATCCTGGTCAAGGCCAACCAGATTGGCACGCTCAGCGAAATGCTGGAGACCTTGCGCGTGGCGCATGGCCATGGCTATGCCGCCGTCATGTCGCACCGCTCCGGCGAAACCGAGGACGTCACGATTGCCGACCTGGCCGTGGCCACGCGGTGCGGGCAGATCAAGACCGGTTCGCTGTCGCGTGCCGATCGAACCGCCAAATATAACCAGTTGCTGCGAATCGAGCGCCAGCTCGGCGATCGGGCAGTCTATGCGGGGGTGTCGGCGCTGCGACGCTGATGCACGACGACGCGGCGACGCTACGCCTACAGCAATGCAAAGCGCGCCGCCTGGGGGCCCAGCACGGCCGGACGGCTGACCGGATAGCGATGATGATCGCCGCCGGCGTCGAACGACAGGTAGTCCGGTGTCCAGCGCAGGCCGCGCAGGTGGCGGGTTTCCAGCCCATCGACGACGATGGCGCCACCCTGGACCGTGACGCTGTCACAGGGCAGGCGCAGCATCTCGGCATCGTCACCGAAGTAGTGGGCTTCCAGCAGGATCGAGGCAGCTTGGTAGGCGGGCATGGTGAGCAGGCGTTGTGACCGGACGGAGGTTGGCGGGTGGCGGTGAGTTTCGGTGAGCGTCGGCGGGCGTCGTCCGATACTGTATAAACGTACAGTAGTATAGCGGCCTTGCCGGACCAGTGCACGTGCCCGATTCTGATTTGCGTATCGGACGCGCCGAATCGGAAAAGTCTCCCTTTCGGCATGCCGTCCTGCCACCTGCGGGCGCCCCGGGCTGGCGCTCACGTCGCATTGGTATAACCTGAATCGCAGGAACCTCCGATCTTCCGGCGCATCTCGACATCGGAGAGGCGCCTGGTTAAAGGAGGCATTGCATGATGATGCAACGTGAGAGCAGGGCTTGCTGGTTTGCGGCGGGAATGCTGACAGGCGCGGTGGCGGCCGCGCTGTGCGCCGTGATGGGCGGTCGGCGTGCGCGGCAAGCGATTGTCGACGCCGGCGACGCAGATGTGCCCGGGCCGTCGGTTGCCGTGTCACATGAAACCGACGGCGGCTCCGACATGTTCGAATACCGCGGATTCGTGGTGCACCTGTTCTGGCAGGCGCTTGGTCCGGAGCGCTATCGGGCCTGGTGCGATATCTGGGAAGCCGGCGCCGTGGTGCAGGAAGCGGGCGGGCCGCCGGCCACCTACTTCACTGCGGCCGAGGCGCGTAACGCGGCAAGTACGTGGGCGCGGCATTGGGTGCAGAACAATGGCTGATCCGTGATGTGCGCGTGATACGATGGCTCGCTTTATCCGGAGTTCATGATGTTTGTCTGCCAGAACCAGTCTTGCGATACGCAATGGGCGCCAGACGCGGTGGAGATCAGGAACGAGGGGCAAGGTCCACTCTTCCGCTGCCCACTCTGCGGCGCACGCAATTACCTCGAGGCCAGCACGGCGCCGGACGGTACGCAGAAATATCGCCAGATTCGTCAGCCAGCGGAGCCAACGCCTTCGCCGAAGCCTGCGCGCCGCCAGGGTGGAAAACGGGCCTGACCCTCCCCCACGCAAGTGGGGCGACGCGTGTTTGTGATCGTGAAGTTGCTCCAGATGCCTCAAGGCGGCGGGTCCCGGACCGTTAAGACAATCATGGACATTAGCGATATATCCCACGATTCCGCCTCCAATGCCGAAGTCATTGGCTGGGCCGGTGCTACCCCGCAAGTCATCGCGCGCGTGCTGAACACCGCGCTGGCTGCGCAGGATCTTTCGGGCTTTGCGGCGCTGCTGTCTGATATCGCACGTGACCGCGGGCTGAAGGGCGCACGCGGGACGCACCAGTCGATTTATGACATGCCGTACGCGAGCCTGCTGCCGCGCCAGAAACACCTGCTGGCCGATGCGTTCGATCTGTTTCTGCGGCTGGGCATCGAGTTCCGCGCGTGCGGTGACGGCGCCGACGACGACCTGACCGCCGACGGCGACGACCCGCCCCCGCTGCGCGATATCGACGACGACGACGTCATCCTCGACGACTGACGGTCGTCAAAGGCGTTTCAAAGTGTTGGCGGCGCAGCCACGCACGCGGCAATCCGCGCGCGCGGCAATCGTCAGGCGCGGTCCAGCAAGCCGATCTCCCTGACTGCCACCGATAGCATCGACAACGCCCCCGCGCCGGAAACACCGGACGCGCGCTGGTCGGTGAGCATCTGTGCATAGCGGTCCAGCGGCACCTGACGGCTGCCGCGCCAGCCGTCGATCAGCGCCTGCGGGTCGTCACTGTCGCGCGATTGCGCGAGCACGCTGGTGGTCAGCGCGCGTTTGAGCCGGCCGAGGTCTTCCAGCGTGGTAGTGCGCGCCAACAGGTCCCAGTGCGTGTCGGCCGGCAGTGACAATGCGCGTTCGCGCAGCCACCCGAAATTCAGCTCGGTATCGAGCGCAAAGTAGACGCCCGCCACCGCGGCCGGGTTGCGCTGCGAAGATGCGGCCACTTCGGCAATGTCGAGCGCTGCGGCGGCGCTGTCGCTGGCGGCCACGCGTAGGGCCAGGTCCTCGTCGACACCGGCCTCGGTCAGCGCAAGTGCGCGCTCGGCCATGGCTTGCGAGGCCTCGGCTGGCAGCAGCGCCGCCAAGTGCGGCATCAGGCGTTGCGCGGCCTCCGTAAAACGCGGTGCGCCGGGCTCGACGATGCCGCCACCGCGCAGGTAGCGGATAAACCAGAGCGTGGCGCGTTCGAGCAGTCGGGCCAGCGCGCCAAACATGCGCGCCTGGATTGCGTCGTCGACCTGGTTGTCGAGTGCGTCGATACGTTCCCACAAGGCCGTCAGCCCGAACACATCGCGCGCCAGCAGACAGGCGCGTACGATATCGGCGGGCCGTGCGTCGGTCTCTTCCATCAGGTGATGGACGAACGTTGCGCCGATGCGGTTCACGAGCATGTTGGTCAGGTGCGTGGCCAGGATCTCGCGCCGCAGCGGATGGCGTTGCATCGCCGCCGCATGTTGGTGCTGCAATGGCTTCGGGAAGTAGTCGACCAGCAGCGCGGCCACCAGCGCGTCTTCCGGCACGTCGGACACCAGCAGTTCGTCGTAGAGCCACATCTTGCTGTAGGCCAGCAGCACCGCGCGCTCGGGCGATGTCAGTCCCTGGCCCAGTCCCTTGCGTTCGGCGATATCTTCCTCCGAGGGCAGGAATTCGAGCGGACGGTTGAGGCGGCCCGCGCGCTCCAGCCAGCGGATCAGCCGCGCCTCGGCATCCACCAGCGCCGGCGCTTCGCGCCCGGCCACCGATAGCGCCTGGGTCTGGAAGTAGTTGTCCTCCAGTACCAGCAGGCCGACTTCATCGGTCATCTCGGCCAGTAGCTTGTTGCGCTGCTTCTCGGTCATCTCGCCATCAGCCACCACCAGCCCGAGCAGGATCTTGATATTGACTTCATGGTCGGAACAGTCGACCCCGGCCGAGTTGTCGATGGCGTCGGTATTCATGCGGCCGCCATTACGTGCGAACTCGATGCGGCCCAGTTGCGTGAAACCGAGGTTGCCGCCTTCGCCCACCACCTTGCAACGCAGTTCGTTGCCATTGACGCGTATCGCGTCATTGGACCGGTCGCCGGCCTGCAGGTGCGTCTCGGTGCTGGCCTTGACGTAAGTACCGATGCCGCCGTTGTAGAGCAGGTCCACCGGCGCGGTCAGGATCGCATGCATCAGTTCGGCCGGCGCCAGCGTTGCGGACTGCACGCCAAGCACCGCCTGCACCTGCGGCGACAGCGGGATCGTCTTGGCCGTGCGCGGATACACGCCACCGCCAGCGGAAATCAGCGCGGTGTCATAGTCGGCCCAACTCGAGCGCGGCAGGTCGAACAGGCGTTGTCGCTCCGCCAGGCTCCGGGCGCAATCGGGATCGGGATCCAGGAAGATGTGGCGATGGTCGAACGCAGCCAGCAGCCTGATATGGGGCGACAGGAGCATGCCATTGCCGAACACGTCGCCAGACATGTCGCCCACGCCCACCACCGAGAAAGGCGTGGTCTGTATATTGACGCCCATCTCGCGGAAATGGCGCTTGACGCTTTCCCAGGCGCCGCGCGCCGTGATGCCCATCTTCTTGTGGTCGTAGCCGACCGACCCACCCGAGGCAAACGCATCGTCGAGCCAGAAGCCATATTCGGCGGAGATCGCATTGGCATAGTCGGAGAACGTGGCCGTGCCCTTGTCGGCGGCCACCACCAGATAGGGGTCGTTCTCGTCATGACGCACCACGTCGGGCGGTGGCACCAGTTCGCCCGAGACCAGGTTGTCGGTCAGGTCCAGCAGGCCGCGCAGGAACGTCTGGTAGCAGGCCACGCCTTCGGCCAGGAACGCGTCGCGGTCGGTGGCTGGGGGCGGGCGCTTGACCACGAAGCCGCCCTTGGATCCCACCGGCACGATCACCGTGTTCTTGACCATCTGCGCCTTCATCAGGCCCAGCACCTCGGTGCGGAAATCCTCGCGCCGGTCGGACCAGCGCAGGCCACCGCGCGCCACGCGTCCGCCGCGCAGGTGCACGCCTTCCACGCGCGGAGAATAGACCCAGATCTCGAACATCGGGCGAGGCTCGGGCAGGCCCTGCACCAGTGCGGGATTGAACTTGAACGACACATACGGACGTGCCTGCCCGTCGGCGCCGCGATGGAAGTAGTTGGTGCGCACCGTGGCGTTGATCACGTTCAGGAACAGGCGCAGGATGCGATCCTCGTCGAGGTTGGGTACCTGGTCGAGCGCGGCATCGATATCGGCGAGCCACTTCCTGGCGCGCGTGTTCTCGTCGTTGTCAGGCGTGGCCGTGGCCGGATCGAAACGCGCAATGAACAGCGACACCAGCATCGATGCAATGTTGGGGTTGGCCGTCAGCGCGCGCTCGATATAGGCATTGCTGAACGTCGAACCCACCTGGCGCAGATACTTGGCGTAGGCGCGCAGGATTGTCACGTCGCGCGCGGCCAGCCCGGCGCGCAGCACCAGCCGGTTGAAGTCGTCGTTCTCGATCTCGCCATTCCATGCGCGGGCAAACGCATCCTCGAACAGCGGCTTGATTTTCTCGATGTCGATGTCGAGCGGCTTGCCATCGGGATCGGCCGCGATTTCCAGGCCGAAGTCGTGAATCCAGACCGGCGCGCAACCATCGGGCTCGATCAGGTACGGGCGCTCCTCGTCCACGCGCACGCCAAGGTGTTCGAGCATCGGCAGGCTCAATGACAGCGCGATGGGTTCGCCGGCACGATAGACCTTGAAGCGGAACGCGCCCGGCGAGGCTTCGATCGGGCGATACAGGTTCATCGCGAGTCCGCTGACGTGCTGGCGCGCGTGTTCCATCAGTTCGATATCGCGCACGGCGGTGCGGGCCGCATAGTCTTCGCGGTAGCCGGCCGGGAACGAATCGCCATAGCGGCGTAGCAGGCGGTTGCCATGCTCTTCGCCGCGGCTGTCATGCAGCGCCTGGGCCAGGTCGTCCTGCCAGCGGCGCGTGGCCTGCACGATCTTCTGTTCGAGTTCGCGCGTATCGACCTCGGGCATGGTGCCCGGCTGCCCGCGCACGGTCAGCTGGATGCGTGCCAGCGGCGATTCCGACAGCAGCGGCGTGAACTCGCAACTGGTGCCGTTGAACGATTGCACCAGCAGCTTCTGGATGCGCTGCCGCAGGTCGGTGTTGTACTTGTCGCGCGGCACGAAGACCAGGCACGAGATAAAGCGGTCGAAGCGGTCGCGCCGCACGAATAGCCGTGTGCGCTGATGCTCCTGCAGGCGCAGGATGCCTAGCACGATGTCGAACAGTTCGTCCTCGTCGGCCTGTAGCAGGTCGTCGCGCGGGTACTGCTCAAGGATCGTCACCAGCGATTTGTAGAGATGGCCCTTGGTCAGGAAGCCGGCGCGTTCCAGGATGTTGGCGCACTTGCGCCGCACCAGCGGGATTTCGCTGGTGCTGACCATATACGCTGTGGACGTGTACAACCCCACGAACCGGCGCTCGCCGAACAGTTTGCCATTGGCATCGAGCAGTTTCACGCCGACATAGTCGAGATAGCCGGGACGATGCACGGTGGAGCGCGAATTGGCCTTGGTGACGAAGATCGGCGAGGCACCTTCAATGATGCTCCGTGCGGCGGCCGGCAGCGGCGTGAGATCGTCGGTACCCGGATCGCGCAGCGCTTCGCGCAGCAGGCCCGCGCCGGAGCCTTCCACGCCGCGCAGGAAGTACTGGCCGTCGCGTGCGATCAGTTCGTAGTCGCGCTGGCCCAGGAACGTGAAATGGTCGTCGAGCATCCATTCCAGGAACGCGCGCGCTTCCAGGGCATCGGGCGTGCCGGCGTCGGGTGCCTGGGCCATCTTGGCCACCGTCTCCTGGGCCGTCTGGCGCATGCGGGGCCAGTCTTCGACGGCGGCCCGCACGTCGCCAAGCGCGCTGCCAATACCAACGCGCAGCGCATCAAGGCGCGCAGCCTCGCCCGTGCGATCCACTTCGAAATGGATGAACGATTCCAGCCGGCAGCCGGCCGTGGCGGTTTCACTGCCGCCCAGGCCGATACTCTCGATGCCGCCGCGCGAATCGCGGCAGATACGGAAGACCGGGTGAATCGCCGAATGCAGTGTCAGGCCGTGACGGTTGATCTCCATGGTCACGGAGTCCACCAGGAACGGCATGTCGTCGTTGACGATCTCCACCACCGTATGGTCCGAATGCCAGCCGTGTTCCTCGAGGTTCGGGTTGTACACGCGCAGTCGGGCGGTACCGGGGACGAATTTCTGGGCGGTCTGCCAGTGCGCCATCACGGCGCCGTAGAGATCTGCCACATTGCGCGCGAGCAGGTCCTCGGCATCGGCCAGATCGTAGTAATGACGCAGCAGGGGTTCGACGATGGCGAACGTGGCGCCGGGCAGGCGCTCGCGCGCCAATGCGACCAGGTCCTCCAGCAGTTGCGCAACCTTTTCTTCGTTCTCCGGGGGCATGGCGTCTCCTCGGTGGTGTGCCGGTGCATGCTCACACTGTAGGAAAGATTTACGCGGGCCGGGTGACAAAACGACGACGCCCCGCAAGGCGGGGCGTCATGGGAGCATGGGGCGCGCCGGCGCCGGAACTCAGGCTGGCATGGCCTGCCGCGCCGCGCGACTGATCACTTCCGGCACTACCACGGAACGCTCATCCTGCTCCCACGCGGCGTGCCGGCCATGGCGTGCCGCATGATCGTCCAGCGTGGAGGTCATGCGATGCAGCAGGCTGCTCAGTGCGCCGCGTTCCGCCGAGCTCAGGTGACCGACTGATACCGAGTGGAGCGCGCGCACGGCCTGCGCGGCGCGTTCGAGGCGCGCGCATGCGGCTCCAGCGATGCGTGGCGTGCCGTCCGCCGGAAAGTCCAGCCAGCCTTCGGCATGGAGCTCGCGCAACAGCCGTTCAGTCTGTGGCACATCCAGGAAGATGGCGCCTTCGCAGGGCTGTCCGCGCATGAACGCGTCAAGGCGGATTGCACGCAACAGCAGCCATTTGGGATAGTTCAGCCCCGATACGCTCAGGGTCTTGTCAAGGGCGCTTTGCCATGCGGTAACCGCATCGACAAGCGAGAGCACAACGGGCTCATGTATTTCGAGTGCTTTGGGCTGCATTCGCTCAGGTCTCCCATAAAAGGGTTGCCGCCTGGACACTTCTTAGGCCGGTGCATTAGCCGGCCCGGGCGGCATGGGCGCCTGCCTCTGGAATCGGGCCGGTCGCTTCTCAATAAAATTGCTAGGCCGAACACTACCAGTAATGTCGAGACATTTGCGTGACAGCGCGGGTAATTCCTAGTCAATCTTTTGGCTGATGCGCCGGGTGAGACGCAGGACGAGGGGGGCGAGGAGCAGGCGGGAGGCGGGAAGGGAGGGCACCGCCCTCCGGCACGGGAGAGCGGTGGAAAAACGCGGGTTACAAGTTACTGCGGTTGCTGCTGTTACTGTTGTTACTGCTTCTTGGCACCGTCAGTGTACGGATCGGCCTTGCCAGCCTTGGCGCCGTCGGTGTACGGGTCGGCCTTGCCAGCCCGGGCGCCATCAGTGTACGGATCGGGCTTGCCAGCCTTGGCGCCATCGGTGTACGGATCCGCCTTCTTGTTCGGTGCCAGCTCGGACTTGGTCGATTTCTTCGCGCCGTCGGTGTACGGGTCGAACTTGCCGGCCTTGGCCGGGTTCTGGTTCGGGTTGGCCTTGTTCTTCGAATGGCTACCGCTGTAGAGATCGCCGCCGTCCGTGTAGTTCTTCTGCGCGTGGGCCAGTTGCATGGCGCCCAGTGCGGTCAGTGCGGCAACGATCAGCGTCGGTACGGTCTTCTTCAGCATCATCATCCTCTCAGGTAGGGGCGGGATCGAAATGATCCGGCCCGACAGAAAATGGCGTTATTGATATTGATGCTGATACTTTACCGGGGTTCGCGGCGGCCCGCTTGCCAAAGTTGTAGTAACAATACTCAGGCGGCGGGCCCGCCACGTCAGCGGAACGTCATGCCGATGTCATTCCAGCGTGATGTTCTGGTCCGTCGCAATCTTCTTGCGCAGTTCCAGTTCGCGCTTGATCTGGGCCGCATATTGCTGCTGCGTGTTGCCGTCCGGATAGGCGCCGGCATCGTGCAGGCGCTTCTTCACATTCGGATCCTGCAGCGCCTTGACCGCGGCATCGTGCACCTTGGCGACGATCGCGGCTGGCGTGCCGGCGGGGGCCACTAGGCCATACCAGGCCATGTTGTTCATGTCCTTCATGCCTTCCTCGGCAAAGGTCGGCACATTGGGCAGGCCTTCCACGCGTTTCGGTGCGGCCACGGCCAGCGCGCGCAGCTTGTCGCTCTGGATAAAGGGCATCGATGACGGCAGGTTGTCGAACTGCGCATTGACCTGGCCAGCCAGCGTGTCGTTCAGTGCCGGGCCCGATCCGCGGTAGGGGATATGCACCATGTCGGTCTTGGTAATGAACTTGAACAGTTCACCGTCCAGGTGCGAGATGCTGCCCTTGCCGGCCGACGCGTAGCTGTACTTGCCCGGATTCGACTTGAGCAGTGCCACGAACTCCTTGAGGTTCTTGGCCGGCACCTTCGGGTTCACGGTCAGCACGTTCGGCACGTTCACGAGATTCGTGATCGGTGCGAAGTCCTTCAGCGGATCGTACGGATTTTTGGCATTGGTGGCCGGGTTGGTCGCCATCGTGCTGACGGTAGCGATGCCCAGCGTATAGCCGTCAGGTGCGGACTTGGCCAAGGCATCGGCGCCGATGGCACCACCGCCACCGCCACGGTTCTCGACCACCACCGGCTGGCCCAGTTCACGGCCCAGCGCATCGGAAACGGCGCGGCCCACGATATCGGTGGTGCCGCCTGCGGCAAACGGCACGATCAGGCGGATGGGCTTGTTCGGGTACGACTGCGCGTGCGCCGTGATTGCCATCAGACCCAACGCGGCAAGGGCGCCCATAGCGCCCGCTTTCAGAACAGCTTTCAAGAGATGCCTCCCAGGTAATGCGTGTCTTCTAACGCTTGTCTTCTAAGTTCCGCATTACGGAACGTAGTTCCGTGATATGCGTTGGGGAGCATTCAACGCGAAAGCTTGTCGGCGGGATATTGGGGGGAACCCGTGGAGATCGGACCACTGGGTAAAGATGGAGGCAGAAAAGCAAAAGGCCCGAAGCTTGTGAGCTTCGGGCCTTTCTGGAATTCGCTGGTGGGGCGTGAGTGACTCGAACACTCGACCTACGGATTAAGAGTCCGCTGCTCTACCAACTGAGCTAACGCCCCAACGAAGAAAGAGATTCTAGCAACGAGTTTTGTATCGCGCAAGCCCCTTCGTGAATTTTTTTGCGAGAGTGGTGCGTCTTACAATGCGCGGGTCCTGAACCGAAAGCCTTGTCGGCCCAATTTTCCATGCATGCGCGCGTTCTTCGCTATCTCGATGAGGTTGTCCGTCGCGGTTCGATCCGGCGGGCGGCGGAACATCTGCACGTGGCGCCGACCGCGATCAATCGCCAGATCCTGGAGCTGGAGGCCGATCTGGGTGCGCCGCTGTTCGACCGCATCAACAAGCGCCTGCACCTGACGCCGCTGGGCGAAATGGTGCTGGCGCATGTGCGGCAGACCCTGCGCGAGCACGAGGCGCTGCAGGCGCGCGTGGCTGAGATCAAGGGAGCGCGGCGTGGCGTGGTAACGATTGCCACCACGTCAGGGCTGGCGGGCTCGTGGATGCCGTCGCTGGTGCACGATTTTCGTCAGCGCCACCCGGGAATCGTGGTGCGCGTGGCTGATCTGCCGGTGGGCGGCATCGTCGCGGCGGTGGAGCAGGGCGATGCGGATCTGGGGCTTGGCTATGACATGCCGGAGGTCGCGGCGCTGCGTACCGTGGCGGGCAGCGACTGGTCGATCGGTGCCGTAGTGGCGCCCGGACATCCGCTGGCGTCGCAATCGTCGGCGCGACTGGCCGAGTGCGCGGGGTATCCGCTGATCTTGCCGGCGCCATCGCTGTCGATCCGGGCGCTGGTGGATGAAGCGTTTGCGCGCCAGTCGCTCGACGTGATGCCGGCGGTGGAATCTACCTCGGTGGTATTGATCCAGCGGCTGGTGGCGACGGGCGCCGGCGTTGCACTGCTCAATCCGCTCGATGTGATGGAAGAGCGCATGCGCGGTTCGGTGGTGTTCGTGCCGCTGCGCGATGGCGACTTGCAGCGGCAGTCGTTGCGGCTGGTAACGCGTGGCCGTAGTCCGCTGACGCCCGCCGCCGGGTTGATGAGCGATGCGATGGCCGCCGCGCTCGCCGGGCTGTCTCGTTAGGGGTGTCCACAATTTGTGGACACCGAGCGCGAAAATCTGCGCTTGGGCCAGTGCGCCGAGCTTGCGTAGACTCGCTTTCGTTCACAACCTGGATACACAACCTGCCATGACCCTGATCCTCCAGCATGCCGACGTACTGGTCACCATGGACGCGCAGCGCCGCGAGATCGCCGATGGCGCGCTGGTCGCCAACGGGCCCGTCATTGAATGGGTGGGCGCCACCGCCGACTTGCCGGAGCAATATCGGCGCATGAGCGACGAAGGCGGCGCCGAAGTTGTCGACATGCGCGGTCATGTGGTGATGCCCGGGCTGGTCAATACGCACCACCATATGTACCAGAGCCTGACGCGTGCCGTGCCCGCTGCGCAGGACGCGGAGCTGTTTGGCTGGCTGACAAACCTGTACATGCTGTGGTCGCACCTGACGCCGGAGATGATCCGCGTCTCGACGCAAACCGCGATGGCTGAGCTGATGCTGTCCGGCTGCACGACCACCAGCGATCATCTCTACCTGTATCCGAATGGTGCGAAGCTCGACGATTCGATCGATGCGGCAAGACAGATCGGCATGCGTTTTCATGCCGCGCGCGGTTCGATGAGCGTGGGCCGTAGCCAGGGTGGCCTGCCTCCCGATGTGGTGGTCGAAACCGAGGCGGCCATCCTGCGCGACAGCCAGCGGCTGGTGGAGCAGTATCACGATGCATCGCGCCATGCGATGCTGCGCGTGGTGCTGGCGCCGTGTTCGCCGTTCTCGGTGTCGCGCGACCTGATGCGCGAGTCCGCCACCATGGCGCGCCACTATGGCGTATCGCTGCACACGCACCTGGCCGAGAACGACAACGATATCGCCTACTCGCGCGAGAAGTTTGGCATGACGCCGGCCCAGTATGCCGAGGACCTGGGCTGGGTCGGCCACGATGTCTGGCACGCGCACTGCGTAAAGCTCGATGACGAAGGCTTGGCGCTGTTTGCGCGCACCGGTACGGGTGTGGCGCACTGTCCGTGCTCGAACATGCGGCTGGCGTCCGGTATCGCGCCGATCCGCCGCATGCGCGATGCGGGTGTGCCGGTGGGGCTTGGTGTCGACGGCAGTGCATCGAACGACGGCGCGCATATGCTCGGCGAAGCGCGCCAGGCCATGCTGTTGCAGCGTGTGGGATTTGGCCCGGCCGCGATGAGTGCGCGCGAGGCGCTGGAGATCGCCACGCTGGGCGGTGCGCGCGTGCTGAATCGCGATGACATTGGTGCGTTGCTGCCTGGCATGTCGGCGGACATCGTGTCCTTCGACATGTCGGCGGTAGGCTACGCCGGTGGCGGGCACGATCCGGTTGCCGCGCTGGTGTTCTGCACGCCGTCCAATGTGTCGACCAGCATCATCAATGGTCGCGTGGTGGTACGCGACGGCCGGCTGTTGACCGTGGATCTGCCCAGCGTGCTGTCGGATCACCGGCGCCTGGCGCGCACCTTGTTCGAGCGCGCGGAACAGGCTGGGGTTTGATGAGTGGGCCGCATAAGCGGCCCCAGCCGAACCTCAATGCGCACGAAAACGCAAAAGGCCGGAAGCATTGCTGCTTCCGGCCTTTCTTGTGTCTGGTGGGGCGTGAGTGACTCGAACACTCGACCTACGGATTAAGAGTCCGCTGCTCTACCAACTGAGCTAACGCCCCGACGAAGACCGAGATTCTAGCAGCATTTTCGGCTTTGTCAAACGCTAAATGAAAAGTCTCGTAATGCCCTGCAAAGTTACGCGGTGGTCCGATCGGGGGCGGTCGATTCTGCGTGCGGCAAGCGTGTGCGTGATCGGTTCGATCGGCTCATCACGCTGACACATGCGCATGCGATGCTTTGCAATTCACCGGGCGCGGCGGCATGCAAAGCGCATGTGGCGGACGGAACTTGTTGCGCCCGCCATCGGTCATTCTGGGGGCATTGAGACGAGTCGCATTCTGCCAGGGCATGCAGGGGATCGAAGACGATTTCCGCAAAGCCATGTTAGGATGCTTCTCCACTTGCATATGGAGGGCTGTGATGATGGAAATCAAATTCCAGGAGCAAGACCGCTACGACATCAACAACGAGGGTTTGCTGTTCCACGCGCTTGTCGACGGTGAGCAAGTGACATGCGTGGTAACACGCGAAGCCCTGTGGGAAGGCTTCAGTGCCGACCAGGTGCTGTCGCTGGAAGAGGCGTTCCGCGCCGGTCGTGACACGATCGAACGCGCGGCCGTGGTACTGATCGAGCAGGGCGTGCCCCAGCCGGTCGTAGTCAAGAGAGCGCACGTGGCGCCGGTCTAAGACCGACGACCGACGGCAGCAACCCTCCGCCGCCGGTTTTGGCCTCGCTGTCCAGCAGGCCGACCGGTGCGCTACATCCCTACCGTTTCTCGTAGTTATTCTCGTAGTAACTTCAACCGATTGCCTAGATAGCCGCTCGCCGGGTTTGCCATTCAGGCAGGATGTGCCGTGTCCACTGGCGCAGTGTGTGGCGCATTGTCTGGCACGTCATGTCGTGGCGTGTGCTGCACGGCGCCGTCGTCGGCTGACGCGAAAGCGGGGCCACCTGGACGCTGCGAGCATTCCTCGAAAATACGCGCATGGCATTGCGCGCAAATCTCGGGAGACAGCGTGGCGATGATGGTGTGCAGCGCCTGCCGCTTGGTCGGGAAGATATGGTCGGCGCCAAGCTTGTTGGTGAACCCGGTCTGCTCCCAGGTATCGAGCACCTGCGTGCGTGGGCGGTGAAAGTAGAGATCGCCACCGGCCGCGCGCCGCTCGGTGAGTTCTGCTTCCCACATCTCGGCGCCGGCCAGGTCGATGAAGTTCATGCTCTTGGTCATAGCCAGCAGATGCTTCTGTTCCGCGTCGACCGTGCGCAGCCAGTGAAGCCGGTCGGTCACGTATTGCACGGCACCGAAGTAGATCGCACCTTCCATGCGCAGCAGCTTGAGTTGCGGGCATTCCGGTTGCGGACGGCGCAGTTCGTCCAGCGGGGTAAAGCGACGGCCGGGATCATCGGCATCGGGCACCAGGCTACGCACGGCCGGCCGCGACGTGCGGTACAGGTAGGCCACCAGCGACAGGATCGTGCCCAGCAGTACGGCCATTTCCAGCCGGATCGCCAGCGTGGCCACGAAGGTACCGACTGCAATCGCGAATTCGGTGCGCGACAGCCGCGCAATGCGGCGCAGCCGCCGGAAATCGAACAGGCCCCAGGCCACCAGCATCAGCATTGCGGCGATCGCGGCAAGCGGAATCTGCGCCAGTAGCGGGGCACTGACGGCCACCAGTGCCACCAGCAGCAACGCCGAGAACACGCTGGCCAGCGGTGTCTTTGCACCGGCTTCGAAATTCGGCATCGAGCGGTTCAACGAGCCGCACGAGATGTAGCCCGAGAACAGACCGCCCGCGATATTCGACAACCCCTGGCCAATAAACTCGCGGTTGGCATCGACATGCTGGCCCGAGCGCAGCGCCACGGCCTTGGCAATCGAGATCGACTGGCCAAGCGCCACGATCGTCAGCGCGGCGGCAATCCCGAGCAGGTCGGGTATCGTGCGCCAGTTGATGTCGGGAAGATGGAAGGGCGGGAGCGCCGAAGGAATCGGTCCCACCACGTTCACATGCTGCGCGCCGCCCCAGCCGCTATGGTTCAGCCAGAGCGACACGCTGAATCCGGCCAGCAGGCCGAGCAGCATGAACGGCATCCGGCGTGCAACGCGCTTGATGGCCAGCGTTACCACCAGCGTGACGCCACCCACGATCAGCGCACCGTGGTTGATGGTGTCGAAGTTATCGAACAGGAAGCGCACCACCCCGAACGCGCTGGTGCCCGTAGGCACTGCCAGGCCGAACAGGTCCTTGAGCGCGTACAACGCGATCAGCGTTGCCGCACCACACGTAAATCCCAGCAGTACCGATGGCGAGATGAAATTGGCCAACGAGCCAAGCCGGAGCACGCCCACCGCCAGTTGCAGGATGCCCACCAGCATGGTCACGGCCAGCGCCAGCGCGATATAGGCAGGGCTGCCAGCAAATGCAACCGGACTCAGCATCGCAAACAGCGCGAGAGAGTTGGCGTTGGTAGGGCCCGACATCACGTGCCAGCTCGATCCGAACAGCGCGGCCACGATGCACGGGATCACCGCGGTGTAGATCCCGTATTGCGGAGGCAGGCCCGCCAGCGTGGCAAACGCCACACCCTGCGGCAATACCAGGACTGCGCCAAGCAACCCGGCGACGAGGTCCGCACGCAACGTCAGCGGCGTGACGCGCCGCAGCCACGGAAACCAGCGTTGCAGGGCGGGAGTGTGGATGCGGGCGGCGGAGCTCATCGGTTCAGGCGAGATTCAGTGCGGCCACCACCGGCGTATGGTCGGACGGCTGCTCCCAGCGTCGCGGTTCCTTGTCGATCAGGCAGGTGGTACAGCGCTGTGCAAGCTCGGGCGACAGCAGGATATGGTCGATGCGCAGGCCAGCGTTGCGGCGGAAACCCATCATGCGATAGTCCCACCATGAGAAGGTTTTCTCGGGCTGTTCGAACATGCGGAACGAGTCGACCAGGCCCATCGCCACCAGTGCCTTGAACGCATCGCGCTCGGGCGGTGACACCAGGTTCTGGCCTTCCCATTTGGCGGGATCATGCACATCGCGGTCTTCAGGCGCGATATTGAAATCGCCGAGCAGCGCCAGCTTCGGGTACTTGACCATTTCGGCGCGCAGCCAGTCGGTCATGGCCTTGAGCCAGTCGAGCTTGTAGACGAACTTGTCGGAATCCAGCGCCTGGCCGTTCGGGAAGTACGCGCTGATCAGCCGCACATCGCCATAGGTACCGGCAATCACCCGCTGCTGCGCATCTTCGTAGCCGGGAATATTGCGTACCACATCGGTGGGCGCCGGCATGGTGCCGTCGCGCGCAACGATTGCCACGCCGTTGTAGGTCTTCTGACCCGTAAAGATGCTATGGAAGCCAGCTGCTTCGAGCTCCGCCAGCGGGTACTTGTCATCGGGCAGTTTCAATTCCTGCAGGCACAGCGCGTCGACTGGCGTACCGGCTGCTTCCTGCGCGGCCATCCATTGCAGCACCTGGGGCAGGCGCACCTTGAGGGAGTTGACGTTCCAGCTCGCGATTCTCATCGGCAATTATTCTTGTGTGGGTTACTGGCCAAACAGGCCACCGAGCAGGTCGCGTTCATTCAGCATGTCGAACGCAATCTGCTCATGAGTCTTCATGCAACGCCGGATCGCGGCCGGGATGGCGGCGCGCGTCTTGCGGCACAGCCCCGGTTGGTCCGCGAGCTCGATATGGAAGCCTTGTACCGTGCGGACCTCGTTGTCGCTCGGTGTGATCGTGACCACGATGCCGAGCTGGGCGCGCAGCTTTTCCTGCATCCGGCGCAGTTCGTCCAGCGTCTGCACCGCTTCCAGCCGGGCGACCAGCCGCTTTTCCTCATGCTGGGTCAGCATCAGGATGCGGCGGTCGGCAGCCGGGTTGTCGAACAGCACTTCCCGCTTGCAGTCGCAGGCACCCGGTGGACATTCCGTACGGATCGGAATCTGCGTGTCCATGGTCCGGGCGCCTGGTCAGCGAGCGTGCGATCAGGCCGCGACCGCAGCTTCCGCCATGCCGCCGTGCCGCAGCAGCGCTTCGATCTGCGGCGCACGCCCACGGAACGCCACGAACGATTCCATGGCCGGCCGGCTGCCGCCTACCGACAGGATCTCGCGGCGGTACCGCTCGCCTACTTCACTGTCGAGCACGCTGCCAGACAACTGTCCGGCTTCCTCGAACGCGGCATAGACATCGGCGGACAGCACCTCGGCCCACTTGTAGCTGTAGTAGCCCGCGGCGTAGCCGCCCGCAAAGATATGGCTGAACGTATTCGGCCAGCGCGACAGCGGCGATTGCGGCACCACGTGCTTCGCATCGTTGATCTGGCGCGAGAGCGTGAGCACGGATACCGGACCTTGCGGGTCGTAGTCGGTATGCAGGTGCATGTCGAACGACGAAAACACGATCTGGCGCAGGGTCATCATGCCGTTCTGGAAATTCTTCGCCGCCAGCATGCGGTCGAACAGCACGCGCGGCAGCGGTGCACCGGTTTCCACGTGGGCCGTCATCGTCGACAGCACCTCGTATTCCCAGCAGAAGTTCTCCATGAACTGCGATGGCAGTTCCACGGCATCCCATTCCACGCCGTTGATGCCCGATACGCCGAGGTCGCCCACCTGCGTAAGCATATGGTGCAAGCCATGGCCGAACTCGTGGAACAGCGTGATGACTTCGTCGTGCGTGAACAGGGCGGGCTTGCCGCCGACGGGCGCGGTGAAGTTGCAGGTCAGGTAGGCCACCGGGGTCTGCACGGTGCCGTTACCGCGCTCCTTGCGGCCGCGCGCGTCGTCCATCCAGGCGCCGCCGCGCTTGCCTTCGCGCGCATAGAGGTCGATGTAGAACTGCGCCAGCAGCGCACCTTGCGGCGACACCACGCGGAAAAAGCGCACGTCCTTGTGCCAGGTCTGCGTGTTATCGGGCTGGATATTCACCGAGAACAGCCTCTCGACCACGCCGAACAGGCCTTCCAGTACCTTGGGCTCCTGGAAGTACTGCTTGACCTCGTCATCGGAGAACGCATAGCGCTTCTGGCGCAGCTTTTCCGAAGCGTAGGCAACATCCCACGGCTCGATCTTGTCGAGGCCCAGTTCGGCCGCTGCGAATTCGCGCAGTTCCTTCCAGTCGGCTTCGGCGTAGGGACGGGCCTTGACCGCGAGTTCGTCGAGGAACTTCAGCACGTCGGCGGGCGACTCGGCCATCTTCGGCACCAGCGAGACTTCGCCGTAGTTGGCGTAGCCAAGCATCTGTGCCTCTTCACGGCGCAGCGTCAGCTGCTCGCGCATGTTCGACGTATTGTCCCAGTCCGCCTGGCCCTGGTTGTACTGCGCGCCAAGTTCCGAGGCACGCGTGACGCTGGCCTCGTACATGGTCTGGCGCAGGCCTCGGTCGTCGGCATACTGCAGCACCGGGAAGTACGACGGGAAGTGCAGCGTGAACTTCCAGCCGGTCTTGCCGTCCTTCTCGGCCGCCAGCGCGGCGGCTTCCTTTGCGTCGGCCGGGATGCCGGACAGACGCGATTCATCCTCCACGTAGAGCGCGTAGCCATTGGTGGCATCGAGCACGTGATCGGAGAAAGCCTTTGAAAGCTGGGCCTGCTGCTCCTGGATCTCGGCGAAACGCGGCTTGCTGTCTTCCGGCAGTTCGGCGCCGCCGAGGCGGAAGCCACGCAGTTCATTCTCGAGCAGTTGCTTGCGGGCAGGCGAGAGGGCGGCAAACTCGGGGCCGGCCGCCACGGCCTTGTACTTGTCGTACAGCGCCAGGCTCTGGCCCAGCGACGACCAGAACTCGGTCATGCGGGGCAGGTTGTCGGCATGTGCCTTGCGCAGTTCTGGCGTATCGGCCACGGCGCTCAGGTGACCCACCACGCCCCAGGCACGGCCCAGCGGTTCGGTGGCGGTCTCGAGCGCTTCCACGGCGCTGGTCCAGGTGGCTGGTGTGGCGGGATCCTCGGCGCGTGCCACGGCGGCCTGGGCATCGGCCAGCAGCACGTCAAGCGCGGTGCCGATGTGTTCGGGCCGGATCTCGGCAAAACGCGGCAGATCGGAAAAATCGAGCAGCGGGTTGTTGGCGCGGTCGGTGGTATCAGTCATGGCAATTCCCGGTTGGCGTGCCGCGACCTGGACCGGTGCGGCACGATTACCTGTGCAAGATGAGGCCTTTGCGGCCAAATATCCAGTACGACTTTGCTATTGGCGCGATTGAAGCGCCATTGGGACCTTCATCAGGCCAGGCCGGCTACGCGCTCGGCGGCTTCCAGCGTGTTGATCAGCAGCATCGTGATCGTCATCGGCCCGACACCGCCCGGTACCGGGGTGATATGGCCGGCCACCTCGCGCACGCCGGCAAAGTCCACGTCGCCGCACAGCTTGCCTTCATCGTTGCGGTTCATGCCCACGTCGATCACGACCGCGCCCGGCTTGACCATCTCGGCGGTGAGGATGTTGCGGCGGCCCACCGCGGCCACGATCACGTCGGCCTCGCGGGTATGCGCGGCCAGGTCGCGCGTCTTGCTGTTGCAGATCGTCACCGTGGCGCCGGCCTGCAGCAGCAGCATTGCCATTGGCTTGCCGACGATGTTCGAGGCGCCCAGCACCACGGCACGTGCGCCGCGCAGCGGGTACTGGATCGATTCGAGCATCTTCATGCAACCGTACGGCGTGCAGGGGCGGAACAGCGGGGCACCGGTCATCAGCGCGCCGGCATTGGCCACGTGGAAGCCATCCACGTCCTTTTCAGGCGCAATCGCCTCCAGGACCTTGTGGCTGTCGATGTGCTTGGGCAGCGGCAGTTGCACCAGGATGCCGTGGATCTTGGGATCGCGGTTCAGCGCGTCGATGCGGGCCAGCAGGTCGGCTTCGGAAAGGTCGGCCGGATAGCGGTCCAGCGACGAATGAAAGCCATTGTCCTCGCAGGCCTTGACCTTGTTGCGCACATAGACCTGGCTGGCCTGGTCTTCGCCGACCAGCACCACGGCCAGCCCCGGCTGGTGGCCGGCGGCGGTCAGGCGGGCGGCGCGCTGGGCAGCTTCGGCGCGGATCTGTTTGGCGAGGGCGTTACCGTCGATGAGTTGGGCGGACATGGGAGTTCGTGACTGGAGAAGCTTGGGGATGGGGCTCAGGCGCCGTGCGTGGACAGCGGTGCCGGATGCGAAACCGCGATTATAAAGGCTTGCGGACCTTCGCAAGCGGCTTGGGCGTGCCTCATTCGCCGCACTGAAGCGCGGTGGTGTTGGCCGACTGCTAGCATGCAGCAATGGACGTTGACGAATCTTCAATTCGGGGCTTGCTGGACACCTGGCCGTTGCCCACGCTGGCTGTCGCGGTGCTGGCATGGGCCGTTGCCCAGCGGCCCTGGCAACTGCTGAGGCGCGAGTCGCTCCAGCATGCGTGGCTTGGCATGCTGTTTTTCCTGACGCTGTTGTGGTCTGCCCATGCCACGATCGCTGGCGGCGTGGTCATACAGTTGATGGGCGCGACGTTGGCCGTGACGATGTTTGGCCTGCCGCTGGCCGTGGTGTCGCTGGCCATTGCCGACCTGGTGTCGCTGCTGGGGCTGGCCTATCTGTCCGGGCAGGTCTGGCAGAACATCGACTGGATATCGCTGGCGCCACGCTTTGTCTGGATGGCGGCCGTGCCGGCGCTGGTGACGGCGGGCCTGCAGGCCTGCCTGCGGCGCTGGCTGCCGCGCCATCTGTTCGTTTTCATTCTGGGCCACGGCTATTTTGCCGCGCTACTTGCCACCATCGTCTGTGGCGGCATGCGGCTGGCCTGGCTGCTGCAGGCGGGTCAGCCTTCCGGTGCTGGCCTCAGCGCCGGCGACCAGATGACCGGCGTGGTCATCATTGCCTTCGGCGAAGCGTTCCTGACCGGCATGCTGGTGGCGATCCTGGTCGTATATCGACCGCAGTGGGTCGTGACATTCTCGGAAATTGAATACCTGAGCCGGTGAGCGGGTTCCGGCTGGACGACAAGCAGGCACTGCGCGTGGCACGGGCCGCTGTCGCTGGCAACCGGGCGAGCCGGCTGCGTATCTGGATGGCGGATGGCGGATGGCGGATGGGGGTTTATCAGGCGCTGGGCGGCGCCTGAGTTCAGTGAATCAGCTGTTGCGCGACAGCGCCAGCCTGAGCAGGTCAGCGACTGTATTCACATTGAGCTTTTCCATGATGTTGGCGCGGTGCGCCTCCACCGTCTTGATCGAAATGCCCAGGTCGTCGGCAATCTGCTTGTTCAGGCGGCCGGCCACGATGCGCTCCAGTACCTGCTGCTCGCGCGTGGTCAGCTTGCCCAGCAGATCCTTGGCGGCGCGCTGTTCGCGGGCAGTGGAATGGTCGGAGCGGGCCTTGGTCAGCATCCGTTCCACCAGCGCGCGCAGTTCCGATTCGTCGAAAGGTTTCTCGATGAAATCGATCGCTCCGCGCTTCATCGTCGATACCGCCATCGGTACATCGCCGTGGCCCGTGATAAAGACGATCGGGATATCGATATTCTCGGCAATCATGCGTTCCTGCAGTTCCGGACCGCTCATGCCAGGCATGCGCACGTCGAGGATCAGGCAGGACACCTGGCCGGCGTCGTAGGCGGAGAGGAACTGCTCGGCGCTGTTGAAGCTGCGCACCTGATAGCCATTGCCCTCTAGCAGCCAGGTCAGCGAGTCGCGCATCGCTTCATCGTCGTCGACGATAAAGACGGTCTCGCCACGATGCGGCGTTGGGCTGGGCGTTGCGGTCATGAAGTCTCCTGGGGCAAAGTCGTTTGCAACGAAGTGTAACTGTATGCGGCGGTGCGCAACACCCCCTGGGTCAATGGCCCGGACGGCCTCCCGATGCCCCGCGGCAGAGGGTCGTCCGGCATGCCAGGGGGGTTCCCGTTACTGTTCGGGTAGCGCAGGCTGCAACGGCAGGGTGATTTTAAACGTACAACCGATGCCGTCCACATTGTTTTCCACCCAGAGCCGGCCCTGGTGGGATTCAATGATCGAACGGCAGATATTCAGGCCCATGCCCATGCCGTCCGATTTGGTGCTGAAGAACGGTTCAAACAGCCGTTCCTTGGTGGCCTCGTCCACGCCGGGGCCCTGGTCGATCACGTCGATACAGCAGCATTGGCCGAACTCGACGTTCTCGATGCGCGCATGCAGGCGCACCACGCCCGCGGCGCGCATGGCCGGCAGGCCGGCCATGGCCTCCACGGCATTCTTGAGCAGGTTCAACAGCACCTGTTCGATCAGCACCGGATCCACGTACAGCATCAGCGGCGGAGCCGGCAGGCGGGTCAGGATGGTCACGCGGCGGCGCGTGGCTTCCAGATCGGCCAGGCCCACGGAGTCGGCCACGATGTCATGGAGCGCGGCCTCGCGCCGTTGCGGCTGGCTGCGCTTCACGAAGCCGCGGATGCGGCTGATGATCGTGCCCGCGCGCACGGCCTGCGCCGAGGTCTTTTCCAGTACCGGGATCAGGTCTTCGGGCGTGCTGCGGCCCGAATGCAGGCGCGCCACGGCACCCATGCAGTAGTTATTGATGGCGGCCAGCGGCTGGTTCAACTCGTGTGCCAGCGACGAGGCCATTTCACCCATGGTGGTCAGGCGGCTCGTGAACTGCAGGCGCTCCTCGTGCTGTCGGGCCATTTCCTCGGCGGCCTTGCGTACGGTGACGTCGGTGGCGATCTGCATCTGCGCCAGGTGGCCGTCCACCCACTGGATGTACCGGCGACGCACCTCGAACCACTTCTGCATGTCGGGTACGAACACTTCGCGCGCGTCGGATGCGTACGGCATCAGTTCGGAGGCGGGCAGGCCGGCGTAGGCATCGACAAAGTCGGTGTTGTCGCTCGACATCTGCTCCTTGTCGAAATCGTCGCCGGCCAGCTTCAGGTGGCCCTCGGCCTCCCAGCCAAACAGCTGGCGGTAGTAGCGATTGGCAAACAGCAGTTCGGCCTTGTCGGTGGCCAGCACCGACACCGCGGCATCGAGGCTTTCGAGCACGGTGGTGAAGCGGTCGTGCGCGGCGGCCAGTTCCTCGCGAGCCCGCTTGGGTTCGGTGATGTCAGTCATCGAACTCATCCAGCCCGTATGGCGGCCCCGGCTGTCGACCAGCGGCGACACATACATGCGGGCGAAGAAGCTGCTGCCGTCGCGGCGCATCACGCGCATTTCATAGCCCGTGGCCGGCGATTTGCCCTGCAGCGTCAGGTCGATCTGCTTCTGCATCTCCTGCTGGTCATTGGGCGGCCAGTAGGGGAAGGGCGGCACGCGGCCAACCAGTTCGGTCTCGGACCAGCCTGTCATGCGGCAGAACGCCGGATTCACGTAGGTGATGCGGCCATTGAGGTCGAGCGCGCGCAGGCCGATCAGCATCGAGTTTTCCATCGCGCGGCGGAACGATGTCTCGGCCAGCAGCGCGCGCTGCGCCTCGGAGCGGCGGCTGGTATGCCGCCACATGCTCCACAGGCTCCACAGCAGGAAGCACGACAGCCCCACCACCAGCCACAGCAGCATGTTGTTGGGCAGGTTCGACGGCGGCGGGTACGCATCGGCGCGTAGCGACAGCGAATGGCCTGGCGGGTCGAGCAGTACCTCGTAGGACAGCGCATTGCCGGGCACCGGACGCACCGATGTGCTGGCACGCGTCTGGTTGTTCTTGTCGATCAGCGAAAAGCGGTAGCGCTCAGTCAGTTCCGGCGGCAGCAGGTGGGTCAGGATGCCGTTGATCGAATACAGCGCGCCGAGCGTACCGAGGAACTCGTTGTCGCGCACGATCGGTACTTCCATCAGCATGAAGCTGTCGCCGCGATCGTTCATCAGCGGACGCGAGTAGACCACGCGCTGGGTTTCACGCGCGGCGTCGAACGTGTCGAGCACTTCCGGTTCAAGCGGCTGGTCCACCGTCTCGCGCAGGCGCGCCGCGAACTCGGATGTGGACGGCAGCGACCAGCGACCGCGCTTGGTGGCGTCGAGCCAGTTGATAAAGACGATCTCGGGGTTCTCGCGCAGGATTTCCTGGGCGGCCGTACGGTAGGCGCCCTGGTCGAGCTGCGCGGCGGCGATATCGCGCGCCAGCGACGCCAACTGGTCCTGGTTGCTCAGCAGTGACAGCCGTACGCGTTGCTGCGCCCATGCGGCGTCGCGATACAGCGCATCGCGCTGCTGCTGGCGTTCGGTTTCATGCAGCGACCAGAGGATGACGCCCATCGCCACCGTGAACAGCACGATGGCCACCAGCGGGATGAACATGAACCAGCTGGTGGCGACCAGGTTGCGCCAGCGCATGATCCAGAGCCGGCGAGGCGCCGGCGCCAGCTGTTCCCTGGCGTCCTGATGCTCGCCATGGACGCTATGTTCGGGGTGGTCAAGATGCGGGTCGCCATGTTCCGCACGCGCGACACCGGTCGACACGCCATGAGAAGCGTCGCTGACCGTGCTGGCGGAGTTCGGTGGCAGGATGGCCGTGCGCAGGCCGGAGAGGATTCGTTTGAAAAACTGCATAGGGGATTGACGGCTGACCAGCCAGTGTATCGGCTTTATTGCGGTGCGTCGCTTGGGGAAACCGCCTACTCGCCACAGCGGGATCGGGCTTGGTGGGGAAGTCCGCCACAGTGCCGTGCCGGCGGTTCTGGTGCACTGCCGCATAATTTCACATTATAAAAAAGGACTTCGTAATCTGAAAATTTCGCTTGTCAGCCGCTGCTGTGCTTCCATAGAATCGCTTCGACCGAACAATGCGGGCGAGCGCCATGCGTTTGCCGACCGAGGATCCGGGCGATACGACCCGAAATAAGGATCCCGGGCCCTGGCCAGTGAACCGATGCCAGGGAAAGGCGAGGGGCTTCGCCGCGACGTCAAAACCGTCACACCGGCCGACCGATATCCGCCACACCAAGGCGGCGCCGGGGCAGGAATTTACCCAGGAGGCAGTCATGTCCGCTGTACCAGAGCAGATCCTCGGCGCCAGCAGCGCCAACGACGCAGATCCCCAGGAAACGCACGAATGGCTGGATGCCCTGCAGGGCGTCCTGAATGCGGAAGGTGCCGATCGCGCAGCCTTCCTGATCGACAAGCAGATCGAATACGCACGCGTGAATGGCGTTACGCAGCCGTTCCACGCCGAAACGCCGTACATCAACACCATCCCGGTGGAGCAGCAGGCGCGCATTCCCGGCGACCAGGACGTCGAGCACCGCATCCGCTCGTACACGCGCTGGAACGCCATGGCCATGGTGCTGCGTGCCAACAAGCACACCAACGTTGGCGGCCACATCTCGTCGTTCGCCTCGGCGGCCACGCTCTATGACGTGGGCTACAACCACTTCTGGCGCGCCCCGTCGGAACAGAGCGGCGGCGACCTGGTTTTCGTGCAGGGCCACTCGGCACCGGGCGTGTACTCGCGCGCATTCCTGCTGGGCCGCCTGACCACCGAACAGCTCGACAACTTCCGCCAGGAAGTGGACGGCAAGGGCATCTCGTCGTACCCGCACCCGTGGCTGATGCCGGACTTCTGGCAATTCCCGACCGTGTCGATGGGCCTGGGCCCGATCATGGCCATCTACCAGGCACGCTTCATGAAGTACCTGGGCAGCCGCGGCCTGACGAACGCGGGCGACCGCAAGGTGTGGGCGTTCCTGGGCGACGGTGAAACCGACGAACCGGAATCGCTGGGCGCGATCGGCATGGCCGGCCGCGAGAAGCTGGACAACCTGGTCTTCGTGATCAACTGCAACCTGCAGCGCCTGGACGGTCCGGTGCGCGGCAACGGCAAGATCATCCAGGAACTGGAATCGGAATTCCGCGGCTCGGGCTGGAATGTGATCAAGGTGGTGTGGGGCAGCCGCTGGGACCAGCTGCTGGCGCGCGACACCAAGGGCCTGCTGATGAAGCGCATGATGGATTGCGTGGACGGCGAGTACCAGACCTTCAAGGCCAAGGACGGCGCCTACGTGCGCGAGCACTTCTTCAACACGCCGGAACTGAAGGCCATGGTGGCCGACTGGTCCGACGACGACATCTGGCGCCTGAACCGTGGCGGCCATGATCCGCACAAGGTGTACGCGGCCTACAAGGCGGCCAGCGAGCACAAGGGCCAGCCGACGCTGATCCTGGCCAAGACCATCAAGGGCTATGGCATGGGCGATGCCGGCCAGGCCATGAACGTGGCCCACCAGCAGAAGAAGATGCCGGTGGACGCGATCCGTGCGTTCCGCGACCAGTTCAACATCCCGGTGCCGGACGACAAGCTGGAAGACGTTCCGTACCTGACCTTCGACGAAGGTTCGAAGGAACTGGAATACATGCGCCAGGCGCGCATGAACCTGGGCGGCTACCTGCCGGCCCGCCGCCAGAAGGCCGACGCGCTGAAGGTGCCCGAGCTGTCGGCGTTCGACGCGCTGCTCAAGGCCACCGGCGAAGGCCGCGAAGTGTCCACCACGATGGCCTTCGTGCGGATCCTGAACACGCTGCTCAAGGACAAGCAGATTGGCAAGCACGTGGTGCCCATCGTGCCGGACGAGTCGCGCACCTTCGGGATGGAAGGCCTGTTCCGCCAGGTTGGTATCTGGAACCAGGAAGGCCAGAAGTACGTGCCGGAAGACCATGACCAGCTGATGTTCTACAAGGAATCGCAGACTGGCCAGGTGCTGCAGGAAGGCATCAACGAAGCCGGCGCGATGTGCGACTGGATCGCCGCCGCCACGTCGTACTCGACGCACGGCGTGCAGATGATTCCGTTCTACATCTACTACTCGATGTTCGGCATCCAGCGTATCGGCGACCTGTGCTGGGCGGCTGCCGACATGCGCTCGCGTGGCTTCCTGCTGGGCGGCACCTCGGGCCGTACCACGCTGAACGGTGAAGGCCTGCAGCACGAAGACGGCCACTCGCATGTGTTCCATGCCGTGATCCCGAACTGCATCTCGTACGATCCGACGTTCCAGTACGAACTGGCCGTGATCATGCAGGACGGCCTGCGCCGCATGTACGCCGAACAGGAAGACGTGTACTACTACCTGACGGTGATGAACGAGAACTACGAGCATCCGGAAATGCCGGCTGGCGTGGAGAAGGACATCGTCAAGGGCATGTACCAGTTCCGCAAGGGCGTGGAAAACAGCAACGCACCGCGCGTGCAGCTGCTGGGTTCGGGCACGATCTTCCGCGAAGTGATTGCCGCCGCCGACATGCTCAAGAAGGACTGGGGTGTGGAATCGGACATCTGGAGCTGCCCGAGCTTCACCGAACTGGCCCGCGAAGGCCAGGACACCGAGCGTCACAACCTGCTGAACCCGACCGAAGCCCCGCGCGAGTCGTTTGTCGCGCAGAAGCTCAAGGGCGTGCGCGGTCCGGTCATCGCCTCGACCGACTACATTCGTGCGTTTGCCGAGCAGATCCGTCCGTTCGTGCCGCGCCGCTATGTGGTACTGGGCACCGACGGCTTCGGCCGCTCGGATACCCGCGAGAAGCTGCGCCACTTCTTTGAAGTGGACCGCAACTGGGTGACGGTGGCCGCGCTGAAGGCGCTGGCCGACGAGGGTGCGATCGGTCGCGAGAAGGTGGCCGAAGCCATCAAGAAGTACAACCTCGACCCGAACAAGCCGAACCCGATGTCGGTCTGATTCCCGGACTTGCACGACTGAACCCCCGCAGCGCGGTATCCGACGCGCCGCGGGGCGCCCCCGGCTGAGCCGGTGGTGCCCCACGGCGCGGGTGATGCGCGGCAGCGTGACAGATGCGTGCGGCGAGAGTAACCTCGCCGGGCGTTTGTCGCGTTTGTCGTATCTGACCAGAGTGCCGGCTGCCCAGGAGAGACACTGAATGAGTCAAGCGATTGAAATCAAGGTGCCGGATATCGGCGACTATGACGCCGTTCCCGTCATCGAAGTGCATGTGAAGCCGGGCGACCAGATCAACGCGGAAGACGCGCTGGTCACGCTGGAGTCCGACAAGGCCACGATGGACGTGCCGTCGCCACAGGCCGGCACCGTCAAGGAAGTGCGGATCAAGGTGGGCGACAACGTGTCCGAAGGCTCGGTCCTGGTGATGCTGGAGCCTGCCGGCGCCGCCGCGTCGGCTCCGGCCCCCGCTGCCGCAGCACCCGCACCGGCCCCCGCTGCCGCCGCGCCCGCGCCGGCAGCTGCTGCTCCGGCCCCGGCCGCCGCGCCGGCTGGCGGTGGCGGTACGGTCGAGGTCAAGGTGCCCGACATTGGCGACTACGACGCCGTGCCCGTGATCGAAATCCATGTGAAGCCGGGTGACCAGATCAACGCGGAAGACGCGCTGGTGACGCTGGAGTCCGACAAGGCCACGATGGACGTGCCGGCCCCGCAAGGCGGCACCGTCAAGGAAGTCAAGGTCAAGGTTGGCGACAATGTGGCACAGGGCACGTTGATCCTGATCCTGGAAGCTGCAGGTGGTGCCGCGGCTGCCCCGGCGCCGGCACCGGCTGCAGCAGCGCCGGCTCCCGCGCCTGCCGCCGCCCCGGCTCCTGCCGCGGCTGCTCCCGCCCCGGCACCGGCTGCGGCCGCCGCACCGGCCCAAGGCGTCACGGGCAAGGCTGCTCACGCCAGCCCGTCGGTGCGCAAGTTTGCGCGCGAGCTCGGTGTCGATGTGTCCCGCGTACCGGGCTCCGGTCCCAAGGGCCGTATCACGCAGCAGGACGTGCAGGGCTTCGTGAAGGGCGTGATGTCCGGCCAGACCGCCGCGCCGGCGGCTGCCGCCGCCGCTGGGTCGGGCGTGGGCCTGGACCTGCTGCCGTGGCCGAAGGTTGATTTCACGCGCTTTGGCGAGGTGGAATCGAAGCCGTTGTCGCGCATCAAGAAGATCTCGGGCGCCAACCTGCATCGCAACTGGGTCATGATTCCGCACGTCACGAACTGTGACGAGGCCGACATCACCGACCTCGAAGCTTTCCGCGTACAGCTGAACAAGGAAAACGAGAAGGCCGGCATCAAGGTCACGATGCTCGCGTTCATGATCAAGGCCACCGTGGCGGCGCTGAAGAAGTTCCCGAACTTCAATGCATCGCTGGACGGCGACAACCTGGTGCTGAAGAAGTACTTCAACGTCGGGTTTGCGGCCGACACGCCGAATGGCCTGGTCGTTCCGGTGATCAAGGATGCCGACAAGAAGGGCGTGTTCCAGATCAGCCAGGAAATGGGCGAACTGGCCAAGCTGGCCCGCGACGGCAAGCTCAAGCCGGACCAGATGCAGGGCGGCTGCTTCTCGATCTCGTCGCTGGGCGGCATCGGTGGCACGTACTTCACGCCGATCATCAACGCGCCGGAAGTGGCCATCATGGGCGTATGCAAGTCGTACATGAAGCCGGTCTGGGACGGCAAGCAGTTCGAGCCGCGCCTGACGCTGCCACTGTCGCTGTCGTGGGATCACCGCGTGATCGACGGCGCCGAGGCGGCACGCTTCAACACGTACTTCGCCCAGTTGCTGGCCGATTTCCGCCGCATTCTGCTGTAAGCGGTCGCTTAAAGATGATTCTGGCGTCGTTGCGCGGCCTTGCCGTACCACTTGTACTGTCTGCGGCCGCGCGCCTAGCCAGAACCGCTTCGCTTCACCTTGAAGCAACCGCAACGCACACCGGCTTTGCCGGTGTGCGAACTGCGTGACGCTTGGAGAGGGTCCATGACTACCTGCGTTGTCGTACGTAAGGGTGACGAGGTGGCGATCGCGGCCGATGCGCTGGTGACGTTCGGCGACACGCGGCTGTCGCGTGCCTATGAGCGCAACCAGAAGGTGATTCCCGTGGGCGAGAGTTTCGTCGCGCTGGCGGGCACCACCGCGCATTTTCCGGTGATGCGCGCGCTGTTGACGGGCATGGGCGACGAATGCCGCCTGTTGACGCGCGACGATGTGTTCCGGACCTTCCTCAAGGTGCATGAACGGCTCAAGAACGAGTACTTCATCAACACCAAGGAAGACGAGGACGACCCTTATGAGTCATCGCAGATCGTCTGCCTGATCGCCAATCCGGGCGGCATCTATGGCGTCTATTCCTACCGCGAGGTGTTTTCGTTCGACCGCTTCTGGGGTATTGGCTCGGGCCGCAACTATGCGCTCGGGGCAATGCATGCGGTGTACGACCAGCCCGGCCTGGGTGCCGGGGACATTGCGCGGATCGGCGTCGATGCCGGGATCGAATTCGACAAGAGTTCGGCCGGACCGATCGATGTGCATACGGTGAAGCTTCAGATGACGCCCCTGCAGCCGGGCGACGTGGCAACCAACAACGACGGCGCGCCCTGACCCCGCGAGCGGGCGGGACGCGCATCCCAGGAGGAAAAGCATGAGTGTGATCGAAGTCAAGGTGCCGGATATCGGCGATTTCGACGCGGTGGAAGTGATCGAGGTGCTGGTCAAGGCCGGCGACACGGTCGAGGTAGAGCAGTCGCTGATCGTGCTGGAAAGCGACAAGGCCAGCATGGAAGTGCCGTCGTCGTCGGCCGGCAAGGTCGTGGACGTCAAGGTCAAGGTAGGCGACAAGGTGGCCAAGGGCACCGTGATCTGCACCGTGGAAGCGGGTGCGGCCGCAGCGCCGGCACCGGCTCCCGCCGCGGCGCCTGCTCCCGCGGCAGCCCCGGCACCGGCCGCTGCGCCGGCTGCGGCACCCACGGCCGCCAAGCACAGCGGCAGTGCCGACATCCAGTGCGACATGCTCGTGCTGGGCGCAGGCCCCGGCGGCTACTCGGCAGCCTTCCGCTCGGCGGACCTCGGCATGAACACGGTGCTGGTGGAGCGCTACGGCACGCTGGGCGGCGTCTGCCTGAACGTCGGTTGCATCCCGTCGAAGGCACTGCTGCATAACGCGGCCGTGATCGACGAGGCCAAGGCGCTGGCCGCGCACGGCATCCTGTTCGGCGAAGCCAAGATCGACCTGGACGGCCTGCGTCACTACAAGGAAAGCGTGGTCAACAAGCTGACCGGTGGTCTGGCTGGCATGGCCAAGTCGCGCAAGGTACAGGTGGTGCGCGGTATCGGCACGTTCCTCGACCCGAATCACCTCGAAGTGCAGGAAACCGAGGGCGATGCCAAGGCGACCAATGGCAAGAAGACCGTGATCCGCTTCGAGAAGGCGATCATCGCGGCCGGTAGCCAGGCCGTGAAGCTGCCGTTCATTCCTGAAGATCCGCGCATTTTCGATTCGACGGGCGCGCTGGAACTGCGCGATATCCCGAACAAGATGCTGGTGATCGGCGGCGGCATCATCGGCCTGGAAATGGCCACGGTGTACAGCACGCTGGGCGCACGCATCGACGTGGTGGAAATGCTCGACGGCCTGATGCAGGGCGCCGACCGGGACCTGGTCAAGGTCTGGGACAAGATGAACAAGCAGCGCTTCGACAACGTAATGCTGAAGACCAAGACGGTTGGCGTGGAAGCCAAGCCGGACGGCATCTACGTGAAGTTCGAAGGTGAGGGCGCGCCGGCTGAACCGGTTCGCTACGACGCGGTGCTGGTATCGGTGGGCCGCTCGCCGAACGGCAAGAAGATTGGTGCCGAGAAGGCTGGCGTGGCAGTGACCGACCGCGGCTTTATCGACGTCGACAACCAGTTGCGCACCAACGTGCCGCACATCTTCGCGATTGGCGACATCGTCGGCCAACCGATGCTGGCCCACAAGGCCGTGCACGAAGCCCACGTGGCCGCGGAAGCCGCCCATGGCGAGAAGGCGTACTTCGACGTCAAGCAGATTCCTTCGGTGGCCTACACCGATCCGGAAGTGGCCTGGGCCGGCCTGACCGAGGAACAGTGCAAGGCGCAGGGCATCAAGTACGGCAAGGGCGTATTCCCTTGGGCCGCCTCTGGCCGCGCCATCGCCAATGGCCGCGACGAAGGCTTCACCAAGCTGATCTTCGACGAGGAAACGCACCGCATCATCGGTGGCGGCATTGTCGGCACCCATGCGGGCGACCTGATCAGCGAAGTGTGCCTGGCCATCGAGATGGGCGCCGATGCCGTGGATATCGGCAAGACGATCCACCCGCACCCGACGCTGGGCGAATCGGTTGGCATGGCTGCGGAAATCTACGAAGGCGTCTGCACGGACGTACCGCCGCCGCGCAAGCGTTAAGCGCTGGAAGTTGCTGTAACTGCTGTAGCGAAGGAAACCCGCCATCAGGCGGGTTTCTTTTTGGGCAGTTGTTCAATTAACCGCCAAGATTTCAAACTCCACAAGCTACCGCCCCTCTCCCGCGATGCGGGAGAGGGGCGGGGGGAGAGGGCAAGGCCGCTCAAGCTGAGACGCGTCGCAATTTGAACCTCAGGCCCTCTCCCCCGACCCCTTGTATGTCGCGCGGGAGAGGGGAGCCTCTTGTAAAACCCAGACGAAAAAAATCCCGGCTACCTGCATGCAGGGGCCGGGCTGGAATCGATACCTTTTGGATTCAGTACCGAGGAGACATTGGTACGAGGCGATTGACGCTTGACTCAGTCATTCACCACCGTTGGCAAAACGTCCGCGCATAAGGCTGGGTAGGGCGCTTTGCCAACGGACCGGCCGAAGCCGGTACGCTGGAGTACTACGGGTGCTTAGGCAGCAGTTGCCGACTTCTTGGCAGCCGTGCGAGCCGTGGCGCTGGCTTGCTGGGCAGCCTTGGTCGCGGCGGTGGCAGCGGCCTGGAAGTTGGTCTCGGCCATTTCAACAGCCTGCTTCGTGGCCTTCTGGACCGACTCGTAGGCGTTGTTGGCGGCGGAGATTGCCGACTTCACGATAGCCACGGTCGATTCCGAACCTGCCGGTGCGTTCTTGGCGAAGTTGTCGACCAGGGCTTGCACGTTCTTGGTGCCTTCGGCCAGTTGGGCTTCAGCAACCTTGGTGAACTCGCTTTGGGTTTCCGAAGCGATTTCATACAGGTGGCGCGTGTAGGCCAGGGTCTTTTCGGCAACCGGTTGCACGAGCGATGCCTGGATGGCCAGCAGTTCCTGGGCATCCTTGGCGGACAGCGCCTTCTTGGCGTTGTCGACGTTTTCGGCGAACGTAGCCTTGACCACTTGCAGGTTCAGCTCAACCAGCTTCTCGACGCCTTCGAAGGCTTTCGAGGTCAGGCCGAACAGGGTCTCGAGGTTGGCTTTTTGTGCGGCTGCAACTTGTTCAGGGGTCAGGATCATTGCTGGTCTCCAGTGGTGAACTTCAAGGTCAAGCAAAAGTGAAATTAAGCCGCCCAGATGTCAAAGCCATGACTTATGTCTTGACTAGCCCGAGCGTGTATCTATTTGTGGGCGTCAGGCTGGGTCGTGTAAAACTTCCCTGCCTTTGATGCGCCGCAACAATTCCAATTCTAAGAAAACCAAGATGGGTGTCAAGCGGTTTTTGTGCATCGCACAAAAAATAGTCCGGTGAAACGGTCTGCAAGGGCAGGAAAATCCACGTGGAGCCCATGGGGCAAGGGTTTATCCTGATCTCCGCGCGTGGTGCGGCGCCAGAAATTCAGGCGTTTCAAGCGCCATGCGGCGACGCAGCCGGCTCGGTGCTACCATCGCTGACTGCCCGGTCGGCGAATGATGCCAAAGCATCACAAGCGACCCGTTTGTCCGCACCCGCCCCCAACCCTCGATGCTTGCCTTTTACGCCGACCACTTTGTCCTGCCGCTGCCGCCGGGGCATCGCTTCCCGATGCGCAAATACAGCATGCTGCGCGATGCCGTGCTGCGCGACTTGCCGGAGGTGCAGCTGCATGAGGCGCCGCGCGCCGACGACGCGGCGCTGGCCTTGGCGCACACCGCCGAATACATCGCCGCGGTCTCGGGCGGCCAGCTCGATCCGGCACGCCAGCGCGAGATCGGTTTTCCGTGGTCGCATGAAATGGTGGAACGCTCACGGCGTTCGGCCGGTGCCACGATGGCTGCGTGCCGTACGGCGCTCGACCAGGGTATAGCGGTCAACCTCGCGGGCGGCACGCACCATGCGTATGCCGACAAGGGCGGTGGCTTCTGCGTGTTCAACGATGCTGCAATTGCCGCGCGCCATTTGCAGCGGGATGAAGTCGGGCAACGCGTGCGTCGCGTGGCGGTCATCGATCTCGACGTGCACCAGGGCAACGGCACTGCCTCGATCCTGCGCGACGATCCGAGCGTGTTCACGTTGTCGCTGCACGGCGAGAAGAACTATCCGTTCCGCAAGGAGGCCAGCGACCTCGATGTCGGCTTGCCCGATGGTTGCGATGACGATGGATATGCGCAGGCGTTGGCCGGTGCGCTCGACACGCTGCAGGCGCGCTTCGCGCCCGACCTGCTGGTCTACCTGGCGGGTGCCGACCCACACGAGGATGACCGCCTGGGGCGGTTGCGCCTGACGATGGCAGGTCTTGCGCGGCGCGACACGATGGTGTTCGACTTTGCCCTGGCTCGCCGGCTGCCGATTGCGGTCGCCATGGCGGGTGGCTACGGCAACCAGATCGAGAACACTGTGGCGGTGCACACGCAAACCGTCACGCTGGCGTCGCACTATCACGCCCTCTATCACGCCCAGTATTGCGCATCGCAGAACCGCGTCATCGCGCCTGGCGTGGCAACGCAAGCAACATGAACGTTGCAGATAAAGAAAAAAGTTTGGAACCTTGCGGCAAACCGTACGCTCATACGAACCTGTCGTGTGGCTGTGGCATCGCAATTCAAGATTCCGTCTCTCATGGACGTCCACTGATTCATCATCGATGAAGCCTGAACCCGATCGTCGCGGTGCGTATGCGCACTTCCAATCCATCACGACACGTTGGATGGATAACGATGTCTATGGTCACGTGAACAACGTTGTCTACTACAGTTACTTTGATACCGTTGTTAATACGTACCTGATTCGCGAAGGCGTGCTCGACATCGAGGCAGGCCCGACCATCGGCCTGGTGATCGAGACGCAGTGCAATTACTTCTCGTCGCTGAGCTTTCCCGATACGGTCGTAGCCGGTTTGCGCGTGGCGAAGCTTGGCAATTCGAGCGTGCGCTACGAAGTCGGTTTGTTCTGCAACGACGATGACGTGGCTGCGGCGCAGGGACACTTCGTTCACGTGTACGTGGATCGCGCGACGCGCAGGCCGGTGGCATTGCCGCCCGCGTTGCGCCAGGCATTGCAGCGGCTGGTGGTGAACCAGCCGGACCAATGAGCAGGATTTGAGGAATTCAAGGAATTGAGGAGACCGCAGAGCATGTCGAATCCCGGTGACGCAGCGATCGTTGATCGCGCCATCACGACCCGCCGTTCGGTGCGCGCGTTCCTGGACGCGCCGGTGCCGCGCGAAACCGTCGAGGAGATCCTTGCGGTGGCCAGCCGCGCGCCGTCTGGTACCAACACGCAGCCGTGGAAGGTCTATGTGTTGTCGGGCGACGCCAAGGCGCGCTTCTGTGCCGACGTGCTGGCCGCCTACGACGACCCCGAGCGCGATTCAAAGTATCGCGAGGAATATCCGTACTATCCGCGCGAATGGGCCGACCCGTACCTGGCGCGTCGGCGCAAGGTTGGCTGGGACCTGTACAGCCTGCTGGAGATTCGTCGCGAGGACAAGGCGCGCATGCACGAGCAGCATGCGCGCAATTTCCGTTTCTTCGATGCGCCGGTTGGCCTGATCTTCACGATCGACCGGATCATGGAGCAGGGCAGTTGGCTCGACTACGGCATGTTCCTGCAAAGCATCATGGTGGCGGCACGCGCACGGGGTCTCGATACCTGCCCGCAAGCCGCCTTTACGCAATTTCACAGCATCATCAAGCAGCAACTGAGGCTGACCGAGGAGGAGATGGTTGTGTGCGGGATGTCGCTGGGCTATGCAGACCCGAATGCGACAGCCAATCAGTTGACGACGGAACGTGAACCGGTAAGCGGGTTCGTGCGTTTCCTCTCATGATTTGCCCTGATTTGCCATCAGGATTCTGCCATGCAGGCCGATATCGACGTATAGATGATGTAGAGGGACAGGTCGTTGCAGTGGATTGTCGACACCGATGTCGGCATCGATGTCGACGTGACGGTTGATGCTCAGCGACCGACCGAAGTGTTGTTTTTGAGTTGGCGGGTAAATGTCTTAAACGTCTCTTTTCCCGTAATGTGGAAATGTTTGCGAATCAAACTTTAAAGAGCCGCTGTAAGTCATTAATCTTGCTAAGAATTTCTTAATTTCCTAAACTAGCGCCATTCCGCACTAGCGCTGAACAGACCATGTTCCGGACCGAATCCTTTATGTCTCGACTTTTCGGCCTTCCTCAATTGACCGCCCTCGCCACTACGGCGCTGGTATCGGTTGCCCTGATGGCCGCGCCGGCCACGTACGCAGCGACGAAGTCGACTGCGGCGAAAACGTCGGCGAAAAAGACCGAAAAAGCTTCTAAAACAAGCAAAAAAACCGCTTCCGAAAAGGTGGCGGCGTCTCCACGCAAGGTGATTGTCGTCAAGAACGGCAAGCGAACAGCCGTAGCCAGCCATGCCGCGCCGGTCCGGGCGGCCTTCGTGCCGGCCAAGCCGTCGCTGGGTGAGGCGATGGGCTTGCGCGATACCGATGACGCGCTGTCGCTGCGTTCGTCGGTTGCGCTGGTGATGGACCAGAACACCAATGAGGTGTTGTTCCAGAAGAATCCGACGGCCGTGCTGCCGATTGCTTCGATCACCAAGCTGATGACGGCCCTGGTGGTGATGGATTCGCGCCTGCCAATGGATGAAATGCTGACGGTGTCCGAGGACGATCGCGACACCGAGAAGCACAGCAGCTCGCGCCTGCGTTTCGGCACCACGCTGACCCGCCACGAGATGCTGTTGCTGGCACTGATGTCTTCGGAGAATCGCGCCGCCTCGGTGCTGGGTCGCAGCTATCCGGGCGGTTTGCCGGCGTTTGTCGGCGCCATGAACAAGAAGGCGCGCGAGCTTGGCATGAACGACAGCCACTTTGTCGATTCGAGCGGCTTGTCGAGCAGCAATGTGTCGAGCGCGATGGACCTGGCACGCCTGGTCAACGCTGCGTACCGCAATCCGACCATCCGCGAGTTCTCGACCCAGACCGAACATGAAGTGAACGTGCTCGGCCGCACGCAGCACTACGTAAGCACGAACCGCCTGGTGCGCGGCGGCAGCTGGGATATCGGCCTGCAGAAGACTGGCTACATCTCCGAGGCGGGGCAGTGCCTGGTGATGCAGACGCGTGTGAACGACCGCAACGTGGTGATGGTGTTCCTGGATTCGGTTGGCAAGCTGTCACGCTTTGCCGATGCCACGCGCGTCCGTACCTGGCTCGAGCATCAACCGTCGACGGCAGGGGGCCAACCGCGCCCTTTCCCTTCAACGCCCAATCTTACGCAGGGTCCTAAATCCCCTGCGGCGATCCTGGTATCGCAGCAGTCGCACGGCACCTGAGCTGTTGCCGTTGCGCATGGAAAACGCGCCGTCGGGCTACTGCCCCCGGCGCGTTCTTTTTTGTGCTGCGATTGCCCAATGGGCGTTCGAGGTCAGGCGATGGGCTCCGACACGTAGCCCATGCCGCGTGAGATCTGCAGGGCCGTGTCCTTGAGATTCTGCAGCCAGCTGTCCTGCAGGCGGTCCGCCGGTGCCGACAGCGACAGGCCTGCCACAAGCCGGCGCGAATCGTCATAGATGCCAGCGGCGATGCAGCGCACGCCAAGCTCCAGTTCCTCGTTGTCGCGTGCATAGCCATTCGAGCGTACCCAGCTCAACTCGCGTTCCAGCTTGGAAATGTCGGTAATCGACGTGCGGGTATGCCCGGCCAGCCCTGTGCGCGTGGCGTAATTGCGCACACGCGCCGATTCATCGGCTGCCAGGAACAGCTTGCCGACCGAGGTCAGGTGCAGCGGCGCGCGGCCACCTATGGCGCGCACCACCTGCATGCCCGAACGTTCGCTGTAGGCACGTTCGATATAAACGATTTCGTCGCCCTGGCGTACCGACAGGTTGACGGTCTGTCCGGTCACGCGATGCAGTGCACGCATCGGCGCCAGCGCCGCATCTCGCACCGACAGGCGCGCCTTTACCAGGTTGCCCAGCTCCAGCAGGCGCATGCCCAGCCGGTAGCTGCCCGGATCGGATCGATCCACAAAGCGGCAGGCCACCATGTCGTTCAGGATCCGGTGCGCGGTCGAGGGATGCAGCCCCGTGGCCAGCGAGAGTTCCTTCAGGCTGACGGGATCCGCGTGCTGGGCCAGCGCGTCCAGCAGCGTCATCATGCGCTCGATCACCTGGATCGAGGTCTTGCCGGGTGACTTGTCTGCTTCTGCCATGTGAAAAATGTTGCCTTGCGGCAAATTAAGCGTCTGCCTGATTCTATCTCGCATTGTGAAAATTTCAACTGGTGAAACGTGATTCCCGAGATTTCATTCCAGAGATTGCGCGGTGAGCGCACACGCAGCATGAGCCACATTAGGTGTCGGGCTGAGCAAGTTTGCGGCGCGCGATGCTCGCAGCGGCGTGGCGAAGGCGCATAATTGCGAGGTTTCAGGGTCTGGAAGAAAAGGGAAACAATGCGAATCGGACTGTTCGCCACCTGTCTGGTGGACCTCATGCGCCCGGAAATCGGGTTCTCCGTGCTCAAGTTGCTGGAATCCGCCGGTTATGAGGTCATGGTGCCCGAGGCCCAGACGTGCTGCGGACAGCCGGCGTACAACTCTGGCGAACGTGCGGTATCGCGCGACCTGGCCGAGAAATTCCTGCGCGAGTTCGAGATGTTCGACTACGTGGTCGTACCGTCGGGTTCATGCGGCGGCATGATCAGCCATCACTACCAGGACTTGCTGCGCGACGATCCCGAATTGCATGGCCGCTACGAGCGGTTGCGCGAACGCGTGTTTGAACTGACCGATTTCCTGGTCAATGTGGCGAAGGTCGATGCGCTCGATTCAGGTTTTTCCGGCCATGTCACTTACCACGACTCCTGCTCGGGGTTGCGCGAACTCGGCGTCAAGCAGCAGCCGCGCGCGCTACTTGGCAAGCTGCCCAACGTGCAACTGACCGAGATGAAGGATTGCGAGGCGTGCTGCGGTTTCGGCGGTACGTTCTCGGTCAAGTACGGCAACATCTCCACGGCGATCGTCGATGAGAAGTGCGCCAATATCAAGGCCAGCGGTGCCGACGCGGTAGTGCTCGGCGACCTCGGCTGCATGCTCAATATCGAAGGTCGCCTGCGGCGTTCCGGCGATTCGCGCACCCGCGTGCTCCATATCGCGCAGGTGCTGGCCGGCGACGCCTGAGCAAAAACGGGAGCCCCCACGATGCAAGTGCACAGCATGGAATTCAAGGCGCGTGCCGGTCAGAAACTGGCCGATCAGCGCCTGCAACAGAACCTGAAGAAACTGTCCACGAAGTTTGTGACCGCACGCGCTGATGCGATCCGCGACATCGACTTCGATGCCACGCGCGCCGCGCTGAAGGAGCGCCGCAACCGCGCGCTTGAAAACCTCGACGTCTGGCTGGCCACGTTCGAGGAGAACGCCACCAGGCGCGGCGCCACGGTGCTATTTGCCGAAAGCACGGCCGATGCGGCAAGGCTGGTGGCCGAGATTGCCCAGAAGCATGGCGTCAGGAAGGTCATCAAGAGCAAGTCGATGGTGACCGAGGAAATGCGCCTGAACCAGGTGCTGGGCGAGATGGGCGTGCAGAGCATCGAGACCGATCTCGGCGAGTACATCCTGCAGATCAATGACGCCGAGCCTCCCTCGCACATCATTGCGCCGGTCATCCACAAGGACAAGGACGAGATTGCGGACCTGTTTGCCAAGGTCCACAACAAGCCGCGCCTGACCGATATTCCCGAGATGACGCGCGAGGCGCGCGAGGTGTTGCGCCCGGAATTCCTGTCCGCCGACATGGGCGTGACCGGAGGCAACTTCATCATTGCCGAAACCGGTTCGGTTGCCGTGGTCACCAACGAAGGCAACGAGGGCATGTGCACGATCATGCCGCGTGTGCATGTGGCCGTAACCGGTATCGAGAAGGTGCTCCCAACGCTGGAAGACCTGGCCACCGTGATGCGACTGCTGCCGCGTTCGGCGACGGGACAGGCCATCTCGAACTATTTTTCGCTGCTGACCGGGCCGCGCGCCGAAGGCGAACGCGATGGCCCCGAGCACATGTACTTCGTACTGGTCGACGGCGGCCGCAGTGGTCTGATCGGCGGCGAATTCCAGGAGATGCTGCGCTGTATCCGCTGCGGCGCGTGCATGAACCACTGCCCGGTGTACCAGAAGATTGGCGGACACGCCTATGGGTGGGTCTATCCTGGTCCGATGGGCAGTGTGCTGACGCCGAGCTATGTCGGTCTGGCCAACGCCGTGGACCTGCCGCAGGCGGCCACGCTGTGCGGCGAATGCAACCGGGTATGTCCCGCGTCGATCCCGCTGTCCGACCTGCTGCGCAAGCTGCGTGAAAAGCAGATGGAGCGTCATCTGCGGCCGTGGCAGGAGCGTCTGGCATTGCAGGCGTGGGGCTACGTAGCGCGTCGCCCAGGCCTGTATGCGTTCATGACGCGCGTTGGCGCACGTATCCTGTCGCGCATGGGCGGGCACAGCAAGCTGATTGCGAGCCTGCCGATGGCCGGCAAGGGCTGGACCGAAACACGCGACATGCCGGCCCCGAGCGGCCGCACGTTCCGCGAGCTCTACAAGGAAAGGAGGGCGCGTTCATGAGCGCCAATCAGGCAACGCTGGCAACCATGCGCCAGACACTGGAAGCACACCTGGCCGGCAATCTGCCGGTTAGCGATCTGATCGCGCAATGGCGCACCATGGCATCGTCGCTGACGTTGCCACCAGTCTTTGGTCAGGCAATGGAAGAGTTGCTGCGCCGCATGGAGATGTCGGCATCATTCGCGCAGGACAGCTGCTCGTTTTCGAGCACGGCGATTACCGACCAGCTGAAGAAGTGGCTGGACAAGGCCGGGACCGTTTGAACTGCTGAGGGAAGATCCCCTCTCCCGCCTGGCGGGAGAGGGGAGCACACCAGTACCGTAACTCAGCTCAGCAGCAACGCATCGTCGTCGAGTTGCTCGTGCCGCGTCTGCTCGAACATCTTGAGCAGGTCGGGTACATCGAGCCCCTTGCGCTGGTCGCCCGAAACGTCGAGCACTACCTGTCCCTGATGCAGCATCACGGTGCGCTGGCCATAGTCCAGCGCCTGGCGCATCGAGTGCGTGACCATCATCGTCGTCAGCTGGCTTTCCTCGACGATGCGTGCGGTCAGCTCCAGCACGAATGCTGCCGTTTTCGGATCCAGTGCAGCCGTATGCTCGTCGAGCAGCAGGATGCGCGACGGCTGCAGCGAGGCCATCAGCAGGCTCACTGCCTGGCGCTGGCCGCCCGACAGCAGGCCGATGCGGTCGGTCAGGCGGTTTTCCAGCCCGAGGTTCAACAGGCGCAGCTTGTCGCGGAACAGGTCGCGCGACGGCTTGTTCAGCGCCGGGCGGAAGCCGCGACGCGAGCCGCGCGCCATCGCCAGTGCCATGTTTTCCTCGATCGTCAACGCTTCGCAGGTGCCCGCCATCGGGTCCTGGAAGACGCGGGCCACCAGATGAGCGCGGTCCCAGGCAGGCTGGCGCGTGACATCGGTGTCGTCGATCATGATGCGGCCACTGTCGACCATCGTGTCGCCGCTGACGGCGTTGAGGAAGGTCGACTTGCCCGCGCCATTCGAGCCGATCACGGCCACGAACTGGCCGGCCGGGATCTCGAGGCTCAGGCCGCGCAGTGCGCGGTTCTCGATCGGCGTGCCCGGATTGAAGGTCAGCTTCAGGTTTTCAGCGCGCAACATCTCAGGCACCTCCGTTCTTGCGGGCGAACAGCTTCTTGCGCGTGGCCGGCAACACCAGCGCCAGCGTCACGAGCGCCGCGGTCACGAGGTTCAGGTCCTGCGCCTTGAGGCCGATGAACTCGGAGTTCAACGCCAGTGCGATGAAGAAGCGATAGAGGATCGCGCCAATCACCACGGCCAGCGTCACATACACGAGGCGGCGCGCCGGAATGATGGTTTCGCCGATGATCACGGCGGCCAGGCCGATCACGATCGTGCCGATACCCATCGAGATATCGGAACCGCCCTGCGTTTGCGCGAACAGCGCGCCGGCCAGGGCCACGAGTGCGTTGGAGAGCGCCATGCCGGCCAGCGTGGCGCGGCCGGTGGGTACGCCCTGGGAGCGTGCCATGCGCGGGTTTGCGCCGGTCGCACGCATGGCCAGGCCAAGTTGCGACGAGAAGAACCAGTCCAGTGCCAGCTTGGCCACCACGACCACCACCAACAGCAGCACGGGGCGCAGCACGTAGTCCGGCATCCATTCCGGTTGCAGGATCGTGAAGATGGTCGGTTCGGTGATCAGCGGCACGTTAGGACGGCCCATGATGCGCAGGTTGACCGAGTACAGCGCGATCATCATCAGGATACTGGCCAGCAGGTCCATGATCTTGAGCCGTACATTGAGCCAGCCCGTGACGAAGCCAGCCATCGCACCGGCCACGATCGCCACCAGCGTGGCCACGAACGGGTCCTGGCCGGCGGCGATCAGCGTGGCCGCGACCGCGCCACCCAGCGGGAAGCTGCCATCGACAGTCAGGTCGGGGAAGTTGAGGATGCGGAACGAGATCAGCACCCCGAGCGCCACAAGGCTGAAGATCAGGCCGATCTCCAGGGCGCCCAGCAGGGAAAAGAGGGACATTGGGAAAATCCTTTGCAGGCCATCCGGCCGGCCCGGATAGGGCCATCGGGGGCGCTTCCGTCCGCGCACCGCAGGGTAGGGTGCGCGGAACCGGAGGGTATTACTTGATAACGGTCTTGGCTTCCTTGATCAGGTCCGGCGACAGCGCCACGCCTTGCTTCTCGGCGGCGCCCGTGTTCACGAACAGTTCAAGGTTGTCGGAAGTCTGCGAGGCGATCGCGCCGGGCTTCTCGCCCTTCAGGATACGCACCACGACCTTGCCGGTCTGGTGACCGAGGTCACCGTAGTTGATGCCCAGCGCGGCAACGGCGCCACGCTTGACGCTGTCGGTGTCGGCGGCCACCAGCGGGATCTTCGATTCGTTGGCGACCTTGACCAGCGATTCGTAGGCCGACACCACGTTGTTGTCGGTGTTCGTGTAGATCACGTCGACCTTGCCGATCAGGCTCTTGGCGGCCGGGCCGATGTCCACGGTACGCGGGGCGGCGGCTTCCTTGAGCGACATGCCCTGCTTGGCCAGCAGGTCCTTCAGTTCCTTGACCACCACCACCGAGTTGGCTTCACCGGGGTTGTAGACCATGCCGACGGTCTTGGCCTTGGGCACCACGCGCTTGATCAGCGACACCTGCTTGTCCAGCGGCAGCTTGTCCGACACGCCGGTCACATTGGTGCCCGTCGCGCTCCAGCTCTTCACCAGTTGTGCGGCGACCGGATCGGTCACGCCCGAGTACACCACGGGCACGGTCTTGGTGGCGGCCACCACGGCCTGGGCCGACGGCGTGGCGATGGCCACGATGGCGCTCGGCTGGTCGCCCACGAACTTGCGGGCGATCTGTGCCGCCGTGCCCGGGTTGCCCTGGGCGCTCTGGTATTCCCACTTCAGGTTCTTGTCGGCGTCGTAGCCGGCCGTCTTCAGTTCGTCGCGCACGCCGTCGCGGATAGCGTCGAGTGCAGGGTGATCCACGATCGACAGGACCTTCACGGTTGCGGTCTGGGCCTGCGCGGCGCCGCCGTAGAGCAGGGCCAGCGCAATCGCGCTGCCGAGGATGGTCTGGGTAGTGGATGCCTTGAGACGCAGCATGTAGTTGTTCTCCCCCGAAGGATCGGTGCTTTCAGTCATTCAGCCGCAAATGGTACGACAGCCGTCCTGGCGGGCGGCCGCAGACGCGGGAGCGTACTGCGGCGCAACCCGGCGGTCCTGATGCGGATGTCGTGCGCCCGGCGGCAGGTGCAGGCGCGCGCGTGGCCGCATCGGATACGACGGCGCGAAGCCTGCGAGCATACCATTTTCGGGGTGTGGGTGGCTCGCTTTTAGTGCTGCATAGCGGCATATCCTGCTGAAAAACACCGTAAGAGCGGAGGCGTGCCGCAAATTATTGCGTCAAAAAGCCGAATTCGGCGTGATTGCGCTCATCGGTGAGCACGGGCCCGGAGTACAAATTGCGTCATGGCGCAAGGCGGGTAAACACATAGTCGCGATCCTTCACCCGCGACGCATGGCAGGCGAAACAGGTCTGGTGCTGCGCTTCGTCCGCGGGCTTGCCGTTGATAAAGCGCCCGTAACCCCAACCGCCCGACGCCGCGTATTTCTTCGAGTCCTTGACCATTACCTGCACCGTGGTGGCCTGCGCCGGCACCAGCGCGGGCTCGAAATCCGGCGACTGGGTGTACTTCCAGGCCAGCTTCACCAGCACCGCGCCATCGGGGAACGGCAGCTGGCCGCGCTTGTAGGCATCGATCGCGATCTGGTTGCCGACCACGGTACGTAGTTCGTTGAGCGGGGCACCTTCGAGCGCCGGTCCCACCAGTTCCCATTTGCGATAGCCGTCAGGGATCGTCACGCCATAGATCGGCGATGCATTCTCCCTGGCCGATGGCTTGTCAGCGGCGACGGAAGCGACTGCGAACAGCGTGGCGGCGGTGGCCAGGCCAAATACGGCGGCGTGCATGGGTTTCATGGTCATTCCTCAGGACCGTTGATCGAACTCCCATTGATGCGTGGCCGTGTATAGCGCGTATGTCGTGCAATCGCCGGCCGTGTATCGACATGAATCGGTGCACCGTGGCGACACATGCCGATACAAAAGCGACGAGCCTTGTATGTACCTGTATCTGGACTTGGCGCCGATACGTCGGATGACAGAAATGCTGTCCCGTTGCTACGGGCGCGATACGCGAGCCTTCTACATTGGCTGCAAGGGCTGCAACGTACCGGGGTTTCTCCCGACGCGGATATACGGACATATGATGGCGCCAAAGCAGAGGCAGGCTGTATGTTGGGGCAAACGGCAACGCGTGGACCCGTGTCTACGTGTTGCACCGATCCTGAGCGAGAACGCCGTTGTCACCACCTACTCCTGAACTCGTTTCGATTGTCGACGACGATCCCTCCATCCGGGCCTCCACCGCGAGCCTGGTCCGTTCATTCGGATGGGAGGCGCACGCGTTCGCGTCGGCAATTGCCTTTCTGGAGTCGGATGCGTTGTGCCGCACGCGCTGTCTGATCTGCGATGTGCAGATGCCCGTGATCGATGGAATCGCGTTGCTGGAGCGGCTTGAAAACGCGGGCATCCGCTTGCCGACACTGTTTATCACGGCCTATGCGTCGCCCAGGCTGCTGAGGCTCGTGCAAGCCAGTTCGGCCATGCATCTGGTGGAAAAACCGATCGACGCCGCGGAGCTCGAAGCCTGGATCGTGCGTGCCCTGGATAGTCACGCGGGGCGATAGCGCGCGAGGGACGGAACAGAACGGAACAGAACGGAATGGAATGGGAAACAGCATGCAAAGACTGAACAGTGCCTATATCGGTGGCGAATTCGTGACCGTGCAGGGTTCGGAAACCGTGGAGGTTGCCAATCCGGCGACGGAAGAAGTCATCGGTACCGTGACGCTGGGTAACCGCGAGGACGCGAAGCGCGCGATTGCCGCCGCCAATCGCGCGCAGTCGATGCTGCGTCATACCGGCAAGGCGGAGCGTATCGACATGCTCCGGCGCCTGCAGTCCGCGGTGCTCAAGCACACGGACCGGATCCGGGAAGTCACCATCGACGAATATGGGGCACCGCAGGCACGGGCCCAATGGGTCAGCCGCTATGCATCGCAGTGCTTTGAAAATGCGGCGCAGATACTGCAGGACTATCCGCTGGAGCGTGCCGCGGGTGGCGCCAGCGTGGTGATGGAACCGGTCGGTGTGGCCGCACTGATCGCGCCATGGAACAGCACGGCCGGCACGGTTTGCAGCAAGCTCGCGTCGGCGCTTGCCGCCGGATGTGCCTCGGTCATCAAGCCCAGCGAACTGAGCCCGATCCAGACCCAGGTCCTCTGCGAAGCGTTGCATGAAGCCGGCTTGCCGTCAGGGGTCTTCAATGTCGTGCTGGGACGCGGCACCGATGTCGGCGATGAGATCAGTACCAGCGCCGGCATTGCCAGGATCTCGTTCACAGGGTCGACGCAGACGGGCAAGACGATTGCGCGCGCAGCCCTTGAAACGATGAAGCGCGTCAGCCTCGCGCTTTCGGGAAAGTCCGCCGCCATTGTGCTGGACGATGCCGATCTCGCCAGTGCGCTGCCATTGGCGGTCAATGCCGCATTCATGAACAACGGCCAGGCGTGCGTGGCGGGTTCCCGTCTGCTGGTGCCGCGGGCGCGCATGGCCGAGGTTGTGAAGCAGGTGCGGGCCATCGTCGCCGGCATGGTGGTCGGCGACCCCCGCGATCCCGCCACCACGCTTGGCCCGTTGGCGAGCCAGGGCCAGTTCGAACGCGTGCAGCACTACATCCGGCGCGGCCGCGAGCAGGGCGCGGAACTGGTTGCCGGTGGCGAAGGCCGGCCAGACGGCATTGCCAGGGGCTGGTTTGTCCGGCCCACGGTACTTGCCAACGTGCGCAACGATATGGATATCGCGCGCGAGGAAATCTTCGGCCCGGTGCTGTCGATATTGGCCTACGACAGCGAGCAGGAGGCGATCGCAATTGCGAACGATTCGATCTATGGCCTGCACGGCTACATCTTCTCGGCGCAACCACAGCGCGCGCGCAATATCGCGGACAGTCTGCAGGTCGGAACGGTGCTCATCAACCGCATCGATCCTGATATGCTGGCGCCCTTCGGGGGCGTCAAGCAGTCGGGCATCGGACGGGAGTTCGGCGCTGCCGGACTGGAGGCATTCCTGGAGCCCAAAACAATAGCAATGCCCGTCGCATCGGCGGGGAACGACAAAGGGAAATGATCCGATGCGCATGCGGCATGGCGGCGGATCTGTACAGGGAGTCCGCCAGTTCCTATGAATGAAGCCGGCATATCAACGCGAAGTTTCATCGATCTGCACGCCGGTACGCCACGCCTCGAGCGTGCCTGGACCAACGATGCGCCACCAGTCCTGATTGCAGGCCGCGGCAGTTCGTCGCCCGCTGCGCTGTCGGCGTTGCAACGCGAGTACGCGCTGCGCGGTTGCCTCGAAGGCAGTTGGTCCGCGGTGCCGCAGGCATTGCTGCCGCATGGCAACGGCGCACTGCTGGTGCTTGCGGACCCGGGCGGCCAGCCGATTCCCGTTGGCGATACGTTGCGCGAAGGGGTGGAGAGCTTTCTGTCGCTGGCGATCGGGCTGACCACTGCGGTGACGGCCATGCATGCGGCGGGCGTGATCCATCGCGCGCTGAGTCCGACCCGCTTCCTGGTCGATGACCACGGCAAGGCGTACCTGACAGGGTTTGGTTTTGCGGCACGGACCGGCCACGATGGTGGTACGGCTGCGGATGCCGGTGTCGACAGTATCGAGTGGGACGATGCCAGCATTGTCTACATGGCGCCGGAACTCGCGGCGCGCATGAACGTGCCGGTGGACCAGCGGGCCGACCTGTATTCGCTGGGCTGCATCTTCTATGAGCGGCTTGTGGGCCGTCCTCCGTTCGATGCTGCCGATACCGCGGCACGCGTGCATGCGCACGCGACCCATCGGCCGCGGCGCCCGGGCGAGATTGCCGAGGGCGTGCCCGAGCCGGTTTCACAGATGGTGATGCGCCTGCTGGAGAAGTCGCCCGAGCACCGCTACGCAGGTGCCGCGGACCTGCTGGCCGATCTGCATCGATGCCATGCGCTGTATCGGCTGCATGGCCATATCCCATCGTTTGCCGTCGATGCCAGTGCGGCCATGCAGAGCTTGCGGCGCACGGATCGGGTGTTCGGGCGCGACCATGAAACGGCCGCGCTGCTGGCGCTGTATCGACAGGTCGCCACGACCGGCCAGTGCCGTGTCGCATGGGTCGCGGGCCATTCAGGCATCGGCAAGTCCTCGCTGCTACGTACGGCCGTGGCGCGCATGCAGGCGGACGGGGGCACGCTGGTTGCCCTGGGCAAGAGCGAAGCGGCGCGCCAGGGGGTTCCCTATGCGGCGCTGATGCCAGTGCTGGGTAGCCTGCTGCAATTCGTGCTGGGATGCCCCGAGCACGAATTCGCTGCCTGGCGGGACCGGATCAGTGCGGCGACCGTTGCGGTCTCGCGAACGCTGGCGGCATTCCTGCCGGCGCTCGCCACGATTCTCGGCACGCAGCCGGGTGCGCCCGAGGCACCCGATGCATCGCCTGCGCTTGAACGCGAACGCGTGCTGGTGGCCATGGCCCGCCTGATCGGATGCTTTGCGACGCCGGCGCGGCCGCTGGTGATGGTGCTCGACGACCTGCAGTGGGCCGACGTGGGTTCGTTGCAGGTGCTGGAGCGCCTGTTGCGCGACCATACCGATGCGGCCATTCTGGTACTTGGCGCATACCGGCCAACGGAGATCGATGCAGATCATCCATTGCACCTCCCCGGGCTGGCCGATGTGGCAACGGCATTGCGCCTGGACCTCGGGCCGCTCGACGAAGGTGCCTTGCGCCACTGGATGGCGCGAGTGCTGCACCAGGATGCGGGCCTGCTCGACGGGCTGGCCGAAGTCGTCGGCCGCAAGACCGGACGCAATCCGTTCCATATCCAGCAACTGATCCGCATGCTCGCCGACGATGGACTGCTGGCGTACGACGAGGAAGCTGCGTTGTGGCGCTGGAGTATCGAACGCATTGCAGCGCACCGCGGTGCGGACGATATGACGGGTTTGCTCACGCACGAACTTGGCCAGTTGCCTGCGGATACGCAGCATGCATTACGAATCCTCGCCTGCCTGGGGGATTCCGCCTCCACGGCATTGCTGGCGCATGCAGCGGATATGAGCGAGACGCAACTGCGGGAATGTCTGCGGGCCGCATCCGACGCGGGAAGCATCCAGTGCGATGGCGACAACTGGACATTCCGGCATGACCGGATTCGCGAAACCGTCTATGCAGCAACGCCCGAGTCCGGGCGGCCACAGCTTCACCTTGCCATCGCGCGGCGCCTGCTGACCCTTGACCGTGCCGCACGCGACGTGTTTGCGCTGGCGATGCAATGCAACCTGGCGTTTCCGGCAGTTGTCGATCAGGTGGAGCGCGAGCAATTCGCACGGTTGAACCTGGCGGCAGGCCGCGAGGCCAAGGCCGCGACCGCGCACCATTCCGCGTTGGGATTTTTCCGCGCGGCCTTGCGTTTCCTCGGGGATGCCAGCATCAGCCCCGATGGCCTGGCTACGCGCATGCTGTGCGGCGAAGCCGAGTTCATGACCGGCGACCTAGATACCGCCGAGTCGCGGCTGGCAGCGCTGCAAGGTGTGGCTGGCGACGGGATCTTCGGCGCGGACCTCACGCGCTTGCGCTCAGCCTTGTACACGACGCTGGGTCGTTTCGATCTGGCGCTCGACGTCGGGCTGGCATTCCTGGCCAAGGCCGGCATCGCCATGCCGGCCGCGCCCGACGATGCCGATATCGATCGCGAGTATGCAAGGTTGCGTGAATCGATGGATCACCATGGCATGACCGGACTGCGCGATCTGCCGGTTGCCCAGGACCCATTGTGGCGAGCCATCGCAGATATCTTTGCCGACCTGATACCGCCCGCGCTGTACACGAATCAGCATCTGGTCGACATGATCCTGCTGCGTGCCATCAACCTGGCCATCGCGCATGGCTACTCGGATGCCTCGGCCGATGTCTGTGTCTGCATGAACCAGATCTTCGGGGTTCGATACGGCGACTATGCGAGTGCCAAGGCGTTCGGAGAACTGGCGCTGCATCTTGTCGATGAACGTGGATTGGGGCGTTACCGTGGCCGCGTGTACATGACCTATGGAACGCTGGTGGTGCCTTGGGCATTGCCTGCCAGGGCCGCGCGCGATTTCATTCGCCGCGCGCTCGATATCACGATCGAAGCCGGCGACCATACCTTTGCCATCTATTGCAGTCGTAATGAAGCTACCGGCATGCTGTTCGCCGGTGACTTCCTCGATGAGGTGCGCGCAACCGTCGCGCGCGGACTGGCTCTGGCGCGCGACGCCAATTTCCAGCTGGTCGTCGACGCACTGCTGGCGCAATGGCAGTTGCTGGCGCAATTGCAGGATGGCGCACCCGACCCGCACGAAGCCCCGGCGCCAATGCCGGCGCCAGGCGCGCCTACCACGCTGGTGGACTTCGCGTTCTGGGTCTATCGGCTGCAGGCCGCACTGCTGTACGGCGACTTGCCGACGGCGCTGGAAGCACGCCAGCGGGCCGAGGCGTGCGCGAGCTTTGCGCGGTCGTTTGCGGAAACCGGGGACCTCGCATTCTATGGCGCGCTGGCACTGCTGGCATTGCCGGCGCGCGATGCGGAACAACGTGTGGCGCTGGAGCAGAACCTGAAGCAGCTCGAGGCCTGGGCCGAAGCGTGCCCCGAGAATTTTACCGGCCGCCTGGCGCTGGTGCGTGCCGAACTGGCGCGCGTGGAAGGCAGCGCGCTGGAGGCCGGCGAGGCTTATGCACGTGCGGTCTCGCATGCGCGGCGCCATGGTTTCACACAGGTGGAAGCGTTGGCTGCCGAGCGCGCCGGATACTTTCATGATGAGCGGGGCAACGACGTGCCGGCACAGGGTTACCTGCGTCACGCACGTGGTGCGTGGCAGCGGTGGGGCGCTTCGGCCAAGGCGCGGCAACTGCAGGCCAGGTATCCGGCTGTCTTCGACACCGACGAGATCGGGCCGGCCGTCAGCCGCCTGCAGGAACTTGATGTCCAGGCGGTGCTGCGGATCTCGAATGCCCTGGCCAGCGACATCGTGCCCGCGCGCCTGGTCGAGACGCTGTTGCGTACCGCGCTGGAAAGCGCCGGCGCCGCGCAAGGTGCGCTGGTGCTGTTGCGCGACGGCAAATGGCATGTTCCAGCCGTGGCCGCCGTCGAGGACGGCAATATCGCGATCGAGCAGGAGGATCGTCCGCTCGACGGCGAGGTGCTGCCGGTGTCGCTCGTGCATGCCGTGGCACGCACGCAGGCGGGCATCGTGCTTGGCGATGCGCGCGAATCGGCGGCGTTTGCACAGGACACCTACATGCTGCGCAAGCGCCCGCGCTCGGTGCTATGCGTGCCGTTGATGCGCTATGCAAAGCTGGTCGGCGTGCTGTATCTGGAAAACAGCCTTGCCACGCAGGTATTCACGCCCACCAAGGCAGCCGTGCTGGAGGTGATCGCGTCGCAGGCTGCATTCGCGCTGGAAAATGCCAGGCTCTATGAAGACCTCGTGGAGCAGAACCACAAGCGTGCGGCGGCCGAGGAGCAACTGCGCGCGGCGCTGGGTGCGCTCGATCGTGCAAGCCGGCTCAAGGCAATGGGTGAGTTGGTGGCGTCGATCGTCCACGAGGTAGGGCAGCCGATCGCGGCGGTCGACACATCAGCCAGCGCCGCCCTGCGCTGGCTTGGGCGCACGCCCCCCGAGATCGGTGAGGCACGGGACATGCTGGCCCATATCAGCCGCAGTGCCACCCGGGCCAAGAGCATCATCCAGGGGCTGCGGGCGCGTTCGCAGAGGGCGGAGCCGCAGTTCACCAGCGTCGATCTGGGCGATGCGCTACGCGAGGCCGCGACACTGGTGGCCGGCCAGCTTTCACGGCTGGGTGTGGCGCTCGAAACCCGGGGGCTCGAAGCCAGTATCTACGTGCACGGCGATCGTATCCAGTTGCAGCAGGTCGTCATCAACCTGCTCACCAATGGTGCCGAATCGATGTCGGACGTCGAGTCGTCGCAACGATCCCTGCTGCTTGCCTGCGGTGTGGAAGCGGGCGGACTCGTGCGCGTGACCGTGGAAGACAGCGGTTGCGGCATCGATCCCGCAATTGCCGACCGCCTGCTGGAGCCGCTGTTCACGACCAAGGAAACCGGCATGGGCATGGGGCTGGCCATTTCCCAGTCGATCGTGGCGGCCCATGATGGCACGCTGGCGTTGTTGCCGCGCGCGCAAGGTGGAACGCGTGCGTCATTCACGCTTGCGTGCCTGACCCACTGAGGTGCCTATCCTTTCGTATATGCCGGCCCCTATCTGCGTATGGCACGCGGAATCTCCGCGATGGCATCTGCTACCTTGTCGTCGCGTTATCCTCCATCGAATGACCCTGTATTACCGATTGCACCATGCCTGATTCCAACCGTTCTTCCACGTCCTCGACGGCGCGGCCATCCGACCAGAGAACCGTCCATGTGGTGGATGACGATGACCTGGTGCGCGGCGCGCTGACGGGCCTGCTGCGCTCGATCGATCTCAAGGTCGAATCGTTCGCATCGGTCGAGGACTTTCTTGCGGCGCCCAGGGCGCCAGGTCCCTCCTGCCTGGTGCTCGATGTCAGGCTGCGCGGGCAAAGTGGGCTGACGTTCCAGAAATCGCTGGTGGATCGCGGGCAGCCGCATATCCCCATCGTCTTCATGACGGGCCACGGCGACATTGCAATGACTGTCAAGGCGATGAAGGCTGGTGCCATCGATTTCCTGACCAAGCCGTTCCGCGACCAGGACATGATCGAGGCGGTGATGGCCGCGCTTGATCGCGATGCGAAGCGTCTCGAGGCCGAGCAGGCCACGGGCGCATTACGCCATTGCTGGGAGTCCCTGACTGCCCGCGAGCGCGAGGTGCTGCATCATGTGGCGGCCGGACTCATGAACAAGCAGATTGCCGCCGAGATGGGCGTGGCCGAGATTACCGCGAAGATTCATCGCGGACAGGCGATGCGCAAGATGAACGCGCGCTCGGTGGCCGAACTGGTCCGCATGATGCAGGTACTGGATCCCGCGCCGGGCATGCAGTGAGCGCGGAGTAAATCTTCGTATAGGGTAGGCGACCCCGTGTCTGATGGTGCGTTGACCTGAACCATGGTGTCATACGTCCGGGCCGCCTGCTGAGGCGGTGAACGGAGAATGACAATGACCATGCCCATGCACCCGGCAGCAACGCACGGCCCCTCCTCGCGATCTTCCTCGCCACCATCCCCGGCGTCCGCTTCGCAACCGGGAGCGGCTGTAACGCGCATCAAGAGCCTGTGTGGCGACGCCCTGGCGCAGTATGGTCGCTTCCGTATCAGGGCATCGATGGTTCTGCTGGCGTCGCTGGTGGTCTGCGGGTGGCTGGCTCTTCATGACCTGCTGGCCCATATGCCGCTGTTCGCCGAAGTCGTCGTCTATGGCGTGCTGGCGTGCGCTGCCGGACTCGCGATCGTCGCCGCGCTATGCATGGCACATATCGTGGCCGTACGCGCGGCAATCGCGGCGCTGGCATCGACGATCGAAGCGCTGCCATCGGAGGGTGCGGCCCGGTTCCTGCCGGCGCAGGGGCCGGCAAGCGTCGTGCGGCTGATCCAGTCGATCAACGGCGCGCGGCGCGGGTGCTTGGAGCGGGAAGCCGAACTGCTGGCCGTGCAGGCGTCCTACGCCCACGATCTCCGTACCCCGATGACGCGCATGATCCTGCGCTGCGAACTGGTCGAGGATGAAACGCTTCGCAACGCGATGGAGCGCGATCTCGATGAGATGCGCGAACTTGCCGAGGCAAGCCTGGCTTGCGCCCGGATGCAAGGCAGTGCCGCCCAGCCGTTCCGCCATGTCGATGCTGACGGCCTGCTCGAGACGCTGGTGGCGAACTATCGCGATGCCGGACGCACGGTCGGGCTGGAAGGGCACATCGGCCATTCGCTGGTTACCTGCCCGCATGCGTTGCGCCGGATTCTGGTCAACCTGATCGACAACGCGCTGCGCTATGGCAGCGATGTGCGCTTGCTGGTACGCAACGAAGCAGGGCGCCTGAACCTGGCGATCGTGGATTCGGGGCCGGGCATTGCCCCCGCGCAAATGGAGTCGGTCTTCCTGCCCTGGTATCGATCACCGGAAACCGCGGGGCACGCGCCGGGCAGCGGGTTGGGCCTGGCCATTGCACGCAGGCTCGCGCTCGCGATCCGCGGCGATCTCAAGCTGGAAAACCGCGTCGAAGGCGGGCTCGAGGCCAGGCTGACGCTGCCCCTCTGACGCGGACGGGATTACCCGCGCAGTGCGGCGGCGCAGTCGCGCACCAGCGTGGGGCCACGATAGATCAGGCCGCTGTACACCTGCACGAGCTGTGCGCCCGCGTCGATCTTGGCGCGCGCACCCGCGCCGTCGAAGATGCCGCCCACGCCGATGATCGGCAGCGCATCGCCAATCACCTTGCGCAATTCGCGTACCACGCGCGTCGATGCCTCGAATACCGGACGCCCGGACAAACCGCCGGCTTCCTCAGCATGCGGCAGGCCCTTGACCGCACCGCGCTCAATCGTCGTGTTGGTGGCGATTACGCCATCGATCTGATGACGCACCAGCGCATCACCGATATTGCGGATCTGGTCGTCGTCGAGATCGGGGGCGATTTTCAGCGTGACGGGCACGTAGCGCTTGTGCTGGTCGGCCAGGCGCTGCTGCGCGGCCTTGAGCGTGGAAAGCAGGCTGTCCAGCTCGCTTGCGCCCTGCAACTGGCGCAGGTTCTTGGTGTTCGGCGACGAAATGTTCACCGTTACGTAGCTGGCGTGTGGATAGACGCGTTCAAGGCAATACAGGTAGTCGTCGGCGGCGCGTTCGATCGGGGTATCGGCGTTCTTGCCGATGTTCAGCCCCAGTACACCGCCCTCGGCCTTCCAGCGCGATGCCTGCACATTGCGGACAAAGGCATCGACGCCGCCATTGTTGAACCCCATGCGATTGATCAGCGCATCGGCTTGCGGCAGGCGGAACATGCGTGGGCGCGGGTTGCCCGGCTGGGCGCGTGGCGTCACCGTGCCCACTTCGATAAAGCCGAAGCCAAACGCGGCCAGGCCGTCGATATAGGCGCCGTCCTTGTCGAGGCCGGCGGCCAGGCCCACGGGATTGGGAAAGCGCAGGCCCATCACGGTGCGCGGGTCGGCGGCGATGCTGTTGCCGATGCAGCCGGCCAGGCCCATGCGCTGCGCGCGCATCAGGTTATTGAGCGTGAAATGGTGGGCGTCCTCCGCATCCATCGAAAACAGGGCGGGGCGGAACAGGGGGTAGAGCGCGTTGAGCACGGGTGGGGCGCGGCGATGCCGGCGGAAGTCGGAACCAGGGCGGCATTGTAGCCGCTCGGGACCTGCCCGGACCCAAAAACCGGCTATTCCTGGGCGGGGCCCGGTTGGGCCTGCGGCTGCGGCCCGGATGCCGCGGCGAGGTCCTCGAACGCGTGCCACTGGTTGCCGGTCAGCACCTGCAGCGGCTGGAAGCGCGCCTTGTAGGCCATCTTGCGGCTGTCGGCAATCCAGTAGCCCAGGTACAGGTGCGGCAGGCCCAGTTCGCGGGTCTGGTTGATCTGCCAGAGGATGTTGTAGGTACCGTAGCTGGCACCGGCAATCACCGGGTCATAGAACGTGTAGACCGATGACAGGCCATCGTCGAGCACATCGATCATGCTGACCATGCGCAGGCGGCCGGCCTCGGGCGACCCGGGCGGCTCGCGGAACTCAACCAGCCGCGAGTTGACGCGGCTTTGCAACAGGAACTGCTCGTACTGGTCGCGGCTGTCCTGGTCCATGCCGCCGCCGGCATGCCGCATCGACTGGTAAAGCAGATAGAGCGCGTAGTGTTCCTCGACATAGGTCAGCGGCGCCACCAACGCCTGCAGGCCCTGGTGCTGTCGCCACGCGCGGCGCTGGCCGCGGTCGGGCTTGAACTGGTCCACCAGCACGCGGCACGGCGTGCACGCGCGGCATTCGTCGCAATAGGGGCGATAGGTAAAAATGCCACTGCGGCGGAAACCGGCCCGCACCAGCCGCGAATAGACGTCGGCATTGATCAGGTGCGCCGGCGTGGCTACCTGCGAGCGGGCCATGCGGCCTTCCAGATAGCTGCAAGCGTATGGCGCTGTCGCATAAAACTGCAGCGCCGATAGCGGAAGTTCCTTCAGCTTGCTCATGACGTCGATGGGGGCGGGCGCGTCGGGCGCCTGCATGTCGGGCCTGAGTGGCAGTCTATCAGACGCAATCGGAGCGCGTCTGCGCCCTTTTTCAGATTCATCGCATAGCCATGGGGTGGCGCGGTGCCTACGATGTGTGGCATCTGACACTCAAGGAGAAAAAAATGGCTTCGCTGGCTTCCACTGCTTCCCCGGCCGCCATGGGGGCGCTCGCTTATGCCGGTGACACCGGCTATCAGCAGGAAGGCAAGACGCACTCGCCGGACCGGGATCGCAACCGGTTGCGCCGCTATGCGGACATGGCTTCCGTTGCCAGCGTGGGTGTGGCTCTGCTTGCGGCACTGTTCCTGATCCTTGATCACCAGCACAAGGCGTTCAGCGACATCGTCAAGGCGGAGGTCGCGCCGCTGGCTGCGGCAATGGGGGAGATGGACAAACGGCTGACCTCAAGGATCGACGAGGTGGAAAAGGTCCTGACCATGAAGATCGATGGGCTCGGCGTCCGTATGGACCAAATGGACAAGCGCATGGACCAACTGGACAAGCGTATGGACCAACTGGACAAACGCATGGATCGCTTTGAGCACCGCATGGAACGGTTTGAAGATCGCGCCGGCAACGGCGCTGCTGGCCCGCGAGGGGCCGATCGGTGACGCATTTAGTCGAGTTGGTTCGACTGGGCCCAGCGTGCCAGTGCGGACTTGTCGAAGCGCCAGGGATCGATGGTGGGTTGTGATGCCGCAGTCCGCACATGGGCGACGAAATCGGCGCGCGGGATCGCTTCGGCACCCAGCGAAGCCAGATGGTCGGTTTCCTGCTGGCAGTCGATCATCGTAACGCCATGAGACTCCAGGAAGCCGCACAGCGCCGCCAGTGCGATCTTCGAGGCATCGGTGCGATGGGCGAACATCGATTCACCGTAGAACATGCGCCCCAACGCCACGCCGTAGAGGCCACCCACGCGCTGGCCGCGATACCAGGTCTCGACCGAATGCGCGAGGCCGTTACGATGCAATGCGCTGTATGCCGCGACGATATCGTCCGTAATCCACGTGCCTAGCTGGCCGTCGCGTGGCGTCATTGCGCAGGCGCGCAT
>CAUUBQ010000051.1:0-58159 GCA_963543405.1 uncultured Cupriavidus sp.
ACTGCTGCACGCGCGGGGCGAGCGGATCCTCATAGGCGTTGCGGGGGGCAACGCCCATTGCAGCAGCCATGCCAAGCGTGAAGACCGCGCCAACGGCGACGGTCAACTGCTTGCGGCGGCGGGCATGCTGGGGATTCGTAGGGTCGACAAGGACCACCAGCTCGCGCGCGAAAACTTCGCGGAGACTAGACCACATCACGTAGAATTCAAGCTTTCTGTATTGCCAGGCCGCTGCCGCGACGATATATCTCGTCTGCCTTCCTCCCCCGAGGTGCGGTGCGGGCGTTGTCTGTTACCGCCTGGAATGGCCATTGCCCGACAAGCGGTTGGCCTAGCAAGCGGTTGGCCGACGGAAGCCCGTCAGGCACGAAGGGCGGATTATACCAGAATACCGCTGGTCGTCCGTCGCAGTTTTCTTATAGATTTCAAAGACTTACGCCATGAGTGATGTGTCCCCGGCCGCCGCGGCCAATTATCCACTTACGCCGTCGGTGATGCGCGCACTGGAGATCACCAAGCGCGGCTGCGACGAGCTCCTGGTGGAATCCGAATGGCTGCAGAAGCTGGCCCGCAGCGAGGCCACCGGCGTGCCGCTGCGCATCAAGCTGGGCCTGGATCCCACCGCACCCGACATTCACCTCGGTCATACCGTGGTGCTGAACAAGCTGCGCCAGTTGCAGGATCTGGGTCACCAGGTGATCTTCCTGATCGGCGATTTCACCTCGACGATCGGCGACCCCTCGGGCCGCAATTCCACGCGCCCGCCGCTGACGCGCGAGCAGATCGAGGCCAACGCCCAGACCTACTACAAGCAGGCCAGCCTGGTGCTGGATCCCGCGAAGACCGAGATCCGCTACAACAGCGAATGGTGCGATCCGCTCGGCGCGCGCGGCATGATCCAGCTGGCCGCCAAGTACACCGTGGCGCGGATGATGGAGCGCGACGACTTCACCAAGCGCTTCCGCTCGGGGATCCCGATCTCGGTCCACGAGTTCCTGTACCCGCTGATGCAGGGTTACGACTCTGTGGCGCTGAAGTCGGACCTGGAACTGGGCGGTACCGACCAGAAGTTCAACCTGCTGGTGGGCCGTGAGCTGCAGAAGGAATACGGCCAGGAATCGCAGTGCATCCTGACCATGCCGTTGCTGGTGGGTCTGGACGGCGTCGAGAAGATGTCGAAGTCCAAGAACAACTACATCGGTGTGACCGAGGCGCCGAACGACATGTTCGGCAAGCTCATGAGCATCTCGGACGACCTGATGTGGCAGTACTTCACGCTGCTGTCGTTCCGCCCGATGAGCGAGATCGAGCTCATGAAGCAGGAGATCGCGCTGGGGCGCAATCCGCGCGACTGCAAGGTGGCGCTGGCGCAGGAAATCGTGGCGCGCTTCCACAGCCAGGCCGATGCGGAGAGCGCGCTCGAAGCGTTCAACCATCGCGCCCGGGGCGGCATTCCCGACGATATCCCGGCCGTCAGCCTGACTGGCGCACCGCTGGGTATCGCGCAACTGCTCAAGCAGGCCAACCTGGCGCCGTCGACGTCCGAGGCCACGCGCAATATCGAGCAGGGCGGCGTGAAGATCGACGGCGAGGTGGTCAGCGACAAGTCCACCAAGGTAGCCGCCGGCACCTACGTGGTCCAGGTTGGCAAGCGCCGCTTTGCGCGCGTGACACTGGCCTGAGTGGACGCGCGATGATCGCCCTGATCCAGCGGGTCTCGCGCGCATGCGTGACGGTCGATGGCCGTACCACCGGCGAGATTGGCGCCGGCCTGCTGGCGCTGGTCTGCGCCGAGCGCGGCGATACCGAGGCCCAGGCCGAGCGGTTGCTGGCCAAGCTGCTGTCATACCGCGTGTTTTCCGATGCGGACGGCAAGATGAACCTGTCCGTGCAGAACGTTGACGGCCAGGGTACGGCGGGCGGCCTGCTGGTGGTCTCCCAGTTCACGCTGGCCGCCGATACCAACAGCGGCACGCGACCCAGCTTTACGCCGGCAGCCGCGCCCGAGGATGGCCGCCGCCTCTACGACCATTTCGTGACCCGCGCCCGCGCCGCGCACCCGACGGTGCAAACCGGCGAATTCGGCGCGATGATGCAGGTCAGCCTGACCAACGATGGCCCTGTGACGTTCTGGCTGCGCGTGCCGCCGGCCGGTACCGCCTGACCTATCCAAGGAGATCCATATGAAACTCTGGAGCAAGGCTTTTGCCGACAATGCGCCGGTTCCCGGCGAATTCGCGTTCTGCGTGCCCGATGCGGCCACCCATGTCACGCTGTCGGCCAACCGCAATCCTGACCTGCATTGGGATGACGTGCCCGCCGGCACGCGGTCGTTCGCATTGATCTGCCACGACCCTGACGTGCCCAGCCGCGGCGACGACGTGAACCAGGAAGGCCGTGAGGTGCCCGAATCGCTGCCTCGTGTGGATTTCTTCCACTGGGTGCTGATCGACATCCCGCCCGGCCTGAACACGATTTCCGCCGGCACGCACAGCGACGGCGTGATCGCGCGCGGCAAGCCAGGTCCCGAGGCGCTCGTGGGTACGGCCACGGCCGGTGGCCTGCGCCATGGCCTCAATGACTACACGGGCTGGTTTGCCAACGACGCCGACATGAAGGGCGATTACTTCGGCTATGACGGTCCATGCCCGCCGTGGAACGACGCCATCGTCCATCACTACGTGTTCACGGTGTATGCGCTCGATATCGACCGCGTGCCGGTCGAGGGCAAGTTCACCGGTGCCGACGTGCGCCGTGCGATCGAGGGTCATGTGCTGGCCCAGGCCCAGACCACCTGCACCTACACGCTGAACCCCCGGCTTGTGAAATAAGAGACGCCAATCCGTCGCCCCAAGGAACCGGCATGTTGCAAAGCACCGGCCCGCAATCGCTGGCCTACACCCACCTGATCCTGATCCGCCATGGCGAGACCGCCTGGAACCGCGAGCGGCGGCTGCAGGGCCAGATCGACATCCCGCTCAATGAAGTGGGTCGCGCGCAGGCGCGCGCGCTGGCCGAGGCACTGACCGGCGAACCGATCGACGCGGTGTACACCAGCGATCTGGGTCGCGCGGTGCAAACAGCCGAGCCGCTGGCACAGGCATTGGGTTTGTCGCTGCGGCCCGAGCCGCGCCTGCGCGAGCGCTGCTACGGCGAGCTCGAGGGCATGACCTATGCCGAGGTGGCCGAGAAGCGTCCCGAGGACTTTGCGCGCTGGCAGGCGCGCGTGCCCGACTACGCGCCGCCGGCTGGCGAGTCGCTGCGCGAATTCCACGAGCGCGCGGTGGAGATTGCGCTTTCGCTGTCGCGCCGGCACCCGGGCGAGCGCATCGCGCTGGTCGCGCATGGTGGCGTGCTCGACTGCCTGTATCGAGAAGCCACCGGCATGACACTCGAGGCGCCGCGCGAGCATGAGTTGCTCAATGCCAGCGTCAACCGGCTGCGCTGCGACAGCGTCAACCTGACACTGCTGCAATGGGCCGACGTCAGCCATCTGGAAGCCATGACGCTGGACGAGGTGGATCGCCGCGTCCCGTAAGCGGGCAGGGGCCGCGCTGCCGCCGCGCGGACCTCAGACCTTGAGCCGGAACGGCGTGAAATTCGTGTTCCGGTCGTACCAGTCCTCGTTCTCGGCGCGCTTCAGGAAGGCCACGACCTTGTAGGTCACGGGCGTCATCACCACTTCCCAGGCGGTCTTCAGCACATACTGCGCGATGGCTACCTGGATGACCTTTTCCAGCGGCCAGATGCCGTAGAACGCAATCACATAGAACAGCGACGAATCGACGAGTTCGCCGGCCAGCGTCGACCCGATCGTACGCGTCCACAACCAGCGCCCGCCCGACCACAGTTTCATCTTGGCCAGCACATAGCTGTTGGTAAAGCTGCCGCAGCAGAACGCGATCAGGGATCCCAGCGCGATGCGCCAGGTGTTGCCAAACACGTCTTCGAGGCTTTTCTGGTAGTCGATCATGAATGGCGCCACCGGCATGCGCAGCACCACGAAGGACATGAACGTGGCAAACGCCAGCGCGGCAAAACCGGCCCATACCACGCGACGGTCGCGGCCATAGCCATAGACCTCGGTCAGTACGTCGCCAAAGATGTATGAGATCGGGAAGAACAGCACCCCGGCGCCAAATGTGACGGGGCCGATCACGGGCAGCGTGACCTGCGCCGCCTTGGCCGCGCCGATCAGGTTGGAACACAACAGCACCGTGACAAACGACACCATGACAAGGTCGTAGTAACGGTAGACGCGCCCGGTATGTGCGGCGGAGGCAGGGGCGGCAAGCGGTTCATGCATGGATGGCATCCGGGGGCGCGGGATTTGCGCGATTATGCCAGTGGCGCCCGCGATGCGTGGTGGGCAATGAACAACGCCCGGCAGGGTGCCGGGCGTCAGGTCCGCCAGATCCGGATCCGTCAGATCCGTCTCTAAAGGTCGAGCTTGCTGATCTTCTGGCCGTTCAGTGAGACATCGAACATCAGGCCCGCGTTGGTCTGCACGAATGCAATGACCGGTTGCTGCCCGGTGACCGTATCGATCGTGCCATTGGCGCCGACCTTGGCCAGTGCCACGCTGGCATCGGCACCCACGGTCCAGCCCTTGGCCTGCACGAACTTGGTGTACGCCTCGGGTGTCATGAACATGATGATGATCGAACGCGACTGGCCGCCGGCCGTCAGCCCGAACGATCCCGAGATCGTGCGGTAGTAGCCTTGCGTGGCGCCCTTGCTGCGCAGGGCCCCGTCGCCATACTCGCCGCCCACCACGAGTCCGCCGGACAGTACGCGGGGGAATACGAGAATGCCCTGGGCGCGATTGCCCAGTTCACGCGCACCGGTGACCGACCCATACAGCCGGTTCAGTGCGCCATCTGCGCCAGCGTCGATCTCCTGGCGTTTCGCGGCGGCATCGGTCGAGGCACCGGTGCCCGTGGTCGTGCAACCGGCCGCGAAGGCCGTTGCCACCAGCAGGCCCGATCCGGTCACGCGGGTAACAAACTGACGTCGATCCATTTCTTGTTCTCCTGGTTGGCAAAGATAATGCGATAGAGGCAATCGATGGCTGGCACCTATCGACCAGCTCGTATTCAGCCGGCGTTTTCAGCCTGCGTTCGGCGCCCTGACCGTAATGGCCACGACTTCCTTCACGACGATCTTGGCCATCTGGCCCTTCTTGATACTGGCGAGGTCGATGTTCGGATCCTGGATCTTGACCGTGCGCAGCGTTTCGCGCGGGCCACGGAACGTGATCGTGCGCTTGGTCACGTCCACATTGGTGATCTGGGCCGTAATCGTGGTGGTGATCTCGCGCATCACGCCGGGCTTGCCGCCTTCAGCCGCATGCGAGACGCGCTCGACCTGTTCCATCAGCGCGGTGTCCTTGCTGCCCACCGGTTCCAGTCCGGCCACCACGGCCGCGCCGCGCGTAAGCGTGACGATGTCGCCCTTCTTCACATTGCCCATGTTCTTGGCTTCGTCGCCGGCCACGAGCTCGACCAGGTTACCGCGTGGGCCTTGCACCACCACGGCCTTGGAATCCGGATCCACGTCGACCACCTTGCCGCTGACCACGGCTTCCTCGGCCACGCCGATCGGCGCGGGCGTGGCGGACGGCTTCTGCGCATGGGCCGGCGCCAGCGTGACGGCCAGGCAAGCTGCAGCGGAAAGCACGGAAAGGGTGTGGCTGGCTCGGAGTTTCATGACTGTCCTTATGGGCGCGAGAAGCGCGTTTGTAAAAAAGGATGCAGTCATTGTGGACAACTGACCATAGGCGAGCAATCCACTTCGAAAAAATTTGCGATGGTGCGCGAAAACGTTTAATTGGCTTTCGCGCGCAGGCCGAACGCCTGCCACTGCCCGTCAGGACTGGCGCCGGGGGGCGCCCAGGGCAGACCTCAGGGCAGACTCAGGGCAGACTCAGGGCGCGTCGAGCATGTCGCCGTCGCGCTCGCCCTGGGGCGAGGCCAGGCCGAAATGCCGGTATGCGGCGCCCGTGGCCACGCGGCCGCGTGGTGTGCGCTGCAGGTATCCCTGCTGGATCAGGTACGGTTCGAGCACGTCTTCGATCGTGTCGCGGGCTTCGCCAATTGCCGCCGCGAGGTTGTCCACGCCCACCGGTCCGCCATCGAACTTGTGCAGCACCGCTTCCAGCAGCTTGCGGTCCATCAGGTCGAAGCCGACGCTGTCCACATCGAGCATTGCCAGTGCGGCGTCTGCCAGATCGCGGGTGATCGTGCCGTCGCTCTTGACCTCGGCGAAGTCGCGCACGCGACGCAGCAAACGGTTGGCGATTCGCGGCGTGCCACGCGCACGCTTGGCAATTTCCAGCGCGCCGGCCGGATCGATCGTGGCATTGAGCAGATGCGCGGAGCGCGCCACGATGCGTGCCAGTTCGTCTGGCGTATAGAACTCCAGCCGCGCCACGATGCCGAAGCGGTCGCGCAGCGGATTGGTCAGCATGCCGGCACGCGTGGTGGCACCCACCAGCGTGAACGGCTGCAGGTCCAGCTTGACCGAGCGCGCGGCCGGACCTTCGCCGATCATGATGTCGATCTGGTAGTCCTCGAGCGCCGGATACAGGATTTCTTCCACCACCGGCGACAGGCGATGGATTTCGTCGATAAACAGGACGTCGTTCGCTTCGAGGTTGGTCAGCAGCGCGGCCAGGTCGCCGGGCCGCTCCAGCACCGGCCCCGAGGTCTGGCGCAGGTTCACGCCCATTTCGCGCGCGATGATGTGGGCCAGCGTGGTCTTGCCCAGGCCCGGCGGGCCGAACAGCAGTACGTGGTCCAGTGCCTCGCGGCGCTTGCGTGCCGCGTGCATGAAGATGTCGAGCTGGCCGCGCACCTTCTCCTGCCCGACGTATTCGTCGAGCAGCTTCGGACGCAGCGCGCGCTCGAAGGCTTCCTCGTGGGTGGAGGCGGGCGTGGCGGAGATCACGCGTTCGCTGCGGTCACCAGTCAGCTTGTCGGTTTCGATCATGGCATTCAAAAGCAGTAAGCCGCCATTCTACGCTGCCGGCCAACGCGCTCCGCCAGCATCTTCAACCCTTGGACAGCGACTTGAGTGCCAGCTTGATGCCCTCGGAGACGCCAGTGCCTGCCGGTACCTGCTTGATGGCCAGCGCGGCTTCCTTTTCGGAATAGCCCAGCGCCAGCAGTGCGTTGAGAATATCGATGGCGCTGTCCGATACCGGCGTGGCGCCCGGCGCATGGCCGAGGTCGGCGCCAAGCTTGCCCTTCAGTTCCAGCAACAACCGCTCGGCGGTCTTCTTGCCGATGCCGGGAATCTTTGTCAGCCGGCCAGATTCCTGCATGGTGACGGCCTGCGCCAGTTCGGGCACGGACAGCCCGGACAGCACGGCCAGCGCCATGCGCGCGCCGATGCCGGTGATCTTGATCAGCTCGCGGAACGTATTGCGCTCGACGGCGGTGCCAAAGCCGAACAGCAGGTTCGCATCCTCGCGAATGATCTGCTGCGTGAGCAGCGTCACGGGATGACCCACGGCGGGCAGGTTGTAGAACGTGCTCATTGGCACATCGATCTCGTAGCCGACGCCGTGGCAGTCGACCAGCAGATGCGGTGGGTTTTTTTCAAGCAGGGTGCCGGCGATGCGTCCGATCATGGTGTGTGCAATGGGGATCCGAAAACTGGCCGCCAGTGTAGCGCGGCCAGCGCACACCGCCGGAGCTATTGGGCCGCCGGTGTGTCCACGGCGCGACGGCCGAGTGCCGGATCGTCGGTGAAGAAGCCGTCGATGCCGGCGGCGATAAACGCCTGCACCTCGTGCACCATGCCAGCAGGATTACGCGTGGCATCGTCGCCGGGCGCGCGCAGGGTCTTTGGCAGGAAACTGTTCTCGGGGCGGAATGTGTAGGGATGCACCACGAGCCCCGCGGCATGGGCATTGCTCACCAATGCGGTAGGCGAAGCCAGTCCGCCCTGTGCGTCGCGCGGGATCACCAGGCTTTTCTCGGGGCCGATGCCGTTGGCATAGGTGGCCACTTCACGCAGGCCCGGCGAGGTCAGCATCGACGCATAGGTGCGGCTGTCGCCGGCCAGGCGCCAGTCTGCCGGGCGGCCACGCGCACTGCCAATCAACTGCACGATCTTCACGTTCGGCATCGCAGTGCCCAGCAGCCGCTTCATGGTACGCAGCGGTGCCACTTCGAACGATTGCACGAAGATCGGGGCGCTCTTCGCGTAGTAGCTGCCTTGCAATGCCGCCGCGAGTTTTTCCTCGAGCGGCAGGCCGATACCGCGGAAATAGCTGGGGTGCTTCAGTTCCGGATAGATGCCGACCGGGCTGCCGCGCTTGCCTGCGGCCTGTTGCGCAAGCTTCAGGATTTCATCGAAGGTCGGGATCTCGAACTGGTCGTCGAGCTTGGCGTTATACGGCCGCAGCTTCGGAATCCGTTCACGCGCGCGCATCGACTTGAGTTCGGCCAGCGTGAAGTCCTCGGTGAACCAGCCATCGATCCGTTCGCCGTCGATGACCTTGATGCGCTTGCGGTCCGCAAACTGCGGCAGTTCGGCCACGTTGGTGGTGCCGGTGATGTCGTTCTCGTGGCGCGCCACCAGGACGCCATCCTTGGTCGATACCAGGTCGGGTTCGATGATGTCCGCGCCGTCGTCGATGGCCTTCTGGTATGAGGCGAGTGTGTGCTCGGGCCGCAAGGCACTGGCGCCGCGATGTCCGATCACCAGCGCTTTTGGCGCAGGCGCTGCGGGCGGCGGGGCTACCTTGGGCGTGGCCGTGGCCACGGGAGCCCGTGGGGGCGTTGCGCAGCCGGCGATCAGTGCGGCCGTGGCGAATGCGAGCGACAGGCGTGAGGCGAGGGGCATCTGGGAGCGGAAAGTGGTCAGCCGATCAGGCGGCCGCGCCTGACGCGCAGCCCTTTGCGTGCGAGTTCCGGCGCCATGCCGGCCAGCGTGCCCAGCGTATCGCCGCCATTGGCATGGCAGATTGCCACGCCCAGAGCATCGGCGGCATCGCTGCTCGGTCGCCCGGACAGCGACAGCAGGCGCATCACCATCTCCTGCACCTGCTCCTTGTTGGCACGGCCATAGCCGACCACGGCTACCTTCAGTTGCAGTGCGGTGTATTCGAACACCGGCAGGCCTTGTCCAACCAGCCCGCAGATCGCCGCGCCACGCGCCTGGCCCAGCATCAGCGTCGATTGGGGATTGACGTTGACGAAGACCTTCTCGATGGCCGCGCAGTCGGGCGCATAGGTGCGCGCCACTTCGGCAATCCCGTCATACAGCGTCTTCAGCCGCAAAGGCAGGCTTTCATCACCATTGCTGCGGATCGTGCCCGATGCTACGTAGGCGAGCTTGTTGCCGTGCTTCTCCAGCACGCCAAAGCCGGTGGTCCGCAGACCGGGATCAATGCCGAGAATGCGCATGGAGGGGGAAGTGTTTTGCTCCCCTCTCCCGCGCAGCGGGAGAGGGGCTGGGGGAGAGGGCCAGCATTTCAACCCCCGAGGTCATTGGTTCAATGACGGAAATGACGCGTGCCGGTCAGCACCATCGCAATGCCGCGTTCGTCGGCGGCTGCAATGACTTCGTCATCGCGCATCGAACCGCCCGGCTGGATCACCACGGTGGCGCCAGCGTCGACCACTACGTCCAGGCCATCGCGGAACGGGAAGAAGGCGTCCGATGCCACGGCCGAACCCGTCAGCGTCAGGCCGGCGTTCTGTGCCTTGATGCTGGCGATACGGGCCGAATCCACGCGGCTCATCTGGCCCGCGCCCACGCCCAGCGTCATGCCGTTGCCGCAGAACACGATGGCGTTCGACTTGACGAACTTGGCCACGCGCCACGCAAACATCAGGTCGTCCATTTCCTTCGGAGTCGGATGACGGCGCGTCACCACGCGCAGTTCCGACGGCTGCACGTTGCGTGCGTCGGGACCTTGCACCAGCAGGCCGCCGCCCACGCGCTTCAGGTCATACTGGTTCACGCCCTTGCCCAGCGGGATTTCCAGCAGGCGCACGTTCTGCTTGGCGGCAAACACATTGCGCGCGGCGGTGCTGAACGACGGGGCAATCAGCACTTCCACGAACTGCTTGGCCACCGCCTGTGCAGCGGCTTCGTCCACTTCCACGTTGAAGGCGATGATGCCACCGAAGGCCGAGGTCGAATCGGTCTTGAAGGCCTTCTCGTAGGCTTCGAGCGCATTCACGCCAACGGCCACGCCACACGGGTTGGCGTGCTTGATGATCACGCAGGCCGCGGCGGCCGTGGCTTCGAACGACTTCACGCATTCCCACGCGGCGTCGGCGTCGGCAATGTTGTTGTACGACAGCTCCTTGCCCTGCAGCTGCACGTAGTTGGCCAGCGCGCCGTCCACGGACTTGAGGTCGCGATAGAACGCAGCCGACTGGTGCGGGTTTTCGCCGTAGCGCATTTCCTGCACCTTTTCGAAGGCCAGGTTCAGCGTCTGCGGGTAGCTGCTGCGTGCCAGGTGCGACTTGTCCGAGCCAAGGCTGGTCAGGTAGTTGGTGATCGCGCCATCGTACTGGGCGGTATGCGCGAACACCTTGGTCGCCAGGCGGAAATTCGTGTCGTAGCCGACGTTGTTGCCGTTGCCACGCATCTCGTCGAGCACCACGGCATAGTCGGCCGGGTCGACGATGACGGTCACGTCGCGGTGGTTCTTGGCCGCCGAGCGCAGCATGGTCGGGCCGCCGATATCGATGTTCTCGATGGCGTCGGGCAGCGTGCAGTCGTCCTTTGCCACGGTCTGCTGGAACGGGTACAGGTTCACCACCAGCAGGTCGATCGTCGGGATGTCGTGCTCGGCCAGCGCGGCCATGTGTTCGGGCAGGTCACGGCGTGCCAGGATGCCGCCGTGCACCTTCGGGTGCAGCGTCTTGACGCGGCCGTCGAGCATTTCCGGAAAGCCGGTGTAGTCGGCCACTTCCGTGACGGGCAGGCCGGCGTCGGCCAGCAGTTTGGCGGTGCCGCCAGTGGAAAGCAGCGTGACGCCGAGCGCGTTCAGCTCGCGCGCGAAATCGACGATGCCGGTCTTGTCGGAAACAGAGAGTAGGGCTTGCTTGATCATGGCTGGGGGAAACGCTTTAAAGTAATCCGTGTTGCTGCAGCTTCTTGCGAAGGGTATTGCGGTTGATGCCGAGATACGCGGCCGCCAGCGACTGGTTGCGCTCGGCGCGCACCATCACGGCTTCCAGCAGCGGCCGTTCAACGGCCTCCAGCACCATGTTGTACATGTTCGACGGCTCTTCGCCATCGAGGTCGCGAAAGTAGGTATCCAGGCTGTCCCGGATACATTGGTCGATAGCATTGCGGCTCATGCGGCAAGCGGTTCCCGTTTCTTGTTGTTGTTGATGTTTTCTTGTTCGTCCGACGCTGCTGCATTGTCGTCGACATAGACCAGGCGGTCTGAAATGGCTGCCTGTTCGTCGAAGAATGCATTGACCGCTTCAAGCTGCGCGTCGGTGGATTCCAGCGTGTTCATGCGGTGGCGGAACAGGTTCGCGCCATTGAGCCCGCGCGTGTACCAGGCAATATGCTTGCGCGCGGTGCGCACGCCGGTGAACTCGCCATAGAACTCGTAGTGGTCCGCCAGGTGGTGGTTCATGATCGCGCGGATCTCGGCCACTTCCGGCGACGGCAGCAATTCGCCAGTCTTCAGGAAATGCTCGATCTCGCGGAACAGCCACGGGCGGCCCTGCGCGGCGCGACCGATCATGATCGCATCGGCGCCGGTCGCGGCCAGTACCTCCCGGGCCTTTTGCGGCGACGTGATGTCGCCGTTGGCCACCACGGGAATGCGCAGGGCGGCCTTGACCGCGGCAATGGTCTCGTACTCGGCCTCGCCGTGGTACAGGTCGGCGCGCGTACGGCCATGGATCGTCAGCATGCTGATGCCGGCATCCTCGGCCATGTGCGCCACACGCAGCGCGTTCTTGTGTTCGCGGTCCCAGCCAGTGCGGATCTTCAGCGTGACCGGCACGCGGTCGCCCACGGCACCCACCACGGCCTCGACGATGCGCACCACCAGCGGCTCGTTCTGCAACAGCGCCGAACCGGCGGCTACATTGCAGACCTTCTTGGCCGGGCAACCCATGTTGATGTCGATGATCTGCGCGCCACGGTCCACGTTGTAGCGTGCCGCCTCGGCCATCATCGACGGCTCCGCCCCGGCGATCTGCACCGAGATCGGCTCCACCTCGCCGGTGTGATTGGCGCGGCGCATGGTCTTCTCGCTTTTCCACAACTGGGCATTCGACGCGACCATCTCGGACACGGCATACCCCGCGCCCAGCTGCTTGCAAAGCTGCCGGAACGGGCGGTCTGTCACCCCGGCCATCGGGGCGACAAAGAGATTGTTGCGAAGTAAATGCGGACCGATCTGCACGGTGGCGATGCGCTGTATAAGAAGGCGAAAAACGAAAGCAATCCCCGCCGATACAACGAACGGCGACTGCGGGATCATGAGCGAGGCCGGGATTTTACCGCCAAATGATCAAGGTTGCTCAATAAATGAGCAAATATTGGGAGGTGCTGGACAACACCGATAGCACACCGACGGCTTTGCTTGATGTGGTACCTAGCTAAACCACCCCTCTCTCCCACTCTCTCCCCATGAGGGGAGAGAGAGCCAAGACCTCGCTACTTACATCCGCTTGGGCGTCGTTGGCGGCGTGGGCCGTTAAACAACCGACAGCCTCATCCTGGTGGACAGCGATAACGACCCTGCACTACCCACGTGCGCCAAACATCATCTGGCGGGCTATCGCATGCTTCAGCGGAGCCACGCAAGCCAGTGCTGCCAGCGATGCGCCGCGTGCGTGTGCCGCCAGCGGCCCACCCACGCCAAACACGCGCGGCAGCAGGTCGGTGATGCCGATCGTCATGGCGCGGTCCAGGCGGTGGCGGCCTGCAAATGCCTGCAAGGCTTGTGGCGTACAGCCGGCACGCAGCGAATCGGCCAGCGCAAAGGCATCGCGCAGGCCCAGGTTCAGGCCCTGGCCCGCTACCGGATGCAAGGTCTGTGCAGCATTGCCCACGGCGGCGATCCGACCATTGACGGTGACCGGCGCCGCATTGAGGCCCAACGGAAATGCATGGCGCTTGCCCACCAATGCAAAGCGGCCCATGCGGCTCCCGAATGCCTGACCCAGCTCTTCGGCGAAATCACTCTCGGGCAGCGCCAGCCGCCGTTGCGCCTGTTCGGGCGAACAGCACCAGACCAGCGCATAGCCCGTCACACCATGTTCCTCGTGCGGCAGCAATGCCAAGGGGCCTTCTTCGGTAAACCGTTCCCAGGCCCAGCCGGGTTGCGGTTGCGTGCAGGTCACATGGCCGATGATCGCGGTTTGCTGGTAGTCGCGCCGCCGCGTGGACTCGGTACCGCGCGCCAGGCGCTGGACCTGCTGGTGGAACAATCCACCTTCCGCCTGGATGGCGATCCGCGCGGCATGACTGACCGGCAGCCCGTCATGGTCCGAGTGCGAGGTACCGGTAAGCCGCACCGCCGCGCCGTCGTTGCGGATTTGGTCGCTGCGCCCGTCGCGCTTGTCCTGCTCGATGCTGTCGATGCGTGTCTCGAATGCACGTTCGAGACGCCCCGGCGCCGCGTCGGCAGCACGGGCCAACGCACGCTCCAGGGTCTGGCACAGGTCGCCATACCTGACCACGTAGCCCAGGGCCGGTACGCCGTAGTCGTCGTGATGCAGTTTCACGTGGCCAAACCGGCCACGTTGCGACACATGGATATGCTCGATCGCCTGTGCCGGCACGGGCCACGCGCCAATCTGCTCAAGCAGCTGGCGGCTGCCATGCGACAGCGCAATGGCGCGCGGATCGCGTGCCGCGCGGGCCGGCGTGGCCGCGTCGATCAGCGTGATGCGCCACGGCGTGGTGCGCAGCAGTTGCGCGGCCAGTGCCAGGCCTACCGGGCCACCCCCGACGATGGCGATATCGCGCGGCTCGCCGGCCGCTTCAAGGCTGGCCGGCTCGATCATGGCTGGTTTCCTCTGCCTGCGGCGCTGCCTCGGCAGCCGCGGCGGCGTGGCCGCGCTTCCACAGGTTGGCGTCGGTGCGGGACTTGCCGGCTGCGGCATCGCGCATGGCGTTGTCCAGCTTGTGCTGGTGAAAACCTGGCAACTGCCGCAGACGCTCCACCAGCGCATCATGGTTGGCGGCGGTCATCGGCACCACGCAACCCTGCTGGCTCTCGGCGTCGCCAGCCAGGATCAGCCACGGTGTGCCGGACCACGGGGCGCGGTCCGATACGCGTACCACGACGCGTTCCAGCGCATCCCATGCCAGTTCCTCGCGCTGGCCGTCGGGGCGATGCACGACCAGGTGGTCGTCATACAGGTTCACCACGAACGGCTGGCTCGGGTCCACCGGATGCACCGTGCTGCGGTGCTTCGGGGTACCTACGCCAAACAGCTTGCTCAACAATGCCTTCATCGCGGCGATCCTCTTTCGTTGTCACGCATCAGCGCCTCGATCTCGTCGGCCTTCACAGGCACGCCGCGCGTGATCAGTTCACATTCGCCCGCCGTCACCACGGCGTCATCCTCGATGCGGATGCCGATATGCCAGTAGCGTTCGGGCACGTCTTCGGCCGGGCGCACATAGATGCCCGGTTCGATGGTCAGCACCATGCCGGCTTCCAGCGGACGCCACGCGCGTTCGCCTTCCTGGCCGGCCGGCAGCGGGCCGGGCACGCGGTATTCGCCCACGTCGTGCACATCCATGCCAAGCCAGTGGCCGGTGCGGTGCATGTAGAAGCGGCGATAGCTGCCGCTGGCCAGCACGTCGTCTAGCGTGCCTTCCTTGTTGCGGTCGAGCAGGCCCGTGTCGAGCATGCCTTGCGCCAGGACCTTTACCGCCGCGTCATGCGGTACGTTGTACGGCACGCCCGCACGCGTTTCGGCAATTGCGGCGTCCTGCGCAGCCACCACCAGGTCATACAGTTCGCGCTGCGCGGGCGTGAAGCGGCCCGAAACCGGAAACGTGCGCGTGATGTCCGACGCGTAACCGTCCAGCTCGCAGCCCGCATCGATCAGGCACAGGTCGCCGTCACGCAATTCGGCCGGGCCGGCGCGATAGTGCAGCACGCAGGCATTGGGGCCGGTGGCCACGATCGAGTTGTAGGCCACGCTCTGCGCGCCATGGCGGCGGAATTCGTAGAGCAGTTCCGCTTCGAGATGGAATTCGCGCAGCCCGGCGCGCGACGTGCGCATGGCTCGCACATGGGCCTGCGCCGAAATCTCGGCGGCGCGGCGCATCGTGACCAGTTCGCCGGCATCCTTGAACAGCCGCATTTCGTCGAGCAGCGTACGCACGTCGACGGCCACCGCTGGCGCGGAAACGCCGGCACGACCCTGCATGCGCACCGCATCGAGCCAGCGGCGCACATTCACGTCGATGTCGGTGGTGGCTGCCAGCGGATAGGCCAGTTGCGCGCGATTCGCCAGCAGCGGCGGCAGCAGGCGGTCGATGTCCTCGACCGAGTGCGCCTCGTCGAAACCGAACGTCGCGCGCGCGCCTTCGGGGCCGAAGCGGAAGCCGTCCCAGATTTCGCGTTCCTCGTGCTTGGGGCGGCAGAACAGGATGCTGCGGTCGTTGCCTTCGCCCGGCGCACCGGCTACCAGCACCAGTACGGCTTCGGGCTCGGTGAAACCGGTCAGGTAGTAGAAATAGCTGTCGTGCCGGTACGGATAGTCGCTGTCGCGGTTGCGCATGGCTTCTGGCGCGGTCGGCACGATGGCCACGCCGCCGCCGTTGGCGCGCAGGTGTTGCAGCACACGGGCACGGCGGTCGCGGCACGCGCCAAGGAGGGCGGAATCGGGTGCGGACATGGAGTGAAACCGGTGAGGGGAATGTGCCGATTCTAAACCCGTCGGCGTGAGATGCGGGCATGGCGTGCGCCGGGAAAGCCGCACGCCATGCCGCCTGGTGTGGTTCAGTTGCGGCTCAGGTCCGCAAGGCGCGGTCCAGCGCCGCGAGCTGTTCGGGCGTGCCGACGTTCTCCCAGCGGCCGTCGAAGCGTTCGCCGGTGGCTGTGCCTTGCGCAATGGCGGTGCGGTAGTACGGCGACATCGCCACCTTCTGCCCCTGGCCGATATCGCGGAACAGGCGCGAGTCATACAGGCCGATATTGCCGAATGTCAGCGCTTGCCCGCCAGTTTCCCGCGGCAGTTGCAGCAGGCCGTCGTCGCCAAGCACGAAGTCGCCGTGTGGATGGAACGGCGGGTTTGGCACCATCACGAGGTGCATCTGCGGACGGGCGGCATCGCGCATGGCCCGGGCCCGCGGCAGCAAGCTGCGGAAGTCGAAATCACAGAAGATATCGCCCGACACGGCCAGGAAAATGCCGTCGCCATCGCCCGCGGTCAGCAATGGCAGCGCGTGGGCGATGCCACCAGCGGTTTCCAGTGCCGTGCCTTCGGCCGACCAGTGAATCCGTACGCCAAATTGCCTGCCGTCGCCGAGCGTTGCCTCAAGCTGTTCGCCGAGCCACGCATGGTTGATCACAATATCGGCAATGCCGGCTCGCGCCAGCGCCTCGATCTTCCAGACGATCAGCGGCTTGCCGCCCACGGCCAGAAGTGGCTTCGGCGTGGTGTCGGTCAGCGGGCGCATGCGGTCGCCGCGCCCGGCGGCAAAGATCATCGCTTTCAAATCAGGGTCTCCAGGGCGATCAGCGTGGCCATCCCGCCGGCAATGGTCCAGCCCACGCTGCGCGTGCGCGCGGCGATCACGATGGCCACCAGGCCGGCGATCAGCCGCGTGTTGTAAGGGCTCAGGTACAGCGCGCCATCATGCATCAGCAGGTCCGGCGCGATCAGCGCGGACAGCATGGCGGCCGGTACGAACTGCAAGGCGGTGCGAAACCACGCGGGCAGGTACACACGGCCTTCCACCGCGATAAAGGACAGGCGGATCAGGTAGGTGGCCAGGCCCGCGCCAAGAAATACCCACAACAGGGTCAGCGAGCTCATGTTGCGTGCTCCTTGCCGTCCGCCGGGGGCGAGGCCGATTGGCCGCTACGCCGGTTGCGGTCGAGCAGCAGCATGCCCGCGGCGATGCCGCCCAGCGCCGCCACCATGATGCCGAGCTTGTGCGGCATCGCGTAGCAGGCTACGGCCAGTACCGTGGCCACCAGTGCGGCTGCCACCTGTGCGCGATGCTTCAGGTTGGGCACGATGATCGCGATAAACGTCAGTGGCAGGAAAAAATCGAGCGGCCAGTCGCGCGGCACCTGCGCGCCCACCAGCACGCCGGCCAGCGTCGACAGTTGCCAACTGGACCACAGTGAGAACCCGGCCCCGAAATAGAACCAGTGGCGGTAGCGCGCACGCGGGCCGGTGTCGCCGAGCCGGCGTGTCATGGCGGCAAACGCTTCATCGGTCAGCAGGTAGGCGACCAAGGCCTTCCAGCGCCGCGGCAGCGGTGCCAGCGACGGGGCAATGGTTGCCGAGTACAGCGCGTGGCGCAAATTGACCATGGCCACCGTGAACGCGATGACCAGCGCCGGCGTGCCGGCGGACCACAGCTGGGTCAGGATCATCTGCGAGGCGCCACCAAAGACGATCGCGCTCATCGCGCATGCCAGCCAGGCCGGCATGCCGGCATTGACGGCCAGCACGCCATAGATCAGTCCGAACGGCACCACGCCCAGCAGCATCGGCGCCAGCGCGCGTACCCCGGCCCACCATTCGCCGCGTCGCGTGATGGTGGGCTCAGGCTGGAGCGATGTTTCGGATGGCTGCGACACGGTCAGAACGTCAGGCCGGTGGGCCGCTCGGTGCCTTCGAGCGCGTCCAGCAGCCGTACCAGCTTACGCAGTTCGGAGTAACGGCCGGCCACATTGCGCGTGTACTTGAGCACCAGCGGCAGGTTGGCCAGATAGCCGTCCTTGCCATCGCGGTGATACAGGCGGGCAAAGATGCCCAGCACCTTCAGGTGACGCTGCAGGCCCATCCATTCGAAATCGCGGTAGAAGTCGCCAAAATCGGCGACAACCGGCAGGCCGGCCTGGCGGGCGCGTTCCCAGTAACGGATCAGCCAGTCGAGCTGCTGCTCTTCTTCCCACTCGATATAGGCGTCGCGCCACAGCGACACCGCGTCGTACGTGATCGGGCCGATCACGGCGTCCTGGAAGTCCAGGATGCCGGGGTTTGCCCCCACAGTGGCGCCTTCCGGCAGGACCATCAGGTTGCGCGAATGATAGTCGCGGTGCACGTAGACCTGCGGCTGGGCCAGGTTATTGGCCAGGATCGCGTCGAAGACCTCGCGCAGGTCGGCCTGCTGGCGGTCGTCGAGCGTGACGCCAAGGTGCTTGGCCACATACCACTGCGGGAACAGGTCCAGCTCGCGTTGCAGCAGGGCGCGGTCGTAGGCCGGCAACTCGCCGGGACGCGTGGCCAGCTGGATCTGCACCAGCGCGGCGGCGGCGTCGCCATAGAGGTGGCGGGACGACGCGTCGTCCAGGCGCGACAGGTAGGTCTGGTTGCCCAGGTCGGCCAGCAGCAGGAAACCTTGTGCCAGGTCCTGCGCCAGCACTGTCGGCACCGTCACACCGGCATCGCCGAACAGCTTGGCCACGTGGATGAACGGCCGGCAGTCCTCGTGCGCCGGCGGCGCATCCATAACGATGGCGGTCGGATGCGCGGGGTGGCCCGTGCGCACGCGGAAGTAGCGACGGAAGCTGGCATCGGCCGATGCGGGTGCGCAGGACGACGGGTCGATCGACCATGCTGTGCCGAGTTCGGCAACCCAGGATTTCAGTTGTTCGATGCGCGGGTCGTGGCCCGGGTCGTGAATAAGTGCTGCCATGCCGGAAAGGGAGAATACGATGCCCCGTATAATACCCGACCAGACCCGGGCGCCGGGTGGCCCCCGGGAGGGGCCTGTGTCGCCTCGCAGCCCGCTCCGGCATTGGGCTGAGGGGAAGCGGGGACCCACTATTCAGGGTCCCGCGCGCCGCGCCCGCCGCCGAGCCGACCGATAACCGTTTGCATGACCGAACAACAACGATCACCGCATCATCCGGCCACCCGACCGCCTGCGCTCCTGGGCAAGCCCCGGCGCGCCCGCGTGCCTGCCAGCGCCTTGCGGCCGCTTGTGCTGGCCATGGCCGGCCTTTCGGTCAGCGCGCACGCCCAGTATGGCGCGGCGTCCTCGATCCCGAACATCGACGTGGCGGAGCCGGCCGTCACGCAGGCGGCCGAGCCGCCGCCACCGCCGCCCGAGGCGGGCGAGCTGGTGCCGCGCCTGACCGAGCCGGAGCGCCGGCCTGCCAGCGGCAGTAACAGCGCACTTGGCGCGGCGCCGGTGTCGGCACCGGCCAACCCGAACGCGCCAGCCTATGTCTCGGGCGACCGGATGACCGGCTACAACGAGAAGGGCGTCGAACTGGAAGGCAATGCCGAGCTGCGCCGTGATGGCGGCGTGGTCAAGGGCGACAAGCTGACCTATGACCAGGACACCGACGAGGCCCATGCCACCGGCAATGTGCGGCTGTCGAAGGGCGGCACGCTGGCCGTGGGCCCCGAGGCGCGCATGCGCGTGCAGGCCAACGAAGGCTACATGCTGTCGCCGGACTACTATTTCCAGCAGACCGGTGGAGCGGGCAGCGCCGAACGGATCGACTTTATCGATCCCGACCGCAGCACGCTCAAGAAAGCCACCTACACGACCTGCTCGCCCGACAACGCGGACTGGTACTTCAGTTCGCGCAAGCTCGACCTCGACAGCGACCGTGAAGTTGGCGTGGCCTACGGTGGCGTGCTGCACTTCTTTGGCGTACCCGTGGCGGGTGCGCCGGCGTTCTCGTTCCCGCTCAACAGCGAGCGCCGCAGCGGGGTGCTGCCGCCGTTGATCGGCTATGGTTCGAAGTCGGGCCTGGACCTCGTGGTCCCGTACTACTTCAACCTGGCACCTAACCGCGACCTGACCATCTACCCGCGTATCCTGTCGGCGCGCGGCGTGCAGCTGGGCGGTGACTACCGGTATATCGGCGCGGGCTACAGCGGGCGGATCCGTGCGGAATTCCTGCCCGATGACCAGAAGGCGGACCGCAACCGCTGGGCCTACTCGATCCAGCACAGCCAGACCATCATGCCGGGCATGGTGGCGTACGCGAACGTCAACAAGGTATCGGACGACCAGTACCCCGACGACCTGACCCGTACCGTCTCGCAGTCCACGCTGCGCCAGTACACGCAGGAAGGCGGCATCATCTACAACTGGCAGGACTTCACGTTCATGGCGCGCGTGCAGAAATTCCAGACGTTGCGCCCGAGCGACCCGTCGTACGAACGTGAGCCGCAGATCAATGCCAAATACACGCGCTATGACTTTGGCGGCTTCGACATTGCCGTAGATACCGACTACACGCGGTTCAAGATCCCGTTGCTGAACTCCACTGGCGCGCAGTTGCCAGAGGGCAGCCGCGCCTATTTCCAGCCGACCATCAGCTACCCGATCATCCGGCCGGGCTGGTATGTGACGCCCAAGGTGATCTTCAACGCGGCGCAGTACAACATGGACGCGGGCACCAATACGACGGGCGCCTCGAACACGCTGAGCCGCGCGATTCCGACGGTCAGCCTGGATTCGGGCATGACCTTCGAGCGCGATGCGCCGGGCATCAGCAAGCTGTTTGGCGTGAACTACACGCAGACGCTGGAACCGCGCCTGTTCTACGTCTATACGCCGTTCCGCGACCAGAGCGCGTTCCCGCTGTTCGACACCGTGCAGTCTGACTTCAGCTACGGCCAGATCTTCGCGGAGAACCCGTTCAGCGGTAATGACCGGATCGCCGACAACAACAAGCTGACCGCGGGCCTGACCACGCGCCTGATCGAATCGGAAACCGGGGTAGAGCGATTCCGCGGCACGATTGCCCAGCGGATCGACTTTACGGGCCAGCGCGTGCAGATCAACGGTACGCTGCAGGACACCAAGGCGACCTATTCGGACCTGCTGGCCGCCACCACGATCCAGATGTTCCGCGGCTACTATCTCGATGCCGGGATCCAGTGGAACCCCGACCAGAACAAGGTCAACTACTCGAACGTGGCCTTCGCATGGCGGCCCGAGTCGCGCAAGCTGCTCAATCTGGGCTACCGTTACCGCCGGCCGACCTCGGTGACCGACAATACCGCGATCGACCAGTTCGAAGTGTCGGGCCAATGGCCGATCACGCAGCGCACCTACGGTATCGGCCGCGTGGCGTTCGACAAATCGGCCAACCAGCTCGTGGATGCGCTGGCCGGCTTCGAATATGCGGCCGATTGCTGGGTGGGACGCTTCGTGTACCAGCGTTTCCGCAATACCACCAACGGCTATACCGGCCGGATCTTCCTGCAGGTGGAATTCCGCGGATTGTCGAAAGTCGGTTCCAATCCGCTGGACATGCTGCGCCTGAACGTGCCCGGTTACGAGCCTGTGACCGCGCGCCCGGTGCCCACGTCCCCGTACGATCACTATGAATGACGGACCAAGATGAAACGTCAAGCTTTCTCCGTATTGTCCCGCCTGAATCCATGGCAACAGCTGCTGCTCTCGGCAGTCCTCGTGACACTGGCCGCACCGGCCGCCGCGCAATTGCGCGCTCCGGGCACCGGTAGCCGTAGCACCCAGGGCATCTTCATGCCGCAGTCCAGCCAGGGCGGCGCGGCAACATCCAGCCAGGGCAGCACGGTTGCGCCCAGCCAGCCGCAGATGGGCGTGCCCCAGCCGGCGCAGAAGCGTTCGCAACTGGTGGACGAGGTGGTTGCCATCGTCAACAACAGCGTGATCACGCGCCGCGAACTGCTCGATCGTGCCGATGAGATCGAAGGCCAGATGCGCGCGGCCAACCGCCCGGTTCCGGAGCGTCCGGACCTGCTTGGCGAGGTGCTCGAACGCCTGGTGATGGATCGTGTCCAGACCCAGGCCGCACAGGATGCCGGCATCAAGGTGACGGACCAGGAAGTGGACCGCGCGATCGAGTCGGTGGCGCAGCAGAACAAGATGTCGGCGACGGAACTGCGCACCCGCGTGGAAGCCAGCGGCATGACCTGGACCAAGTACCGTGACGAACTGCGCAAGCAGGTGCAGGTGATTCGCCTGCGCGAACGCGAGGTGGATTCGAAGGTACAGGTCTACGACGGCGAGATCGACAATTTCCTGGCCGCGCGCGGTGGCCAGCCCGCCGCGACCGGCCCTGCCGAGTACAACGTGCAGCAGATCCTGGTGCGTGTGCCGGAAAACGCATCCGACGCCCAGAAGGCGCAGCTCAAGGCCAAGGCCGAGGGCCTGCTCAAGCAGGCGCAGGGTGGGGCTGACTTTGCCGAACTGGCGAAGTCCAGTTCCGAAGGCCCCGAGGCCTCGCAGGGTGGCTCGATGGGCTTCCGCGAGATCGGCCGCCTGCCGGCGCTGTTCGCCAATGCCGTGGTCGACCTGCAGCCTGGCAAGGTGGTCCCCGAAGTGGTGGAGTCGGCCAATGGCTTCCACGTGCTCAAGCTGGCCGCCAAGCGTACGGCCGCCGCGGCCCAGCCGGCAACCAGCGACCGCATCACGCAGACCCAGGTGCGCCATATCCTGATCCGTACCGGTCCGAACATGCCCGAGGCCGAGGCCAAGCGCCAGATGGCCACGATCCGTGACCGGGTCACGCACGGTGGCGATTTCGCCGATGCGGCACGCCGCTACTCGCAGGACGGATCGGCGCAGCAGGGTGGCGAACTTGGCTGGATCTCGCCGGGCGAACTGGTACCTGAATTCGAGCAGGCCATGAGCCGCCTGCGTCCGGGCGAGATCTCGGAGCCGGTGGTCACGCAGTTCGGCGTGCATCTGATCCAGGTGGAGAATCGTCGCGAAACCGAGGTGTCGAGCGAGAAGCAGCGCGACTTTGCGCGCCAGGAAGTGCGTGAGCAGAAGCTGCGCGCCGCCTATGATGACTGGGTACGCCAGTTGCGCAGCGCGGCATACGTCGAATACCGGATCAACCGTCAGCGCTGATGCGCTGGCCCCTGCCATGCCCGACCCTTCACCCGCACCCATTGCGCTTGCCATTACCACCGGCGAGCCCGCCGGCATCGGTCCCGACATCACGATCGGGGCGTTGCTGCAGCTCGTCGGCAATCACGCTGGTAACCACGGTGGCGAAGGCAAGGCCAATGGCGGGGGATACCGCTTCCATGTGATTGGCGATGCGCGCCTGCTCGCGCAGCGTGCCGCGGCGCTGGGCGTGGCGCATGCCTGGCAGCGCCGTATCGCCGATGGCGATGTGGTGGTGGAAGACATCGCGCTGGGCGTGGCGTGCGAAGCCGGCCATCTCGATGCGCGCAACGGACACTATGTGCTGGCACTGCTCGATGCGGCCATCGACGGCCTGCGCGACGGACGCTACGCGGCCATGATCACCGCGCCGGTGCAGAAAAGCACGATCAACGATGCCGGCGTGCCGTTCACGGGCCATACCGAATACCTGGCCGAGCGTGCCGCGGTGCCGCGCGTGGTGATGATGCTGGCCGGACCGCAACCCGCGCATGACAACGCCATGCTGCGCGTGGCGCTGGCTACCACGCACCTGCCGCTGCGCGCGGTGCCCGATGCGCTGACGATTGCGATGCTGCTGGAAACGCTGCGGATCGTCGATCACGACCTGCGCCGCCATTTCGGCATTGCGCGTCCGCGTATCCTGGTGACCGGACTCAACCCGCATGCGGGGGAATCCGGCCACATGGGGCGCGAGGAAATCGACGTGATCGTGCCCGCGCTGGCCCAGGCGTGCGATGCCGATATCGATGCGCGCGGCCCGTATCCCGCCGATACGCTGTTCCAGCCGCGCCATCTGCGCGATGCCGACTGCGTACTGGCGATGTACCATGACCAGGGTCTGGCGCCGCTCAAGTACGGTACTTTTGGCCACGGCGTCAATGTCACGCTGGGCTTGCCCTTTATCCGCACATCGGTGGACCATGGCACCGCGCTCGACCTGGCCGGTACTGGCCGGGCCGAGCACGGCAGCATGATCGAAGCCATCCGGTGTGCCATTACCATGGCCGGCCACGCCAGCGGGCGCCACGACAACGGCGCGCCCACAAGCGGCCGGCACTGACATATGCGTTCAAACGTGCACCAGGGCCATGTGGCCCGCAAACGGTTCGGTCAGAACTTCCTGGTCGATGACGGCATCATCCACGGCATCGTCAGTGCGATCGATCCGCAACCAGGCGATATCGTCGTCGAGATCGGTCCGGGCCTTGGCGCGCTGACCGACCCGCTGCTCGAACGCCTGCCCGACATGCAGGTGGTGGAACTCGACCGCGACCTCGTGGAGCGTCTGCGCCGCCGCTATGGCGACCGGCTCATGGTGCATGCCGGCGATGCACTGGCGTTCGATTTCGGCAGCCTGCAGCAAGCCGGCCGCGCGCTGCGGATCGTCGGCAACCTGCCGTACAACATCTCGAGCCCGCTGCTGTTCCACCTGATGGATTTTGCCGACCACGTACGCGACCAGCACTTCATGCTGCAGAAGGAAGTGGTGGAGCGCATGGTGGCCGAGCCGGGCAGCAAGGCGTTTGGTCGCCTGTCGATCATGCTGCAGGTGCGGTACCACATGGAGCATGTGCTCGACGTACCGCCTGCCTCCTTCAATCCGCCGCCCAAGGTCGATTCGGCCGTGGTGCGCATGATTCCGTGGCCGCGCGCCGAGGATGGCTCGCTGCGTTCGCCATATCCGGCGTGCGATGCCCGCGTGCTTGGCGACGTGGTTGCCGCGGCGTTCTCGCAGCGTCGCAAGGTACTGCGCAATACGCTGTCTTTCCTGCGCGACCAGGTAGATTTCGACGCGCTTGGTTTCGACCTCGGCCGCCGTGCCGAGGAAGTGCCGGTGGCCGAGTATGTCGAACTGGCCCGCCTGGTCGGCAACTGCACCGTGCCGCCCGCGCGCGGCGTGGCCTGATTCCCGATTTACTGAATACCCTGAAGTCTAAGCGACGCTCATGACAGAACAGACCAAGACCGATCCGCGTCCCGTCATCCTGACCGGCGACCGTCCCACCGGCCCGCTTCATCTGGGCCACTATGTCGGCTCGTTGAAGAGCCGCGTTGCCCTGCAGGAAACGCACAAGCAGTACGTGCTGCTGGCAGACACGCAGGCCATGACCGATAACGCGCACGACCCGGACAAGGTGCGCCGCAACGTGCTGGAAGTCGCGCTCGACTACATGGCGGTGGGCATCGATCCCGCCAAGACCACGATCACGGTGCAGTCGCATCTGCCGGCGCTGGCCGAGCTGACGCTGATGTACCTGAATTTCGTCACGGTATCGCGACTCGAGCGCAACCCGACGATCAAGGAAGAAATCCAGGCACGCGGCTTCGGGCGCGATATCCCGGCTGGCTTCCTGTGCTATCCGGCTTCGCAGGCGGCCGACATCACTGCCTTCAAGGCCGTGCTGGTGCCGGTGGGCGAGGACCAGGCGCCGCTGATCGAACAGACCAACGAGATCGTGCGCCGCATCAACCATCAGGTGGGCCGCGATGTGCTGCCCGAAGCTGCGGCGCTGATCCCCAAGCATGGCCGGTTGCCGGGCGTCGATGGCAAGGCCAAGATGAGCAAGTCGCAGGGCAATGCGATTCCGCTGGGCGCATCGCCGGACCAGATCCGTGCGGCCGTGCACAGCATGTACACCGACCCGAACCACCTCAAGGTTTCGGATCCGGGCCAGGTCGAGGGCAACGTCGTATTCACGTACCTCGATGCGTTCGATCCGAACGTCGAGGAAGTGCAGGCGCTGAAGGAACACTACCAGCGCGGCGGACTTGGCGACATGGTGCTCAAGCGCCGCGTGGAAGGTGTGCTGCAGGAATTGCTGCGCCCGATCCGCGAACGCCGCGAGCAACTGGCGCAGGATCCGGGCTATGTGTTCGAGGTCCTGAAGAAGGGTACCGCCGAAGCGCGTGAACTGACCCAGCAGACGCTGGACGAAGTACGCAGCGCGCTGGGCATGTTCTCGTTCCCGAAGTAATGATGGGTTGAAGTCTTTCTCCCCTCTCCCACCTGTGGGAGAGGGGAGCAAAACACCCCCTATACCTTCCGGTTCACCAGCACGATTCCCAGCAGTACCAGCACTGCTGCCACGGCGAATCTCGCGCCGACCTGGTCGTGCATCAGCAGCACGCCGAAGGCTACGCCAAACAGCGGCGTCAGGAATGAGAACACCGATAGCCGCGACGCCAGGTACTGGCGCAGCAGCCAGAACCAGATCAGGTAGCTTGCAAACGCGATCAGCACCGACTGGTAGAACAGGCTGGCGACCACAAAGCCACTGATTTCCACCCGATGGGCCTGGCCGGCCAGTAGCGCCATCACCAGCAGCAGCACTGCGGACACGCCCAGTTGATAGAGCAGAGTCTTGCTGGCCGGTGCGTGGGACAACTTGCTGCCGCGCACCACGATCGTGGTTGCCGCCCACAGCGCTCCCGCCACTACGCCCAGGGCATCGCCGAGCAGCGTGCTGGCGTGTGCCGACGACGAGACGATGCCGTCCGCGAATGCGAGCACCATGCCCAGGAACGCCAGTACCACGCCAATCCACTGGCCGCGATGCAGATGCTCGCCGGGCACGAACAGGTGCAGGCCCAGTGCCGTGAAGATTGGCGCCGTGTAGAGAAACACGGCCATGCGTGAAGCGGTGGTGTGACCTAGCCCAACGAAGATGCAGAAGAACTCGGCACCGAACAGCAGGCCGGCGACCAGGCCCGCGCGCAACGTGCCGTCGCGTTCGAACAGCGGTGTTCCGCGCCACGCCGCAAAACCGAATACCAGCAATGCGGCAATGGCGGAACGGATGCCGGCCTGCAGCACCGCGCCCATCAGTGGCGCGGTCACCTTGATCACTACCTGCTGGAGTCCCCAGGCGGCGCACAGCAGGACCATCAGGCTGATGGCCGTGCTGTCCAGCGGGCGCCTTGTTATTGTTTGTGTGCTCATTGCCGCGCCGCTTACGGACGCGCGGCGTCGCGCGTCGAGTGACGCTCGATCAGTTCGATCTTGTAGCCATCCGGGTCCTCGACAAAGGCGATGACCGTGGTGCCGCCCTTGACCGGGCCGGCCTCGCGCGAGACCTTGCCACCCGCCGTGCGGATGCGCTCGCAGGCCTCGGCGGCATTGGGTACTTCCAGTGCGATATGGCCGTAGGCGGTGCCCAGGTCGTACTGGTCCACGCCGTAGTTGTAGGTCAGTTCGATGACGGCCGTCTCGGTCTCGGGGCCGTAGCCTACGAATGCCAGGCGGTACTTGTACTCGGGGTTGTCGCTTTCACGCAGCAGTTGCATGCCCAGCACGCGCGTATAGAAATCGATCGAGCGCTGGTAGTCGCCAACGCGCAGCATGGTGTGGAGGAGTCGCATATGGGGCCCTTTCGGTTTGTTGTGACTGCAGAGCCCGCTATTTTAGTCCCGCTGGCAGGAACGCGTCGCCAGCGTCGCCAGAGCCATGGGACACCAGATGCGTCAGAACGTCGGCAGCAGCTCGGGCGGATGCGCGCGCAACTGTGCGCGGGCGTCGCGGAATTCCGGGAAGATCGACTCCACGGTTTCCCAGAAACGCGGGCCGTGGTTCATTTCCTTGAGGTGTGCCAGTTCGTGGGCGGCCACGTAGTCGATCATCGATAACGGGAAATGCATCAGGCGCCAGTTCAGGCGGATCTTGCCGTCGGCCGTGCAACTGCCCCAGCGCGTGGCGGCGGAAGTCAGCGCAAAACCGGTATGGCGCACGCCGAGCTTGTCGGCATAGATCTCGAGCCGCTCTGCCAGCAGCCGGCGTGCCTGGTGCTGCAACCATCCCTGCACGCGGTCCTTGATCTGCTGTTCGTCGGCATGCGCGGGCATGGCCAGGTGCAACACGCGGGTATCGGCGTTGAACAGCAGCGCACCTGCCGGCGATTCCAGTTGCAGCGTGATCGGCCGTCCAAGGAAGGGTAGTTCGGCGCCATCGCGCCATTGCACATTGGGCAACACGCGGCGCGCTTCGCGGTGACGCCATTCACCAAGCTTGGCAAAGATCCAGCGCTGCTTCTCGAGGATGGCGGCCTCGACATCGGCCAGCGTGACCCAGCGCGGCGCGGTGATCGACAGGCCGCGGTCGTCGACCGTAAAGCCAATGGTGCGGCGCGATGAACGCTTGAGCGCGTAATGGAGCGTGCGCTCTCCCAATTGCAGCGTGCGCCCGTTCGGCAGTGCGGGCGGCCAGCTGTCCGGTACCACCGCGGTGGGCGTGCCGGACGGATCGGCCGAGGGCGCAAGCAGGTCCTGCCGGGCCGGCCCGGAAGGCGAGGCTTCAGCCAGCGGCAGCTCGAGCTGCGCGCCGGGGTCGGCAGTGGGGCGCAACAGCTTCATGCGGTGGCCTGGTTCCCTGCGTGTCGGTAGCTTTCCGGATCGATGCGGCGCATCTCTGCCTCGATCCACGTTTCCACTTCCTGATTCAGGACATCGGCGGTCTTGTTGGCCGACGGGATGGCGTCGCCAATCGAGATCGTGATCATGCCCGGATACTTCATGAACGAGTTGCGCGGCCAGACGCGGCCCGAATTGACCGCCATCGGGAAGACCCATGCGCCGGTCTCCACCGCCAGCCGTGCGCCGCCACTCTTGTAGCGCGGATTCGGCTTGCCCGACGGCGTGCGCGTGCCTTCGGGGAACATGATGATCCATGCGCCTTCGTTAAGACGCTCGCGCCCCTGCCGTGCCGCCGACGCAAACGCGCGCGTGCCATCCTTGCGGTTGATGTGGACCATCTTGAGCATGCCGAGCGCCCAGCCGAAGAACGGCACGAACAGCAGCTCACGCTTGAACACGAAGCACAGCGGCTTGGGCATCAGCGCCACGTAGGCCACGGTTTCCCAGGCCGACTGGTGCTTCGACAGCAGAACCACGGGCTTGTCGAGCATGGCCAGCATCTTGTCCATGCCGTCGATGCGATAGTGAATGCCGCAGATCAGGCGTGCGGCCCCGATCACCAGGCGCGGCCAGCCACGCACGAAGCGGAAGCGGTTCTCCGCGTTCATGAACGGGAAGACGATAAAACACGCGCACGCATAGGGCGGTGTCAGGACCAGGAGGTACAGCGCGAACAGCAGGGAACGGATAAACGTCATCGATCAGGACCGGAAATCATGAAGCGGACGGTGCCGCATGGGGGACGGGCTTGTGCGCGCCCTGTGCAATCTGCCAGCGCGCGAACGCGGCCAGGTCATCGTGGACGCGCGTGCCGGCGGGCAGGCCACCCTTGTCGAGGGTACGCAGGCCCTTGCCGGTGCGCACCAGGTGCGGCACGCATCCCACGGCAACGCCGGCTTCGAGGTCGCGCAACGAATCGCCCACGGTGGGCACATTGCGCAGTTCCACGCCAAAACGCTCGCCGATCTGCTCGTACAGCCCCGATTTCGGCTTGCGGCAATCGCAATTGTCGGCGGCCGTATGCGGGCAGAAGAACACGGCCTCCACGCGGCCGCCCAGATTGGCCAGCCCCTTGTACATCTTCTCGTGCATCGCGTTGAGTGCGCTCATCTCGAACAGGCCGCGGCCGATACCGGACTGGTTGCTGGCGATCACGACGCGATAGCCAGCCTGGTTCAGCATGGCGATCGCTTCGAGGCTGCCCTTGATCGGCACCCATTCATCGGGGGTCTTGATGAACTGATCGCTGTCGAGGTTGACGACCCCGTCGCGGTCGAGGATGACGAACTTGGGCTGGGACTGTGGCATGGCGTGCTCCGATACGGCGTGGTGACCCTTGGGACAGCTTAGGCTGCCAGCTTCGAAATGTCTGCCACGCGATTGGCCAGGCCATGCAGCGTGGCCAGCAGCGCCAGGCGGTTGGCACGCAGTTTCGCGTCCTCGGCCATCACCATCACGTCGTTGAAGAAGCGGTCCACGGCGTCACGCAACTGGGCCAGGTCGCGCAGCGCGGCGGTGAAATCGCCGCCGGCAAATGCGGCTTCGACACCGGGGCGCACGCGTTCGATGGCCTCGTGCAGCGCGCCTTCCGCGCCTTCCTGGAACAGCGCGGTATCGACGCTGCCAATTGCTTCGTCGGTCTTCTTCAGGATGTTGGTGATGCGCTTGTTGGCGGCGGCCAGGGCCTCGGCCTCGGGCAGCGCGGCAAACGTGCGCACGGCTTCCATGCGGGCCAGGATGTCGTGCAGCGACTGCGGACGCAGGCTGACCACGGCTTCCACCTCATTGGTGGTGTAGCCCTTGTCCTTCAGGTAGCCGCGCACGCGGTCGTACAGGAAGTCTGCAATGGCTGCGCGCGACGGCTTGACGGCCGCCACACCGGCGAACGCCTGTTCGGTCAGCGCCAGCAGTGCGTCGACCGACAGCGCCAGCGGCTTCTCGATCAGCATGCGCAGCACGCCAAGCGCGTGGCGGCGCAGCGCGAACGGGTCCTTTTCGCCGGTGGGCTGCAGGCCGATGCCCCAGATGCCTACCAGCGTCTCGAGCTTGTCGGCCAGCGCCACGGCGGTGCTCACGTTGTTGGCGGGCAGCGCGTCGCCGGCAAAGCGCGGACGATAGTGTTCGGAGCAAGCCAGCGCCACGTCTTCGGCTTCGTCGTCATGGCGTGCGTAGTAGGTGCCCATGGTGCCTTGCAGCTCGGGGAACTCGCCCACCATGTCGGTCAGCAGGTCGGCCTTGGCCAGTTCGGCACCGCGCATCGCGGCAGCCTTGTCGACCGGCGCGCCGGCGGCGTTCATCGCATCGGCGATATGGCCGGCGATCTGCTGCAGGCGCTGCACGCGGTCCAGCTGCGTGCCGATCTTGTTGTGGTAGACCACGTTGCCGAGTTGCGGCACGCGCGAGGCCAGCGTTTTCTTGCGATCCTGGTCAAAGAAGAACTTCGCGTCGGCCAGGCGCGGACGCACCACGCGCTCGTTGCCCGAGATGATCGATTGCGGCGTTTCGGTGGCCAGGTTCGAGACGATCAGGAAGCGGTTGCGCAGGTGGCCGTCGGCATCGGTCAGTGCGAAGTACTTCTGGTTGGTCTGCATCGTCAGGATCAGGCATTCCTGCGGCACGGCCAGGAACGCTTCCTCGAAGTGGCACGGGTAGACCACGGGCCATTCCACCAGCGAGTTGACCTCGTCCAGCAGCGAGTCGGGCATGACAACCTGGTCGGTGCCGGCTTCCTTGAGCAGGTCCGTACGGATGCGTGCGCGGCGGTCGGCGTAGCTTGCGATCACACGGCCGCGCGTTTCGAGCTGGCCGGCGTACTCGGCGGCGTGCGCGATCTCGATCGGGCCGTGGGACAGGAAGCGGTGGCCTTGCGTGACGTTGCTGGCAGCCAGTCCGAGCACCGATACCGGCACGATTTCCGCACCGTACAGCGCGATCAGGCTATGGGCCGGGCGCACGAAGTGCACCGTGGTGCCGTCAGGTCGCTGGTAGCTCATGACCTTCGGGATCGGCAGCTTGCCCAGCGTGTCGTCGAGCGCCGCCTGCAGGCCGTCGGCCAGCGTGGCGCCCTTGGCGGTGTAGCGGTAGAAGAAAGCCTCGGCCTTGCCGTCCGAGGCGCGCTCCAGCGTTTGCCAGTCGATCTCGGCCACGCCCACGGACTTGGCCAGGGCGGCCAGCTTCTTGGCCAGCGGCGCGGTCGGCGCGCCATTTGCGTCGAGTGCCACGGTCAGCGGCAGTACCTTCTCGCGCTGCTCGCGGTCCGGGGCGGTGCGGCGTACGCCGGTCACCAGCGCGGCCAGGCGGCGGGGCGTGGCAAACGGCGTCACACTGGCGCCGGCTTCGAGCAGATCGCGCGCGCCGAGGCCGTCGAACAGGCCCTGTGCGAACGACTCGCCCAGGCGGGCCAGCGCCTTCGGCGGCAGTTCTTCGGTGAACAGTTCGATCAGCAGCGAATCGGTCATGGGTTGCGACATGAATCTATCCAACAGGTATGGGCGCGCGCGTCAGCAGCGCGGCGCGAGATTGGGTTCCACGCCAGACAGCAGCCACAGGCCGTTCTGCTGGCGGAATTGCAGCGTGGTGTAGGCGCATTGCACGGCCACGCCGGAAGCGCCGCGCGTACCCGCGGCTGGAAAACGTGCGTCGATGCGGTTCGCGCGCCGGTCGTAGCGGAGTTCGTCGATGCGTCCGCCGACCCAGAAATCGATCTTTGCCGGCAACTGCGCAGCGGAGTAATAGTTACGTACCGTACGGCGCGAGCGTCCGTTGCGCTCTTCCCACTCGACCCACTGCAGCGGGTAGCGGATCGCGCTTTCATACGCGCGCAGCGGCACGCGATGCCAGCCGAGATCGCGCGAACCCGACAGGTCGCACGAGAACGAGCGCACCAGTTGCGTCCACTGGTCGATCGACGTCAGCGACGGACGCCAATGGCGCGTGATCGCCTGCTGCAGCGCCTGGCTATCGGCTTCGCAGATATTGGTCAGGTCGGCCGGCAGGTAGAGCGCCTGTGGCGATGGCGTCGCCGTCGTGCGGGCCGCGGCCAGCGCCAGACCGGCGGGCGATGCGAGCGGTACGGCAAACGCGGCGAGCGCTAAGGCGCCGCGCATGCGGGCCATCATGCGCGCGCCCCGTTGTTGCACATCGGGAAGCCCAGCGCTTCGCGCGAATCGTAGTAAGCCTGTGCCACCTGGCGGGACAGGTTGCGGATGCGGCCGATATAGGCTGCGCGCTCGGTGACCGAGATGGCGCCGCGCGCGTCGAGCAGGTTGAACGTATGGGCGGCCTTGAGCACCTGTTCGTAAGCCGGCAGCGCCAGGCGTGTGTCGGTGGTCTTCGGGGTGCCGTCCTCGTTCTTCTCGCCGGTATCGCCCATCAGCCGTTTGGCTTCGCCCTCGTGCTCGGCGAAATGGCGGAACAGGATTTCGGCATTGCTGTGCTCGAAGTTGTAGGTGGACTGCTCGACCTCGTTCTGGTGATAGACGTCACCGTAGGTCAGGCGGCGCGTGACGCCGTTCTCTTCCCACTCGGTCCAGACCAGGTCGTAGATGTTTTCCACCTTCTGCAGGTACATCGCCAGGCGTTCGATACCGTAGGTGATCTCGCCCGTGATCGGCTTGCAGTCGATGCCGCCTACCTGCTGGAAGTACGTGAACTGCGTCACCTCCATGCCGTTGAGCCAGACTTCCCAGCCCAGGCCCCAGGCGCCGAGCGTCGGGTTTTCCCAGTCGTCCTCGACAAAGCGGATGTCGTTCTGCTTGAGATCCAGGCCCAGCGCCTCGAGCGAGCCCAGGTACAGCTCCAGGATGTTCTCGGGCGCGGGCTTCAGCACCACCTGGTACTGGTAGTAATGCTGCAGGCGGTTCGGATTCTCGCCGTAGCGGCCATCCTTGGGCCGGCGCGACGGCTGCACATAGGCGGCGCGCCATGGCTCGGGGCCAAGCGCGCGCAGGAAGGTGTGCACGTGCGACGTGCCGGCGCCGACCTCCAGATCGATCGGTTGCAGTAACGCGCAACCCTGCCGGTCCCAGTAGGCCTGCAGGGTCAGAATCATTTGTTGGAAGGTCAGCATAGGAGGACGAAAAAGGAAGCTGGCAGGCAAGTGCGCGAAACGTCTCGCGCGCGGTTTGCCAAACCTTGAATTCTATCGGGTTTTTGGCTGCACTCAGCCGGGAACAGACAGGAAAACGATGCCGTAGGGCATGGATTATGCATGGGGAAGGGTGTCGGCCCAACGCAACGGGTCGGGTAAATCCCGACATGGGATTCAGATCCGTCCGATAGGTGCCGATACCGTTTTTGTATACAGTGGAAGCACGCAGCCACCGCATCAAAAACCAGATGGCTGCAGGCGGACCGCAATGCTTCACGGGGTCGAAGCGCAGCTACCTGGCAGGGTGGGCTGCAATGCCGTCCAACGATGTCGATAACAACTTTTGGGGATTGTTCATGTCGCTGCTATCTCGCAAACCTTATATCGTCGCCCTCGCCGTGATGGTGGCCGCCGCGGCCCTGTCGATGGCAACCTCGCTGGTCGGCTAAGGCTTGCGCGCGCCGCGCGCGCGCAATGCCAGCAGCAGCACCAGCACCGCGCCGGCCAGAACCGGCACGTTGCCCCAGCGGATATATGGGGTCAGGCCTTGCATGCCCTGCACGGCCGCTGTCAGCGTGCCCACTTCAAACGTCGGCAACCTCGCCTGGACGCTTCCGTCCGGCCCGACCACGGCCGTCATGCCCGTATTCGTGGCGCGCAGCATGGGCCGACGCATTTCCAGCGCGCGCATGCGCGAGATCTGCAGATGCTGGTCGAGCGCAATGGTGTCGCCGAACCACGCGAGGTTGGTGACATTGGCCAGGATGTTGGCGGGCGTGGCCTGCTGGCGTAGCGTGGTCGCGATTTCCTCTCCGAACAGATCCTCGTAGCAGATATTGGGCGCCACATGGATGCCGCGTACCGGCACGGCTGGCTGGTCCAGCGTGCCGCGACGGAAATCGCCGAGCGGCATTTTCATCATGTTGACGAACCAGTGGAAGCCGAACGGGATGAATTCTCCGAACGGCACCAGATGGTGCTTGTTGTACCGGTAGAGCTGGTCCTGCTCGGGACCGATGGCGAACACGCTGTTGGTGAAGTCCACCGGGGAGTCGGCGCCAGCCGCACCAAAGACGACCGTGGTACCGGTCTTCTCCATATAGGTGCGCACCGCCTTGGCGATATCGACCGGCAGTTCCTGGAGAATGACGGGGAACGCGGTCTCGGGCGTCACCACGAGGTCGGCCGGTGCCGCGGTGATCAGGTCACGGTACAACTCTAGCGAGCGCTGGATGCCCGCCGGTTCGAACTTGATGTCCTGCGCGACGTTGCCTTGTAGCAGGCGCACGCCGATGGGCTGGCCGATTGGCGTCGTATAGGCAATCTGCGCCAATCCCAGGCCGCCGCCCAGCGTCGCAACCACCAGGCCGCCGGACCAGGCGGCCACGCGTGCCGCACCGGGCTCGATGCGCCGCAGCCAGCCGCGCACGCCGGCCACCAGCAGTGCCGACGCGGATGCGGCCAGGAATGCAATGCCATAGACCCCAAACAACGGCGCATAGCCGGCCAGCGGTCCATCTGTATGTGGATAACCACTGCCGAGCCAAGGGAAACCCGTAAATACCACGCCGCGCAGCCATTCCGACAATGCCCAGATGGCGCCGAAAGCGAGCGCGGCCAGCACGCCGTCGCGGCCACGCCGTGTCAGCCATTGCCAGGTGGCAGCGGCCATCGCCGGCCAGATCGACAGGTAGCCGGCAAACAGCACCACGGCCAGCGCGGCCATCCAGGCCGGCATCTCGCCGTAGACATGCATGCTGATATAGAGCCACCAGATGCCGGACAGGAACCAGCCCAGCCCGAATGCATAGGCAGTCGCGGCGGCGGCGCGTGGCCGGGGTGCGTCGGCGACCAATGCCACCAGCCCGGACAGCGACAGGATCTGCAGCCACCACCAGTCATGCGGGGCGAATGCCTGCGTGTGCGCCACGCCCAGCGCGGCGGCGATCAGCAGGCGGAACAGGGTGCCACGGGATGCCGCGGCGCGCAGTGCGCCGGTCGGTGCGGAAGGCGCGGAGGACGCGCCGCCGATCGTCGGATCGGCGCGGTCGGTGCCCACGGCGTCGGGCGCGCCGAAGCGCTTCATGCCTCGGCCACGCCGTTGGTGTCGGCCGGAGCCTCGCGGCGCACCTGCAGCAGATGCACCTGGCGGGCGTCGGCCCGCAGCACTTCGAAGCGGATCGGCGGCAGTGTGATGATTTCGCCGCGATGTGGGACATGCCCGACGTGATTGGTCAGCAGGCCACCCACGGTATCGACATCGTCATCGGGAAATGCCGTGCCGAAGCTCTCGTTGAACTGTTCGATCTCGGTCAGTCCGCGCACGCGCCATGCGCCGTCCGCGGTCGGCAGGATCTTGTCCTGATCTTCATCGAGATCAAACTCGTCCTCGATGTCGCCCACGATCTGTTCGAGCACGTCTTCGATCGTGACCAGGCCGGCCACGCCGCCGTACTCGTCCACCACGATCGCAATGTGATTGCGGTTGATACGGAATTCGCGCAGCAGGATATTCAGTCGCTTCGACTCCGGAATGAAAACGGCCGGGCGCAGTGTCTCGCGCAGGTCGAAATTCTCGTCGGTGTAGTAGCGCAGCAGATCCTTGGCCAGCAGGATCCCGATGACGTTGTCGCGATTGCCTTCATACACAGGAAAGCGCGAATGCGCGGTCTGCTGCATATACGGAATGAAGGCCTCCGGCGCATCGGCGATATTGACGGCGTCCATCTGGGCCCGCGGCACCATGATGTCGCGCGCGGTGAGCTCCGATACCTGGAAGACACCCTCGATCATCGAGAGCGAATCGGCATCGATCAGGTTGCGCTCGTGCGCGTCCTGCAGCACTTCCAGCAGTTCCGCACGGGTATCCGGCTCGGGAGAAATGAAATCTGAAAGGCGTTCGAGTAGGGATCGGGGCCGATCCGACTGCTTGTGGTTGGCAGGCTTCGAACTGGGATAGGGGTCGTTCATGTCGCGGCTAGCGCGTGGTGGAGATCGTCTGAAGCATACACTAAAAGGCTTGCCGCCCCGTGACAGTGGGCGTCCGGGTGCTGTTTGAGGCTCCCCTCTCCCATTGCATGGAGAGGGGAGCCTCATTCGCAGAGGTTCACTCGCGGATCGGCTTGTACGGATCCTCGAAACCCAGCGCCTGCAGCGTCTCGGTTTCAATGGCTTCCATTTCCTCGGCTTCGGCGTCGTCCTCGTGTTCGTAGCCTTGCGCGTGCAGCACGCCATGCACGATCAGGTGCGCGTAGTGGGCTTCCAGCGGCTTCTTCTGCGATTTTGCTTCGGCTTCCACAACCGGGCAGCACAGCACGATGTCACCGCTCACCGGATCATCGGCGTTTTCAGCGTAGGCAAACGTCAGTACATTGGTTGCATAGTCCTTGCCCCGATACGAGCGGTTCAAGGTGCGGCCTTCCGCCTCGTCGACGAAGCGCACGGTCAGCTCGGCATCGGCGTACAGCGCCGATTTGACCCACTTGCCGATCAGCTTGCGGCTCGGCAGCCCGGCGCGTTTCGCGGTGCCGTCGCCAAACTGGATGTCGAGCTCGACCTCGGGCGGTGTGGCCGGGGTGCCGGTCGTGGTGACGATCGGGGTAGCCGTCACGGCCACCGACAGTGCATCGCTGTTGTCGGGGCGTACCAGCAGGCCAGCCTGCTGCAGGGGGTCGGTATGCTCGGCGAGCAGGGCCACCACGCCGTCATTGGCCTGCGACAGGTCGAGCGTCAGGCTGCGGCCATCGGCCAGCTGGATGCGCAGCGCATGGGCAGATGCCTTGCGCGCGCGGCCGTCGGCATCGAACAGCACCACGCGGGTGGCGTCGGACGTTTTGTTTTTGGGGGATTTCTTGGTCAAGATCAGCCGTCCTTGTGCTGGGCGTGATATTCGTCATAGGCATCGACGATGCGCGCCACCAGCGGATGGCGCACCACGTCGATGCTGGAAAAGCGCGTGAACGCCACGCCGCGCACATCGCGCAGCACATGCTGCGCTTCCACCAGGCCACTCTTCTGGCCGCGTGGCAGGTCGATCTGCGTGGTGTCGCCAGTGATCACGGCCCGGGAGCCGAAGCCGATCCGCGTCAGGAACATCTTCATCTGCTCCGGCGTGGTGTTCTGGGCTTCGTCGAGGATGATGAACGCGTGATTGAGCGTGCGGCCGCGCATATAGGCCAGCGGGGCAATCTCGATCATCTGGCGCTCGAACATCTTCTGCGTACGGTCAAAGCCGAGCAGGTCGTACAGCGCGTCATACAGCGGGCGCAGATACGGATCCACTTTCTGCGCCAGGTCGCCGGGCAGGAAGCCCAGCCGCTCGCCGGCTTCCACGGCCGGGCGCGTCAGCACGATGCGCTTGACCGTATCGCGCTCCAGCGCATCGACCGCGCACGCTACCGCCAGATAGGTCTTGCCGGTACCGGCCGGCCCGATACCGAGCGTCAGGTCATGCGACAGGATGTTGCGCAGGTATTCGCGCTGGGTGGCCGTGCGGCCCTGCAGGCCCGCGCGCCGCGTATGCAGCACCGGCGACTCATCTCCCACGCCGGCCGGCGCATCGTCGTCATTGCCGGGCAGGTAGGCACCATGCGCGGCAATCTGGCGCGATTCAACCAGGCCCAGTTGCACATCGTCGATCGACAGCGCCACGCGCGAGTCGTTATAGAAGCGCTCCAGCGCCAGCGCGGCGTCTTGCGCGCGATCGCCGCGCACGGTCATGCGGTGGCCGCGGCGCTGGATCGTGACGTCGAGCGCCTGTTCGATCTGGCGCAGGTTTTCATCGAGCGGCCCGCACAGGTTCTGCAGGCGCGTATTGTCGTCTCTTGGGGCGACGAATTCGGCAGTGGGGATCTTCATAGTGCCTTATTGACGCACGACGACTTCGCCGCGCAACGAATGCGGGAACGCCTGCGTGATGTTCACGTCGACCATCTGGCCGATCATGCGGTCGCGCTGTGCCTGGGGTACACCCGGCAGCGCGAAGTTGACCACCCGGTTGTTCTCGGTGCGGCCATGCAGCTCGGTCGGGTCCTTGCGGGCCGGGCCTTCCACCAGGATGCGCTGCACCGTGCCGAGCATGTTCTGGCTGATGCGGACCACGTTCTCCTCGATCGTGGCCTGCAGCAATTGCAGGCGGCGCAGCTTCACTTCGTGCGGCGTATCGTCGTGCAGGTTCGCGGCCGGCGTACCGGGGCGCGGGCTGAAGATGAACGAGAACGAGGTGTCGTAGCCAATCTCGTTGACCATTGCCATCAGCTTGTCGAAGTCGGCATCGGTCTCGCCGGGGAATCCGATGATGAAGTCCGACGACATCGACATGTCGGGGCGGATCGCCCGCAGACGCCGGATGATGCTCTTGTACTCGAGCACGCTGTAGCCGCGCTTCATCGCCATCAGCACGCGGTCCGATGCATGCTGCACGGGCAGGTGCAGATGGTTGACGAGCTTGTCGCAGCGTTCGTACAGCTCGACCAGGCGCGACGTGAATTCCTTCGGATGGCTCGTGGTGTAGCGGATACGCTCGATGCCGGGGATCTCGGCCACGTACTCGATCAGCAGCGCAAAGTCGGCGATCTCGCTCGTGCCGCCCATCGCGCCGCGATAGGCATTCACGTTCTGGCCCAGCAGCGTCACCTCGCGCACGCCCTGGTCGGCCAGGCCGGCAACTTCGGCCAGCACATCCTCGAACGGGCGCGACACTTCCTCGCCGCGCGTGTAGGGCACCACGCAGTAGCTGCAGTATTTCGAGCAGCCTTCCATGATCGACACGAACGCGCTCGGGCCGTCCACGCGCGCCGGCGGCAGGTGATCGAACTTCTCGATCTCGGGGAACGAGATGTCGACCTGCGACAGGCCGGTCTGCTGGCGCCGCTGGATCAGGTCGGGCAGGCGGTGCAGTGTCTGCGGACCAAACACGACGTCGACATACGGCGCGCGCGACACGATCGACGCGCCTTCCTGGCTGGCCACGCAGCCACCCACGCCGATCACGAGGTCCGGCCGGGCGGCCTTCAGGGCCTTCATGCGGCCCAGTTCGGAAAACACTTTCTCCTGGGCCTTTTCACGGATCGAGCAGGTGTTGAACAGGATCACGTCGGCATCCTCGACGTTGTCCGTGGGCTCCATGCCCTGCGTGGCGTTCAGTACGTCCACCATCTTGTCCGAGTCGTACTCGTTCATCTGGCAGCCGTACGTTTTGACAAATACCTTCTTCATGGTGCCGGTCTCAGTGGTTTACCTGGGGGCATCAAGGGCACAACAGGTTGATTCAAAAAATGGCGCTCATGTCGCGCCAATGTCGCGTCAGTGCGCGGCCTTCCATGCCTTGGCTTCCGCATCGGTCAGTACCCACGCCGTGAGCAGCTGGCCATAGAGGTCAAGCCTGTAGCGCACATTGAGCTTCTGGCCTGCCAGGCTGGCCGGACTCAGCAGCAGCGTTTCGGTGCTGAAGATCCGCAGGCCCGGCGCCACGCCGACGATCTTGCCGTCGAGCTTTGCCTGCAGCGGGTCGGTGGCCGCCGGCCGCGCCAGTTCCATGCGCGCCATCGGGGCGTCCGCCGGAATCACGCGTACCGGCGCACCGGGAATCGACTGGCTCGTGTCCTGCGTGGTCTGCGCGAGCGCGGATACAGCGGGAAGGACGGACAGCAAAACTGCGGCGCACGCGGCGTGCAACCGTCGCGAAAACAGCTTGGACATGAAGGCTCCCGACAAAAATTACACCGATCGTTCTTGGAATACCGCCGGCGCCGGACGCCTTCACGCAACAGCCGGCATCGCGCAGGCAGGGTAACCCGCGATTCTACTCGCTTGGCGGGGGGAGCGGTGGGCCTCGGGGGGTATCGATGTGGCGTGATCAGTACACCGAACACCTCGGCATCAGCTCGGTTTCAGAACAGGCAGGAGGCTTCCTGGAGCACGCGCTGCTTGGACACGGTACCGAGCAATTCGCGGCTTGCGGTGTCGCGTACCAGCGGAATCCGGTTGATGCCGTGTTCGGAGAAGATGGCCAGTGCATCGCGCAGCCGCGAGTCCGGTGTCAGGGAAGGGAAGGCGAGGTCGCCCAGCGACGTCAGCGTGGCGTCGGGCGCCTCGCGCTGCGCGCGCTGGATGGCATGGATCGAGATCGCGCCAACCAGCGCACCGCTGGCATCGACCAGATACAGGTAGCGCGTGCCGGTTTCGGCAAACTTGTCGGCGGCCTGCGTGACCGTGGCGGTGGGGTCGATCACGGTATCGGTGGGGTCGCACAGGCCATCCAGATGCAGGCCGCGCGCGCGTTCGGCGGCGGCCGATGCCTGGGCGCGTTCCACCACCACGCTGTAGAGCGACAGGGTCTGGCAGCGCGACGCCGTGTAGTACGCGGCCACCGCGCCAATCATCAGCGGTAGCAGCAGCGCGGGTGCCAGCGTCATCTCGAATACCATCAGGATCGACATCAGCGGCGCCTGGCTGGTGGCTGCCAGGAATGCCGACATGCCAACCAGCGGCAGCAGCGGCGTGCTGGTGCCGCCTGGAATCATCAGCGCCAGCAACTGGCCCAGCGCCGCACCCACGAACATCGACGGCGTGAACACCCCGCCCACGGCGCCGGAGCCCATGCTGATCACCGTGGCCGCGAGCTTGGCCAGCAGTACGCCCCACACCGCGACCGACAGCGGTTCGTCGCGCAGGATGGTCTGGATCGTGTAGTACCCGTTACCGACCACCTCGGGTACCACAATCGCCAGCAGTCCCACCAGCAGTCCGCCCAGCGCCAGGCGTGCCACGGGTCCGCCGGGTACGTGCTGGAAGACATTGCGGGCCATCGTGTTGGCGCGCATGAACAGTGCTCCCGACACGCCGGCAATCACGCCGATGCCCGCGGCGGCCAGCATCAGGTGAGGTTGCTGCAGCAGTTCCGGTCCGATGTGCAGGCCGGTATAAAGCGGCTCCAGGCCGCCGCGCCACTGGCTCACCATGGTGCCGGCCACCGAGGCCAGGAACAGCGGCATCAGTCGTTGGACCGCCAGTGCGCCGAACACCACTTCGGCAACAAAGACCGCCGCCGACAATGGCGTGTGATAGGCCGTTGCCAGGCCGGCCGCGGCGCCGCACGCGGTCAGCATGCGGCGCATATTGCTGTCGCCGGTGGCCTGGTCGGCACGCGACGAGGGGAAGACCGAACCGGCCAGGGCTGCCAGCTGGATCATGGCGCCTTCCTTGCCCACCGAACTGCCCGAGACAATCGAGCAGAACGACGACAGCGCACGCAGCAGAGTGATCTTGATTGGCAGGCGGCCGGTGCCGCGCGCCACCGCTTCCATGTATTCGCTGGGCAGCGTCTCGGTTCGTGCATAGCGCTGGGCCGCCACCAGCAGCGCGCCGGCGAGCGCGCCGCCAACGGCTGGTATCAGCACGCGCCACACGACCGCCAGCCCGGCAAAGATCAGCACGATGTCGGTATCCTTGCCGAACATCACCACGCCGCTGGCTTCGAGCGCGTCCTTGAACAATGTGGTCACAATGCCGGCGAGGATCCCGACGGGGATGGCCGCAAAGAGCGTGACTTCCTGGTCTTCGAGAAAACGGAACCGCATGGCGATGGCGAAGGGGGCGGCAGGGGCAGGGTGGCCGCCATGATAGCGCAGCGCCACCTGTTCGCCGACATCGGTACGGCGGTTTCCACAGACTGGTACACTACGGACCTTTCCAGCCCGGGAGCGGGGGCAATCGACCCATCCCGCCGGCCCTGACCCTCAGGTACGGTTTTCTACCCGAGCCGCCCCACGATTGGCGCACATCCGTTGCGCGACGGGCGGCCGAAGCGTCAATTCATGTCTTTTTCCGAACTCGGCTTGTCCGACAAGCTGGTGCGTGCCGTGGCCGAACAGGGCTACACCACGCCGACCCCGATCCAGGCGCAAGCCATTCCCGCAATTCTCAAAGGTGGCGATCTCCTCGCCGGGGCCCAGACCGGCACCGGCAAGACGGCTGGCTTCACGCTGCCGATGCTGCAGTTGCTGTCCGATGCCGCGGCGCGTAACCCCGCGGCGCGCGGCACCCGCCCGCAAGTGCGCGCGCTGGTACTGACGCCCACACGCGAGCTGGCCGCCCAGGTCGAGGAAAGCGTGCGCAACTACGGCAAGTACCTGAAGCTGCGCTCGATGGTGATGTTCGGCGGCGTTGGGATCAACCCGCAGATCGATGCGCTCAAGCGCGGTGTGGACATCGTGGTGGCCACGCCCGGCCGTCTGCTCGACCACGTGTCGCAGCGCACCGTCGACCTGTCGCAGATTGAACTGCTGGTGCTCGATGAAGCCGACCGCATGCTCGACATGGGCTTCATCCACGATATCCGCAAGATCCTGAACATCCTGCCGGCCAAGCGCCAGAACCTGCTGTTCTCGGCCACGTTCTCGGACGATATCCGCGCGCTCGCGGATCGTCTGCTGAACAACCCGGCCTCGATCGAGGTGGCACGCCGTAACACCACGGCCGAGACCGTGGCGCAACGCGTGTTCCCGGTGGACCGCGACCGCAAGCGCGAACTGCTGGCTCATCTGGTACGCCAGCACGACTGGCACCAGGTGCTGGTGTTCACGCGAACCAAGCATGGCGCCAACCGCCTGGCGGAACAGTTGACCAAGGACGGGCTGTCCGCGTTGGCGATTCACGGCAACAAGAGCCAGTCAGCGCGCACGCGCGCGCTGACCGAGTTCAAGGCCGGCACGCTGCGCCTGCTGGTGGCAACCGATATCGCCGCGCGCGGCATCGATATCGATCAACTGCCACATGTGGTGAACTTCGATCTGCCGAACGTGCCCGAAGACTACGTGCACCGCATCGGCCGTACCGGTCGCGCCGGTGCCGAAGGCGAAGCGATCTCGCTGGTGTGCGTCGACGAACACGGTCTGCTGCGCGATATCGAACGCCTGATCAAGCGCCAGCTCGAACAGGTGGTGCTGCCAGGGTTTGAGGTGGACCCAAGTATCGCGGCCGAGCCGATCCAGAAGGGCCGTCAGCAACGCGGCGGCAATGGCGGTGGCCAGGGTCGTGGCGCCCAGCCCCGCGCCGGCGGCAACGGCGCAGGCAATGGCAATGGCGGCAACGGTGGCGAGCGCCGCCAGCCGCGTGCGGCGCAAGGCCAGCGTCAGGACGCCCCGCGTCAGCAACGCCCGGCGCAAGCCGGCCAGCCGGCGCGCGCCGAAGGCCGCAATGGTGGTGGCAACGGTAGCAATGCCGGTAATGCCGCGCGCAACGGCAACGTGGCCCGCAATGCCAATGGCAGTGGTGCCGCAAACGCCAAGCCGGCCGGCCAGCGTCCGCAGCAGGCCCGCCCGCAGCAAGCGCGTCCGGCACAGGACACTGCTGGCGCACCGCCGGCACGTAATCGTCGTCCGGCGCCGCAGGCCGCGCTGCTGGGCGGTAATCGCAAGCCCGCACCCTGAACGGGAAGCAGATGACCTCGTCCGATAACGCTCCGTCGCACGCCGAAGTTCCCTATGCGGGACTGACGCCCGAGTGCATTCTCGATGCACTCGAGGCAGCGGGGTTTTATCCGGATGGTCGTCTGCTGGCGCTGAACAGTTACGAGAATCGTGTCTGGCAGGTCGGCATCGAGGATGCCGCGCCGGTTATTGCCAAGTTCTATCGGCCGGGCCGCTGGAGTGACGCGGCCATTCTCGAAGAGCACGCCTTCGTCCAGCAACTGGCCGATGCTGAAATTCCGGCGGTCCCGGCACTGACTGCCAGTGTCGACGGGCAACCGGCCGGTACGCTGCTGACGCACGCAGGTTTCCGCTTTGCGGTGTTTGCGCGCTGCGGTGGCCGCGAACCTGCGCTGGACCAGGCCGACACGCGCACGTGGCTGGGCCGGTTCATCGGCCGAATCCATGCGGCCGGCGCTGCGGCACCGTATCTGGCGCGTCCGACGCTCGATCCGGAGACCTTCGGCGTGGCGCCGCGCGACTACCTGATCGAACACGACTGCATTCCCGCCGACCTGCTCGCGCCATGGCGTGCGGCGGTGGATCTGGCGCTCGATGCCGTGCGGCGCTGCTACGAACGCGCTGGCGATGTACGTGTGCTGCGCCTGCATGGCGACTGCCATCGCGGCAACGTGCTATGGATCGATGAGGCGGATGCGCGCGGTCGTGGCACGCCCGGCCCGCATTTCGTGGATTTCGACGACAGCCGCATGGGCCCCGCGGTACAGGACCTGTGGATGCTGCTCGAAGGCGACCGTGCGGCAATGCAGGACCAGTTGGCCGACATCGTGGCCGGCTACGAGGATTTTGCCGAGTTCGATACGCGTGAACTGTGGCTCGTCGAAGCGCTGCGCACGCTGCGCCTGCTGCACTACAGCGCATGGCTGGCCAGCCGCTGGCGCGATCCCGCGTTCCCGGCGGCATTTCCGTGGTTCGGCACTGCGCGCTACTGGCAGGACCGCATTCTCGAACTGCGCGAACAGATCGCGCTGATGGACGAACCGCCGCTCTGGGCGACCTGAGCGTCCATCGTCGAACGCCCGGCGCTACAGCGGCATCGGTTTGATCAGGACGGTCAGGACACTCACGCCGGTTGTCCGTCCTTGCCCGCCTTGACCATCACCACGGGGCAATCGGCCTGGGCCAGTACCCGGCCCGCTACCGAACCAATCACTGCATCGAAGAACGACCCGCGTCCATGGGTGCCCATGACGATGGCGTCGGCGCTGACCGACTTCGCATAGCCAAGGATCTTCTCCGGCGGGTAGCCGTGCAGCGCGTGGCGCTCGAACGGAATGTTCGCCGCTTCGAGGATCGCGCAAACCGATGTGGTGGCCTTCTCGCTGGCCTCGTTGTGCCAGGCTTCGATCGTTTCCTTGCTGACAAATGCGCGTACCTGTCCCGTGACGTCGGGCGATACGTGAATCACGTGCACCGTGAAACCGGGTTGCAGCAGTTTGCCATTGGCAAGGAAGCGCGCGGCGGCATCGCTGAACGGGGAGCCGTCGGTGGCAAGAACGATATGGGGCATGACGCAATCTCCTGGGTCGAAAAACTGCAGGCGCGCGGGGGTGGCGCCATGTGGTCATCATGGCACGCAAGGGGCGCTCACACCGTAAGCTAGATCAAATCCCTGTGAAATTTATAAGGATTTCACGATTGTCATCAATCGACTTTCGTGCACCTACAAAGCGGGATCGTTGCGGGCGCCCGCGTTGCTGGCCATAACTCCACAACATCTGAAATTTCCCCATGAATGCCAAGAGTTTTCCGTTTTCAAAACAGGACCATTCCGTATCCGGCGGCGTGGCGGAAAACCTATGCTGCGGGCTGTTCACAAGGAGAATCGCCATGCCCACAGCACTCATCATCGATACGCATCCCGCCATCCGCCACGCCGCTGGCCAGATACTGACCAACCAGGCCGGCATCGGCGAAGTGCGCTTTGCCGATACCGGCGTCGCAGCCTTGCATGCATTGCGCGAGCGGGCGGCGGACCTGGTCTTGCTGGACCTGCAGTTGTCGGATCTGCCGGGCGATGCCGTGCTGGAGGAAATCGTATCCACGTGGCCGGGCACGCGGGTGCTGGTGCAGTCGGCGATGCGGCAGGCGGCGGAGCGTGCGTTGCTGGGCGGCGCCCACGGCTACATCGACAAGGGTGCGGGCCTGGACGGGCTGGCCAATGCAGTGCGTGCGTTGATGGGTGGCTATGCCGCGTTTCCGCTGGCCTCGCTGCCGACCATTCGCCGCGCCGCCGCCAATCCGGCGGATCCCGCCAGCCTGCTGAGCCGGCGTGAGCTCACCGTGTTGCGCTTCCTGGCGGTAGGGCATTCGAACAAGGCGATCTCGCATGTGCTCGGCATCAGCAACAAGACCGTCAGCTCGCACAAGACCAGCATCATGGCCAAGCTTGGCTTCGGCTCGGTCATCGAACTGGCCGAGTTCGCCAAGCTGCATCAGCTCGCCTGTTGAGCGGCGTCGCCCTTGGCGGCCCGACGGTCGAGCAACCACTCCCTCAAGACGCGCACCGCGGGCACATCGGCGCGATCGGCACGGCGTACCAGATAGTACCCCCGTCGCGACGGCACGGATGCGCGGTTGAGCTGGATCACGCGCCCATCGCGCAGGCTGTCCGCGCACGCATAGTCCGGTACCAGCGCAGCGCCGAGCCCGGCTTCGGCGGCCTTCAGTGCGAACGTCACGAGGTTGTACTGGGTGCCGGCAGCGAGCGGCAGTTCGATATCGGCATCGAGATCGCGCAGGTAGCTGGCCCAGGCACTCGGCGCCGTGGTGTGGTACAGCAGCGGTAATGCGGCGATGCGCCGGGCCGGGAGCGGCAGGCGCCCATGCACCAGCTCACGCGAAGCCACGGGCAGGCTGCTGACGCTGTGCAGCAGATCCGCGCTTTCATCGTCGAGCCCGTCTTCGGCAAAGACAATGGCGGCATCAAGGCCGGCATCGCGCAGGGAGATCGCGCCGATATGGTTGGCGACGTGGATGCGAATCTCCGGGTGTGCCGCGGCGAAGCCGCACAGGCGTGGCATGACCCACAGCAGGCCGAACGTGTTGGGCACCGAGAACCGTACCTCGTGCATTCGCCGAGCCGCGCCCGAGGCGGCAACCGTCGCCGCTTCCAGCTGGTCTAGCAGCGGGCGGATGCGCGCCAGATAGCCGGCGCCTTCATCGCTCAGGACAAGGCGTGCATTGGTACGTTCGAACAGCGGCGTGCCCAGGAAGCTCTCGAGGTCGAGCAACTGCTTGCTGACGGCACCCTGGCTCAAGCCGAGCTCGTCGGCTGCCGCGGTCACGCTGCCGCGCCGGGCAATCGTCTCGAACGTGTTCAGGTTCACCACCGAAGGGATATGGCGTCTGGCTGGGTGTTTCATGTCATTGAAAAAAGGAATGACCGCTTGCCGATTTCTCGATATACAGCGGCGCGCGCCTGGGCGCACCATAGCGCGTTCCCATAGACTTTGCACGCATGCCGCGAGGTTGCCGACCATGACGCCCAAGATGCTTCGAGCCATTGAAATTATTAAAACCGGTACGGTTTCAGCACTGCTTGCCATGGCGGGTGCCGCCAGCGGCGCCCAGGCCGCCGAATGGCCGGCCGGCAAGCCGATCACGCTGGTGGTGCCGGCCGCCGCCGGCAGCACGCCGGACCAGTCGAGCCGCAAGCTCGCGCAGTACCTGGGCGACAAGCTCGGTACTTCGGTGGTGATCGACAACCGTCCCGGTGCTGCCGGTAGTATCGCCATGCAGGCATTGACCCGTAGTCGCCCGGACGGGTACACGATCGGTTTCGGCAATATCGTGACGATGGCCATCAACCGCAGCCTGCTGGCCAAGCCCGGATACGACGCTGACAAGGACCTTGTGCCGGTGTGCGCCACCACCACGGTTCCGAACATCCTCGCCGTGAGCACCAGCCTGCCGGTGCATAACCTCAAGGAACTGATCGACTACGCGCGCAAGAATCCGGGCAAGCTCACGATGGGCTCGGGCGGCAATGGCACCACCAGCCACCTGAGCGGCGAGATGCTCAAGGACCAGGCGCATATCGAGTTCCGCCACATTCCATATCGCGGCGCGCCGCAGGCGCAGATCGACGTGATCGGCGGACAGATCGACTTCATGTTCGACAATGTTCCGTCGATCATCGCCGCGGTACGGGGCAACAAGCTTCGTGCGATTGCCGTGACCAGCAAGGCGCGGCTGCCGGTGTTGCCGAATGTGCCGACCATGGAAGAGTCTGGCCTGCCCGGTTTCGAGGTGAACGCATGGGGTGGCATCGTGGCGCCGACCGGTACGCCGAAGGCCGTGGTGGAGCGCCTGAACCGCGAGATCAATGCATATCTGCAACTACCCGCCACCCGCAAGGATGCCGAGCAGAACGGCTCGGTGGTGGTAGGCGGATCGCCCGAAGCGTTTGCCCAGATGATCGGCAAGGAGAGTCGCAGATGGGGTGACGTGATTCGCAAGGCCGATATCAAGCTCGACTGACCAGGAGAAGAACAATGTTCGATGTGATATTGCGCGGCGGCGACGTGATCGACGGCACTGGCGCCGCACGCTACCGTGCGGACGTGGCACTGCAAGGCGACAGGATCGCGTTTATCGGCGATGCAACCGGGCAACGTGCGCTGCGCGAGATCGATGCCAGTGGGCTGGTGGTGGCGCCCGGCTTTATCGACAGCCATGCGCACGATGACCGCGCGGTACTGGAAACGCCCGGCATGGTGCCCAAGATCTCCCAGGGTGTAACCACCGTGGTGAACGGCAACTGCGGCATCAGCCTGGCACCGTACAAGCAGACCGGTGGCGATCCGCCATTGCCGCTGCGCACTGTCGAGCCGCAATGGCGCTTCGCGGCGTTTGGCCAGTATCTCGATGCGCTCGATACCGCGCCGGCGGCGCTCAATGTCGCGTCGCTGGTCGGGCATACCGCATTGCGCGCGGTGCATCAGGCCGATCTCGATCGCGCGGCAACCGCCACCGAAATCGCGGCCATGCGTGCGGCAGCCAATGCCGCGCTGGAGCAGGGCGCGATCGGCATGTCGACTGGCACGTTCTATCCGCCCGCGGCTTCGGCGCCGGCCGACGAGATCATCGGCGTGGGTCGCGACCTCAAGCAGTTCGGTGGTGTCTATGCCACGCATATGCGCACCGAGGGCGATGGCGTGATCGAGGCCATCGAGGAGTCGGCCCACATCGCGCGCGCGCTTGAAGTCAAGCTTGTGATTTCGCATCACAAGGTCATCGGCAAGCCGAATTTCGGCCGTACGCATGAAACGCTGGCGCGTATTGGCGAGCTGGGCCGCATGCAGAAGATCTGTCTCGACTGCTATCCATACACCGCATCGTCATCGCTGCTGCGCAAGGAGCGCCTGGCCATCAGCGACGAGATCCTGATCACGTATTCGCGTTCGGAGCCCGGCAGCGCTGGCCGCAAACTGTCCGACCTGGCGCTGGAATGGCAATGCTCGCGTGGCGAGGCACTCGATCGCGTCATGCCGGGCATGGGCATGTATTTCTTCATGGACGAAGGCGATGTGCAACGGGTGCTCAGTTACCCGGACACCATGATCGGCTCCGATGGCATTCCGTCCGACGACTATCCGCATCCGCGCCTGTGGGGCACGTTCACGCGTTTGCTTGGCCACTACAGCCGTGATCTCGGCTTGCTGTCGCTCGAGGAAACCGTCCACAAGATGACTGGCATGACCGCGCATGCGTTCGGCCTGACCGGGCGTGGCGAACTGCGCGAAGGGAATGCCGCCGATGTGACGGTGTTCGATCCGCACACCGTCAAGGACATCGCGACCTATCTTGATCCGCAACGGCCATCGGCAGGCATAGCCCACGTGTTCGTGAATGGGCAGGTGGTGTGGGAGCACGGTGCGGCAAGCGGCGCAAGGCCGGGGCGCAGCCTGCGGCGCGGCGTGCGTTGAGGCCGTTCTCAACTTCCTCGCCTTATCCGGCATAATCCCAGCCAATCGGTGCCGCATCAGCGGCGGCACCGCACTGGACCGGGCAATGCAAATGAAGGCGCAAACGAAGTCGCAGTCGAGGACGAAGCCGAAGACATCAGACAACTCTCGCGAGGGGTCTTCCCCTGAATCAGGCGCGGGCGACGACTGCCCGTTGCATTGGTTCGATGCGGATCGTGGCGCGTTCGAGGATCTGGAGCAGCGCATTGCCTATCACCCCGCCGATTTCTTCGCGGGCGAGGATTTCGATCCGGTCGGTGCATGTGTGACGCGCGAGGCGGCGTTCACCTCGGTGGAGTTGCCGGAGAATCCGACCGCGCCAAAGCTTCATGCCGATCATCTGCTGCACGATGTCTTCCGTCATGTCATGCCCGTGGCGTCGCCGACCTTTGTTGGTCATATGACGTCATCGCTGCCATCGTTCATGCCGTCGCTGGCCAAGATCGTGGCGGCGCTGAACCAGAACGTGGTCAAGCTGGAAACCTCGGGTGCGCTGACGGGGCTCGAGCGTCAGGTCATCGGCATGCTGCACCGCTTGGTGTTCGGGCGGGAGCATGACTTCTATGCGCAATGGTTGCACAGCGCCGAGCATTCGCTCGGTGCGTTCTGCTCGGGCGGCACTACGGCCAATCTGACGGCGCTGTGGGCCAGCCGGAATCACGTGTTGCGCGCGCGCGATGGATTTGCCGGTATCAACAGCGCGGGCCTGGTGGCGGCGCTGCGGCACTATGGCTACGATGGGCTGGCCATCGTCGTGTCCGAGCGTGGCCACTATTCGCTGCGCAAGGCTGCCGATCTGCTCGGCATCGGCCGCGACAACCTGATTCCGGTGGCTGTCGACCAGGATGGGCGCATGCGCGTAGACCGGCTGCGTGAGACGCTTCAGGATCTGCGCCAACGCAATATCCGGCCGATGGCGATTGTCGGGATCGCGGGTACCACGGAAACCGGCGCGGTCGATCCGCTCGATGAGATTGCCGATGTCGCGCAGGAGGTGGGCTGCCATTTTCACGTCGATGCGGCGTGGGGTGGGGCAACGCTGTTGTCGGAGCGCGAGCGCGGCCGCTTTGCCGGCATCGAGCGCGCCGACTCGGTCGTCATCGATGCCCACAAGCAGTTCTACGTGCCGATGGGTGCGGGCATGGTGCTGTTCCGTGATCCGGCATGGACGCAGGACATCATCCAGCATGCGAACTACATCGTGCGCAAGGGCTCGGTCGATCTGGGGCGGCACACGCTCGAAGGCTCGCGCGGCGCGGCCGCCGTGATGCTCTATGCGAACCTGCATCTGCTGGGGCGCAAGGGGCTGGCCACGCTGATCGATACCGGCATCGACAATGCGAAGTACTTTGCGTCGCTGATCGAACAACAACCCGATTTCGAGCTCGATAGCCGGCCGCAGCTGTGCATCCTGACCTATCGCTACATTCCGGAGCCGGTTCGTGCCGCGCTGGCATCGGCCTCCGCCGGGCAGCGCGAGCCAATCCTTGAAGCGCTCGATGCACTGACAATCAGCATCCAGGAGATGCAACGCGATGCGGGGCGCTCGTTTGTGTCGCGTACCCAACTGACATCCTCGCAATGGGATGGCCGGGCCATCGCGGTGTTCAGGGTAGTGCTGGCCAACCCCGACACGACGCACGAGATCCTGCGGGACATTCTTGAAGAGCAGCGCGCGCTTGCGGCGCGGAGCCCGATGCTGGCGCCGCTGATGGCGTTGGTGGCATCGATCGGCGAATAGGATTGGGCCTGCGCCTCGCTACGAGGCGCGCTCCCGAAGCGCTTCAAGCAAGAAGGCACCAAAGCACCAGGCACCAAAGTAAAAAGCCGCAATCCCTTGCGAGATTGCGGCTTTTCAAATAGATGGTGGCGAATCAGGGACTCGAACCCCGGACCTGCGGATTATGATTCCGTCGCTCTAACCAACTGAGCTAATTCGCCAACGCAGACCGAAATTATACCTGTGGTTTGCGGCCTGTCAACACCCTCATGACAACTTTCTTCAAGCTTTGTCGCTTGCCCAAAAAAATGGCAGACCCGAAGGTCTGCCTGGAAGGAGCGGCTGGCCTGGTGGGCCAGCCATCCTGAGCGAGGGTTACCGGTCGTATCCCTCCGGTGATTTTTCGTTGATGCGTTGAAGCGTTGCCTTGCCTCAGTCGTTGGCGTAGATGTCCACGTCCTTGGTCTCGCGTATGAACAGCGCGCCCAGCACGAAGGTCATGGCGGCGATGATGATCGGGTACCAGAGGCCATAGTAGATGTTGCCGTTCTGCGCCACCAGTGCGAACGAGATCGTTGGCAGCAGGCCACCGAACCAGCCGTTACCGATATGGTAGGGCAGCGACATCGACGAGTAGCGGATGCGGGTCGGGAACATTTCCACCAGCATGGCCGCGATTGGCCCGTACACCATCGTCACGTAGATCACCAGGATGACCAGGATCACCAGCACCATGATCGTGTTCATCTGGGCCAGGTCGGCCTTGGTCGGGTAACCGTGCGACGACATCTCGGTGCTGACCGCCTTCTTGAATTCGGCGATCTGCTTCTTGCTGGCGTCGTCGAAGACCCCGCCGGCCACGCCGGCGTCGAACGCCTTGATTTCCTTGTCGCCGATCTTGACCGAAGCCACGGTGCCGGCCGGGGCCTGCACCACTTCATAGCTGGCCGATGCCTGGGCCAGCGTACGCTTGACGATGTCGCACGAGCTGCGGAAATCGATCTCGCGGGCAATCGGGCTACCCTGGAACGAGCAGGTCTTCGGATCTGCCGTGACCACGATCTGGGCCGATTGCTGGGCGCGTTCCAGTGCCGGGTTGGCGTAGTGCGTGAGCGCCTTGAACAGCGGGAAGTAGGTCAGCACGGCCAGCGCGCAGCCCAGCATGATGATCCACTTGCGGCCGATCTTGTCCGACAGCGAACCGAAGAAGATGAAGAACGGCGTGCCGATCACCAGTGCGCCGGCAATCAGCAGGTTGGCGGTCTTGGCATCTACCTTGAGCACCTGCGTGAGGAAGAACAGCGAGTAGAACTGACCCGTGTACCAGACCACGGCCTGGCCGGCGGTCAGGCCCACCAGCGCCAGGATCACGATCTTCAGGTTGCGCCATTGGCCGAATGCCTCGGTCAGCGGTGCCTTCGAGGTCTTGCCTTCGGCCTTCATCTTCTGGAAGGCCGGCGACTCGCTCATCGACAGGCGGATGTACACCGACATGGCCAGCAGCAGGATCGAGACCAGGAACGGAATGCGCCAGCCCCAGACGTCGAAGTTCGGGCCCGTGGCTTCGCGCACCAGCAGGATCACGATCAGCGACAGGAACAGTCCCAGCGTGGCCGTGGTCTGGATCCATGCCGTGTACGCACCGCGCTTGCCGTGCGGCGCGTGCTCGGCCACATAGGTGGCGGCGCCACCGTACTCGCCGCCCAGTGCCAGGCCCTGCAGCATGCGCAGCAGGATCAGGATGATCGGGGCCGCCCAGCCGATGGTGGCATAGCCGGGCAGCAGGCCAACGATGAACGTCGACAGGCCCATGATCAGGATGGTCACCAGGAAGGTGTACTTGCGGCCGATCATGTCGCCGAGGCGGCCGAACACCAGTGCGCCGAACGGGCGCACGATGAAGCCTGCCGCGAATGCCAGCAGTGCGAAGATGAATGCCGAGGTCGGGTCCAGACCCGCGAAGAACTGCTTGGCGATGACCGCCGCCAGCGAACCGTACAGGTAAAAGTCGTACCACTCGAACACCGTGCCTAGGGAAGAGGCCAGAATGACCTTTCTCTCTTCCTTCGTCATCGGCGCATTGTGAGCCGTGCGACCAGGCACGGCTCCCGCGTTATGCGCGTTTGCCATTTGTTGTCTCCTCCGTTGCCGTCTATGCGTCTTCCGTCGAAAAAACGATCCCCGGAGAAGGTCCGCGCGTGTGCGCATGCCGGCCCATTCACCAAGGCTGCAACGATTGTGGGAGGCGAAACTTACTGAGTTCTGACAGATTTGGCGTAAATTGTGCAGAATTCGTCGGGGTATACGCTGAGCAGGGTGACCCTGCATCGACCCCCGGTCATGCTGCATTGCGATGCACTTTTTCCTGCAGGGCGCATGGCAATGCGCTGCATGCCGCTCTTGCTCTGCAGCATTCCGGACGGGGTGCGAGGAAACCCTTACAAGGGATCCTTCGCGATGCCTTACAGCGAATCCTTACAGCGAACCCTTGCCGGGGACGGTGCCGTTGTCAGGGTGCGCGGGCGGGGCCGGGTGTGCGTCGGCTCCGGCCTCGGCCTGTTCGAGCGCATGCGCCTCGTCGTCGGCCCGGTTCATGCGCCACGCGTACAGCGCGGCCATCAGCACGTAGAGGATCAGTGAACCCTGCGCTGCCATCCAGAACGAGAATGGCCAGCCCAGGAAATCGAACTGGAGGTCGCGCGCAAACCAGCTCACGACGAACGTGACCATGAACCACGCCGCCAGCAGCGCGCCGATCCAGCGCATGTTGTGGTGCCAGGCGCGCCGCTCCTGCGGCGTCATCCGGTCGCGTGGCGCCTTTCTCATGCCGGCGTCTCTTCGGGTTCGGTCCGGCGCAGGGTAATGCGAAAGCGCGTGCCGGCCAGTCGTGGCGACGCCTGGTAGACGTTGTCGGCAATGGTCACTTCGCCGCCATGCTGCTGCACGATCTCGCGCACGATGGCCAGCCCCAGGCCGCTGCCTTCGGTATTGGTGCCGAGCACGCGAAAGAAGCGTTCCATCACGCGTTCGCGATCGGCCGGTGCAATGCCTGGCCCGGTGTCTTCCACATCCAGGTAGGCGAACGGCTCGAACGCATCGCGTGTCACGCGTACCGTGGCATTGCCTCCGGCAGGGGTGTAGCGGATGGCATTGTCGAGCAGGTTGTTGAGCATCTCGGTCAGCATCAAGCGATTGCCCGTGATCATCACGGGATGGTCGTCGGCCTCCAGGCCCAGGTCGATCGAACGCGCCCACGCTTGCGGCAGCCAGTCCTTGACCACGTCGCGCGCCAGCGTGGCCAGGTCCAGCGGCGCCATGCCACCCACGCCGGCCAGGTTCTCCATGCGTGCCAGTGAAAGCAACTGCGTCACCAGGTGCGCGGTGCGCTCGGAACTGCCGGCAATCTGTGCCAGCGAACGGCGCAATTCCTCGGGCGACTGTTCGCGCTGGGCCAGTTCGGCCTGCATGCGCAGGCCCGCCAGCGGGGTCTTCATCTGGTGCGCGGCATCGGCGATAAAGCGCTTCTGCGTCTGTACCGATTGGTCGAGCTGCGCGAGCAGGTCGTTGAACGACGCCACCAGCGGCGTGATTTCCTGCGGTGCGGCGCGCTCGTCGATCGGACTCGTGTCGCCGGGGTTGCGCGCGCGAATGCGTTGCTGGATCGCGGTGAGCGGTGCGAGTCCGCGCGTAAGTCCGAACCATACCAGCACCACGGCCAGCGGCAGGATCACGAACTGCGGCAGGATCACGCCCTTGATGATTTCATTGGCCAGCCGCGCGCGCTTGTCGAGCGTTTCGGCCACCTGTACCAGCACCGGCTGCGGACCACCGACATTCTTCAGGTCGACATAGGTATAGGCCACGCGCACATCGTTGCCGGCCACCCGATCGTCGCGCAGCGAGACCAGTCCCGCGTGGCCCTCCTCATCCTCGGACGGCAGCGGCAGGTCATGGTCGCCGGCCACATACTCGCCGCGCCGGCCCACCACCTGGTAGTAGATGTTGTCGGTTTCGTCGGCGCGCAGGATCTCGCGCGCCGACAGCGGCAGTTGCAGCGTCACGCGTCCATTGACTTCGCGCACCTGCTGCGACAGCACGATGGCGCTGGCTTCCAGCGAGCGGTCGAACGGGCCGTTGGCAATCGACTTGGCCACCAGGTAGGTGACGGCGATGCTCATCGGCCACAGCAGCAGCAGCGGGGCCAGCATCCAGTCGAGGATCTCACCGAACAGCGAGCGCGGTGCCGGATGGGCCGAAGTCTCCTCGAGGTGCGGCAATGCATCGGCCAGCGCGGCGTCCTCGGCCGCGGCATCCGCCAGCGTGGGGCGGGCGGCGTCGGGCGGGCGGGGGGCGCCTGCGGCGGATTGGCGTCGCCATGGCAGGCGCAGCAGGCTCATGGGTGCTCGTCGTCAGCCATGCGCAGCCACGGCCGGCTGGAATTTCTCGAGGCAGTAGCCCAGGCCGCGCACGGTGGCAATGCGAATGCCGCCAACCTCGATCTTCTTGCGCAGCCGATGCACGTAGACCTCGATCGCGTTATTGCTGACTTCCTCGCCCCATTCGCACAGGTGGTCGACCAGTTGCTCCTTCGATACCAGCCGGCCGCTGCGCGTGAGCAGGATTTCCAGCAGGCCGACCTCGCGTGCCGAAAGGTCCAGCATCTGCTCGTTGAGATAGGCGATGCGCCCGACCTGGTCGAACGCCAATGGGCCATGGCGCATCAGGGTGGCACCGCCACCGGCGCCGCGCCGCACCAGCGCCCGTACCCGCGCTTCAAGCTCGGTCAACGCGAATGGCTTGGCCATGTAGTCGTCGGCGCCAAGGTCCAGGCCCTTGACGCGCTCGTCCACGCCGTCGGCCGCGGTCAGGATCAGTACCGGCAGCATGGCGCCGCGTGCGCGCAGCCGCTTGAGCACTTCGAGCCCGGGCATGCGCGGCAAGCCGAGGTCTAGAATCAGCAAGTCGAAGGTTTGCGTGGAGAGCGCGGAATCGGCTTCCAGGCCATTGGCAACGTGATCCACCGCATAGCCGGAATGGCGTAGCGATCGTGTGAGGCCGTCTGCCAGCACATCGTCATCTTCGGCGATCAGAATCCGCATGATTGTCTCCACCCAGGGGGCCGGCATCGCCTGCCGCCGGCTGCGGAACCGGTGGGGCTTGCCAAGCATACTGTTTTTTTATACAGTACCCGACATTCCGCGCAAGCTGCCCCGGAAGGGTGCTGCGCAGTGCCGGGCCAGGCGCCCCAGCCCTGGGGAAGATCCCGGAAAAGGCTTGAAAATCAGGCGCCGCGCCGCATGCGGCCTATTTATACACCATTGACTGAAGGACGACCATGGACGACAAGAAGGCCGGCGCCGGCGTGAGCGCTGAGAAGCAGAAGGCGCTTGCCGCCGCGCTCTCCCAGATCGAGAAGCAGTTTGGCAAGGGCTCGATCATGCGTCTGGGCGATGGGGAAATCGAACAGGATATCCAGGTGGTGTCCACGGGCTCGCTGGGCCTGGATATCGCGCTGGGTGTCGGCGGCCTGCCGCGCGGCCGCGTGGTCGAGATCTACGGCCCGGAATCGTCGGGCAAGACCACGCTGACGCTGCAGGTGGTGGCCGAGATGCAGAAGCTGGGCGGCACCTGCGCGTTTATCGACGCGGAACACGCCCTCGATGTGCAATACGCGGGCAAGCTGGGCGTGGACGTCGGCAACCTGCTGATTTCGCAGCCGGATACCGGTGAACAGGCGCTGGAAATCACCGACGCACTGGTGCGCTCGGGCTCGATCGACCTGATCGTGATCGACTCGGTGGCCGCGCTGGTACCGAAGGCCGAAATCGAAGGCGAGATGGGCGATTCGCTGCCGGGCCTGCAGGCCCGCCTGATGAGCCAGGCGCTGCGCAAGCTGACCGGCACCATCAAGCGTACCAATTGCCTGGTGATCTTCATCAACCAGATCCGCATGAAGATCGGCGTGATGTTCGGTTCGCCGGAAACCACCACGGGCGGTAACGCGCTGAAGTTCTACGCGTCGGTGCGTCTCGATATCCGCCGCATCGGCTCGATCAAGAAGGGCGATGATGTGATCGGTAACGAGACCAAGGTCAAGGTGGTCAAGAACAAGGTGTCGCCGCCGTTCCGCGAGGCATTCTTCGACATCCTCTATGGCCAGGGCATCTCGCGCCAGGGCGAGATCATCGATCTCGGCGTGGACGCCAAGATCGTCGAGAAGTCGGGCGCGTGGTACAGCTACAACGGCGACAAGATCGGCCAGGGCAAGGACAATGCGCGCGAATACCTGCGCGAGAACCCCGATATTGCGGCGGAGATCGAGAACAAGGTCCGTGCAGCACTCGGCGTGGCCCCGACCAATGCCGCGGTTGGCGCACCGGCCGAGATCGACGGCTGAGGTTGACGTTGTTGTAAAGGAAGGCCGTCGCATGGT
>CAUUBQ010000052.1:0-57366 GCA_963543405.1 uncultured Cupriavidus sp.
GATTAGCTGCAGTCTCGTGGGCTCGGAGATGTGTATAAGAGACAGGCGCTGGCCCTCTCCCCCGGCCCCTCTCCCGCCATGCGGGAGAGGGGAGCAAACCGGGAGGGTTTGAAATGCACATCACACGAATTCCCTTAACACCCGAAAGAAAAGATTCAGTGGCCGCAGTCCTTGCGCAGTCATAACCTGCCGACTACACGGGCGTGGTGCGCGCCCGGATCGCCAGGGAGTGGTTGATGACTCGGTCGGTTCAGACAGCGCAAGTTATTGCAATTTCCATCCTGCTGGCGTCATGCGGCAAATCCGAACCTCCCGCTGCGGCGCAGCAGGCCGTTCCGGTCCAGGTCTTCAAGACCCGCGCGCAGGACCTGCCGGTAACCTTCGATTTCGTCGGCCAGACGCAAAGCGACCAGGCCGTCGATATCCGCGCGCGTGTGGCCGGCTTCCTGATCAAGCGCAACTACACCGAAGGCGCGGTGGTCAAGTCGAACCAGTTGCTGTTCGAGATCGACCACAAGCCATTCCAGGCGCAGCTGGACGCCGCCAAAGCCCAGTTGCAGCAGCAGAAGGCCCGGCTCGAGGTGGCGCGGGCCAACCTCTCGCGTGTCAAGCCGCTGGCTGAGCGCAACGCGCTGTCGCAGAAGGATCTTGACGACGCTACCGGCAACTTCCATGAGGCATCGGCGGGCGTGGAGCAGGCTATCGCCGAAGTCGAGACACAGACGCTCAACCTGTCCTATACCTATGTAAGGTCGCCGGTCGATGGCGTGTCGAGTTTTGCGGTGTTGCCCGAAGGCGCCTATGTCAGTACCAGCAACAGCCTGTTGACCACGGTATCCACATTGCAGCCGATGCGCATCAATTTCAGCATCTCGGAGCCGCAGACGTTGTCGTTCCGCGCGCAGCGGCTCGACAAGTCACTGATCGTGCCCGATGACCAGCACTATGCGGTCACCGTGGTCATGGCCGATGGAAGCGAGTATCCACACAAGGGGCGTATCACGTTTGCCGATGCCACCTACAACCAGCAGACCGGCACGTTCCTGGTGCGCGCGCTGATGCCGAACCCCGAAGGCGTATTGCGCCCGGGTCAGTTCGTGCGCGTGCTGGTGGATGGCGCCAAGCGTCCTGATGCCATCGTGGTGCCGCAGCGCGCCGTGATGCATGGTCCGAAGGGCGATGTCGTATTCGTGGTCGACAAGGACAACAAGGCCGTGCCGCGCCCGGTGATGGTGGGCGAACTGTCGGGCTCGATGTGGCGGATTGCCAAGGGCCTGCAGGCCGACGAGACGGTGGTGGTCGACGGTGCGGGCAAGCTGACCGAAGGCGCGCCGGTCAAGGTTATCGGCGAGGCTCCGCTCGCGGCCGTGGGAGAAGGCAGCAAGCCCGCGCCGACCGCTGCATCCGCACCTGCGGCAAGCAAGCCCTGACCGGGAGTCGACCATGCTTTCCGCCTTCTGCGTCAACCGGCCCATCTTCGCGATGGTGATCTCGCTGATCATCGTCATCGGCGGTGGGGTGGCGATGTTCGCGCTGCCCATCGCCCAATATCCCGACATCACGCCACCGCAGGTAACGGTCAGTGCCACCTATGCGGGCGCCGACTCCGATACCGTGGCCCAGACCGTGGCCGCGCCGATCGAAACCCAGGTCAATGGCGCGGACAACATGATCTACATGCAGTCCACCTCGTCACCGACGGGGTCGATGACGCTGAATGTCTATTTCGATATCGGTACCGATCCGGACACCGCGCAGGTACAGGTGCAGAACCGCGTGAACCTGGCGCTGCCGCAGTTGCCTGACACCGTACAGAAAACCGGTATCAACGTGCAGAAGCGCTCGTCGAGCTTCCTGCTGCTGATCGCGGTCTATTCGCCCGATAACCGCTTCGACCAGCAGTACATCAACAACTACGCCAACCTGTATGTGCTGGACGCGATCAAGCGCGTCAATGGTGCCAACCAGGCGCAGATCATGGGCTCGGCCGACCTGGCCATGCGCATCTGGCTGCGGCCCGATCGCATGGCGGCATTGAGCATTACGGCGCAAGATGTGCAGCGTGCCGTACAGAGCCAGAACGAACAGTTCGGCGCTGGCAGCGTCGGGCAGGCGCCGAATGCCAAGCCGGTGGAGCTGTCGTTCCCGCTGGTCACGCCGGGCCGCCTGACCACGCCCGAGCAGTTCGAGAACATCATCCTGCGTGCCGACAATAACGGTGCGGCCATCGTGCGCTTGCGTGACGTGGGACGCGCTGAAATCGGCCAGCAGCAATACACGCTGCGTTCGGCACTGAACGGCAAGCCGGCGACGATCATTGCGGTCTACCAGCAGCCGGGTTCGAATGCGATCCAGGTGGCCAAGGATGTGAAGAAGACGCTCGACGAAATGTCGAAGACGTTCCCGGCCGGCATGGCGTACAAGATCTCGCTCGATACTACCGAGTTCGTCAGCGCATCGATCGAGGAGGTGGTGCACACACTGGTGGAAGCGGTAATCCTGGTGGTGCTGGTGGTGTTTATCTTCCTGCAGAATTTCCGTGCCACGGTGATTCCGGTGCTGGCCGTGTTCGTGTCGATCATCGGCACGTTTGCGGGTTTGCTGGCGCTTGGTTTCTCGATCAACCTGCTGACGTTATTCGCGCTGGTGCTGGCCATCGGTATCGTGGTCGACGATGCGATCGTGGTGGTCGAGAACGTCGAGCGCAATATGGCCGAGTTCAAGCTATCGCCACGCGAGGCTACCTTGCGCGCGATGGAGGAAGTGACCGGGCCGGTGATCGCGATCGTGCTGGTGTTGTCGGCGGTGTTTATCCCGGTGGCCTTTGTGTCGGGCACTACGGGTCAGTTATACCGCCAGTTCGCGCTGACGATCGTGGTGTCGGTGGTGATCTCGGGCTTCTGCGCACTGACCTTGTCGCCCGCGTTGGCCGCCATGATCCTGAAGCCGGGGCACCATACGCCATGGCGTGGTTTCGTCTGGTTCAACGAGCGCTTTGACAGGCTGGTGCATCACTACGGCAACTGGGTGCGCGGCTTTATGCGGCGCGTGGTGCTGGCCATGGTGTTGTTCGGCGTGATGATCCTGGCGGTGTGGCAGTTGTTCTCGCATATCCCCACCGCGTTCGTGCCGGCCGAGGACCAGGGCTATATCCTGGTAGCGGTGATCATGCCAGACTCGGCCAGCCTCGATCGCACCGAGAAAGTGACCGAGCAGGTTGCGTCGATGTTCCGTCAGCATCCGGCCGTGGAAGATGCGTCGGCGCTGTCCGGCTACAGCTTTATCGATAGCCAGTACAAGACCAACGCCGGCACGGTGTTCGTCGGCATGAAGAGTTTCAAGAAGCGTGACTCGGCGGACCTCGGCGTGCCGGCGATGCTCAAGGAGATCACCGGCAAGCTGCGCGCGATTCCGGAGGCCATCATCATTCCGGTGAATCCGCCTTCCATTCCAGGGTTGGGGTCGCAGGGCGGCTTCGAATTCTGGATCCAGAATCGCGGCACCGGCAACACTGCCGAACTCGAAGGCGTGACGCGCAACTTCATCAAGGCCGCGGCCAATCACAAGGAACTGGGGCGCCTGACCAGCACGATCCAGTCGGCATCGCGCCAGATGCGGGTGGAAGTCGACAAGGAAAAGGCCGAGACCATGGGCGTGCCGATTTCAGATGTCTACGGCACGCTGCAGACGCAGTTCGGCTCGCTCTATATAAGCCAGTTCTCGCAGTACAGCCGCGTGTGGCAGGTGATCCTGCAGGCCGAGCCGCAGTATCGCGGCACGCCCAATGATCTGGAATACCTGTACGTGCGCGGGCGAGACAACAAGATGGTGCCGGTGTCGGGCCTGCTGCTCAATCACTATGGCAGCGGCCCCGATCTGCTATCGCGCTTCAACAATTTCCCGGCGGCCAAGATCACCGGCGATGCGGCCACCGGCTATAGCTCGGGACAGGCACTCGCGGCCATGGAAGCGGTGGCGAAGGAAACGCTGCCGGCGAGCTACAGCTTTGCGTGGAGTGGCGAGGCCTTCGAGCAGAAGAAGTCGGGCAATACCACCACCATCGTGTTTGTGTTCGGCATCGTGATGGTGTTCCTGATCCTCGCGGCGCAGTATGAGTCGTGGTCGTTGCCGCTATCGATCCTGACGGCCGTGCCGTTCGGCATCTTCGGGGCGTTGCTGGCCATCCTGCTGCGCGGCCTTTCGAACGATGTGTATTTCCAGATCGGCATGGTGACGCTGATCGGGCTGGCGGCCAAGAATGCCATCCTGATCGTCGAATTTGCGGTGATGAAGCACAAGGAAGGCTTGTCGCATGCCGATGCCGCCGTGGAAGCGGCCAAGCTGCGCTTGCGGCCAATCGTGATGACCTCGCTGGCGTTCATTCTCGGCGCGGTGCCGCTGTTTATCGCGTCGGGCGCTGGCTCGAACTCGCGGCATTCGATTGGTACCGGAATTATCGGCGGCATGATTGCTGCCACCACACTGGCGCTGCTGTTTGTGCCACTGTTCTCGTGGATCGTGGGTACTGCGGCGGACAAATGGGCCGCGCGTCGTGGCAAGGCCGCCACGACGACGGCATCGGTCACGCCGCCTGCCGGAGAACCATCATGACGCGTACCTATCGCTGCGCAACCATGGCCACGGTGGCCACGTTATCGACGCTGATCGCAGGATGTGCCATCGGGCCCGACTACAAGCGGCCCGAAGTCGCCCAACCCGAAGCCTATCGGATCGACACCGGCGTATTGACCGTGGCGGCCGATAGCGACTGGTGGAACGCCTTCAATGATCCCGTGTTGACGGCACTGGTGGAAACCGCGATGCGCAACAACTACGACGCACGTATTGCGTCGGCGCGCATCGACGAGTTCCGCGCACAGTTGATGATCGCGCGCTCGGGTTTCTATCCGCAGTTGAATGCCACGGCATCGGCGGCGCGGCAGAAGAGCGGTTCGTTCAACGGCACCCCGTTCGCTTCGCTCGGGGGACCACGCAATTCCTACGAAGCACTGCTCAATGCGAGCTGGGAAATCGATCTGTGGGGACGTATCCGCAGGCAGGCCGAATCGGCCGAGGCCAGCATGTGGAATGCCGAATACAACCGGCGCGGCGTGGTTCTGTCGCTGGCGGCATCGGTGGTGCAAGGCTATGCGACCTTGCGAGGACTCGATGCACAACTCGAGGTTGCCCAGCAAACGCTGACCACGCGCGCACAGGCGCTCGATATCTTCCAGCAGCGCTATCAGGGGGGCGTGATCTCGCAGGTGGAGTTGTCGCAATCGGAGAACGATTTCTACTCGACGGAAGCCACCATTCCTCCGCTACGGTCTTCGATTGCGCAGACCGAGAATGCACTGTCGGTGCTGCTGGGACGCGAGCCCGGTCCGATCGAACGCGGCAAGCCACTCGCGGATCTGCAAGTGCCGCCGATCAGTACCGATTTGCCTGCCGCCTTGCTGGCGCGCAGGCCCGATGTGCTGCAGGCCGAGCAACAGGCGGTGGCTGCCAATGCCGAGGTTGGCGCGGCGCTTGCCTTGTACCTGCCATCGGTCAATCTGTCGGGGTTCTTTGGTGCGCTGGCGACATCGCCAGCCGCGTTGTGGCACAGCGCCTCACAGGTATGGGGATTCGGCGCCAGCCTGGCGCAGCCGGTATTCCAGGGCGGGGCGATTCGTGGGCAGGTCAATGCAGCCGAAGCGGTAAGCAAGCAGGCGATGCTTGGTTATCAGGTGAGCGTGCTCAATGCCTTGGCCGATGTGAACACGTCGCTGGCCAATGGCATCGAAACACGCAACCGGCTGACCAGTTTGAAGAAGCAGGAGCAAAGCCTGCTGGTCTATGCGGACCAGTCGAACGCGCGTTACGAGGGCGGCTATTCGAGCTATCTCGAAGTGACCGACGCACGCGAGAAACTGTTCAGTGCGCAACTGGCGGCGATCCAGGGGCAGGTCGATGTATTGACTGGTGCCGCCGCGCTATACAAGTCGCTTGGCGGCGGATGGCCAGCAGTGCCGAATGAAGTACGCGATGCTGGGCTGGCCGGCGACGCCAGGGCGACGCCGGCGCGCGATTCAGTGGCGCGGTGACCATTCGGCCTTGCGCACACCGATGGCGGTGACCAGGCCATACGATGTGATACCGAGCGCGACGCCCAGGAAATGGCCGTCTAGCCCCATCCCGGCAACGTTGGCGAGCAGCCAGCCACCGCCAGCCGCCAGCGCAATCCGGCACAGGCCGGCCACGATCGGCCAGCGCATGCGGCCCGCGCCCATCGACGCGAAATACAGCGCCATGCCGAGGCCGAATCCGCCAAATGCGGGACCGACCCACGACAGCGCACGCGCGGCGATGGCGGCCACTTCGGCATCCTTGGTGAATAGTCCGGCGAACTGCGCGGGCGCCAGTCCGACGGCAGCGCCGACGCAACCGGCGAGCAGCAGCGCCAGCAGCGCGCCGACCCACGCAGTGCGACGCGCGGTGTGCCAGTCACCGGCACCGACCGAACCTCCTACCAGCGCGGTCAGTGCCGAACCCACACCGAACGCCAGCGGAATCATCAGGAATTCGAGCCGCGCTGAAATGCCATACGCCGCGACGGCCGTGGTGCCGAAATGGCGCAACTGCGCCGTGACCAGGATAGTGGTCAGGTTCGCCACCGATGCCAGCGCACACGCGATCAGTCCGACCGACAGGATCCGATAGAACAGCGCGCCCGAAGGCCGTATGCGCAGCGTAGGCACAAAGCCCGCGCCACCACGCAGCACCACCCACGCCATCATCAACGCCGCGGCCCACGACACTACGGCCAGGCCGGCACCAATACCCGCGAGGCCCATGCCAAGCCGCTCGGCAAACCACCACGACAGGATCGGAAACGCGATCCACATTGCTGCCAGCACGCGCGCGGCCAGCGCATGGCGACCGCCACCACGCAGCACCGACGCTAACGTATTCGCCAGCCATGCCGGCACCGCACCCGCACCGAACAGCCAGATCGCATAGTCCGCAGCCGCTTCGGCCGCCGTGGCACCGGCCACTGCACCGAACACTTCGCGCGGAAACCCGGCCAGTGCAATCGCGAACAGCAGTCCCGCCGTTACCGCAATGATGACGGCGTGCATCACCAGCGACGACGCATCCTCACGCTTGCCCGCACCAAGCGCACGCGCGATGGCCGAAACCACGCCGCCGCCCATCGCCCCGGCCGACATCTGCTGCAACAGCAGTGCAAACGGCAGCACCACGGCCCAGCCGGCCAGTGCTTCGGTGCCTTGCCGTGCCGCAAGCAACGTTTCAATCAATTGCGAACCGGCTTGAAGAAACGCAACCAGACTGGTCGGCGCGGCCAGCACCGCAATGCGCCTGGCGATCTCGGGCGATGGAACCGGTTCGTACGTGGTGGCCGAACCGTTGAGCGTCATCGCCTCAGGCTTGCCCATCGACAGCCTCCGCGGCAGCTTGCTCGCCGAAGCGCGCATGCAGATGGCGTCCGGCACCCGGACCGGGCCGTACGCGCAGGTCGTCGACGGTGATCGTGCTGCCATCGGCACGCGTCAATTTGCCTGCGACGATCTCCTTGCCGTCGCGCTTGTCTTCCAGCACGGTCGGCGGCCCTTTCTCATCACTAAGCCAGCGGTCCGCCCAGGCCTTGAGCGACACATACACCGGAAAGAAATCGCGCCCCATCTCGGTAAGCTGATACACCTGCCGCGCGCCGCCACCGGGCGCCGGCACCTTCTCAAGCAGACCGTGCTCCACCAGATTCTTGAGCCGCGCACTGAGAATGTTGGGCGCTATGCCCAAATGTTTCTCAAACTCATCGAAACGCGAACTGCCGTAGTACACCTCGCGCATCAGCAGGATCGCCCACCGTTCGCCAAGCATCGCCATCGAACGGGCGACCGGACACGGCATATTGGCAAAATCGGTTTGCGCCATGGCCTCCCCTTTTTACTTTTGAATTGCAAGTTAACGGGATCATAGCTTGCGAATTGAAAGTTTGCTGGGGAATTTCAGGGGAGCGCGAGGGGGAGGGGCAACATGGGCATCATCGCTGCAGTGGCGACATGTGGCTTTATGAAAGTATCGTCGATAGTTATCACCGTGTCGGGCTTTGGCCGCAGCGCCAGCACACGGCCGGGAAGCGACGCATCGCTACGCGTGTTCCAGAATGCCTCGAAGCGCTTTCTTGCCATGCGTACATTGCCCCAGGCCGGATCGGCCATCCAGACTCCGTCCTGCTCCGCCTTGCGTAGTACCGAAAAATGTCCGTCATCCCAATATCCGAGATAGACGATCACGGGGCGCTGCAGTCGCTGCAGGGCAGCGTAACTAAGGGCCATCGGAATCGTCTCGAAACCGAGTGCGTCGGCAACCGTCGCAAGGTCCTGCATCGAGAACGCCGGCTTGATGCCCACGCGATCGATAACATCCACTTCATTCGTGCTCGCGCCGAAGTAACCATTCAGCAGCGTGACCAGCGATGCCGCGCCGCAGGAATAGTCGAACTTCTGTTTCGTGATACCTGTATCGCGAAGCTCCGTCCATGAACGGATCGGCATCGCCTCAACAGCGTTTGGAGCAGGAGTGACGATGCCGGAGGCAGTGGCGAGTTGGCCGGTGAACAGCAGGAGGGTGATGGCGGTGGTGAGAGGGCGAAGGAGGTGCATCCGCATCTTGCACCTATTGTTTTGCCATCAGGCGCAGACCCGGACGCTCAAGAGTCTGCATAGCCATTGGGAGAGCACAATCAGCAGTGGAAAGCTGAGGCCGGTCATTTGTATGGAGGGAAGGCGCAAAAGTAGCTTTCGTGCGTAGGCAAAACCCATAAAGAGAGAGAAGCTGCCGAAGATCTGTATGTCGGTCTCGCAAGAGAAAATCATGGCCTGATCTCCCCTGGTCGGAAGACGACGGTCTTTTGGAACAGCGGGGGGGAATCTACGAGTGGGGCGACATTCCAGTTTGTCTTAACCGGGTACGCTGCATGACAACTACTGCATCCACGATTCAGCATCCCCGTGGCAAGGCCGCCGTAAAAGGCAATCGATCCAAAGGCAATTGCACTGGCGCCGAACGAACTTGTACCACCGGTAAGGAAGCCAGCAGCCGCACCCACGGTGGTCGCGATTATCAAGCCGCTCGCGGAACCGTTGCCGGATACGATTGCTTCTCCAAAGTATCCCGCTGCCCCGGTGATAGCGCCGACAGCCGCGCCGACAGGACCAAATCGCCCACTGGCGCTAGCCATCTCCTGGCTGCCTAGGCGCTCGGCCGGGAATGTGCTTGCTGGTAGCGATCCAGTCAGGTACTCCACCTCTTCCTCGGTGAGCAACTTTGTCGAAGCCGCTGGCTTGTCGCTTGATCCCGTGTGGATCGCCTGTGCTTCCGGCATTGCCGTGGTTGGAGCAAGTAATAGCAGTGCTGATGTTGACGCACACACGCATCTCAAAGGTAGTCGAGTCATTGTGTTCTCCTTTACCTAGCTTCCTCACAACCGCCACGTAAAATTCACCCACACCTGCGCGACCTCGTTGCCCGCCACGCCTGCCTGCGCATCGATGTTCATCACCAGCAATGACGAAAGCCGTTGCGTGTATCCGAGCGTGAAGGCCGTTAAGGTGGTGGCTTCTCCGTGTCTTGGTGTGCCGGTGTCTGCGGTCCGGAAGCTCTGCACGATGCCGGAGCGCAGCGTGATTTCAGGGTTCATTGCTACGCCGAACGATCCAGCGATGGCCACGACATCGCCGGGGTTGTAGCGCTTGCCCTGGCTTTGCCGTGCTCCGAGATAGCTGTAGGTTGCCGTGAGCGAGGCAATGACCGGATCGAATGCCCAATGGCTGCCGACCCCTACCGTGGCGGCGGAGCCGTATGTGACATGGTCCGAGGTGTTCTCGGCCAGCGCGAGTTCGGCGAAGCCGAGTACAAATGGATGCGAAAAAGGGGAGGTGATCCGGTAGTCGGTGCCCAATGTCAGATTGCGCCATCCCGCGCTGTACTGGGTGTCATGGCCATGGTTCTGCCGAACAAGGTTCCTTTCGGCATCGGCCTTCAATCCGGCGCTGATATTGAACCGGTTGCCGAACGCATAGCGCACGCCCAGGCGCGTGTAGATCGCGTCGCGTCGTCGGTTGTTGAGCGTGACGTCGGGAATCAGCAGCGCATAGCTGTAGGAGATCGGTACCGCAATCGTCGATACGCTGACATTGCGGGAGTCTGATGCCGCATAGCCGATGCCTGCGCTGAACGTGGCGCGACCCTTCTTCGGTGCGAAGTCCTCTATTTTGAACGGGGAATCAGAGCTCCTTATCTCGTCCGCGCTGGCAGTGCATGGCAAGGCAAGACAGGAAAGAAACGCCGGAGCGGCGTGTTGAAAGCGTTTGTTGGCCCATTGCATTCGCGCACCTTTTTTCGAGTGTTTATCCAACTCATTGACTGACATGGGCGCTGTGATGCGTCCACGTGAAGCAGCAATCTGAATTGGCTTGCGCGGCGATGGGCCTGGCTGGCTAACGCACGAGATGGTAGTGCGTTTCGGGTGAAATAGTTGTACGAAACCGTCTTGAAATTAAGGTGCTTTGTTGCACTTGAAGTCTGGCGCGTTGCAGGAGATCACTACTCCCCGGAAAACACCTCCAGCCCCGCGACACCTTCTCGCAGGAATGCGATCAAGGCTCGTGTGGCCATCGACAGGTGCGGATTCGGTGTGGTGATGATGTACAGCCGATTGCCGAGTCCTTCGGGGGTCCAGTCCGGCAGCACCGGTACCAGCGTGCCGCGGCGTACGTCTTCCCAGCCCATATAGCGTGGCAACAGGCTGACGCCGTGTCCCCGACGCACCGCGTTCATCAGGAATGGAAAGTGTTCGGATTGCAGATACGGCGTGATTTCGACGTCTTGACGCTCCGGCCCACAGGACGAGTCGCGCCCGAGCGTCAGCAGGAAGCGCCGCGACGTGTAGGGCGGACAGAGGAAGCGGCAGCTGGTCAGGTCCGATGGCTTTTGCAGCGGCGGGATACGAGCGAGATATTCGGGTGATGCGCACAACTGCCATTGGATCGCGCAGACCTCGCGTGCCACGGTATCGAGCGGTGGCAACGAGGTGACCTTCAGTGCGACATCGATCTCGGCGGCGATCAGGTCTGTCACGCGGTTGGCAAAGAACACGCGAATCGAGATGCCGGGATGCAGCTCGGCGAACTGCAGCAGCAGCGGCGCGATAAACGCATCGCCAAGGCCGGTGGGTACGCTTACGCGGACATGACCGCGCAGCGTCTTGCCGAGGCTGTCGATTTCGGCCTGCGCGGCGGCCACTTCCTGCAGGATGCGCAGGCCGTGTTCATAGAGCGACTGGCCGGCATCGGTCATCTCGAGCCGGCGCGTGGTGCGCCGCAGCAACATCGCCCCGGCCTGTTCTTCGAGCTGTCCCAACTGGCGGCTGATCTGCGAGCGCGTCACACCGCGCCGGCGGCCAGCTTCGGCCAGGTTGCCCGATTCCACGATATCCACGAAGGCCTGCACGAGATTGAGATCCATACGACGATTCCGAAACACCAAGCAATGTCGAGTATTGCGCAACATTGTGGTGCGTTAAGGCGGGATTGTCGATTGCGGTGCGTCTCGCTACAGTGTTCCGCTGTGTGGTTAAAAGGTTTAGACAAGGAGACATCGCATGGCCGCAGACCTATGGTTCGAATCGTTGCATCGTCCTGGCGCACAGGTGCTCGAGCGTGGCACGCGGCTCGCCGGTGGGCTGCGGCGGCTTGGACTTGCCGAAGGCGGGGTGGTGGCGGTTCTACTGCGCAATGATCCGGTGTTTGCCGACGTGGTGTATGCATGCCGTACCGCAGGAACCTACTACTGCCCGATCAACTGGCACTTCACGGCCGAGGAAGTGCGTTTCCTGCTGGAAGACAGCGGCGCACGCGTGCTGATCATCGAAGCCGATCTGCTGCCAGCCGTGCAGGCTGTGGTGCCGCATGGCGTGGCGATACTGGCCGTCAATGGCAGCCATGCCGATGCAATCGAATACGAACCGTGGCTCGCCGCGCAGGCACCGTACGACGGTCCGCGCGTGGCGCCGCGTGGGCATCTGGCCTATACCTCGGGCACCACGGGGCGTCCCAAGGGCGTGTTGCGTCAGGCGGTGCCGTTGGCCGAGCTCGACGACCAGCTCGCGCGCATGCGCTCGGTGGTGGCCCAGTCCATCGGCATCGTGCCAGGTTGTCGCGCGCTGATGTCCGCGCCGCTGTATCACAGCGCGCCAAGCGTGTTCGTGCAGAACGCGTTGCAGATGGCGGAACGGCTGGTGCTGACACCGCGCTTCGACGCCGAGCAGGTGCTGGCACTGGTGGAACAGCATCGCATCGACGTGCTCTATCTGGTGCCGATCATGTATGTGCGGCTGCTGAAGCTGCCAGCCGAAGTGCGCGCCCGATATGACCTGTCGTCGATCCGCTTTGTCGCATCGACCGGTTCGCCGTGCTCGCCCGAGGTCAAGCGCGGGATGCTCGACTGGTTCGGCCCGGTGATCCATGAAACCTACGCGTCGAGCGAAGCCGGCATGATTACCGTGGCCACGCCCGAAGATGCAATTGCACGGCCCGGCACGGCGGGGCGTCCGGTAGACGAAGGCAGCGTGCGCATCATCGATGAATCGGGCAAGCCGTGCGCCACGGGCGAGGTGGGACTGGTCTATGTTCGTCAGCCCGCGTATCCCGATTTCACATACCTCAACAACGAAGCGGCGCGCGGCAAGATCGATATCGATGGCCGGGTCTCGCTCGGGGACATGGGCTATGTCGATGCGGACGGCTATCTGTTCATTTGCGATCGCGCCTCGGACATGGTGATTTCCGGCGGCGTGAATATCTATCCGGCCGAGATCGAGCACGAACTGGTGCGCTACCCGGGCGTGGCGGACTGCGTGGTGTTTGGCGTGCCCGATGACGAGTACGGCGAGCGCCTGCACGGCGTGATCCAACCCGTAGCCGGTGCAGCCGTTGAACCGGAAGCCGTGATCGAGTGGTTGCGCGGTCGACTGTCGGGCTTCAAGGTACCGCGCACGATCGAGATCGTGGCGCAGTTGCCGCGCGACGAAACCGGCAAGCTCGCCAAGCGCCGACTGCGCGACCAGCACTGGGCAGGACGGCAGCGGCGGGTTTGAGTGTCAACGCCCACTGCCGGTTCGCTCCCCTCTCCCGCACGCGGAAGAGGGGCTGGGGGAGAGGGCCAGCGCATCAAATCGCGATACCAACACAGATACATAAGACAAAACAAGGAGACACCATGCATCGCAGAACCGCGCTGCTCGCAGCCGTTGCACTTGGCATCGCATCCAACACGTCATCCGCATTCGCCGCATACCCGGAGCGTCCGATCAAGCTGGTGGTGCCGTACACCCCGGGCGGCTCGACCGACCAGTTTGGTCGCGCCATGGCCGAAGGCATGGCACGTGAGTTGAAGCAGCCCGTGGTGGTGGAGAACCGTCCCGGTGCCAATACGATGGTCGGTACGCAGAGCGTGGCGCGTGCGCAGCCGGACGGCTACACGATCCTGATGGGTTCGAGCGCCAGCATGGTGCTGAACCCAATGCTGTACAAGAAGACCGGCTACGATCCGAAGGACTTCAAGGTCATCCTGATCGGCATCGAGGTGCCGCTGGTGGTGGTCACCAACAACCAGGTACCGGCAAACAACATCAAGGACTTTGCCGCATATGCCAAGGCTGCGGGCGGCAAGCTCAACTATTCGTCGGTCGGGCTTGGCAATCCGCTGCAACTGGCCTCGGAGATGCTGAAGTCGGAACTCGGCATCGAGATGACGCACGTGCCGTACAACGGCAGCGCGCCAGCTTTGTCGGCGCTGCTGGCGAACGACACGCAGATGATGGTCGACGTGGTCAGCACCTCGTTGCAGCATATCAAGGCTGGCAAGCTCAAGGCACTGGCGGTGACCGGCCGCACGCGACTCGACGTGCTGCCCAATGTGCCGACTGTTGCCGAAAGCGGTTATCCGAACTTCCACGCCGCCACATGGTTCGGACTTGCCGTGCCCGCGCAGACCCCGGCGGACGCCATTGCAAAACTGCAGGCCGCAGCCTCGCATGTGCTAACCGAAACGCCATTCCGCAACACCTTCAACGCGTTGGGATTGTTGGTGCAGAGCCCGCGTACGCAGGCCGAGATCGATCGCTATGTGGCAGCGGATCGCGACAACTGGGGCAAGGTCATTCGCGACAATCGCATCAGCCTCGACTGAGCGCTGCGGGATAGTCCGCTCGATGAGGGGCGTATAGTTGAGGGTCTTTCGATACGGCCGGTTGCGGTCGTGTCGATGCCAACGTTGTCGTCAACCAGCCCCCATCCGCTCCCGCATCGATGCCATGACCGATCCCGCCGAGCCACCTGATTCGCCTGCTTCATCCGATTCGTCCCCTTCGCCCGCCTCGCCCGCTTCACATCCAGGTCGACTACGTGATTTGCGCTTGCGCGCGCGTCGTGCCGCGCATCGCAAGACGCGTCAGGTGGGCCGCATCTCGCGCACCTCGATGCGCTACGCGGTCTTTATGTGTGGCGCGGGATTTGTCGCCGCGTTTTCCATCGTGTTCGCCTATATCGCCGAGGTGGCGCTGAGCTGGAACATGAAGCTGACCACGGCCACGCCGTGGCTGGCATTCGTGATGCTGCCGTTTGGTCTGGCCGCTTTGCGCTGGCTGACGATACGGCTTGCGCCGCAGGCACGTGGCAGCGGGATTCCGCAGGTGATCGCGGCCGTGACCTTGCCGCCGGCCGGTGTCGCGCAGACGGTGCTGGTGTCGTTCCGGCAATCGATGTGGAAGGTGTTGCTGACCACCGGCGCGCTGCTGGCCGGTGCCTCGGTAGGGCGCGAGGGGCCCTCGGTACAAGTCGGTGCCGCGGCCATGTTGGCGTGGGGACAGTGGTGCCAGGAAAAGCTGCGCTTCCGCATCGGCTTTCATCCCAATGCATTGATCGCCGCCGGTGCGGCCGGCGGTCTGGCAGCAGCATTCAATACGCCGTTGGCCGGCGTGGTGTTCGCCATCGAGGAATTGGGGCGCGGCACCGCGGTGCGCTGGGATCGACTGGTGCTGTCGGGCGTGCTGACCGCGGGCTTCCTGTCGCTGGCGGTGCTGGGCAACAACCCCTACTTCAGCGTCAAGGTGCCGATGCTGGTGCTGCACGACGCCTGGGGACCGGTGCTGCTGTGCGCGGTGGTCAATGGCGTGATGGGTGGCCTGTTCGCGAAGGTATTGATTCGCGGCGTGCCGGGCCTGGTGCCGTCCGCCTGGCGTGGCTGGACGTCCGAGCATCCGGTGGCGGTGGCGTTCTGCTGCGGTCTGGTGGTGGCGGCGCTTGGCTGGGCTACCGCAGGTGCAACGTTCGGCACCGGCTATGAGCAGGCTTCCGGCCTGATCAACGGCGAACCGCACAGCACGCTGTGGTTTGGACTGGCCAAGTTCGTGGCCACGGTAGTGTCGTATTTTGCGGGCATCCCGGGCGGGATCTTTACGCCGGCGCTGGCCATCGGTGCCGGCATTGGCGAAAACGTGGCGCACTTTATGACCGGCATGGCCGAGCCGCGCGTACTGGCGCTGGTGTCGATGGCGGCCTTCCTGGCAGCGGCGACGCAGGCGCCTATCACCGCAAGCGTGATCGTCATGGAAATGACGCGCACCCAGGACCTGACGATCTATCTGCTGGCAGCTTCGCTGCTGGCGTCGTTCCTGTCGCGGCAGTTCAATCCGCATCCGTTCTACCACCATATGGGCCACGCTTTCCGCCGCGAGGCCATGGCAATCCAGCGCAACAGTGCCTAGTGTGATGCCGGGACGGCGTGCCGTAACAAGTCGTTACAAACAACGTTGCGCCAGCACCGCCTGAGTGTGGGTTTGGCATCGCAGACCTGTGGCGGCCTGAACTGCGATGTCTTACCATGTGCCGCGCACGGACCACTGGCAGTAGATCGACGGCCGTGCATTGTGTACCGGCGGCACATTTTCTCGTCGGGCAAGTCGGCATTCGATGCATTTCGGGGGAGCAGGAAATGGCCACGCAACGACCGGGCGGCACGCGCCCAAACCAGCCGTCACGCAAGGACAGCACGCCAGTGCACGATCTTGGTGCCGACACCGCCATCTGGCACACACGCGGCTTGCAGACCAACTCGCGCTTTCGCGCACCGCTGGCCCAGCGCACGCCACCGCGTCAATTGCCGCCGAGCCAGATTCCCAAGCTGATGCTGTGGGCGCTGCTGATTGGCATCGCGCTGGTATGCTTCAATGCCGTGAAGCATATGCTCCGATAGATCCTGTCGATCCGGCGTCACTCCGATGACGCCGCGCCTACCCGGCAGGAACCCTCGGCACGGAGCGGGCTCCAATGCGGAGCCGTTTTCAGGAGTGTGTTTTGAGATTTCCTTTTGCCGGGCTGGCCGCTGCCGCCCTGCTGGCGACTGCTGTCGCCCACGCTGCACCGGCGGTGCAGTCCAATGCCAAAGCCAATGCCACCGCTGCTGCGATCATCGACGGCAAGGACCAGTTCTCGACGATGCTCGACACGCTCGAGATTGGCAGTCCGCTACCGGGCCTGCCTGACTGCGCCGATCACCGGACGCCCGATGGCAAGGATGTCACCGCGTACTGTGTGGAACTGCGCGGCGATGGTGTGATGCGCCAGGTTGGCGTGCCTCGCGACAAGCGTCCCACATTCATGGATGGCCCGCGCCTGGTGGCGCTGGTGGACGGCAATGCACTGGTGGGACTGATCGTGCCAACCGACGGCATCCGCTCGCAGGATTCCGCGGCACAGGCGCTCAACGCACGCTATGGCAAGCCATTCCGCCAGGAAATGGTGGATATGAAAGACAAGGCTGGCAAGGGCGTGAAGACCATTCACGCCGGCTGGATGCGCAAGCCGCTGACCGTTGAGCTTTATGCAATTCCGGAAGATCCCAGTGAAGGCACGATCGAACTGCTGCTGCCGCAGGCGCGCGCACTGATGGCCAATCGCGACGCCGAGGTGGAGAAGTCGCTGGCACCGCCGCCGGCGTCGGCCGCCGCCGCAAAGAAGGGCGAGAAGACCGACAAGGCAGAGAAGGCGGAAAAAGCCGAGAAAGCCGAAAAAGAGAAAGCCGAGAAGAAGGCGCCCGCCAAGCCGGTCAATCCCGGCAGTTGGTAAGGCGCTGGAGGCAGGGGCTTGAACTGCTTAGAGCCCCTCCATCACCTTGTCCAGCCCACGCACCACGCCGCGCAGTGTGTGGACCTTGCGGATGGCCAGCAGCGCGCCCGACACATACGGCTTGGAGCCGTCGCCAGCTTCATGCTTGAGGTGCAGGCGCTGGCCATCGGCGCCAAAAATCACCTCGACACCCAGTTGATACCCGGGCAGCCGCACCGCGTGCACCTGCGTGCCCGACATCGTCGCGCCGCGCGTTTCGCGCGGGCCGTTGACCTGGTCCACCGGTACGGCCTGCGTGGCCTGCTTGACCTGGCCAAGCCGGTACGCCAGTTCGCGCACCGTGCCTGATGGCACGTCGACCTTGCCGGCCTTGGCGTAGTCGATGATTTCCCAGTGGTCGAGATGGCGCGCGGCCATTTCGGCAAACTTCTGCAGCAGCACCACGGTGATCGCAAAGTTGCCGCACGCCAGCACGCCACGGTCAGCCTTGCGTGCAGCGGCATCGATCTCCGCATAGTCTTCGTCTGACAGTCCCGAGGTACCCACCACCACATGCGCGCCATGTGCCAGCGCCTGCAGGATATTGTGCTTGGCAATCACTGGCTTGGTGTATTCGACATACACGTCGTACGGGGTCTGGCCCAGCTCCTCGATGCTGGCGGCGGCCACGCCCGGGGTGTCCTTGTGGCCGGTCAGGCTGGCCAGGGTCTGCCCTGCCGCGCCGCGCGAGAGCCCGGCAACCAGTGTCATGTCGGCAGCGTGCGCCACGCCACGCGCCAGTTCGCCACCGGCCCAGCCTGTGACGCCACCTACGGCAACGCGAATGTTCTGGCTCATCGTGAACTCCTGATCTGGATACTGAGTTGGATATTGAGGATGGCAAGCATAGCGCGCTCGCGGATCACGCGCTTGCCCTCTCCCCCGGCCCCTCTCCCGCGTGCGGGAGAGGGGAGAATGCAACCGCCTAGCCGGCTGCTCGGCGCCGATCGATCTTGCGTGCCAGCACGATCGATGTCGTGGTGTGGTTCACGCCATCGAGCATGCCGATTTCATCGAGCAGCTTGTCCAGTCGCGCATGGGTGTCGCAACGGATCACGGCCATATAGTCGACCGGGCCGCTGACCGAGTTCAGTTCCTCCACCTCGGGCAAGCGCTGCAGCGCGCGCACCACCGTCGGTGCTGCCTTGGGCTGAACCGACAGGCCACAAAACGCCAGGATGGCGTTGTCCTCCATCTCGCTGCCCAGCCGTACGCCATAGCCGGCGATCACGCCGGTTCGCTCCAGGCGCGCGATGCGTGCCACCACGGTAGTGCGTGCGATACCTAGGGTGCGCGACAGGTTGGCCGCGCTTTCGCGTGCGTTGCCCTGTAGCAGGGCCAGCAGATGCCGGTCGGTCTGGTCGAGGTCGGCCATGGTCATGTCCTGACGAATCGTCAGATTAGCTTGTCGATATGTCCGATTATGCAGGGCTTTCGTCAATCTTGTCGCTACAAAACGTGCGTGCGGCTGCCCATACTTAAGACATCCCCAATCTGTTTCTGACGGAGTTCACCATGCAACCCTCCACGCTGGGACCCGCCACCGTGCGTGACCTGACGCTCGCCCCGCGTCCGCTTTCAGTGGTCGTCCTTGGCGCGGGCAAGATCGGACGCGTGATTGCCACGATGCTCGCCGACAGCGGCGACTACCGCGTTTGCCTGGTCGATCATGACGCGCACCGGCTCGATGGCCTGCCGCGCAGTATCGCCGTACGCGCCGGGGATCCGACTGAACCAGGTACCTGCGCGGCACTGCTGGCCGGTGCCGACGCGGTGCTCAATGCGTTGCCGTTCCATGCGGCCATCCATGTGGCCACCGTGGCCGCGCGGCTTGGCGTGCATTACTTCGACCTGACCGAGGATGTGGCTGCCACCCATGCCATCCAGACGCTGGCCAACGGCGCGCGCTCGGTGCTGATGCCGCAGTGCGGCCTGGCGCCCGGCTTTATCGGCGTAGTGGGCCACGATCTCGCGCAGCGCTTCCTGCGGGGTGGCGGCGATCTGCTTGACCTGCGCATGCGCGTGGGCGCGCTGCCGCGTTATCCAAGCAATGCGCTCAAGTACAACCTCACATGGAGCACCGAGGGGCTGATCAATGAATACTGCAACCCTTGCGAAGCCATTGTTGACGGGCGCCGCGTGGAGTTGCCCGCGCTGGAGGGGCATGAAACCTTTGCACTGGACGGCGTGGAGTACGAGGCGTTTAATACTTCGGGAGGCCTTGGCACATTGCCCGACACGCTGGCCGGGCGAGCGCGCCAGGTCGACTACAAGTCGATCCGGTATCCCGGTCACTGTGCCCAGATGAAGCTGCTGCTGAACGACCTGCGTATGCGCGAACGGCGCGACTGGCTGCGCGATATCTTCGAACATGCAATCCCGGTAACCGAGCAGGACGTGGTGATCGTGTTCGCCAGCGCCACCGGTCATCCGCCGGGTGTAAAAGGAGAGGGACGGCGCGGGCCGCTGACGCAGGCGTCGTTTTCCACGCGCATCGGGGGCATGGAGAATTTCGCCGGCATCGGCCATGTCAATGCCATCCAGCTGACCACGGCCGCCGGCATCTGTACCGCGCTGGACCTGGTGGCCACGGGTGTCTTGCCGCAGGCCGGTTTTGTGCGTCAGGAAGCCATGCCGCTGGAGCGCTTCCTGTCCAACCGCTTTGGCCAGCACTATGCGCGACACCCACTACAGGAGACGCTCGCATGAAAGCGCAAGAGTTCACCAGTTGCTGGCAGGCCCTGGGCCTGCCGCCGCCTTGGGCTGCAACCACCCAGGCCGCGCCGGGCACGCTGGCCGTGCGTTCACCGATCGATGGCGAGGTGTTCGGCCAGCTACCGGTATGCGCGCCCGCCGATGCCGACGCGCGCATTGCACGCGCCCATGCGGCGCAGAGCCTTTGGGCACTGACCCCCGCGCCGGCGCGTGGCGAAGTGGTCAGGCGTTTCGGGGAGGTGTTGCGCACGCACAAGCCGGCGTTGGGCAGGCTGGTGGCGCTGGAAGCGGGCAAGATCCTGCAGGAAGGCCTGGGCGAAGTGCAGGAGATGATCGACATCTGCGACTTCGCGGTGGGTTTGTCGCGGCAGTTGCATGGCTTGACCATTGCCTCCGAGCGGCCGTCGCATGCCATGCGCGAGACCTGGCATCCGTACGGACTGTGTGGCGTGATCTCGGCGTTCAATTTCCCGGTAGCGGTCTGGGCATGGAACGCGGCGCTGGCGCTGGTGTGCGGCAATGGCGTGGTGTGGAAGCCGTCGGAGAAGACCCCGCTCTGTGCGCTGGCCGTGCAAGGGCTGCTCGATCGCGTGATCGATCAACATGCGCCGCAGTTCGCGGGCCTCTGCTGCGTGCTGACCGGCGGGCGTCAGCTTGGCCAGTCGCTGGTGCAACACCCGTCGGTCCGGCTGATGAGTGCCACCGGTTCCACGCGCATGGGGCGCGAAGTGGGCATGGCCTGCGCCGCGCATTTCAAGCGCGCGATCCTGGAGCTCGGTGGCAACAATGCGGCCATCGTGGCGCCCTCGGCCAATCTGGAACTGACGATCCGGGCCATGACGTTTGCCGCGGCGGGCACCGCGGGGCAACGCTGCACCACGCTGCGGCGCGCGTTCGTCCATGTGGATTTGATCGAGAGCGTGACGCAGCATCTGCGCCGCGTTTATGCACGGCTGCCGGTGGGCGATCCGCTGCAGGAAGGTACGCTGGTCGGTCCGTTGATCGATGCCGCCGCCGGCGATTCGATGGCCAATGCACTGGCCAGTTGCCGCGCGCAAGGCAATGTCGTGCATGGCGGCGAACGGCTGCTTGCCGATCGGTTCCCGCATGCCAGCTACGTGCGGCCGGCGCTGGTGCTGACCGACACCCAGCACGACACGATGCTGACCGAGACCTTTGCGCCAATCCTCTACCTGATGCCATACACATCGCTCGATGAAGCCATCGCGCTGAACAACGCCGCTTCACACGGCCTGTCGTCGTGCATCTTCACGGAATCGTTGCGCGAGGCCGAACTGTTCGTGTCCGCCGCGGGCAGCGACTGTGGCATCGCCAACGTCAATATCGGCACCAGCGGCGCGGAGATAGGCGGGGCATTTGGCGGAGAAAAGGCAACCGGTGGCGGGCGCGAATCGGGCTCCGATGCCTGGAAGGGATACATGCGGAGGGCCACCAATACGATCAACTATGGAGACACGTTGCCGCTGGCCCAGGGGATCCGTTTCGATATCTAAGGGCGGCACTTACGTTCGCACAGACGTTGCGAATCGTAACAATGGTTACAGCGCCTTGACGCTGTATTACCAAAGCCACCCGTATAACGTTCTTAAGGGCAGTGCATTGCCGTGTCGCGATGCCTGTGACATTAAGGACGTCAAAATGAAATCGAAACTGGTGTTGTTGGGCTTGGCAGTATCTGGCGCGGCGATGCTTGGCGGCTGCGCGGTCTATCCCACGCCGTACGGTCCCGCGGTGGCACCAGCTCCCGTGGCAGTGGCGCCCGCGCCGGTGTACGTCGGCCCGCCGGCCGTGGTGGTGCGACCCTATGGCTACTACGGTGGTGGTTACTACGGCGGTGGTTACTACGGCCGCCGCTACCGGCACTGGTAAAAACGAGAACGCATGAAGCAGGCTCCCCTCTCCCGCGCGCGGGAGAGGGGTGGGGGAGAGGGCAGGCGTATCAAGCTGGCGATAACGCAGTTTGAACTGCTGGCCCTCCCCCCCTGCCCCTCTCCCGTTTCACGGGAGAGGGGAGTTTTTCAAACCGCCCCACCCAGGTGCCAGCGTTTCACCCACCTCGCGTAGATCCACCAGATCCAGCACGCGGCCTACCGTATGGTCGACCAGTTCGGCGATGGTCTGTGGCTTCTGGTAGAAGCCCGGCACAGGCGGGAACACGATGCCGCCCATTTCGGTCACGGCTGTCATGTTGCGCAGGTGAGCCAGATTCAGCGGAGTTTCCCGCACCATCAGCACAAGCTTGCGCCGTTCCTTGAGCGTGACATCGGCCGCGCGCGTGATCAGGTTGTCGGATAGACCGTGGGCTACGGCCGCCAGCGTTCGCATCGAACACGGGGCCACGATCATGGCGTTGGCGCGAAACGAGCCGCTCGCAATGGTTGCGCCGATATCGCGCACGTTGTGCACGACGTCGGCCAGCGCTTCCACGTCGGCGCGGCCAATATCGAGTTCGTGCTGCAGGTTCATAACGCCCGCAGGCGACATCAGCAGGTGTGTTTCCACACCGCTCACGTTTTGCAGCACCTGCAGGATCCGCACGCCGTAGATGGCGCCGGTAGCGCCCGTGATGGCGACGATCAGCCGTTGCGGCACGCCGCCATTCTGCACAGGCATGGTCGAGCTCAGGCTCAGGCCTTGAGCAGCGATTGCAGTTCGCCGTTCTGGTACATCTCCATCATGATGTCCGAGCCGCCGACGAATTCGCCGTTGACGTAGAGCTGCGGAATGGTCGGCCAGTTGGCGTATTCCTTGATGCCCTGGCGGATGCCGTCGTCTTCGAGCACATTGACCGTGGTCGGTGCATCGACGCCGCAGGCCTTCAGGATCTGGATTGCACGACCCGAAAAGCCGCACATCGGAAACTGGGCGGTGCCCTTCATGAACAGGACCACGGGGCTGCCCTTCACGATCTGGTCGATCTTCTGTTGTACGTCACTCATGATGAAAACGTTCCGGTTGCGCGCGATGCCAGGCCGGCATCGCTGAAATGGGGGAATGGTCCGGATTTTACCGGAATCGCGTCATTGCTTCAGATGGGGCCGATTTGACGTGTATCAATCTGGCAGCCGGCCCCCGCTGCAACGTTCGTTACCGCCCAGGTCGCGTGCGGTGAACACCTCGGCAAAGCCGGCGCCGGTCAACAGATGCCGGGTGGCGTAGCCCTGGTCGTAGCCGTGCTCCATCAGCAGCCAGCCGCCGGGCAGCAGGCGGCCGGTCGCGCCGGCCACGATGGCTGCAAGGTCCGACAGGCCATCGTCGTGATCGGTCAGCGCGTCGATCGGTTCGAAACGCAGATCACCTTCCACCAGGTGCGGATCGCCCTCGGCAATGTAGGGCGGATTGCTCACGACCAGGTGAAAACGCAGGCCGTCGGGCAGGGCCTGATACCAGTCCGACACCATGAAGCGGATATTGTCGGCCTGCAGCGCGCGGGCATTGTCCTGCGCCACCATCAGCGCGCCAGGGGAAATATCGGTGGCCCAGACCTCGGCATCGGGCCGCTCGCGCGCAATCGTCACGGCCAGGATGCCCGATCCGGTACCCATGTCCAGTACACGCGGGTTATGGATTCCGGCCAGCCGCGTCAGCGACGCTTCGGCGGCCACTTCGGTGTCGGGGCGCGGAATCAGTACGTCGGGTGTAACGCGGAATGTGCGTCCGAAGAACTCGCGCTCGCCGAGCAGGTAGGCCATTGGCTCGCCGGCCAGCCGCCGTGCCAGTAATGTGGAAAATGCATCACGCTGTGCCGTGTTGAGGTGTTCGTGGTCACGCGTGATCAGCTGGGTGCGCGTGAACCCGGTCACGTGGGACAGCAGCATGCGGGCCTCCAATGGTGGCAGGCCCGCCATGGCCGCAAGGGTCAGCGCTTCGCGCAGCGTGGGATCGGGCGGCATGGTGCCCGGTGCAGTCGATGACATTGCAGTACGTCTTGGAAATACCGGAAGCGCGCTTGCAAAAAACCCCGTCGGGCGTCGGCTCGACGGGGTTTCCTGGCGCTGCTTCGCAACAGACGGCTAGTGTAAGCCGATTTCGGCCTGCCTTCGGCGTCTGTCCGCGTAGGGCTATTACTTGTTGACGGCGTCCTTGGCCTTGTCGGCGGTCGTGTTGACGGCGTCCTTGGCGGCTTCCTTGGCGTTGGCCATGGCATTGCCCGCATCCACCTTGGCCTTGTCGGCGGCGGCGGACACATCGGCGGCTGCACCGCTGGCGGCAGCCTTGGCGGCGTCGGCAGCGTTCGCGGCAGCGGCAGCGGCGTCGCTGGCGGCGGCCTTGGCCGACTCGGCAGCGTTTTGCATGGCGCTGTCGGCGTTGGTGGCCGGTGCTTCTTCCTTCTTGCTGCAGGCGGTAACGGCAGCGGCAATCATCAGAACGGCGAGCAGTTTTTTCATGATTTCATCCTTGAGTATCTGTTGGAGGAGTGACATCCATCCAGACTTCGATACCCCCTCAGCCTTGGCCTGAAAAGTGACGTATCGGGGTGGTCTGGTCGAAATCGATTATAGACAGCGCATTCTTACAAGCTAGTGCTGTTGCAAGCATTTACCTCGGTTACAAAGCTTCAGGCGTCGTCGCCAAGCGCTGCCAGCTGGTCTGCCTGGTGCTCGGCGGCCAGTGAGGAGACCAGTTCGTCCATGTCGCCATCCATGATCATGTCGATCTTGTAGAGGGTCAGGTTGATGCGGTGATCGGTCACCCGGCCTTGCGGGAAATTGTAGGTGCGGATCCGGTCGCTACGGTCGCCCGTGCCAATCAGGTTGCGGCGCGTGCTGGCTTCCTTGGCCTGTGCGGCGCGCAACTGCATGTCCTTGATGCGCGCGGCCAGCACCTTCATGGCCTTTTCCTTGTTGCGATGCTGGCTGCGGTCGTCCTGGCATTCCACCACGATGCCGGTAGGCAGGTGGGTCAGGCGCACCGCCGAGTCGGTCTTGTTCACGTGCTGGCCACCGGCGCCCGAGGCGCGGAACGTGTCGACGCGCAGGTCGGACGGATTGATCTCGACTTCGCCCACTTCATCGGCTTCGGGCATCACGGCGACCGTGCAGGCCGAAGTGTGGATGCGACCCTGCGCTTCGGTGGCCGGCACCCGCTGCACGCGGTGGCCGCCCGATTCGAACTTGAGCTTCGAAAAGGCGGCATCGCCGGCGATACGCACGATCACTTCCTTGTAGCCGCCCAGGTCCGACTCGGATTCGCTCATGATTTCCACCTGCCAGCGCTGACGCTCGGCGTAGCGCGTGTACATGCGCAGCAGGTCGGCCGCGAACAGCGCGCTTTCCTCGCCACCGGCGCCAGCGCGGATTTCAAGCAGCAGGTTGCGGTCGTCGTTGGGATCCTTGGGTAGCAGCAGCGTCTGCAGGCTTTTCTCAAGCGATTCCAGACGCGTGCGCGCCGCGTCGATTTCGTCGGCGGCAAACTCCTTCATTTCCGGATCGTCGAGCAGCGCCTGGGCCGTGGCCAGGTCGTCCTGTGCCTGCCGATACTGGCCGTATTGCTCGGCCACCGGCGACAGCTCGGCATGTTCGCGCGACAGCTTGCGGTACTGGTTGATGTCTGCCGTGGCGTTTTCGTGCGCAAGCAGGGCATTGACTTCGTCGAGTCGCTCGGCCAGTTGGTCGAGCTTGTTGAGCATGCTGGCTTTCATCGGTAGCGGGATTCGGGGTCTCGGGGCGCAACGCGGTGGGTTGCGCGGGATCGGCAGTTCAATGCCGGAGGCATCGCCGGCGCACGCTCGCGCCGACGCGGGTGCGCGAACGCGGCTAGCGTTCGGAGTGGCTGCTGTGGCGGAACAGACCCGGTACCAGGCGCAGCAGCGCCTCGCGGTCTTCGCCCTGGGTGTGGTTCAGTGCGTGGGTCGGGCCGTGCAGGAACTTGCGGGTCAGGGCGCCAGACAGGGCTTCGAGCACCGCGGTGGGATCGTCGCCGCGCGCCAGCATGCGGCGCGCGCGTTCCAGTTCAGCCTGGCGGATGGCTTCGCCGGCGGACTGCAGGTCGCGGATGACCGGCACCACGCTGCGTGTTTCGAGCCAGTGCATGAAATTCTGCACGCGCGACTCGATGATCGCCTCGGCTTGCGCCACGGCAGCCTGGCGCAACGCGTTGCCTTCGCGGACCACCGCGCCGAGATCGTCGACCGTGTACAGGAACACGTCGTTCAGGCGCGCGACCTCGGGTTCCACATCGCGCGGCACGGCCAGGTCGACCATCATGATCGGCCGATGCTTGCGGCGCTTGACCGCGCGCTCCACGGCACCAAGGCCAATGATCGGCAGCGAACTCGCGGTGCAGGACACCACGATATCGAATTCATGCAGCCGCTCGCCCAGGTCCTGCAGGCGGATGGCCTGCGTGGTCAGGCCCTGTTCGGCCAGCTGTTCGGCCAGCTTCTCGCCGCGTTCGACGGTACGGTTGGCCACCACGATCTGGCGCGGCTGCTGCGCGGCGAAGTGCGTGGCGCACAGCTCGATCATTTCACCGGCGCCGATAAACAGCACGCGCTGCGTCGACACGCTTTCGAAAATCCGTTGCGCCAGACGCACCGCGGCGGCAGCCATCGATACGGAATGCGCACCGATCTCGGTCTGGCCGCGTACTTCCTTGGCCACCGCGAAGGTGCGCTGGAACAGCTGGTTCAGGTAGGTGCCCAACGCGCCAGCTTCGCCAGCGGTGCGCACCGCATCCTTCAACTGTCCAAGAATCTGGGTTTCGCCGAGCACCATCGAATCGAGTCCGCTGGCCACGCGGAACGCGTGACGCACGGCTTCGGACTGGGGCAGGGCATACAAATGCGGGGCCAGCTCGCCGGCGGGCACGTTGTGATGCTGGGCTAGCCAGCGCAACGTGTGCTCGAAACCATCCTGCCCCGGCTGCAGCACATCGGTGGCGCAGTAGATTTCGGTGCGGTTGCAGGTGGAAAGAATGGCGGCCTCGGTACCGTTGCGACCAGCCAGATGGGTACGCAGCGTGCCAAGCGCGGGTTTGATCTGCTCAAGCGGAAACGCCACACGCTCGCGCAGCGAGACGGGTGCCGTTGTGTGATTGATGCCGATCGCGAGCAGTTGCATTTGTGGGGTTCGTTGCCATCCGGATCGGTGCCGGAAGCGCTGGCTATTATACCGCCGGGCGCCAAAGTTGCAGGGGACCGGGGTGTTTTGTTCCAACTGCAGTATTGTTACGCGGTGGTCATATCAAAGTGGTCCAAAGGACACAGGAGCGGTTTATGTTCGGCTTGGTGGTAGTGGGAGCGGTCGTGGGCCTGGCGGGTGGCCTGTTGCATCCGGCGGGGCGCGTGGTCACCGTGCCGGCCGCGCTATTACTGGGCATTGTGGGCGCCATGCTGGCGTTCTATGCCGGTCGCGCGGCGCATCTGTTCACGGATGGACAGCTGCTTGGCTGGGGCGCCGCCATCGTCGGGGCCGCGTTGCTGGTGGGCATCTGGGGCGTGGCGCGCCCGCGCCGGTAACTTCAGTAACGACAAAAAAGTCAGGAATTGGTGACCGTCTGCGTGGTGATTCAGGCCCTGGCGTCAAGGAATCGGCGCAGGATGGCACTCGAATAGTGGCTGGCCACGTCGCGCAAAAACGACGAAAAATCGACATGCGCGGTATCGTCGGCACGGTCCGACACCGTGCGCATCAGCGCATACGGCACCCCATACTCGTAGCAGATCTGCGCCAGCGCGGCGCCTTCCATCTCCACGGCCTGTAGCGTCGGCAAGGCTTCGCGCAGCGCTTGTACCGCCGACGGCGCGTTGATGAACTGGTCGCCGCTGGCAATCATTCCGACATGCAGGCGCGGCTGATGCACGCCAAAACGCGCCAGCACGCCATCCGGAACCTCGGTCGCCAGGTCGTCACGCAGGAAACCCTCGGCCGCGCCACGCAATGCCGCGGTAAGGGTGGGATCGGCCGGGAATTCCGCTTGGTCCAGCAGGGGAACCTCGTGGCGCGGAAATAGCGGCCGCGCATCGAGGTCGTGCTGGACGGTGCGGTCGGCCACCACGATATCGCCGACCTTGACCCCGGCCCCCACGCCGCCGGCCAACCCGGTGAACACGATTTCGTCCACGCCAAACTCGCGGATCAGCGTCACCGTGGTGGCCGCCGCCGCCACCTTGCCCACGCGCGCCAGTACCAGCACCACGGGTTGGCCGTGCAGCGTGCCGCTGTAGTAGTCGCGCATGCCGATGGTTTGCCGGGTGGCGCGCGCGTCTTCGTGGCGCATCGCGCTGATCAGCCCGTCCACTTCATCGTGCAGGGCGGCAAGGATGCCTAGGGTCATGGTGCTTGGGGGCCAGGGGGCAGGCGCAGGAATGGAAACCGGCGCCAAGCATACCGATGACCTCGCCGGGTGGAAAGCAGTAAGGCTGCGCCAAAGCAGTACCGTCATGCGACGCCTGCGAGACTTCGGCAGGCCGCTTTGCTACATTGCAGTCCATGCCGACTCTCAGGGGGACCTCCGCTTGGAATCCTTTTCGAATCGCCGCGCCATCCAGCAGTCGCTGGCCGACTGGCGCGCGCAAGGCCGCCTGGGTGCCGATGACTTGCTGGCTGCCTGGGAGTCAACGCGCCCTGACCGTGGTAACTGGCACCACTGGCTTGATCGCGCATTGTTGATCCTGGGCACCGCACTGCTCTGTGCCGGTGTCATCGTCTTCTTCGCCTTCAACTGGGCGGAGCTTCACAAGTTCACCAAGTTCGGATTGCTCGCGGGACTGCTGACGCTGCTGGCAGGCTTCGCCGCGCTGCGTTCCGCGGGCGACATGGCTGGCGGGGCCGCGCTGGCTGGCGCACAGATCGTATCGGGGGTGCTGCTGGCCGTGATCGGCCAGACGTACCAGACCGGTGCCGATGCGTGGCAATTGTTCGCGCTCTGGACCTTGCTGGCGATGCCATGGGCATTGGCTGCGCGTGCGGCGCCGCATTGGTGGATCGTGCTGGTAGTGGGCAACGTTGCCTTGCTGCGCTACTGCAGCGTACGGCTGGGCATCGGTGGCATGTTCGAATTGCTGTTCTCGGCCCGGCAGGCCCGTGAAACGATGTTGTTCCTGCTCGGCGCCTCGGTGATCCAGTTGGCGGTCTGGCATGTGTTGGCCGCACGCGCCAGCCGTTGGGGCTTCCGGGGCATGACCGGCCCGCGCCTGATTGGCGTGCTGGCCTGCGGCTATGCGGGATGGCTCGGGATGATGAGCGTATTGACCGATCGGGTCGAGCCGCTGGCGTTGTTGGCCAGTGCCGCGGCGCTGCTCGGCCTCGGTGCATGGTTCCGCTGGCGCGCGTTCGATATCGTGGTGTTGAGTCTCGTATGCCTGACCGGCATCGGCGTCATCATTGCCGCAGTGGGGCGTTGGCTGGTGGATTTCCACGGTGACTTCGGTGCATTCCTGCTGCTGGCCCTGCTTACCATCGGGCTGGCCGTGGCGGCTGCCACATGGCTGCTGCGCGCCTGGCGCGCTACAACGGGGAGCGCGGCATGAACCACGATCAAGTCGAGCGCTCGCTCTGGCAACAACTGGCCGCACGCGGCGCGGTGCAAGGTGACTACACTGCCGCGCTGCGGACGCCATGGCCAATCCGCTTGCTGATGGGTGGGGCGGGATGGCTTGGCGCACTGTTCTTCCAGTTGTTTCTGGTTGGCACCGTGTTCGCTACCGCGCGCGGCAATGGTGTCGCGATGGCGCTGACAGGCGTGGTGATGATCGGCATTGCCATCGCGCTATATCGCATCACGGCAAAGGAGGGCGGGCGCATCGCGCTGGGGCAGTTTGCACTGGCGCTGAGTCTGGGCGGACAGGGCATGCTGATCGGTGGCATTGGCGAGACGCTTGGCTTCAGCCGGTTTCTTGAAACAGCGTCGTTCTGGCTGGGCGTGGCGCTGCTTGAAATGCTGCTGTTTGCACTGGTGCCGGATCGCCTGCACCGATTCCTGATGGCGTTGGGTGCATGGACGGCGCTGGCCATTGCCGCGTGCGTCGCGCTGGGCAATCTGGTGGCGCCACGCTGGACCTCGATACCGGTCGCATTGGGGCTGTTGGCGGCTGCGGCATTCGCGGTGGTGCTGGTCTTCGTCCTCAATGAAGAGAAGCCCGCTGCGTCAGCGCGCCATGCGCTTTGGGAGCCGGCAGCCGATGCAACGCTGGTGTTCGCGCTGAGCAGCGCGCTGGTCGTTACCGGCCTCGCGCATCCAGCCGATCTCCTGTTCGGAACCGCAACGCCGTGGCATGCGCCCGGCGGCTGGCTTGCCGGCGCGTTGATCGGCGCCGCGCTGGTGGCGTTCGCATTGATCGAATGCAAACGGCTCGATTGCGAGACGCGAACCAGTGCCGCAATACTCGTGGTGACGATCGCGTTCAGCGCATTGATGGTCCATGCCCCTGCGGTGACCGCCGGTGTGTTGGCACTGGCCATGGCCATGCGACGCGCGTCGTTGCCGTGGCTAGGCATGGCGGTAGCCACGGTGCTGATCGGGTTTGTCTGGTACTACAGCACGTTGCAGTGGACGCTGCTGGCCAAGTCAGCCACGCTGGTTGCGGCCGGCATATTGTTGCTGGTTGCGCGGGCAGGACTGCACCGCATGTCGAGCCGGGAGGTCAACGCATGAAACGCTGGATCGTGGTGGGCTGGCTGTTGACCATCGGCATCGCGCTGACCGGCATCATCGGCAAGGAACGGCTGATGGCCAATGGCGAGGTGGTCTACCTGCGCCTGGCGCCCGTGGACCCGAGGTCGCTGATGCAGGGCGACTACATGGCCTTGAATTTCTCGATCGCCAACGAAGTGCGCGTCGCGCACGGCAACGACCAGACCAGATTGACGCGGGAGGAGGTGATCGTGATCCGCCGCGACGCCAGCCAGGAAGGGCACTTCGTGCGTCTTTACCAGGGCGAAGCGCTGGCTGCCGGTGAGCAACTGCTACGCGTACAGAACGTGCCATCGCGCTGGGGCGGCAATGCCGTACAGGTCTCCACCGACGCGTGGTTCTTCCAGGAAGGGCAGGCCGAGCGCTACGCCAAGGCCAGGTTCGGCGAGTTCCGCGTCGATGCCAACGGGCAGGCCCTGCTGGTTGGGATGCGCGATGAGGGCTTGGGCAAGATGTGAGCGGCTGTCGGACTTGCCCCGTTGCCGTCCACGCTGGGCAGTGGTGTTGCCTGTCTGACACTCATTGTGCACTCCCTTGCCTGACTGCCTCCGCCATGGGACGAAAATGATCGGCTATCAGCGCAAACGGAATATCAGCCGTTTTCATTCCTTGCGCCGTTTCTCTCATGCCCGGACTCCGCGGCAAGTTCAAGAAAGCAGTTTGCAATTGACTTCGCGTCGTAGAACACATTGCCCTCCTTTTCATGCGTGGCGATAGCTCACGGCGAGCAGCCTACGCATGCCGAAAAGCGCCGTCCATGGCAGATCGGGGAGTGCAACAGCAATACAGCAATTCGGCACAAAAGTTCACAAAAAAAGCCCGCTGCAGATCGATCTGCAGCGGGCTTTCGTTGGCTTGGCGCAACTGGTGCGCAGCGCCTTGTGCGTTGACTTAGACGTTGAACAGGAAGTTCATCACGTCGCCATCGTGCACCACGTATTCCTTGCCTTCGGCGCGCATCTTGCCGGCTTCCTTGGCGCCGTTCTCGCCCTTGAGCGCGATGTAGTCGTCATAGGCAATCGTCTGTGCGCGGATGAAGCCGCGTTCGAAGTCGGTGTGGATCACGCCGGCGGCCTTGGGGGCGGTGTCGCCCACGTGGATCGTCCAGGCGCGCACTTCCTTCACGCCAGCGGTGAAGTAGGTCTGCAGGCCCAGCAGCTTGAAGCCGGCGCGGATCACGCGGTCCAGGCCCGGTTCTTCCATGCCCAGGTCGGCCAGGAATTCGGCCTTGTCGGCGTCTTCCAGGTCGGCGATCTCGGCTTCGATGGCGGCGCACACGGCAACCACCGGCGAGCCGGTCGTCTTGGCGTACTCGCGCACGGCGTCCAGGTGCGGATTGTTCTCGAAGCCGTCTTCACGCACGTTGGCCACGTACATGGTTGGCTTGGCGGTGATCAGGCAGAACGGGCGCAGTGCCTCCCATTCTTCGGGCGACAGGTCCAGCGTGCGTACGGCCTTGGCCTGGTCCAGCACGGCCTGGGCCTTTTCCAGCACGGCTACCAGGCGCTGCGCTTCCTTGTCGCCGGCGCGGGCCGGCTTGACGTAGCGGGCCACGGCCTTTTCAACGGTGGCCAGGTCGGCCAGCGCCAGTTCGGTGTTGATGACTTCGATGTCCGACAGCGGATCGACCTTGCCGGCCACGTGGATCACGTTGTCGTCTTCGAAGCAGCGCACCACGTGCGTGATGGCGTCGGTTTCACGGATGTTGGCCAGGAACTGGTTGCCCAGGCCTTCACCCTTCGAGGCACCGGCCACCAGGCCGGCGATATCGACGAATTCGACCGTCGCCGGCAGGATGCGCTCGGGCTTGACGATCTCGGCCAGCTTGGCAAGCCTCGGATCCGGCACTTCCACCACACCCACATTGGGTTCGATGGTGCAGAACGGATAGTTTTCGGCGGCGATGCCGGCCTTGGTCAGGGCATTGAACAGCGTGGACTTGCCGACGTTGGGCAGGCCGACGATGCCGCATTTGAGGCTCATGGTGTCAGGCGGAAAATTGCGAATCCCGTATTCTAGCGGAAGGGCGGCGCGAGCCGAGGGCGATTGCGGGGGATCCGGCCGCCTCGGGCGTGGCGCCAACTCCGCCAATGGCGTCCCCATCACGTCGCTATAATCGAGCCATGTCCGGACCTGCCGCGCCGGCGCGTTGCGCCGCTGCCTTCTAAATGTCGTCGAATCCTTCTTCCCGCTTCCAGATTGCCGTCGTTGGCGGTGGCATTGTCGGCAAGGCCTGTGCGCTGTTGCTGGCGCAGCAGGGCATGCAGGTGGCGCTGGTGGCGCCGCGGCCGGCTGATCAGGCCGCGCAGGGCGCACATGCTTCCGACGACGTCTGGGACGGTCGCATCTATGCATTCTCCGCCAGCTCGCAGGCTTTGCTGGAGCAACTGCGGGTCTGGGAAGCGCTCGATACCGCGCGCGTGCAGCCGGTGCGTGACATGCGCATCTTTGGCGATGAAAGCGCTGGCGAGTCCGATCCGTCGCCGCATGGCGACCTGCATTTCTCCGCCTATGCCGCCGCCGTTCCGCAACTGGCGTGGATTATCGAAGCGGGACACGTTGAACGGGTGCTCGACACCGCGCTGCGTTTCCAGCATCAGGTGAAATGGTTCGATGACACCGCCGAGGTGCTCGAGCGCGATCTCGATGGCGTGACGCTGACGCTGGCCGGCGGCACGCGGGTGCGGGCCAACTGCCTGGTAGGGGCCGATGGCGCCCGATCCTGGGTGCGCCAGCAATGCCATATCGGCACCACGCAGCGGCGCTATCGCCAACTGGGTGTGGTGGCTAACTTCCGCTGTGAGCTGCCGCACCAGGAAACCGCATGGCAGTGGTTCCTTGGCGCCCCGGAAAAGCTGATGGCCGACGAGGAAGCCGCCAATGGCGAGATCCTGGCCATGCTGCCGCTGCCGGGCAATCGCGTGTCGATGGTCTGGTCCGCCGACGAGGCGCACGCACGTGACCTGCTGGCCCTGTCCCCGGAAGCGCTGGCCGCCACGGTGTCGCAGGTGGCCAATGGGGCGGTCGGGGCGCGTTTTGGCGCACTCCATTGCATTACGCCGGCGCAGGGATTTCCGCTGGTGTTGCAGCGCGCCGAGCAGTTTGTGCAGCCGCATGTGGCGCTGGTTGGCGATGCGGCACATGTAGTGCATCCGCTGGCCGGCCAGGGCATGAACCTGGGCTTGCGCGATGTGGTGGAACTTGGGCGCGTGATGGCCGACAAAGAATCGTTCCGCCCCGAGGGCGATCTGCGCCTGCTGCGCCGCTACGAGCGCGCTCGTGCCACCGACCTGCTTTCGTTGACGGCTGCTACCGATGGGCTGCACCGGCTGTTCTCGCTGCCGGGAACGCCTGCCCGGCTGGTACGCAACCTGGGCATGCGCGCGGTAGGCAGTCAGGGGCTGCTCAAGCGGTTTCTGATCAGCCGCGCGCTCGGATAGGCGGACAATCAAGGTCAAGGTCGCGGCCGAATGCGAGCGCGGCCAATCCCACGTTCAACGATTTACCGATTACATTCAAGCCGGCACACTGACCGGCATACCGATACCTGGAGTCAATATGTTGCAACTGTTCCGCCGCCGATCCGCCCGTGCTGCTGCGATTGTCGCCTTTGCCGGCGGCGTGGCCGCCGCGGGTTATGCCATTCACGCGCTGGCCGCGGATGAGCCGGGTACGGACAAGATCAAGGCATCGATCCAGAAGATGCTGGGCGGCCGCGCCGAGGTCAAGAGCGTGACCAAGGCGCCGGTACCGGGTCTTTATGAAGTCAACGTGGGCGGCCAACTGGTCTATACCGACGTCACCGGCCGCTACATCATCAATGGCGAGCTGATCGACACCAAGACAAATACCAACCTGACCGAAGAGCGTCTGGCCGAGATCAACAAGATCAAATGGGCTGACCTGCCGCTGTCGCGTGCCATCAAGTGGACCAAGGGCGATGGCAGCCGCAGCGTGGCGGTCTTCTCGGATCCGAACTGCGGCTACTGCAAGAAGATCGAGCAGACCTTCCAGCAGATGGACAACATCACGGTCTACACGTTCCTGTATCCGGTCCTGTCGCCCGATTCGTCGGTCAAGGCCAAGCAGGTCTGGTGTTCGGCCGACCGTACCAAGGTCTGGCGCGACTGGATGCTGAACCATGTGGCACTGGTGGGCAATGGCAGCTGCAAGACGCCGGTCGACGAGAACCTGGCACTGGGCCAGAGCCTGAACATCAACGGCACGCCGGCGGTGTTCTTCACCGATGGTTCGCGAATCCCGGGGGCGGCGGACGTGGCCACGCTGGAGCGCAAACTCGCAAGCCTCAAGAAGTAACACAGGACGCCGGATTCGCCCCGGCTGTCTGAAGCGGCCGGCATAGTCCGGCCGCTTTGCTTTTCAGCCATCCATCCGATCAGAACAACGGGAGACACCGACATGACATTCCAGGCTTTGCTGCTGTCCCAGACCGATGGCAAGACCCAGGCGGAAGTGGCGCAACTCGACGAAAGCCAGTTGCCGGACGATGGCAATGTGCTGGTGGCCGTCGACTACTCGACCATCAACTTCAAGGATGGGCTGGCCATCACGGGGCGCTCGCCGGTGGTGCGCAAGTGGCCAATGGTGGCCGGTATCGACGGTGCGGGTACGGTGCTCGAATCCGGTGATCCGCGCTGGAAGACTGGCGACCGCGTGGTGTTGAACGGCTACGGGGTGGGCGAAACGCATTGGGGTTGCCTGTCGCAACGTGCAAGGCTCAAGGGCGAGTGGCTTGTGAAGCTGCCAGATGCGTTCACCACGCGCCAGGCCATGGCGATCGGCACCGCCGGCTATACCGCGATGCTGTCGGTATTGGCATTGGAACGCGGCGGCGTCAACGGGCCGGTGCGTCCCGGCGATGGCGAAGTACTGGTAACCGGCGCATCGGGCGGGGTTGGCTCGGTGGCCATCGCGATTCTCTCCAAGCTCGGTTATCGCGTGACGGCATCGACCGGCAAGACATCGGAATCCGACTTCCTGCGCGCGCTGGGTGCGGCCGAGGTGATCGATCGCACCGAACTGGGTACGCCGGGCAAGCCATTGCAGAAGGAACGCTGGGCGGCAGTAGTCGATTCGGTGGGCTCGCATACGCTGGTCAATGCCTGTGCGCAGGTGCGCTACGGCGGCGTGGTCACGGCGTGCGGACTGGCGCAGGGCATGGATTTCCCGGCCTCGGTGGCGCCCTTTATCCTGCGTGGCGTGACGTTGGCCGGCATCGATAGCGTGATGGCGGCGATGGCGCTGCGCGAGACCGCGTGGAAGCGTCTGGCCCAGGATCTGGCTCCCGATCGCCTGCAGGCCATCACACGTGAAATCAGGTTGGCCGAAGCGGTCGACGCGGGCCACAGGATTGTTGAAGGAGGCATGCGCGGTCGCGTGGTGGTCGACGTGAACGCCTGACGCGGGCGGTTGCCGCAACCTGGTGTCCCGGGCTGCCCCGGGACCAGACGCTACAATCGTGACCATGACGCCGATCCGCTACGCCATCGCCCCGCTTCATCCAGAAGCCCATCTGTTCGCCGTTACCGTGACGGTGGATGCTCCCGATTCCGCCGGCCAGGTCTTTACGCTGCCAGCGTGGATTCCGGGTAGCTACATGATCCGAGACTTCGCACGCAATATCGTCCGCATCCGTGCCGATGCGGGACGCGTGCAGGTGCCGCTGACCAAGCTCGACAAGCAGACCTGGCAGGCCGCGCCGTTGCCGGTGGAGGCTGGTCCGCTGACCCTGAGCTACGAGGTCTATGCATGGGACCTGTCGGTGCGCAGCGCGCATCTCGATACGACCCATGGCTTCTACAACGGCAGTTCGGTTTTCCTGCGCGTGGTGGGGCAGGACGATAGTCCGTGCACGGTCGATATCCATCCGCCTGCCGGCGAAGCCTATGCCGACTGGCGCGTGGCTACTGCGCTGCCTGAAGCGCGTGGTCCCGGTGGCGCGCGCCGCTACGGCTTTGGCCGCTACCAGGCCACCGACTACGACGAACTGATCGACCATCCCGTGGAGATGGGCACGTTCGCGCTGGCCAGCTTCCGCGCCTGCGGTGTGCAACACGATGTGGTCTTTACCGGCAAGGTGCCGCAACTTGACCTGCAACGCGTATGCCGCGACCTGAAGCAGATCTGCGAGGCGCAGATCAGGCTGTTCGAACCGCGTTCGGAGCGTGCGCCATTCCTCGACAGCAACCGCCGCTACGTGTTCATGACGATGGTTACGACCGATGGTTATGGCGGGCTTGAACATCGTGCCAGCACGGCGCTGATGTGCGCACGCAATGACCTGCCGGTGCGTGGCAGCAGCGAAACCAGCGAAGGCTATCGCACCTTCCTGGGACTGTGCAGCCACGAGTATTTCCATACCTGGAACGTCAAGCGCATCAAGCCGGCCGTCTATGTACCGTACCAGCTCGCGGAGGAAACCTACACGCCGTTGCTGTGGTTGTTCGAGGGCTTTACGAGCTACTACGATGACCTGATCCTGGTGCGTACCGGACTGGTGAGCGGGCAGCAATACGTGGAGATGCTGGCCAAGACCTGGAATGGCGTATTGCGCGGCAACGGCCGCACCAAGCAGAGCGTGGCCGACAGCGCCTTCGATGCGTGGACCAAGTACTACCGGCAGGACGAGAACGCGCCCAACGCGATTGTCAGCTACTACACCAAGGGTTCGCTGGTGGCGCTGGCGCTGGACCTGACCATCCGCGAGAAGACGCGCGGCCGCAAATCGCTCGACGACATCATGCGTGCGCTCTGGCAGCGCTACGGTCGCGATTTCTATGCGCCGGGCACCCACCAGCGCGGCGTGACCGAGGCCGAGGTCCATGCCTTGTTCGATGAGGTCACGGGCCTGCGCCTTGGCAGCCTGTTGCGCGCGCTGACAGAAGGCACGGGCGAAATCGGTCTGGTGCCGTTGTTCCGCGCGTTTGGCATTCATGCCGAACCACAGAAGCCGGCGGGCGCGGCCGCGCTGGGTATCAAGACCCGCACCGACGAAGGCTGGGTGCGTGTCAGCCAGGTGCTCGATGGTGGCGCGGGCCAGCAGGCCGGCGTGTCGGCGGGCGACCTGATTGCCGCGGTGGACGGGCTGCGCGTGGCGCCGGGCCAGCTCGACAAGATGTTGTCGCGCTACCGGCCTGGTGATCGTGCGGAGCTGCACGTGTTCCGGCGCGACGAACTGCAGGTGCTGCCAGTGACGCTGGCAAGGGAGCCAGCCACGCAGTACAAGGTATCGCTTGATCCGGGCAAGCATGCGGGGCGTACACGCTGGCTTGGCCAGTAATCCGTCTGTCATGGCCCCGTCGCCGGCATGGTGACATGGTGACGGGGTTGGCCTTCATCGTTTCGGCACGTCGGACACGTCATGGAATACGCGCACGATCCTCGCACATTCCTCTACTCGCACTATATCTATCGTGGCCTGCGCTCGGCCACGGGCGTAATTGGCTTGACGCTGATCGCCATGCAGTTCATGGACCTGCCCAGCGCCATGGTGGTGTCGGTCGGGGCGCTGTGCACGAGCCTGATGGACCTGCCCAGCCCGTTGTCGCACAAGTTCAACGAGATGCTGGCCAGCGTGCTGCTGTGCACCGCGGTCACCGCATTGGTGGCACTGGCCACGCCGTTTCCGCGCGTGCTGCCGTTCGTCCTGGTGCTGGTTACGTTCCTGGCCGGCATGATGACGGTCTATGGCAACAAGACCATGCCGCTGCAGTTCTCGATGCTGTTCGTCATGACACTGACGGTCAACGAGGACTTCGTGGTGCGCAAGGCGCTGTCGCACGCGGCGTTGTTCGGTGTCGGCGCGTTTGGCTACCTGTTCTATGCGATGACGGTCAGCTGGATCATGGAGCGCCGCACGCGGCAGCAGATCCTGGCTGAATCGCTCTACGAGATGGCGGGCTACCTTGAGATCAAGGCCGCCTTCTACGATGCGGGTACCGACTACGACGAACAGTTCAATCGCCTGGTACGCCAGCAGATCGTGGTGGCCGAACGGCAGCAGGCCGCACGCGACATGGTGCTGCGCGGCAACAAGACGCGGCATGACGGGCTGCTGGTGCGGGTGCACCTGCGCATGCTCGATCTCTACGAGTACCTTCTGTCGACCAATACCGATTACGCCACGTTGCGCCAGACATTCGGCGGCACCCCGGTGCTCGACGGCCTGCGCCGACTGGTGCTGGGGCTGTGCAAGGATCTTGAGGAGATCGCCTACGACGTTACGCGCGGGCGTCCCTCATACAGCGCGATCGACTATCGGCCCGATCTGCGCCGGGTAGAGGATGAGATTGCGCAACTGCGCCACCATCATGTTTCCGCCACTGCGATGACCGCGCTGAGCGATACGCTCGAGATGATCCGCGGTGCGATCACGCTGGTCGGGCAAATGCATGAGGCATCGCGCACGCCAGTGGAACCGGCTCAGGTCTTGCCCGGCTCCGACATGACGCCGTTCCTGACGCGCCAGAAGTACGAATTCGGCGTGGTGCGCGATAACCTGCACTGGCGCTCGCCGGCTTTCCGCTTTGCCATGCGCATCACGATGGCCGTGGCGGTGGGGCTGTGGCTCGGTGACCGGCTGCCCTATGCGTCGCACAGCTACTGGATCTTGCTGACCATCGTGGTGATCCTGAAGCCGAACTTCAGCATGACCAAGCAGCGCTATAACGATCGCCTGATTGGTACGCTGATCGGCTGCATCGTCAGCGTCGGCATCCTGCGCTGGATTCACGAGCCGCTGGTCCTGCTGGGCATTCTCTATCTGGCGCTGGTGGCCAGTGCCGCGTTCGTGACGATCAAGTACCGCTACACCGCAATCGCGGCGTGTATCCAGGTGCTAATCCAGATCAACCTGCTGATTCCCGGCAGCCAGACCGTGGTGGGCGAGCGGCTCGTGGATACCGTGATTGGCGGCATCATCGCGTCGATTTTCAGCTTTGTATTGCCCAGTTGGGAATACCGCGCGATTCCGAAGCTGGTCGAGAATGTGCTGCAGGCCAATCGACGCTATATCGCGGCCACGCGTGACCTGCTGGTGCGTACCGCCAAGGATGATTTCGCGTACCGTGTGCAGCGCAAGCAGTTCATGGACAACTTGTCGGCGCTGATCTCGTCGTTCCAGCGCATGCTCGACGAACCGCGCAGCCGGCACCGCGCGGTGGACAACCTGAGCCGCTTTATCGTGCAGAACTACCTGGTGGCAGCGCACGTGGCGGCGGCCCGTATCCAGGTGCGGCAGCACTATGGCGAGCTCGATATCCCCGCCGCGGAAGCGGCAATCGTACAGGCGACCGATGCCGCGGTGCGTTCGCTGACACTGGCCAGCGAACGGCTGGCCGGCGAGGAACGCCATGGCCCGCGCGGTGCCGGGTTTATCCGATCACCCGCCGAGGCAGCCGTAGCCGGCGTGGGCTTGGTCCATGAAAGTGTGCCGGCCACGGTGGCGCAGGCGGATGACGAAGCCAGCGATCGTCGCGCGCGCATCGCCGATTCGGCGGATCGACGTAAGGCCGACGTGCTGGCGCAAGCGGCAGCAGCTGGCGAAATTGGCGCGAATGAGCCGTTGCAGAAAACGCAGGAGCAGCACGCCGCGACCGCCGCCAGTTCGTCAGGCCGCGCGGCCAATGCACTGCTGGAGCGGCGTCTGCGCGCATTGCGCGAAGACGCGGCAAAGATCGCACTGCGGACTGGTGCGATCGGCAGGGCGATCCGCACGCCGTTGAAAAGCTAAAAATATCGATGTCTTTCTCCCCTCTCCCGCGAGCGGGAGAGGGGCGGGGGAGAGGGCCGGCGCATCAATCTGGGACAAGTCGCAATTTGAACCTCATGCCCTCTCCCCCAACCCCTCTCCCGCGGTGCGGGAGAGGGGAGCAAAGCAACGCGTGCAGTTGTTACTCGGCCGGCGGTAGCGGGGAGTGCATCGCTGCCACTTCCGCTTCCGGCAACGTCAGCATCCCACTGTTGAACGAATACCCATACACCTCGCCATAGCGGCCCCAGTCGATCGCAATCTTCAGTACGCGTTCGGCCTCTTCCGGTTTCAGGAATACTGCAAGCTCGCGCAGCACGGCTTCTTCACCGACCTCGCCATCGGGACTTTGTTCGAGCTCGCGGCGGATATGGGCGGCCAGTGCCACGTGCGTCAGCAGTTGTCCTCCGAACAGTACCTTGCGCTCGGGCGGTTCGGTTTCGTAATAGCTGCGTCCCAGCGCGGTGGCCGTAATGTCGCCGCGTTCGATAGTGGCCAGCCCCAGCAGTTGCATGGCTTCGCACGCGGGTAGCAGGTCATCGTCGGTCAGGCCCGCTTCGTTGGCCAGGTGCGGCAGGTCGGCGCGGCCGAAGAATGGCGATTCATGCAGCAGGTCAAGCACGGCTTCCATCTGGCTGATGTCGGCATCGGGCAGGCGGTAGCCAATCTGCTGCGCGGCGGCCATCGCCGGCACGCGTGGACCGACTGCGGCGGGCGAAGTCATCAGCATGTAGACCTCGTCGATCAGCGCGCGCACCTGTGCATCGTCGCGGTTGCGCGGGCGCGGAAATGGCACGCGCACTTCGGCACGTACCCGGCCCGGATCGCTGGACAGGATCACGATGCGGTCCGCCATCATCACCGCTTCCTCGATGTTGTGCGACACGATCAGGATGCTCTTGATGTTGGCGCGGCCTGATTCCCACAGATCCAGCATTTCATCGCGCAGCGTTTCGCCGGTCAGCACGTCGAGCGCGGAGAATGCTTCGTCCATCAGCAGCAGGTCGGGCTCGGTCACCAGCGCGCGTGCAATGCCCACGCGCTGGCGCATCCCGCCCGACAGTTCACGGGGCAGCGCGCTGTTGAAGCCGGACAGGCCAATCATGTCGATGGCCGCTTCGGCGCGGCGCGCGCGCTCGCCCTTGGCCACGCCCTGGGCTTCGAGTCCGAGTTCCACGTTTTGCTGCACCGTCAGCCACGGAAACAGCGCGAAGGACTGGAACACCATCGCGATGCCCTCGGCGGTGCCGGTCAGCCGTTGGCCACGGAAGTGCACTTCGCCGCGATCGGCGCCGACCAGGCCGGCCATGATCCGCAGCAAGGTGGATTTGCCCGAGCCGGACTTGCCCAGCATGGCCACGATCTCGCCTTCGCGCAGCGTCAGGTTCACCCCTTCGAGTACGGCGCGATCGGAGTGATCGGCGGTGCGGAACATCTTGCCTACGCCGCGCAGGTCGATCACCGGTTTGGAGTTGTCTTGCAGTGCCATCTTGTGTGCCTCAAAGGCGGGTGCGCGCCTGCGCGAGGTCGTAAAGCCGGTTCCACAGCAGCCGGTTGAAGCCCACCACGAACAGCGCCATCACGCAGATACCGAGTGCAATGCGCGGGAAGTCGCCACGCGCGGTCATCTCGGCGATGTAGCTGCCCAGTCCTGTGGCGACCAATGTGCGGTCGCCCCAGGTCACGTACTCGGACACGATGCTCGCGTTCCACGAGCCACCCGCCGCCGTAACCAGACCGGTCAACAGGCTCGGGAATACCGCGGGAATCAGGAATCGGCGCCACAGCAACCAGCCCTTGAGCCCGAAGTTGCGCGCCGCCAGCCGCAGCTCGCTGGGGATGCCCGACGCACCGGCCACCACATTGAACAGGATGTACCACTGCGTGCCAAAAATCATCAGCGGGCTGAGCCAGACCTCGGGGTTGAGGCCGAATTTCACGATGGCCATCACGGCCAGCGGAAACATCAGGTTGGCCGGGAACGCGGCCAGGAACTGTGCCACGGGCTGGGCAATGCGGGCCACGGACGGATTGAGCCCGATGCGGATGCCGATCGGCACCCATACCAGCGCAGCCAGCCCGATCAGCACGATCACGCGCACCATCGTCAATGTGCCGAGCCACAACACATGCGCGGCTTCGGCCCAGCCGACTTCGGTGTGCACGAAATGGATCACGCGATACAGCGCGAGCAATGCGATGGCGATGATGATGGCGTCGCGCAGTCGATCGAAGCGCGAACTCCAGCGTGCCGGCGCCTCGGGCAAGGCCATCGTGCCGCGATGGCGCGCACTCCAGGCCAGCGTGTGGCCGGCCAGTGCGGCGGTTCGCTTGAGCAGCGCATGGACCCAGGCCGAGCGACGCAACAGGTTGAGCAGCCATGACTGCGGCACGGTGTCCTGCGCCAGCGTTTCAAAGCGGAATCGGTCGGCCCAGGCGACGAGCGGGCGGAACAGCAACTGGTCGTAGATCACGATGCCAACCAGCATCGCCACGATGGCCCAGCCAATGGCGGCCAGATCTTGCTGCTGGATCGCCAGCGCGATATACGAGCCAATGCCGGGCAGGCGAATATCGTGGCCCGAGACCGAGATGGCTTCGGACGCCACCACGAAGAACCAGCCGCCGGACATCGACATCATCATGTTCCAGAGCAGGCCCGGCATGGCGTAGGGGACTTCAAGCCGCCAGAAGCGTTGCCAGGGCGAGAGCCGGAACATCGCGGCCGCTTCGAGCAGGTCGCCCGGGATGGTGCGGAACGACTGGTACAGGCTGAAGGCCATGTTCCAGGCTTGCGACGTGAAGATCGCAAAGATGGCCGCGCATTCCACGCCCGCAAGGTTGCCCGGGAACAGCGCGATAAAGCCGGTGACCGTGATCGACAGGAAGCCGAGCACCGGAATCGACTGCAGGATATCCAGCGCCGGCACCATCACTTTTTCAGCGGTGCGGCTGCGTGATGCAAGCGCGGCGAATGCGAACGAGAACAGCAGCGACGCCAGCAGTGCCGCCAGCATGCGGATGCTGGTGCGCATCAGGTAATAGGGCAGCCAGGCAATATCGAGGTGGACAGCCAACGTCTCACCGGGCTGGTAAGGCACATGCATCTGGCGCGCGGCATAGGCCACGATCACAATGGCAGCCAGGATGATCGGCAATAGCGCGAAGTCGAACCGGTTCGGCGGTGCGGTGAGCAGCGGGCCGACATAGCCGGGCGCTTGCTTCTGGAAGGGCGTTGGTGGCATGGGCGCGACCTCCGGTTAATTTGATACGCCGCGCCCTCTCCCCCGGCCCCTCTCCCGCGATGCGGGCGAGGGGAGCAAACCGTCAGGGTTTGAAATGCTCGTGGTGTTCTCCCCTCTCCCGCGTGCGGGAGAGGGGCGGGGGAGAGGGCAAAGGCATCGTATGCTGACAACCTAACGCCGAAGTAACGCCCGAACGGGCTAGGTAGTTTACCTAGTAAGGGAGAAATTCATGACCGTACCGACCGAAACCTGGCATCTGCTTGCCCATGGCCGCGTACAGGGCGTCGGGTACCGCGCTGCATGTGCAGATCAGGCCACTGCGCTGGGCTTGGGTGGCTGGGTAAGGAACCGCGTCGACGGAACGGTCGAAGTCCTGGCCAGCGGCTCGTCTGCGCAGTTGGAAGCGCTAAGGGAATGGATGGAGGCCGGCCCGCCTGCCGCTCACGTATCGAAGGTGGAAGTGAGCGCAGCCCCGCCCGAGCAATTCAGCCAGTTCGAGTGGCGTCCGACCGCCTAGTTGCCGATCCAGTCGATACCGGTGCGCCCATGCCGCTCCAGCCAGTCATTGGCCTGCCTGAAATGCCCGCAACCCAGGAATCCACGATGGGCCGACAGCGGCGACGGATGCGGCGCCTCGAGCACGCAATGGGTCTGGCCTTCCAGTAGCGCCCGCTTGGCCTGCGCATGGCTGCCCCAGAGCATGAAGACCAGATTGGGACGCGACATGGCCAGTGCGTGGATCAGGCAATCGGTCACCGCTTCCCAACCGCGTTTGGCGTGGCTGGCCGCATTGGCCTGCTCGACGGTCAGTACGGTATTCAGCAGCAGTACGCCCTGACGGGCCCAGCCTTCGAGATTGCCCGAGGCACGCACCGGCTCGGCACCATACTCGGCGCCGATTTCCTTGAAGATATTGCGCAAGCTGGGCGGTACCTTGACGCCGTCGGGTACCGAGAATGCGAGGCCGTGCGCCTGCGGGATCTCGGCGCCGCCGACCACGCCGGTACCGTGATACGGGTCCTGGCCAAGAATCACGACCTGCACGGCGTCTGGCGGCGTCAGGTGCAGCGCGTGGAACACCGTGTGCGGAAACACCGGCTTGCCGGCGGCGCGTTCGCCGTCGACGAATGCACAGAGCGAATCCCAGTCGGCATTGCCAAGGCAGGGCGCCAGCAACTCGCGCCACGCGGCGGGCAGGGCATCGACCTGCGCTTGCAGGGTATCGATCGATCGGGTGGCTTGGGTGGCTTGGGGGACTTCAGGGGCGAACAGGTCGGCTTGCATCAGGTGGCACTGGTGAGTCGGTAGCCGCGAGCGGCCTTGCTGAGATCGGATGGTGTCAGTGGCGCCACATGCGCAATGCGCTTGCCGAACGCGCGCAGCGCCGCTTCGGCAACGGCTTCGCTGGCACCCTCATTGGTACCTTCATGCGGCAGCCATTCGAGTTCGAGTTCCTGGATGCGCTCGGTCATCGAGGTGCCCGGCGCGCTGATCGTGCCGATATCCAGCGCGGCCTCGATCGTTTCACCATCCTGCTCGACGATCCACGTGCGGCGCACGAAATCGGTCCGGAACACCGGGCCGAGGCGGTCAGCCAGCGGGGCCAGCACCGCACGGGCATCGTCGGCGAAGCGCTTCAACTCGATGGCTTCTCCCGCCACTTCGGTTTCCCACTCATGGCGCGCTGCCAGGCCGCCGGCGCTCTTGCCAGCGGTCTTCAGCGTCTGCAGCCATTGCGCGCCGCGTTTGCGCAAGCGCAGCGCGGCACGCGCCTGCGCCAGATCGCGCGCAGGCGTATCGAGGTAGACGTTCAGCAGCGTAGTTTCGCCGCGCGCCTCGCCATTGGCATCAAGCCACGCCGCCACCGCCGCGAGTGCGGCGTCGGGTACGGCCAGCTTCAGTTCGATTTCTTTCGCCATGGTGTCTCGGGGCGCTGGTCAGCCGAACAGCCGCGCCAGCTCCACGCCCGGTTCGGGCGCGCGCATGAACGCTTCGCCAACCAGGAAGGCGTTGACGTTGGCATCGCGCATGCGCTTGATGTCGTCCGGTCCACGGATGCCCGATTCAGTGACCACCAGGCGTTCCGCAGGCATGTGCGGCAACAGGTTCAGCGTATTGTCGAGCGAGACTTCGAACGTGCGCAGGTTGCGGTTGTTCACGCCCACCAGCGGCGTCTTCAGGCGCAGTGCCGCGTCGAGTTCGTCGTCGCCATGCACTTCGACCAGTACGTCCATGCCCAGCTCATGCGCGCACGCCTCGAGCTCGCCCATCAGGCCGTGATCGAGTGCGGCCACGATCAGCAGGATGCAGTCCGCACCCCAGGTGCGCGCTTCATAGACCTGGTACAGGTCCATCATGAAGTCCTTGCGCAGTGCCGGCAACGGGCAGGCGCCGCGCGCACGCTTCAGGTAGTCGGCGTGGCCCTGGAAGAAGTTCACGTCGGTCAGCACCGACAGGCAGGCCGCGCCATGCGTGGCGTAGCTTTCGGCGATAGCTTCGGGAACGAAGTTCTCGCGCAGCACGCCCTTCGATGGCGATGCCTTCTTGACCTCGGCAATCACGCCTGCGTGCCCGGCAGCCAGCTTCTCGCGCAGCGCGCGTTCAAAGCCGCGCGGCGCCAGGCCGGGCTCGCTGCGCAGGCTTTCGGCTTCGGCCCGCAGGCTGGGCAGGTCGCGCTTCTTGCGAGCGGCGGCCACTTCATCGGCCTTTACGGCCATGATCTTTTCGAGAATGTCGGACATGACTGGTTACCTGAATTGCTGCGTGGCGCGCACGAACTGGTCGAGCTTCTCGCGCGCGGCGCCGCTGGCGATGGCTTCGCGCGCGCGGCGGATGCCATCTTCGATCGAGCTGGCCACATTGGCCGCGTAGAGGGCGGTACCGGCATTGAGCGAGACGATCTCGCGCGGCGTGCCGGCGACATTGCCCAGTGCTTCGAGCAGCATCTCCTTCGATTCGGCGGCGTCAGCCACCTTCAGGCCACGGTTGGAAATCATCGACAGGCCGAAGTCTTCCGGATGGATCTCGTACTCGCGTACTTCACCGTCCTTGAGCTCGCCCACCAGCGTGGCGGCGCCCAGCGAGACCTCGTCCATGCCGTCCTTGCCATAGACCACGATCGCATGCTGCGCACCAAGGCGCTGCATCACGCGTACCTGGATACCAACGAGGTCCGGATGGAACACGCCCATCAGGATGTTCGGCGCATCGGCCGGGTTGGTCAGCGGGCCCAGGATATTGAAGATCGTGCGTACGCCCATTTCCTTGCGGATCGGCGCCACGTTTTTCATGGCCGGGTGGTGGGTCGGCGCGAACATGAAGCCGATGCCGGTCTGTTCGATGCACTGGCCCACCTGTTCGGGCGTCAGCATGATGTTCACACCCAGCGCTTCCAGCACGTCGGCACTGCCAGACTTCGACGACACGCCGCGATTGCCGTGCTTGGCGATCTTCGCGCCAGCGGCGGCAGCCACGAACATCGATGCGGTCGAGATATTGAAGGTGTGCGAACCATCGCCGCCGGTACCCACGATATCGACGAAATTCGCGCGGTCCTGCACGGTCACGTGGTTGGCGAACTCGCGCATCACTTGTGCGGCGGCCGAGATCTCGCCAATCGTTTCCTTCTTCACGCGCAGGCCAGTCAGGATGGCGGCTGCCATGACCGGGCTGATCTGCCCCTGCATGATCTGCCGCATCAGGTGCAGCATCTCGTCATGGAAGATCTCGCGGTGTTCGATGCAGCGCGTCAGCGCTTCCTGCGGCGTGATGGACATGGCGGTCTCTTCGGCGGAACGTTCGGTATGGTGGGCGGCGTAGGCTGAAAAATCGGCGCGCCTCATCGTGGCGACCGGATGAAATTGGCCAGCAGCGCATGGCCATGCTCGGACAGGATCGACTCGGGGTGGAACTGCACGCCTTCCACATTCAGCGTCTTGTGGCGCACCCCCATGATTTCTCCGTCCGGCGTCCAGGCCGTGACTGCCAGGCATTCGGGCAGCGTCTCGCGCTCGATGGCCAGGGAATGATAGCGCGTCACGTCGAAGTGCTTCGGCAGACCGGCGAACACACCTTCCTGCGTGGTCTCGATCGTGCTGACCTTGCCGTGCATCACCTGCCTGGCGCGGATCACCTTGCCGCCAAAGGCCTCGCCAATGGCCTGGTGGCCCAGGCACACGCCCAGCAGCGGGATCTTGCCCGCGAAATGCTTGAGCACGTCGACCGAAACGCCGGCCTCGCGCGGGCTGCATGGCCCCGGCGAGACGCAGATATGGTCGGGCTTGAGCGCCTCGATCTCGTCGATCGTGATCTCGTCGTTGCGATAGGTCCGCACGTCCGCGCCGAGCTCGCCGAAGTACTGCACGAGGTTGTAGGTGAACGAGTCGTAGTTGTCGATCATCAGCAGCATGTCATCTCTCCCGGGGCTCAGAGGTCGGCATCCAGGCCGTCCTGGACCTGTTCGGCGGCACGGATCACGGCGCGCGCCTTCGCCTCGGTTTCCTTCCATTCGGATTCGGGGTCCGAATCCGCAACGATGCCGGCGGCGGCCTGCACGTAGAGATTGCCGTCCTTGATCACACCGGTGCGAATGGCAATGGCCAGGTCCATCTCGCCGCCGAACGACAGGTAGCCCACCGCGCCACCGTAGATGCCGCGCTTGCGCGGTTCCAGTTCGTCGATGATTTCCATCGCGTGCACCTTGGGAGCACCGGACAGCGTGCCGGCGGGGAACGTGGCGCGCAGCACGTCGAGGTTGCTGATGCCCTCGCGCAGCGTGCCTTCCACGGAACTGACAATATGCTGCACGTGCGAGTATTTCTCGATCACCATCTTGTCGGTGACCTTGACCGAGCCGGTCTCGGCAATCCGGCCGATGTCGTTGCGTGCCAGGTCGATCAGCATCACGTGCTCGGCAATCTCCTTCGGATCGCTGAGCAGTTCGGTAGCCAACTGGGCGTCACGCTCGGGCGTGCTGCCGCGCGGGCGGGTACCGGCCAGCGGGCGAATCGTGACGATGCGGGCGGTTTCGGCGTCGCCATTGGTGCCGCCGACCTTGCGGGTTTCCTGGCGCACCAGGATCTCGGGCGAGGCGCCTACCACCTGGAAGTCACCGAAATTGTAGAAGTACATGTACGGCGACGGATTCAGCGAGCGCAGTGCACGGTACAGCGACAGCGGCGAGTCGCGATACGGCTTCATCAGGCGCTGGCCCACCTGCACCTGCATCATGTCGCCGGCCATGATGTACTCCTTGGCCTTGTGCACGGCGGTCAGGTAGTCGGCCTTGGCGAACTCGCGGTAGACGTCGGTCTGTACCGACGGGCTCGTCACCGGCACATCCACGGGCTGGCGCAGCTTCATGCGCAGTTCGCGCAGGCGCTGGCGGGCACGGGAGTAGGCTTCCGGGGTGGTCGGGTCGGCGTAGACGATCAGGTACAACTTGCCGGACAGGTTGTCGATCACGGCCAGTTCTTCGCACAGCAGCAACTGGATATCGGGCAGGCCCAGGTCATCCGGCATCTGCGTGTCGGCGAGCTTCTTCTCGATATAACGCACCGCGTCATAGCCGAAATACCCAGCCAGGCCACCGCAGAAACGCGGCAGGCCCGGGCGCAGCGCCACCTTGAAGCGCTTCTCGAAGCTGGCGATAAAGTCGAGCGGGTTGCCCTCGTGGGTTTCCACGACCTTGCCGTCGGTCACCACCTCGGCGCGCTGGCCGTAGGCGCGGATCAGCGTGCGGGCGTGCAGGCCGATGAACGAATAGCGGCCAAAGCGTTCGCCGCCCACCACCGATTCCAGCAGGAACGTGTTCACGCCACGCGTTTGCGACTGGGCCAGCTTCAGGTACAGCGACAGCGGCGTTTCCAGATCGGCCAGTGCCTCGGCCATGATCGGAATGCGGTTGTAGCCCTGGTCGGCCAGCGATTTGAATTCCAGTTCGGTCATGTCGATTCTCTTCTTGCGGTGCCGGCCAGTATGGTCGGGTCAGGCGGCACCGTGATGTCGTCGGCGGGGGAGGGCGCTATGTTGCGGCAACCCGCCCCGAAGGCGGACCGTGTCACGCAGGATCTGCGGAGTTTGCGCACAAGCGCGCACACGGCCAGAGGGTGGCGTGCGGCACGTTCATGAGGCTAACCGTAGCACAGCGGCAATCAGCTGCAACCGGAGCTACGGCGCTGGCGGAAGGATCTGCCGGGAAACCGGTCGTCGGGACCGGTCCGGCGGAGCTTGGGGGAAGGGTTCCGCGGAAGATTGCGAAATCCGGTATCCCGGCAAGCCCGTCAGGAAACTCGCGAACGCACTTTACGCCTGTTCAGAGGCGCGCCAGCGACGCCAGGGCCAAGCCTGCCGATCACTGCCAGAAAAGATGCGTTTGCGGTTGAGGAACATTGATGGTGTTCGGCTGAGTTTTTGTGGATTCAGCGTTGTTCAGCGTGTTTCAACGTGGTTTTGACCGGGATGCGGCAAGAAGTGCCGCCACGCGGGCAATGTCGGCGACTATACCATCGGCGTCGACGGCTTGTACAGGGTTGCCATGGTTGTAGCCATAGGGCATCAGCAGCACTCCCATGCCGGCCGCGCGGGCCGCGCGGGCGTCGTTTTCGGAGTCGCCGATGGCCAGCACCGCCGCCGGATCGAGGTGGAATGCCTCGGCCACCTTGAGCAGCGGGTGCGGGTCGGGCTTGCGCAGCGCAAACGCATCGCCGCCGTAGACCAGCTCGAAGTATTGCCCCAGGCCGGTCTTGGCCAGCAGCGGTTCCGTGAAGTTCCAGGGCTTGTTGGTCACGCAGGCCATGCGCAGTCCCAGGCCCTTCAGCGCCGCCAGTCCTTCGCGCACGTTCGGGTAGACATTCGAGAACTGGCCGTTGATGCGCACATATTCGCGGTCGTAGAGCGCATAGGCGTCGGCAAACAGCCCGTTGGCGTGCAGCGGGCTGAAACGGGCGTCCAGCACGCGGCGGATCAGGTTTTCCGAACCCTTGCCGACGAAGTTGACGATCTCCTGCGCGGACATCGGCTCCACCGGACCCAGGTTCGGATGCTGGTGGACCAGTGCCAGCAGCATTGCATTGACCGACGCATGGAAGTCGCCGGCCGTATCCACCATGGTGCCGTCCAGGTCGACGATCACCGCCTGGATGCCGCTCCAGTCCGTGCGGCGCAGGATTTCGTTGCTCATCGGCCGGTCCTTACTTGCCAGCCTTGGCCAGCTCGCCGCGCAGCGCGCCGATGATGCCCTTGTAGCCGCCATCGGCGTCAGGCTTGCCGAACACGGCCGAGCCAGCCACGAACGTATCGGCGCCGGCGGCGGCAATCTCGGCGATGTTGTCCACCTTCACGCCGCCATCCACTTCCAGCAGGATCTGGCGGCCGGTGCGCGCCGTGTAGGCATCGATGCGCTGGCGCACGGCGCGCAGCTTGTTCAGCGTCTCGGGAATGAACGACTGTCCGCCAAAACCGGGATTCACCGACATCAGCAGGATCACGTCCAGACGGTCCATCACATGGTCCAGGTGATGCAGCGACGTGGCCGGGTTGAACACCAGCCCGGCCTGGCAGCCGTGGTCGCGGATCAGTGCCAGCGAGCGGTCGACGTGGTCGCTGGCTTCCGGGTGGAACGTAATGATATTGGCGCCAGCCTTGGCGAAGTCGGGGATGATGCGGTCCACCGGGCGCACCATCAGGTGCACGTCGATCGGGGCCGTCACGTGCGGGCGGATCGCCTCGCAGACCAGCGGGCCCACGGTCAGGTTGGGCACGTAGTGGTTGTCCATCACGTCGAAGTGGATCCAGTCGGCGCCGGCTTCGGTGACACGGCGCACTTCCTCGCCCAGGCGGGCAAAGTCGGCGGACAGGATGGACGGGGCGATGCGGTAGGTGGGCTGGCTCATGGCGTTTCAGGCTCTGAAGGCGGCGGATGCGGGGTGATTCCTCAGGAATGGCGCGTATTTTACCCCTGTCGTGTGCCGGGCAATCCCGGATTGCCCGCTTGCCGCTGCCAAGGGCTTGCCGCACAATGCGGACACCCCGGCCGCGCCCCCTCAGCGGGGCGCGGTCCGCCGACCATCCTCATCCGTCGAAAAATGAGCGAGTACGCTTTTTCCGTGGCAGTGCGCACCCAGTACATGGCCGACCAGTCGGACCCGGACCGCGGGCGCTACGCGTTTGCCTACACCATCACCATCCACAATACCGGCGAAGTGGCCGCGCAGCTGATTTCGCGCCACTGGGTCATCACCGACAGCGAAAATGCCACGCAGGAGGTTGCGGGGCTTGGCGTGGTGGGCCATCAGCCGCTGCTCAAGCCGGGCGAGCATTTCGAATACTCGAGCTGGGCCACGATCTCGACCCCGGTTGGATCAATGAAGGGCGATTACTTCTGCGTGGCCGAAGACGGCCATCGCTTCGAGGTACCGATCCCCGAATTCGCGCTGGTACTGCCTCGCATGCTGCATTGAGCCATTGGTCACCCAACCGTCGCGCCTGTAGCGCGCGGGCCGGGGAACCTACGCCTCCGGCGGGCGGTCTGCGTCCTTCGGAGCCTCACCGGCGCGCGACGGGTGGTCTTGCGGTGCGCGCGTGGGCCGCGGATGCTTTTTTGCCGTGCCCATGGTCCAGACCACGATAAAGATCAACAGCAACAGCGCCACGCCGGCCTCGGCGGCCAGCAGCAGGGTGGGATGGTTTTCGAAGAACTGGCTCATCGCGATGGGGGCAGTCGACGGATCGGCTTGAGATTGTAGAGAAAACGGACAAGATGGCATATCAGGACTTCATGCGCGCGCGCCGCGCGCCCCGCGAGAATTCGCACGGCTGGCTGGCGCTCGCGTCATCGGCAGTGGGCGCCGCGTTGCTGGCCGGTTGCATGAGCGGGCCGCCGCCGCGCATCCAGGGTCCAGGTACCACTGGCACCACCGCGCCTTCCACTTCGCCCACCGCAGGGCGCCTGCAACCGGCCAGCTGGGCCGAGATCGGTGGCTGGAGCCAGGACGATGTGCGCGCGGCGTGGCCGGCGCTGCAGGCCAGCTGCCAGGCATTGAAGAAAAAGCCGGAATGGAACCGGGTTTGCGCGGTCGGCCTGATGGTCGATGCCGGCGACCTCGGCGCCATGCGCAGCTACTTCGAAAGCAATTTCCAGCCGTATCGCGTGATCAACGTGGACGGTACCGATAGCGGCCTGATCACGGGCTACTACGAGCCGATCCTGCACGGGTCGCGTACCCGGCAGGGGCAATACCAGGTGCCGCTGTATCGCCGTCCGGCCCAGCTGGGGCGTGGCGCGCTGCCGGCGCGTGCCGAACTGCTGCAGAACCCTGCGATGCGCGGCAACGAACTGGTCTATGTGGATGACGCGGTGGAGGCAGCCTTCCTGCAGATCCAGGGGTCGGGGCGTATTCGCCTGCCCGATGGCACGCTGATGCGGGTCGGGTTTGGCGGTACCAATGACCAGCCGTTCCGCTCGTTCGGCAAATGGCTGCTCGATCGTGGCGAGCTCACGTCGGCGCAGGCCACCATGCAGGGCATCAAGGCCTGGGCGCGCAACAACCCGGGCCGCGTGGACGAGATGCTCAACGTGAACCCGCGCTTCGTGTTCTTCCGCGAACTGCCGCCCAATAACGACGGACCGGTCGGTGCGCTTGGAGTACCGCTCACGGCGGAACGCTCGATTGCCGTCGACCCGGCCACGATCCCGCTGGGTGTGCCGGTGTTCCTGTCCACCACGCGCCCGTTGTCGACCGAGCCAATCCAGCGCCTGATGTTTGCGCAGGACACGGGCTCCGCCATCAAGGGCGGCGTGCGTGCCGACTTCTTCTGGGGCGCTGGCGACGCGGCCGGTGAAACGGCTGGCCGCATGAAGCAGGGCGGCCGCATGTGGGTGCTGATGCCACGCAGCTGAGTCTTGCTCACGGACTGCTTCCACGCCGCATCGGAAAAGTTCTATGCGATCTCGCAACGGTTGACTGTCGTCAAGTGCAAAATCGTGGTTCTTCACGATGATGGCAACCCGAAGTTCTGACTACGCATTCCTTGGGTACGCGCTATCGAACTGACAGGTGAGACGATGGAACACCACGACATGCGGCGGCTGGGCAAGGTGTGGCTGGTAGGCGTGGGACCTGGCGATCCGGACCTGGTGACGGTCAAGGCTGCGCGCGCACTGGCCGAGGCCCAGGTTTGGCTGATCGATGATCTGGTGCCCGCCACCATGCAGCGCCATGCGCGTCCCGGTACGGAGATGATTTCCGTCGGCAAGCGCGGCGGACACCTTTCCACAAGTCAGTCCAGCATCGACGCGCAGGCGCTGGCCCATGCGCGCGCGGGGCGCTGCGTGGCGCGCGTGAAAGGCGGCGATCCGTTGCTGTTCGGGCGCGGTGGCGAGGAAGCATCGTTTCTGCGCGCACACGGGCTTGAAGTCGAAGTGGTCAATGGCATCAGCAGTGGCATGGCCGCGGCGCAGGCGCTGGGCATCGCGTTGACGCATCGCGCGCATTGCCACGGCGTGACCTTCGTGACCGCGCATACGTGTGACGACGGCGATCCGGACTGGCATGCACTGGCCGCCGGCGGCACCACGCTCGTGATCTACATGGGCATGCGCCGTATCGCGGCGATACGTGATGCGCTGTTGCGGGCCGGTATGCGTCCGGACATGCCGGCCGGCGTGGTGATGCATGCGAGTTGTGCCGATGAGCGTCACTGGACCGGCACGTTGGCCACCTTGACCGACGCCGTCGCCGAAGGCTTGTGCAGCCCGTCAATCATCCTGATCGGCGAAGTCGTCGGGACCGTTTGCATGCCGTCGGTTGTCTCCCCTCTCCCGCATGGCGGGAGAGGGGCGGGGGAGAGGGCCAGCGGTTCAAACTGAGACAGGTCGCAACTCGAACCTCATGCCCTCACCCCCAACCCCTCTCCCGCGCTGCGGGAGAGGGGAGCCAGGCAGCGGTGAATCAAGAGGGCATTGCCGCACGACCCTCCCGAACCTCCCTTGCCGGACCACGCGTGAACAGTCCCAGCACCACCTGCCATGCAAACGTCAGCGCGCCTACCAGGAAAACAATGTCGCCGAACGTGCGTACCCAGCGCAGCGTCTGCAGCAGCGGTTGCTGCACGAACGCTTCGCTGCGGGCATACCAGAGGCCTTCGCTGATACTGGCCAGCGCCTGGATGATGCCCACCGGCAGCAGGCTCGTACCGATCATCAGCACCAGGCCACCATTGAGTCCCCAGAACGCGATCGACATCAGGCGCGGATTCAACGCATGGGCGGGACGAACATAGCGCAGCACCAGCAGCGTAAAGCCCAGCGCCAGGAAGCCATAGACGCCGAACAGCGCGGCATGCGCATGAACCGGGGTGGTGTTGAGGCCTTGTACGTAGTAGAGCGAGATCGGTGGATTGATCATGAAGCCGAATACCCCGGCGCCGAGCATGTTCCAGAACGCGACGGCGGTAAAGCACATCAGCGGCCAGCGCAAATTGGCCATCCATGGTGCGCGGGTCTTCAGACGCCAGTTCTCCCAGGCTTCATGGCCGAGCACGATCAGCGGCATGACCTCCAGCGCGGAGAACGTGGCGCCAATGGCCATCACGGGCGTGGTGGTGCCGGCGAAGTACAGGTGGTGGAACGTTCCCGGAATACCGCCGAGCATGAACAGCGACGCGGATGCCAGGCTGGCGGCGGTGGCCATGGGTCGTGACACCAGTCCCAAGGTGGAGAAGATGAAGGCGAGCGCCGTAGTGGCAAATACTTCGAAGAAGCCTTCCACCCACAGGTGCACCACCCACCAGCGCCAGTACTCCATCACGGTCAGGCTGGTGCGTTCGCCATAGAACAGGCCCGCGCCGTAGAACAGGCCGATGGCCACCACCGACGATGTCAGCAGTGCCAGCAGGTTCTTGTCACCGGCACCGCGTGCGCGCAGCGCCGGAGCAATGCCGCGCATCATCAGCACCAGCCAGATCACGATGCCGGCGAACTTGCCGATTTGCCACAGGCGCCCCAGGTCGACATATTCATAACCCTGGTGGCCGAGCCAGAAGTTCAGGTGTGGCGGCATCTTCTGCGCAATGGCCAGGTAGTTGCCCGCGAAGGACCCGACCACGACCACCACCAGCGCCCAGAACAGGACATCGACACCAAGCTTCTGATACTTCGGGTCCTTGCCACCGTGGATCAGCGGTGCCAGGAACAGGCCGGCGGCCAGGAAGCCCGTGGCGATCCAGAACAGGGCGCTCTGGATATGCCAAGTGCGCACCAGTGCGTACGGGAACCACTGCGATAAATCGATGCCGTAGAACTTCTGTCCTTCAACCGTGTAGTGCGCGGTGAAACCGCCGATCAGCACCTGGAACGCGAACAGCGCCACCACCAGGAACAGGTACTTGCCAAGCGCACGCTGCGATGGCGTGAGCGCGAACGTCGACAACGGGTCGCGCGCCGGTGCGGGCGGCAGAGGTTCTTCCTTGCCGCGCAGGAATGCCCACGCCCAGATCAGCAGGCCCACGCCTGCCAGCAATACCACCACGCTGGCAATCGACCAGACCACGTTTTCCGCGGTGGGATGGTTGCCGATCAGCGGTTCATGCGGCCAGTTGTTGGTGTAGGTGGCAAGGTATCCGGGCCGCTCCGTGGCGGCCGCCCAGGCGGTCCAGAAGAAGAAATGCGTGAGCTGCGTACGCCGTTCGAACGAGGGCAGCGTGTTCTCCTTCATCGCGAAATTCTCGCGGCTCTTATGCAGTTCAGGGGCATCGGAGAACAGGCGCCGGTAATAGTCGGCCGTGATCTCGATAGCCCTGGCACGCCGTGGCGATACTGTCAGCACGTTGGCAGCCGCATCGGTGTGGTTGCCGCGATATTCGTCCTTCAGATGCGCGCGCAGTGCGGCTTGCTCGCCGGAATCGAGCGCGGTGAAATCCTTGCCATGCTGCTCGTGCGCGGCGAGGTCCAGCCACGCGGTCAGTTCGCGATGCAGCCAGTCAGCGGTCCAGTCCGGCGCCTGATAGGCACCGTGACCCCAGATCGAGCCAAGCTGCATGCCGCCGACGGACTGCCATGCGGTCTGTCCGTCGAGGATGTCTTCGGATGTGAAGAGCGTGGTGCCGTCGGTGGTAACGACCTTTGCCGGAATTGGCGGCTGCTGTCGGTAGACCTCGGAACCGTAGTAGCCAAGCAGTGAGAACGTGATCGCCAGCACGGCGATCAATGTGAACCATAGTTTCTTGTAGGGGCCCATGATGGTGGCTCAGCAGACAGTGGGGTCAGTGGGTGCGCGCGGTGGGGCGCACGGCGTTCTCGAACAGCACGTCGTTTTCCAACTGGATGTGTTCCCTGAGGTCATCGCGGAACGTGCGCAGGCCCAGGTAGAGCGTGCGCCACGTGTTGCAGGCCGATTGCGGCAGCGCGAGATCGTGTGTGAGATCGGATAGACGTTGCAACGCCACGCCATGGTCGTCGTGCTCCATGCGCATCACCGTGATCGGTGCGGCCGCCATTGCGCCCATGCCGCGTGCCAGCATCGGGAACAGCACTTGCTCTTCCTTCTGCATATGGCTCAGCAGTTCCTGGAACATGACATTCAGGTGATCGGCCAGCCCGGCCGGGCACTCGGGACGATCACCGTGCACTTCTTCCACGCGCCGTGCCAGCCGGATCAGTTCGGGCAACTGTTCGCGATGGCGTTCGTGGAAGCGCGTCAGGATAAAACTGATCAGTTCGTCAGTAGGCAACTGGTTTTGCATGCTCATGATT
>CAUUBQ010000053.1:0-56828 GCA_963543405.1 uncultured Cupriavidus sp.
ACCCCTTTCCGCGTCGACGCCGAAGGCCTGGTCAGTCCGCTTGAGGCGCCAGGCATCGGGGTCGATGTCGATGAAGACTTTCTGGCTGCGCACCCTGCAATCGAAGGGCCCGCCTACGTGTAACGCAGCGAGAAATTTCAGAACACGCGTCGCGGCAACGTACCGCGGCGCAAGACAATTGAGAAACAGGAGACAACCCCATGCGCCTTCCCACTTCCTTCCGCGTTGCCATTGGTTTGATGCTCGGTGCCCTGGCACTGACCACCCACGCTGCCCCCTCCGATACCGCGAGCCACTATCCTGCAAGCACTGTCCGCATCGTGGTGCCTTACCCTCCAGGGGGATTCAACGACACCCTCGGCCGTGTGGTCGCAAACGAGCTGACGAAGGCCTGGGGTAAGCCAGTCATCGTCGACAACAAGCCTGGCGCCGGAACAATTCTCGGTACGCAAGCCGTTGCGCGAGCACCCGCCGATGGTCTGACGGTCCTGGTCGTGCAGTTTCCATTTGCGGCAAATCCGTGGCTCTACAGCAAGCTCCCTTATGACAGCATCCGCGACTTCACACCCGTCGTGCTTGCCGGCCACTCCCCTATGCTGCTCGTCGTCAATGCCGGGTCCAAGCTCCGTTCCGTCAATGACCTTGTGACGGCTGCCCGGGCGGCGCACGGAAACCTGGCCTATGGCTCGTCCGGTAGCGGATCTTCCAACCATCTTGCCATGGCCCTGTTCGCACGGATGGCAGGCGTGGAAATGAACCAGGTTCCCTATAAGGGAAGTACGCCGATGCTGACAGACCTCGCAGGCGGCCAGGTTGAGGTGGCATTCGATGCATTGCCGCACGCGCTTCCGTTCATCCAGTCCGGCAAGCTTCGGCCCATTGCCATTGCTGACGAGAAGCGGTCTCCCTTGATGCCGAATCTGCCAACCGTAGCCCAAAGCGGTGTAGCCGGATACGAGGTGTCTTCGTGGCATGGCTTCATGGTCCGCACGGGAACGCCTCAAGCGATCATCGACAAGCTGAACGCCGATATCAATGCAATTCTTCGACGACCCGATATTCAGCAGCAGTTCGCGACCCATGGCGTTCAGGTCGACGGCGGCAACCAGGCGCAGTTCCAGAGCTTTATCGCCAAACAGATGGCGCTCTGGAAACAGGTAGTGGCCGAGGCGCGCATCCCTCCGCAATAGCCCGACCAGTTAGCCGACCAGTAAGCCAACGCAGTAACCCAACATAGCGCAGCCACCGACTCTGCCAGCGGCCCCTCCCCGCTGGCACTGGCGGCGCTCGCCCAAAATTTCCCGGACTTTCAAGAGCACTATGACCGAACTTCACGCCCCGAACCTGATTGGCGGCCAATGGCAGGCAGCAGCCACGGGCACTCGTGCGCCCAGCCTCAACCCGGCCGACGGCACCTGCGTAGGTTATCTCGCTGATAGCAGCGGAGTGGATGCGCTCGCGGCAATCGCGTCGGCGCGCGAAGCGTTCGAACGCCCGAACTGGGCGCAGAATCCGCGCCTGCGGCAAATGGTGTTGCTGCGGTGGGCGGACCGGGTAGAAGCTCGCGGCGCAGCGCTAGCGGAACTCCTGACCCGCGAGAACGGCAAGGTGCTCGCTCAATCCAAGGCGGAGATCGCAGGCGCTGTTTCCGAGATTCGCTACTACGCCGGGTTGGCGCGCCACATTCCTGGCCACGCACTGGAAGTCGAACCGGGCGTTTTCTCCACCATGCTCAAAGAGCCGGCAGGCGTTGCTGGCCTGATCATTCCGTGGAATGCCCCGGTAGTGCTCCTCGTTCGCGCGCTGGCACCCGCCTTGGCCGCAGGTTGCACTTGCGTGGTCAAGCCCGCCGCCCAGACCGCACTCATCTCGACAGAGATCCTCCGCGATCTGGATGCTGACGCCGACCTGCCGTCGGGCGTAGTCAATCTGGTGCACGAGACTGGCAGCGACGTAGCACGATGCCTGGTCAACTCGTCGGATGTCGACGTGATCAGCTTTACCGGATCCAACGCGGTGGGCCAGCGCATCATGGCCGATGCCGCACCGACCATGAAAAAGCTGTCACTGGAACTCGGCGGAAAATCCTGCTGCCTCGTGTTTGAAGACATGGATGCCCACAGCGTCGCACCACAGCTTGCGCGCGCAGCGACCGTAATCTCCGGTCAGCAATGTACCGCCGCCCGGAGGGTACTGGTTCACAGCTCCCGGTACGAAGAGATGAAGCAGGCGCTGTCACACGCGCTGCGTGCGATGGAAGTCGGACCGGGACTGTCCGGCAGCGCAACCATCGGCCCCTTGATCGACGCCGCCTCCGCAGCGCATGTGTCAGCACGGATGAACGCCGCCATGGACAGTGCAGACGACGTGATTCTGCGCGGCGGACTCCTCGGCGGGTCGCTTGGCGCCGGACATTTCGTGAGTCCGACGCTTGTCGCACATCGCGATCCCGGCGCCTTCTTTGTACAAGAGGAAATCTTCGGACCCTTTGTGGTGCTGGAGAAGTTCGACGATGAGGCCGAAGCCGTGGCACGCGCGAACAATACCGAGTACGGACTATCCGCAAGCGTGTGGACCCACGATGGCGCACGCGGATTGCGGGTTGCACGTGCACTACGGAACGGCACAGTCTGGCTCAACGACCACAACAAACTGTTCGCCGAAGCAGAGACAGGCGGATACCGGCGTAGCGGCATTGGCCGGCTGCATGGTTATGACGCCCTCATCGACTTCGTCGAGATCAAGCACGTATATCAGAACGTCGGAACGATCCAGGCAAGGTAGCCCGCAAGGCCGGTGACAACAACCATATCCGTACCAGACCACCAAGGAGACAACATCACAATGAAATCGACCCCCCGCATTCTGGCCTTCGTCGCCGGCGCCCTCGCCGCAGTGGCTGTCCATGCCCAGCCCGACAACTATCCGTCGAAGCCGATCACCGTGGTCGTTCCCTATACGCCTGGTGGTTTCAACGACAGCATGGCGCGCGTGTTGGGGCGCAAGCTGAACCAGGCTTTGGGACAACCGGTCGTCGTTGAGAATCGGCCGGGCGCAGGCACCGTTATCGGCACCGAGTATGGCGCCCGCGCAGCGCCCGACGGCTACACACTCACCGTGGTCGGCTTTCCGCTGGTGGTCAACCAGTATCTCTACAAGAAACTGGGCTACAACGCAGAACGCGACTTTGCGCCGATCATCCTTGTTGCCCAGACTCCGAACTTGCTCGTCGTTCGCACGGACTCTCCCTACAAATCGATGCGAGAACTGATCGACAAGGTGAAGGCAACGCCTGGCAAGGTCAACTACGCGACTGCTGGCAATGGCACCTCAAACCATCTGACCATGGAGTACTTCAAGAGCTTGACCCACACCGACATGCAGCAGATTCCCTACAAGGGCAGTTCGCCCATGGTCAGCGATCTGCTGGGCGGTCAGGTGGACGTCATGTTCGACAATACACCGAACGTCCTGCCACATCTGAAAGCTGGAAAAATGCGCGCCCTGGCCGTTACCAGCACCCAACGCTCGACGCTGACGCCCGACGTCCCCACCGTGGCCGAGCAAGGGTATCCAGGCTTCAACGTCTCGGTCTGGTATGGGCTGGCAGCGCCAGCCGGCACGCCACCGGCGATTGTGACGCGGCTCAATGCGGAATTGAACAAGGCGCTCCAGTCGGAAGACGTGCGTCAGGTCTTCGCACAACAGGGGGTGGTACCCATGGGCGGCTCAACCGCCGACTTCAAAACGTTCTTCCGCGCCCAGTCGCAGCTCTGGGAGAAGGTAATCAAGGACAACCGCATTACGGCAGAGTAATCGGCATGCAAACCGTGGACACCACTCTCGACACCAACGCGGTGGAGACAAAATGATGAGCCGCACACCAATACTTGCCTTGGCCGACCTGGAACTCGCCGCAAGGCGGTGTCTGCCAGCGAGCGTGTTTGGCTACGTCAGCGGCGGCAGCGAAGATGGCGCCTCACTCGCACAGAACAGGCAATCGTTCTCCCGCTGGCAGTTCCTGACTCACCCGCTGGTTGATGTTTCCGAACGTTCTCAGGCAGTTGAACTGTTTGGCACCCGCTATAGCGCGCCGATCGGCATCAGCCCGATGGGCGCCAGCGTGTTGTGCGCGTTTGATGCCGACCGTGCGCTCGCAGCGGCCGCGCGTGCCGCAGGTGTCCCGTTCGTGCTGAGCGCGGCCTCGACAACTCCGCTGGAACGCGTGGCTGCCGTGAATCCCGACCTGTGGTACCAGGCGTACTTGCCCGCGCGCATGGAAGTCATCGATCCGTTGCTGGAGCGACTCCGACGCGCAGACATTCGTGTGCTGGTCGTTACCGCCGATGTACCGATCGCTTCCACCAGAGAGCATGAGATCCGCAATGGCTTCAGCCTGCCGTTGCGACCCAGCCGGAAGCTGATCCTCGGGGGCCTCGCGCGCCCGCGCTGGCTGGCAGGGACCTTTGCACGGACCCTGCTTAGCCAGGGAGTCCCCCATTTCGAGAACTTCGCGGCCACACGTGGCGGTCCCATCATTACTGCGCTCAAGAATGACCACCGCGCCGGCCGAGCGGCATTCACCTGGGACCACATCCGGAAAATCCGTGCGGCATGGCCCGGCACGCTGCTAGTCAAGGGCATCCTCCGACCGGAAGACGCGCTTGCCGCTTTTCGTGCCGGTGCCGATGGCATCTTTGTTTCAAACCATGGAGGCCGACAGCTTGACGGTTCACTTGCGCCACTCGATGCACTCCCCGCCATCGCGCAAGCCGTTACGGGAACCGGCTTGAAGCTGATCATGGATGGCGGGATTCGCCGCGGCACCGACGTGCTCAAAGCCCTGGCGCTTGGCGCGGATGCTGCATTCTGCGGCCGCCCTCTTCTCTATGGCCTCGCTACTGGCGGGCGGAGTGCCGCGCAAGAAGCGCTGGAAGTGCTGAAGCGCGAAATCGACATCAATCTGGCTCTCCTCGGGTGCCCGGATGTGGCGAGACTCAGCCCTGCCTACCTGACTGCGACCGGTGTATCGGCAATCCAGGCGCCGCTACCGGTGCCGGCCACAGACCCACACGATCATTCACAAGATCAATCGGAGATGTCACATGCAGCATGAACGCAAAGACCGCACCGGCGGCCAGATTCTCGTAGATGCCCTGCTGGCACAAGGTTGCGACACCGCGTTCTGCGTGCCGGGCGAAAGCTTCCTTGCGGCGCTGGATGCCATGCACGACGCGCGTGATCGGTTGCAACTGATCGTATGCAGGCAGGAGGGCGGCGCCGCCCACATGGCAGAAGCTTACGGCAAGCTCACGGGCAAGCCCGGCATCTGCTTTGTCACGCGAGGTCCAGGCGCAACGAACGCAAGTATCGGCGTTCATACCGCCAGCCAGGACTCCACCCCCCTCATTCTTTTCGTCGGCCAGGCCGCTCGCGGTCACCGCGGTCGTGAAGCGTGGCAGGAGATCGAGTTCCGACAAATGTTCGGTCACATCGCCAAATGGGTGGAGGAGATCGATTCAGCAGAGCGCATCCCGGAACTGGTCAGCCGCGCTTACCATGTGGCCATGTCCGGGCGTCCGGGACCCGTGGTCCTCGCCCTGCCCGAAGACATGCTTGAGGACATCGCAAGCGTCATTGACTGTCCACCCGCCAACATCTCCCACGCTTGGCCGGACGACGAGGCGATAGCTCGCATGGAAGCGCTGCTGGCCAAGGCGCAACGTCCTCTCATGGTGCTAGGCGGCGGCGGATGGACCGAACAGGCCTGTGCAGACATTGCTTCGTTCAGCGAGAAGTATTCGCTTCCGGTGGCCTGCGCGTTCCGCCGCCAGAGCCTCTTCGACAATCGTAATGCGCGGTACGCAGGCGAGGCTGGGTTGGGGATGAATCCTGGCTTGGCCCGTCGTATCTCCGAAGCCGACCTGATTCTCGCAGTCGGCGCCCGCCTGGGCGAGACCAGCACCAACGGATACACCCTGCTACAGGTTCCGCGGCCCTCCCAAACCTTGGTACACATCCACGCCGATGCAAATGAGCTCGGCCGTGTGTATTGCCCGGAGTTGGCCATCAACGCCACCATGCCGGCATTCGCCCGCGCAGCAGGCAAGCTGAAGGGCCCGGCGGCGGCGCCCGCGTGGTTGGCGTGGACCGAGGCCGCCAATGCCGACTACCAGGAGTTCCTGCGCCCGACTTCCATGCCCGGGGACGTCAATCTCAGCGAAATCATGGGTTGGCTGCGCCAGAAACTGCCCGCTGACAGCATCATCACCAACGGCGCTGGCAACTATACCCTTTGGGTTCAGCGCTTCTACCAGTATCGCGGGCTGAATACGCAACTGGCACCCACCAGCGGCACGATGGGCTACGGCCTCCCAGCCGCCATTGCGGCCAAGCTGCGCCATCCCGATCGTACGGTAGTCTGCTTTGCAGGAGACGGATGCTTCCTGATGAACGGCCAGGAGTTTTCCACCGCGATGCAGTACGGCGCCAACGTCGTGGTTGTAGTCGTCAACAACGGCATGTACGGAAGCATCCGCATGCATCAGGAGCGTCACTACCCGGGGCGCGTTTGCGGCACTGACCTGATCAACCCTGACTTTGCCAGGCTCGCCGAATCATACGGCGGCCACGGCGAGGTCGTAGAGCGTACCGCCGATTTTCCGGCCGCATGGGAACGCGCCATGCAGGCTGGCCGGCCGGCGCTCATTGAGCTGCGTACCGACCAGCAAGCGCTGACGCCAAGATTGACGATCGCAGACCTGCATAAGGCGGGGTCGCCTCGCTGACTGCACACCGCCCCCAAGCATTACTTCATCTCTTGTATCACGGAGCCTTCCATGTCCGAATTCGATAGCTTTACCGCCCGCATTCTCGCCACCCAGGCGATTGCCGAACATACCGTTGCTTTTCATCTGGAGCGCCCCGCCGGCTTCGAATTCGAGGCCGGTCAATTCCTCAGCGTCCAGATCCCTGGCTTTACGCCCACCGAGGAAGATGATGGGGAGCGCATGCTCTCCATTGCGAGCGCCCCACACGATGCGCATTTGATGGTTGCGATGCGCATGCGCGACTCGGCATTCAAGCGCCATCTCTCCCAAAGCGAGCCCGGCGTTTCCACCTTGATCATTAGCCCCGCCATGGGTGACTTTGTGCTCCAGGAAGAAACCCGGCCGGTGGTCTTCGTGGCCGGCGGCATCGGTATCACCCCGTTCTACAGCATGCTCCGTCATTTGCAGCAAGCCAGTGCGAGCGCGCCCGCACGTCGAGTCACGCTGCTCTATGGCAACCGCAATGCCGCCTCCGTCGCCTGGCAGCAGGAACTGAACGCACTCACGAACGCGTTGCCTGGCTTCGAGCTGGTTCACGTGTTCAGCGAAGACAGTGCTGGAACCCACTGCACCAACGGCAATGCAAACGTGCGCAGTCGCACGGGCTTCATCGACGCCGACTGCATCCGCAAGGAGATCCCGGATTGGCGTGACAGCATCTTCTACGTTGTGGGGCCGCCCGCGATGGTGGCTTCGCTACAGGATTCACTCGATGAGTGTGGCGTCCCGGCCGAACAGGTTGTGGCCGAGTTCTTCGCCGGTTATTAATGGAAATTCAAATGCCAGGTTCGATATCCAAAGTGTCCACCGTCACACTGCCCAAGCGCGGCCGCATCCATGTGGTGCGCGAAGGTGATCCTGCTGCGCCCGCGGTCTTCCTTAGTCATTCGATCCTGTCCAGCCAAGCGATGTGGGATGGGCAGGCATCGTTTCTCGTCGATCATGGCTGGCAGGTAGTGCGCGCAGATATCCGCGGCCATGGCGACTCCACTGCGGACACACCCCCAGGTAGCATGGATGAACTGATGGCGGACACCGTGGCCGTATGGGATGCACTGGATCTCGCACGCGTGCACTATGTTGGCCTGTCACTCGGCGGCATGATTGGCTTTGGCCTTGGCATCCACCATGCATCACGCTTGCACACGCTCTGCCTTTGCGACGCCCGCGCCGACGCGCCTCCTGAAGTCGCGGCGCCGTGGGACGCCCGCATCGAGCAAGCGCGAACCGCCGGCTGCAGTGCCTTGGCCGATGCCACACTGGAACGTTGGTTTGGCCTGCCGTTCCTGACGCGCGAGCCCGAGATTGCGGCGCGGCTTCGTTCCATCGCCGCGTCGACCTCCGTCATCGGATTCGAAGGCTGCGCACGGGCGATTCAGGGACTGGGTTTTCTTCCCGATTTGTCCCGGATCCACACTCCCACAACACTGCTGGTGGGGGCCAACGATGGCGTACTACCGGAGGCGAACACGGCGATTCAGCGCATCATTCCACATAGTCGGATGGAAGTCATTGAAGGCGCCGGGCACCTGCCCAATATTGACCAGCCGGAGCACTTCAATGCTGCCTTGCTGCGGCATCTGGCTCTTGGGTAGCCGGTGCGCCCCGGGGAAACTCACGCTCAGCCCCCGATCAGCACGCTTGGCAGCCCCATCACGATGCTGCCGCCGTGGGCAGTCTGGTCGCCCACGCGCGCAGCGGGTCGCCCGCCAATAAGCACGGTGGCGGAGCCCATGCCTCTCCGGTCAAAAACTGTGAGTGATACCCAGGCCGAAACCGCTCATTGCATCGCCCGCCATCACGCCGGGCACGGAATTGGCCGACAGGTTGTAGGCGGCGGTGGCATGGTTGACCAGCCGCGTGAAGGCGGCCCAGAGTTCGGTACGCTTGGACAGCGTGTAGCCATAGCCCAGCGATACCTGCCACGCGCCCGAATCGGTCCCCGGCAGGCCGATGCCGCCCACGCGCTGGATGGTGTTGCCTTGGGCATTGCCACCTTGCGTGTACGACGCGCGGAAAATGTGGGGCCCACGGTTGTACGTCGCCGCGGCCTGCCAGGCATCGCGCCGCACCGAAAGGCCCGGCGCGGGCTCGTAGCTGAGGCGTTCATAGGCGGCGCGCAGCTTGACGCCACCGATGGCGTAGACCAGGCCGATGCGGTCGGCATGGTCGCGCGAGCCGTTGTAGTAGTAATCGCCGTGGAACTCGTGGCCCCAGGCCGCGTACCACTGGCCGGACTCATAGCTGACCAGACTCGACCAGGCGATGGGATTGGTCGTAGGCGTGCGGTCCTCGGGCATGGCTACCGCGATGCGCGCCGACACGCCGCCCCATTCCGGCGTGGCGTACTGGACCAGGTTGGGCTGGCGACGGTCGAACGACTGCGGCGAGACGCCATTGGTGGCGGTCACGAAGCCATTCCCCATGATCGAGTTGGACGCGAAGATCCCCGCCGTGAACGGGTCCACCTTGTAGACCGACACGTAGCGCAGTGGCATCTCCCACTGCCCCATCCAGAACTGCCCCCAGGGACCGCTCAGGCCCACGGCGGTATTGCGGTCACCGATCTGCGAACTGCCGGTGCCGTCCATGCGCAGATTCGTCTCGATCTGAAAGAACGCGCGGTTGCCGCCGCCCAGCGATTCGCTCCCGCGAAAGCCGAGCACCGACAGATCGTTGGACAGTCGCGCCAGCGACTGGCTGCGCCCGTTGCCGGAAAGGTGGATCGACTCGACGTTCTCCTTGATGAAGCCGTAGATCTGCACGCCATCGGTCTGGGCTGAGGCCTGGGGCGACGCTGCGCACAGCAGTGCAGCGGATGCGGCAACAAGTGGTGCAAAACGCACCCGATCCAGCGCTTTCATTATGCCTCCATGTCGTTATGCGTACAGTTTCTTACAAACGAACTCATTTTTCAGTTCGTGTATACACCAATAAGAAAAAGTACTTTTTCGCATGGAGTACATCGAGCCCCAGAGATTGGGTCCGGCCGCGAGCGTGGCCGGGCAATCAATAGCCGCTGGGCACCTCGGCGTGCCGGCCATCCTCCCCTTGCACGACACCGCGGCGCTTGCGGTACCAGAGCCAGTACACGGCCGACAAGGCCAGCATGAATGGCACGCCCACGACCAGCGTCATCCTGAATTCCGGCGTGAACCACGTCGTCGCCAGCGTGGCGGCCATCAACCCGGCGCCCAGCAAGGTCGTCACCGGGAACCCCCAGATCCGGAAAGCCAGCGGCCGACCCCGGTAATGCCGGCGGAAGAAGAGATGCGTGATGAAGATCATCAACCAGGTGAACATGGCGCCGAACATCGAGATCGCCATCATCAGCATGAACGAGGCATCCGGATACGCCACATTGAGCACGCCCGCGAAGGCAATGCCCACGGTGGACAGCAGCAAGGCCGCCATCGGCACGCCACGGCCGTTGACGCGGCCCAGCGCCTTTGGGGCATAGCCCGCGCGGGACAAGCTGAACATCATCCGCGTGGTGATATAGAGCTGGCTGTTCATGGCCGACAGCGCCGCCACCAGAATCACGAAGTTGAACACCGCCGCGGCGGCCGGCACGTCCGTGGCGGCCATCACCTTGACGAACGGACTTTCCCCCGCGCCGGCCGCCGTCCACGGCACGATCATCAGCGTCAGCGCAAGCGTCAGCAGGTAGAAGACCACCAGCCGCACCATCGTCGCGCGAAAGGCGCGCGTGATGGCGGTCTGCGGATCGCGCGCTTCGCCTGCCGCCACGGCAATCATCTCGATGCTCAGGTAGCTGAAGATGGACACGATCACCGCCACCCAGGTGCCCCACGGCCCCTTCGGGAAGAAGCCGCCATGCGCGGTGTAGTTGGCCAGTCCAATGCCGGAGCCGGCCGGCGCGCGCGCCACCACGTATGCGCCGAGCAGGATGAAGCCGACGATGGCGGCGATCTTCAGCATCGAGAACGCATACTCGACCGCGCCGAAAATCTTGACGCTGGCGGCATTGATGCCGATCAGCGCGGCCGAGAAGCCGACGATCCAGTACCACCCCGGCACCGTCGGAAACCAGTACTTCATGTAGACCGCGATGGCCGTTACTTCCGTGCCAACCGCGAAGACGATCGACGACCAGTACGCATAGCGCACGAGGAATCCGGCCATCGGCCCGATGTATTGCTCCGCGTTGGTGCCGAACGAGCCGGACGTCGGATGGGCCACCGTCATCTCGGCCAGGCAGCCCATCAGCAGCAGGGCAATCAATGCCCCGATGGCGTAGCTCACCAGCACGCTCGGGCCGGCCAGGCCAATGGCAAACCCGCTGCCGAGGAACAGGCCGGTCCCGATGGCGCCGCCGATGGCGATCATCGAAAGCTGCCCGGTCGTCAGCCCCCGATGCAGCCCCTGCTCCCGCTCGACGATCGCGTCGAATCCCTGCTGCTGCGTCATCGCTTGTCTCCTTGTTATGGTTCTGGCCGTTGCGCTCAGGTCACCGACTTGCGCGTGCGGAACGCTTCCGTGTTCCATGCCCCGCTCGTGACGATGTCCTTCAGCGCCGCGATGGTGTCCCAGATATCGACATGGCGAACGTAGAGCGCGGCAAAGCCAAAGCGCAGGATGTCCGGCGCGCGGAAGTCGCCGATGATGTTGCGCGCGATCAGCGCCTGCATGATGGCGTAGCCTTCCGCGTGCCGCAGCGATACCTGGCTGCCACGTTGCGCCGCGTCACGCGGCGTGGCCAGCGTGAAGCCCAGTCCCGCCAGTTCCTGCTCGGCCAGTGCGATGAATACGTCGCCAAGCGAAACGCTCTTCTCGCGCAATGCCTCCATGTCGACGCCGTCGAATGCCTCCAGCGCACTCTCCAGCGCGATCAGCCCGAGCTGCGGCGCGGTCCCTGTCAGCATCCGGTCGATGCCTGCATGGGGCGCGTACTCATGCGTGAACGCAAACGGCTGGGCGTGGCCGTGCCAGCCCGAAAGCGGCTGGCGCACATGCTCCAGGTGCCGCGAGGCGACGAACACGAACGCCGGCGCACCGGGTCCGCCGTTCAGGTATTTGTATCCGCAACCCACCGCGAAATCGGCCGCGCATTGATTGAGGTAGACCGGCATGGCACCCGCCGTGTGGCAGAGATCCCAGACCACCAGTGCGCCGGCCTCGTGCGCGCGGCGGGTCACGGCTTCCATGTCGTAGCGCTTGCCCGTCTTGTAGTTCACGTGGGTCAGCGACACGATGGCCACGTTCTCGTCGATGGCCGACATCACCGCTTCCGGATCGACGCATCGCAGTTCGCGGCCCGTCATCTCCGCCACGCTCTCCGCGATATAGACGTCGGTCGGGAAGTTGGTGCGCTCCGCCAGGATCACGCCCCGGCCGGGCCGCATCCGGGTGGCCGCCACCAGTACCTTGAACAGGTTGACCGAGGTCGAATCGGCGACGATCACTTCCCCCGGTCCGGCGCCAATCAGCCTGGCAATGCGGTCGCCGGTGCGCTGAGGAGCGGGATACCAGTCGGCATCGTTCCACGAACGGATCAGGCCCTCCGCCCATTCCTGTTCGATGGCTACCTTCATGCGCGCCGGCACATTGGCGGGCATCGCACCCAGGGAATTGCCATCGAGGTAGATGGTGTCGGCCGGCAGCGCGAATCGTGCGCGGCAGCCAGCCAGTTTGTCCGCCGCGTCCAGGGCGGCACAGTCTTCGCGAATCATCATGGGTTGGTGAATGCTGCTAGATAAAAAGGTGGGAATGCCAGCGCCCTGCCAGGACGCCGGCCAGGTGTATCAGGCGTGTCAGGCGTGTCAGGCGTATCAGGCGTGTCAGGCCGCGCGGCCGGGATGAACCTGTCCGCAATGCGCGCAGCGGCGCTTGTCCTCCGAGGCGTAGAAGCCTTCGAAGAGCGGCGGAAGGTCGGTGACAATGCTCTTGAGCTGCACCTCGACGCGATGCACCAGATGGCCGCAGGCGTCGCAGTACCATTCGAACCCGTCCAGCATCCCGGCGGGCCGCTGCCGCTCGATCACCAGGCAGGCGCTGCCGGCCTCGGGACGCTGCGGCGAATGGCGAACGTGCGGGGGCAGCAGGAAGATGTCCCCCTCTTTCAGGTCGACGCGCTCGCGGCGGCCATCGACCCAGAGATTCAGGTACGCGTTGCCGCGCAACTGATAGAAGAACTCCTCGAGCGGATCGTCGTGATAGTCCGTGCGATGGTTGGGCCCGCCCACCACCGTCACGATGAAGTCGCTGTCCTGCCATACCTGCCGGTTGCCGACGGGCGGCTTCAGCAGGTGCGCGTGCTCGTCGATCCAGCGGGGAAAATTGAAAGGCGCTCCGTAGGTCAGCATCTGTGTCTCTCTTGCGTCGGTGCCGCGTCGCACGTTGTCACCGGACGCTTGTCTTGAATGGCTCGACCGGAGTCTAGGGGAGCCACGTCGGCCTCGATAATCAATCATCGGGCGCTGGCTATCCCGAACAGGAATACCAGATCGCGCCGGCGTCTCGATGCGGGAATGCTCGCCTCAGCAAGCCTGTGGCGCGTCGGGCACGCTGGCCTGCGCGGCCTCTCGCAGGCACGCGATGAATGCACGACCCGCGGCGCTCTGCGGCTTGTTCGAGCGCACCGAGAATCCGACCGTGCCGAAGGCGCAGGTCTCCGGCAAGTCCAGGATGCGCAGCAGGCCGGCGCGCGCGAACTGCTTCGCTGCCACGCTTGGCATCAGCGCGATGCGCGGCGTCTCCATCAACAGCCCGAGATTGGTCAGCAGCGACAGCGATTCGACGACGTCTCCGGGCAGCGGCAGGCCGGCGCTGCGAAACAGCTGCTCCGCCGCCAGCCGCGCCGGCGAGTCGGACGTCGGAAGTATCCATGCCGAATCGGCCAGCTCGGAGAGATGCGTCACGCGATCCGGTGCGTCGCCGTAGCCCTTGCCCACTACCGCACACAGCGACTCCTCGAACAGCACCTCATGCGTCAGCGGGAACGCCGTGGCCACCGGCAGTTCGCGCTCCGGGAGACGGCCGACGACAACGTCGAGGTCCCCCGTGGCCAGCGCCGGGAACAGATGGGCCGTGGTGCCCTCGCGCACGGTCACCAGTACGTTGGGCGTGCGCGACTTCAGCATCGAGATGGCCAGCGGCAGCAGTCGCGCCGATGCCGAGATCAGTGTGCCGACGATGACATGCCCGCTGGTGCCCAGTCGGAAATCGTTCAGCTCGTCGGTCATGTAGCGCAGTTCGGCCATCAGGGACTTTACGCGCTGCCCGAGCAGCAGCCCAAGCTCGGTGGGCACCACGCCGCGGTTCGAGCGCAGGAACAGTGCGCCATCGAAACACGACTCCAGCTCGTGGATCACCTTGGTCACGGCCGGCTGGGTCAGACGCATGTCGTTGGCGGCACGCATCACCGAGCATGTCTGCAGCACGCGCTCGAAGATCATCAACTGGTTCAGCTTCAGCCTGCGGATCAGCGAAATCTCGCTGAGAGGATTGACGGACATTTGCGCCTCGGAATCACGATGTTGGGAACACCTGTGCGGGGCCACAAGCCATTTCCCCGCCATCCAGGTATGCCATGGATCACACACCTCACACACACCACATACACATTCGGGTCAACCCGCTATTACCAAATGGCCATTGTGTATAAGAAAATAGTCATCGGAATACAAATAACATCATACGTATAATTTACTTCAACCGAGTATACACGTAGGTGAAATGCCCGGGAGAAAGGAAGACGCCGCCGGGGGAGGTCTTCCGCAAGACGGCACAGGGAGGTGCCCGCGGCGATGACCGGCGACCCACGCCGGCCGCGCCGCCTTGCGGAGAGACCGCGTCCGCGACACAAGAAACGAAAAGATTCGGAGACACAATGAAAAGGAAGCTGCTAGTGCCGGGCGCCATGCTGTTCGCATGCGCCGGTGCCTATGCCGAGAGCGCGGTATGGCTGTCGGGCTATGTCGACCTGAACATCGAGCACCTGATCCAGTCGGGGCCGGCCAGCGTGACGCGCATGACCAGTGGCGGGCTGAACAACTCGCGCTTCAACCTCAGCGGCGTCGAGGAGTTGGGTGGCGGCTACAAGGCCGTGTTCACGATCGAGCCGACGTTCTCCGCCGACACCGGCGTGCAGGCGGCGCAGTTCCGCCAGTCCTTCGTCGGCCTCAAGAGCGCGGACCTGGGCGAGGTGACGATGGGGCGCCAGTTCACGCCTTCGTACTGGATCGCCGGCTACGCGGACCCGAGCTGGGCGGCGGCCTACAGTATGGTCAACAACATGGAGTTCTTCTACGCGTCCTATCGCGTGGACAATGCCATCCAGTACAAGACGCCCACGCTCTACGGCTTCACCGGCCGCGTGATGTATGCGTTCGGACTGGAGGACACCACGCGCGCGGGGCGTTTCCTGAGCATCGGCGTGGACTACCGCAACGGCCCGCTGTTCCTCGGCGCGGTCACCGAGCAGCAGTACACGCGCGACATCCACCAGGCGTCGCAGATCCCGTCGTCGCGCGACAACTATTTCTCGGCGGTCTATCGCATCGGGGGCTTCGAGCCGACCGCCATCTTCCATACCTACAAGGGCTACTACGCGTATCCACCCTATGTCGCGTTCAACTCCAGCGGCTGGGATGCCCAGATCGGCGCGCGCTGGAACATCGACGGCCGCAACCGCGTATATGGCAGCGTGGTCTACCGGCACGACGACAACAACAAGAGCATCACCAGCGCTACCGGCTTCGTGATCGGCTACCTCTATGGCCTGTCCAAGCGCACCGATCTCTATGCCACGTACGCGCACGTCCACAACCAGAACACCGTACCGATCGCGTATCCGGTGACCTTCCAGTCAAACCCGAGTCCGGGACAGAACCCTTCCGGCTTCCAGCTCGGTATCCGCCACGCCTTCTGAACACCCATCCGCCGCCGGCGTCGCGGATGTGACGCCGGCAGGAACCCATCGCCTGATCAACAAGGAGTCAGTCATGCATCGTCCCCAACGCCGGCATCGCCGCACAGCCCTGACCAGGGGCTGCGCCCTGGCGATCGCCCTGATGTCCACCGCCCTGCCGCCGCTGGCCGCACGGGCCGCCGGCGCCGAATCCACCTCGCCAGCCTCCGTGTCCCCCGCCGCCACGCCGAACGCCGGCCCGGTCACGCCCGGCACGCCCAACGTCAAGGACCCCTGGCTGGCAGGCTGGCTGCGCCTGACCCCGGATCGCCGGCCCGCCGCGCTCAAGGCCGGCGTCGACTACGGCATGGACCCGGCCACCGGCGAGTTCGTCTGGCCCAAGGCCGCACCCGAAGTCCACAACGGCCAGCGCTTCCCCGGCGAGATGACCACGTGGGACAAGAACACCTACGCGAAGAACGTCAAGGTGGTGGCCTTCTATCCGGGCGTCGGCTCGCCGTTCCACGCCTGGAACAACATCGTCGACTTCGATGGCAAACGCTACCTGTACATCCATGATCGCGACTACCTGCGCATCATGGACGTGACCGACCCCGCCCACGGCAAGGTGGTCTACTCGCAGGGCGGCGTCTGGGGGCCAAAGGGATCGAGCGAGAAGTACGACCCGAACACGGTGCAGGACTACCTCGGCGGCGCCACCATCGCGTGGAGCAAGAAGCTCGGCAAGCCGGTCATGGTGGCCTCGTACGAAATCGGCCGCTACGGCCTGATGCGCGAGAAGATGGAGCAGCCCGACAAGGTGGCCGCGCAGCGCAACTACAACTCGCTCAAGGGCTTCAAGGTGTTTGCCATGGACGGCCCGCTGCCGAACCAGTGGAAGCTGCTGGCAACCCGGACCACGGACCGGCAGCGCCCGGACGCGCCGGTCGGCCAGCAACAGGGCTCCGGATCGCTGGACGCGCCGGAGTACTACGGCGGCAAGTACATGATCGTCGCCGCCGCGCCCGACGACAGCTACGCGCTGACCGAATACCCGAACTACCTGTATTCACCCGGCTATCAGGTCTGGGACATGTCGGACCCCGCCAATCCCACCTTCGTCTCGCAGGTCGCGGTGCCAGGGCAGATCCTGGGCAACGCGGAACACGAGCAGACCTACCTGATGAACCCGCGCGCGGGCAACCGCACGTCGTGGATGGGCGCGCGCAATCCCATCTTCCTGCCCAAGTCGCTCGAAGCGGGCGGCAAGATCGGCTTCGGCGCAATGGGGGGCCTGGGCTTCTATGCCTTCGACCTGTCCAATCCCGCCAGGCCGAAGATGCTCGGCAACGTCAACACGCCGCCCAGCTTTGCCGGCACGGAGTTCGATAACGCGGACGTGAGCCAGTACGATCGCACCGGCTTCGTGTTCACCAACGGCTATCCCATGAACCGGGACTGCTACGAACCGTACAAGGACATCTTCGTCGTCGATGCCCGCGATCCGGCGCGCCTCAAGGTGGCCGCCAAGCTGCCCCAACCGGCAATCCCTCCCGGCGCGCCGTTCACGAGCTTCTGCCAGCGCGGCGGCAATTTCGGTCCCAAGCGTGCCAACGCCATCGGCCAGCCCGGCGGCTGGCGCCAGGGCGTGGTGCCCTACTCGTTCTACAACGCCGGCGTGCAGATCTACGACGTGAAAGACCCGACGCGACCCACGATTGCCGGCTACTTCATCCCGCCGCTGGCCGACGAGACGCAGCTCCCGTCGTACACGCTGGGCAAGGGCGTGTTCGCCATCTACACGGAGTACGACCGCAACATCATCTGGGCCTTCACGGAAGACGGTGCCTATGCCCTGTCGACACCGCTGCTGGGCGAACCCGTCACCGGCGCGCCGGCCAAGCCCTGGCCCCGCCGCTGATTCCCATCGGCCCATCGGACATCGGCCCGCCAGCGTCCCATCCGGCGCCGGCGGGCCGGTCCGCAACGTCTCACGAGACTTCCGCGATGTCGAAGAAAGCGCTTCTCCTTTGCCTGCTCTTCACCGGGGCGGCCCTATCCCCATGCGGCCCGTCGGTGTCGGCCGCGCACGCCGCCACATCGTCGAGCGAGGAAACCTGCCGTGCCTGCCATACGCTCGATACCGCGAAGATCGGCCCGCCATTCCGTGCGATCGCCGCGCGCTATCGTGACGATGCCAGCGCCGTCGACACCCTGACCAAGAGCATGCTTCAGGGCAGCAGCGGCAAATGGGGGGCGACGCCCATGCCACCCAATGCCATCTCGCCCGCCGAGGCCGTGCGCTTCGCGCACTGGGTCCTGCAACTTGCGGCGCCCGGCCCGCGCACCCCGTGACAGGCGACGCGCCGGACGCCCAGGCGTGCCGGCGCGGTCGCGCTCAGTCGTCCAGATCGACCGGATGGGCCGGCGCGGCATTGCGGAACCATCCCTCCAGATTGCGCAGCAGCGCCTCGTGCTGGGCCACGCGCGTTTCCGGCGAGCGGCCCGCCATGTGAGGCGTGAGGATGACCTGATCCATCTGACGCAGCGCCTCGGGCACCAGGGGCTCGGTCTCCAGCACATCGAGCGCGGCGCCACCCAGCTCGCCGCGCCGTAGCGCCTGCACCAGGGCCTCCGTATCCACCACGCTGCCGCGCGCCACATTGACCAGCAGGCCGTCGGGACCGAGCGCGCGCAGGACCTCCGCATCGACGAGGTGCCGCGTGGCCGGACCGCCCGGGCACGTCAGCGCCAGCACGTCGCAGGCGGCCGCCAGCGAGCGGACATCGCCGTAGGGCTCGCGGCCCGGCTGCGGCGCGCCGCTGCGGCGCAGGTAAGCCACGTGCATGCCCACGGCCTCCGCCAGTGCCGCCAGTCGCTGGCCGATATTGCCGAGCCCGACGATGCCCAGCGTCTTGCCGCGCACGCCCGGCCGCGGCGCACGCAGGGTATCCCACTGCCCCGCCTTCACGCCGCGATCCAGCGTTGCAATGCCACGCGACCACGCCAGCATCATCGCCAGCGCATGATCCGCGACGATCTGGCTATTGGTATCCGGCGCATGGCACACGCGCACGCCGCGCGCACGCGCCGCGCCACGCTCGATGTTCTCGTAGCCGGCACCGAAGCTCGCCACCAGCTCCAGCGCCGGCAACGCCGCCATTTCCGCGCCGGTCAGCCCGGTGGACCCATTGGTCAGCACCGCGCGTGCCCGCACCCGCTGCGCCTCATCCACCGCCGTCCACGGCACGAAACGGTAGTGCGGCGCGCGCGCCCGCAACCAGTCGTGGTCCAGCGGCAGCCGCGTCAGCACGACCACCTCCCCTTCGTTTTCCATGCGCTCGGCAGGCATCGTCCCCGCTCCTTTGGCTTGTGATTGATTGGTTCCGCGTAGATACACGGCATCGACGAAAAGTATCACGCACGGCTTGACATGTATACACATGGAACATAGAGTATCCACAAACGCGGATGTGCATAAAACGAGACGGAACGTCCGGAGACGACTTGCACGCCGGTTTTGTCCGACAACACCACACAGGAGACACGGTGAATTGGTATAGCCTCGCCACATTTGAATTGGCCGGCCGGCAGCAGCCCGGACTGGTCGTCGACAACACGCTCTACGCCCTGGCCGACGTGAGCCTGGCATGCGGCATCGAGGCATCGCGCCTGCCGCAGGACCTGAACGCGGCACTGGCGGACTGGTCGCGCCATGCGCCGCTGCTGGCCGATATCGCCGCGCGGATTCCGGCATTGCGCACCGCCGGCAAGATCGCCGCCGTCGATGCGGCCGCCACCTACGCGGCGCCCTATCGCCCGCGCCGCATCTTCGGCACCGCCTCGAACTTCTATGAGCACGCCGACGAGATGGGCACCAAGCTGGCCGCCCGCAGCGAAAGCCAGCCCTACATCTTCATGAAGGCGGAAACCAGCGTGGTGGCCACCGGTACCACGGTGCTGATGCCGCCCGAGACGAAGAAGCTCGATTGGGAAGTGGAGCTGGGCGTGGTGATCGGCCAGACGTGCCGACACGTCAGCGTGGAAGACGCGCTGTCGGTGATCGCCGCCTATACGGTGTTCAACGACATCAGCGCGCGCGACCTGAACCGCCGCACCGACTATCCGTTCACGCACGACTGGTTCCGCGGCAAGAGCTTCGACACCTTCGGACCGATGGGCCCGTGGCTGGTCCCCGCCGCCTGCATCCCCGATCCGCAGAACCTGCGCATGACGCTGCATGTCAACGGGGAGACCATGCAGAACGGCAACACCTCGCAGATGATCTTCTCGGTGGCCGAACAGATCGCCTACCTGTCGCGTATTCTGACGCTGCAACCTGGCGACCTGATCGCCACGGGCACGCCGGACGGTGTCGGCATGGGACGTGGCGTCTTCCTGAAGCCCGGCGACAGCATGACGGCCTGGGTGGAGCAGATCGGCACGATCGAAAACCGCGTCGCGCTGGAGCCCGCCGCGCGCTAGCACCGACCGCAGCCCGCTTCGCCAGGCCACACGGAAAACCAGGCAGAACACGCAGAACAGGCAGGAGACAAGCACATGACCCCTATTCGAACCCGCAAGCTGGGCCACCTCGTCCTGATGGTGCGCGATCTCGAAGCATCGACGCGCTTCTACACCGAGGTCATGGGCCTCACGGTGTCGGACCGCATCGCCGACCAGATGGTCTTCCTGCGTGCCGGCGAGGACCACCACGACCTGGCGCTCTCGCGGCTTGCGCCCGACGCGCCCGAGCGCGACAGCCCGCCCAGCTACACGCGGCCGGGGCTCGAGCATTTCTCGTATTACGTGGAATCGCTCGATGAAATGCAGCGCGCGGTGGAGGTGGCACGCAGCCACGGCGTCACCATCGAGCGCGGCATCGGCCAGCACGGCCCCGGCGGCAACTGGTTCCTCGTCTTCAAGGACCCCGATGGCAACAACGTCGAGATCTATACGGAGATGGAACAGATTCCCGCCGAAAGCGCGCGCAAGGCGCAGACGTGGGAGCGCAATCTGGAATCGTTCGACCGCCATCGCCTTGCGCACTTCGTGGTGCCGCCCGCGCCGGGCCTGCTCGCTGCCAAGCAGCGCAGCGAGCAGCAGCCGGCTCCGGCGCAGGACGAAGATGCCAGCCAGGAGAGTGGCAAGGAGAGCGGCAAAGGCAGCGGCAAGGGCAGCGACACCGGAGCCGGCGCATGAACGGCAATGCCATGCTGGCGGCATCGGCGTTCCCGGGACTCTCGCCGGCGCAGGCGGACGCCATGCTGGCTCTCGGACCACGCTGGGCCGACGACATCCAGGGCAATCGCCGGCAGGTATGCACGATCTACGACAGCGTGCACGCTGCGCAGCCAGCCGTTGGCATCCGCAGCCATGCGGACATTGCCTACGGCCCGCACGCGCGGCACCGCCTCGATCTCCATCTGCCCGAGGACGCCGCAGCCGGCCATGACCGGCCCGTGGTGGTCTTCGTGCACGGCGGCGCTTTCATACGCGGCGACAAGGATTCCAGCCCGTATATCTACGCCAACGTGCCGCGCTGGTGTGCCCGGCAAGGCTACGTCGGAGTCAACGTCGAGTATCGGCTGGCGCCCGAGGCGCAGTACCCGGCCGGGGCCGAGGATGTGGCGATGGCGCTGGCGTGGCTGCGCGCGAACATATGGGCCCACGGTGGCGATCCGCGCCGCATTGTCCTGATCGGACACTCCGCGGGCGGAAGCCACGTGGCGAGCTGCCTCAGCGATCCGACCTGCGGAGAGAACGACGAAGGCGTGGCCGGCGCCGTGCTCGTCAGCGCGCGCCTGCAGACCGACACGCTGCCGGACAACCCCAACGCCAATGGCGTCGCCGCCTACTTCGGCAGCGATCCGGCCCTGCAAGCAGCGCGCGCGCCGATGCCCTTCGCGGGGCGCCTGCGCGTGCCGCTGATGGTGGCGTTCGCGGAGTTCGAGAATCCCTACCTGGACCTGTACGCGCTGCAGTACGCGGCACGCGTACGCGAGGCCCAGCGACGCAGCCCGCGCGTGGTGCAGGTGGCACGCCATAACCACACGTCGATCGTCGCCCACCTGGGCACGGCAGACACCGCCTTCAGCCTGGCCCTGGGCGAGTTCCTGGCCGCCGTCACGCACCCCGTTACGCAAACCGTCCCGTAGCGCGGCGCCCATCGCCCCTGCCGCCAGGCAGGCATCCCAAACAACAATGGATACAACACCATGCTCACCCAACAACTTCGGGGTGTGTTCGCCCCTGTCGTCACGCCGTTTCATGAAGACCTGTCGATCAACCTGCCGGCCTTCGTCGCGCACTGCCAGGGGCTGATCGCCGACGGCGCCGGTGTCGCCATTTCGGGCACCAACAGCGAAGCCTGCTCCGAGACGTTCGAGGAACGCATCGCGCTCGTCGACGCCGTGATCGATGCCGGCATCCCCGGCGAGCGCGTGCTGGTGGGAACCGGCTGCTGCGCCATCGACGACGCCGTCGCGCTGACGCGCCACGCCATCGATCGCGGTTGCGCAGGCGTGCTGGTGCTGCCGCCGTTCTTCTTCAAGAACGTGAGCGAAGACGGTGTCTTCGCCTACTATCGCGAACTGATCGCGCGCGTGAACGACCCCGCGCTGCGCATCGTGCTGTATCACATCCCGGCGATGTCCGGCGTGCCCATCTCGCTGTCGCTGATCGAACGGCTGGTGCAGGCATTCCCGACGCATATCGTGGGCATCAAGGACAGCAGCGGCAACTGGGAAAATCTTGTCGCCATGCTGGAACGCTTTCCGTCGCTGTCCATTTTCCCGGCCTCGGAACTGCTGATGCTGCGCAGCCTTCCGCTGGGCGCCGCCGGCTGCATTTCCGCCACCAACAACATCAACGCACGCGCCATTGCCCAGGCGTTCGCATCCGGTGCCGATGCTGCGCGCCTGCGCGATGCCATCGCGGCCGTGCGTACCACGGTGGAACGCTTCCCGATGGTGGCCGCCGTCAAGCACACGCTGGCACAACTGACCAGCGACCCCGGCTGGCGTCACGTACGCCCGCCGCTGGTGCCGCTCGCGGCGGAGGCTTCCGCCGAGCTGCTGCAGGCACTGGCCGGCATTCCACGCGCGGAGGCCCGCGCATGAATCCCCCGCCACTCGCCGCATACTCACCCGCGCGTCGGGCTGGCGGCCATGTCCACCTGGCCGGCATGAGCCCGCGCACCCACGACGGTTGCACGGGGGTAACGACCGGCGCCGACGGCGAGCGCGTCTACGACATCGGCGTCCAGACCGCGTGTGTGCTCGACAAGATCGACCGCGCCTTGCAGGACGAAGGGCTGGACCTGGCCCATTGCGTGACCATGACGTGCTATCTGGTCGACATGCAGGACTACGCCGCCTTCAATGCCGCCTACGATGCCATCTGCAAACCACGCTTCGCCAGCGCGGGCCAGCCTTTGCCGGCACGCACCTGCGTGGCCGTGGCGGCACTGCCGCACCCCGACATGCGTGTGGAAATCACCGCCACGGCCTGGCAGGACACGCCGCAAGGCCCACGCCACACAGGAGGTCAGGCATGAGTGCGCCCCTCGCCGCCGATGCACTCGACACGCTGTTCCTGACAGCCCGCAGCCACAACGGCTGGCTTGACGCGGAGGTGCCCGACGCCACCCTGGCCCGGCTTTACGCGCTGGTCAGCCAGGGGCCGACCAGCGCCAACTGCTGCCCGATGCGCGTGGTCTTCGTGCGTTCCGACGCCGCCAAGGCGAAGCTGCTGCCCACCCTTTCGCCGGCGAACGTCGACAAGGTCAGGCACGCCCCCGTCACGGCCATCGTGGCCTATGACACCGCCTTCCACACGCTCGGTGCAACGCTGTTCCCGCACCGGCCCGCCATGTTCGACATGTTCGCCGCGGACCCCGCCCTGGCCGCGGAAACGGCCGTGCGCAACGGGTCGATGCAGGGCGGCTACCTGATCCTGGCGGCGCGCGCGCTCGGTCTGGACTGCGGGCCGCTGTCGGGTTTCAATTCGGAAGCGGTGAACCGTGCCTTCTTCCCCGACGGGCGCTGGCGCGTCAACTTCCTCTGCAACCTGGGCCAGGGCGACCCCTCGCGGCTATTCGGCAAGCTGCCGCGACTGCCGTTCGACCAGGCCTGCCGCATCGAATAGCGCTGCCGCCCGCCACCCATCACAATATCCCCCTGCACACAGAGCCAAAGACCGGTGTAGGCATTCCGGAGGAGACACCATGAAGATATCCCTGCTGCGCGCCCGCCTGGGCGCCATCACCCGCGGCACCTTGCTGGCGCTGTGCGCCCTGGCCGCCGCCCCTGGCCATGCCCAGGAGCCGTGGCCCTCGCGGCCCGTGACCATCGTCGTACCGTTCGCGCCGGGCGGCAATACCGACATGATCGCGCGCCTGATGGCCGAGCGGCTGGGCAAGGTGTTCGGCAAGCCATTCGTCGTCGACAACCGTGGGGGCGCGGCGGGCCTGATCGCCGCCGAATACGTCGCGCGCGCTCCCGCCGACGGCTATGTGCTGTTCATGTCGACGATGACGCAGATCGTCACTGCGCCGATGACCAACAAGATCCGCTATGACCCAGTGCGCGACTTCGTTCCCATCGTCAACGTCGGCGGCAATCCGTTCGTGCTGACGGCCAGCACGCGCAACAACTTCAAGTCGCTGGACGATCTGGTGCGCTACGGCAAGGCCCACCCGGGCGCCCTCAACGTGGGCCATGCCGGCAACGGTGGGCTGACGCAGCTCTCGGCGCTGCTGTTCCTGAATCGTGCCGGCATCCAGGCCACCATGGTGCCCTACCGTGGCGGTGCGCCGGCGCTTGCCGACGTGCTCGCCGGCCAGATCGACCTGTACAGCGCCAGCGTGTCGGAAGTCATGCCATACCAAGGCACCGGCAAGGTGTCATTGCTGGCGGTTTCCAGTGACAGGCGCCTGCCCGTGCTGCCGAACGTGCCCACCATCGCGGAAACCTTCCCGGGCCACGAGGTGGACACGTGGAACGGCCTGGTGGGACCGGCGAAGATGCCGCCGGAGGTCGTCGATCGCATCGCCGCCGAATCCAGGAAGATCATCGCCGACCCCGAGTTCCGCGTGCGGCTGGAGAAGGCCGGCATCGTACCGCTCGGCGAGACCCGCGACGCGTTTGCCCAGCGCATCCGGCAGGACCGCGCGAAGTGGAAACCCGTGATCGAGGCGGCGGGAATCCAGCCCGAATAGGAAGCGGCACGGGTATTCCGACATGGAATAGCCGACGGCGAAGGATTCAATTTCCAGCGGTGGGAGCGCTGCCTACACTGCGTCTCAGACCATCGCCCGGAGACTGCAACGTGTCGCTCCCTTCCGTCCTCTATCGGAACTACGTGAATGGCCGCTTCGAGGAAGCGGCCAATCTTTTTCCCAACATCTCACCGGTCGACGGCAGCACCGTCGGCCACGTCTGCGAAGCCGATGCCAGCCAGGTGGACCGGGCGGTGCGCGCCGCGCGCGCCGCGCTGGAAGGCCCCTGGGGCAGCACCAGCCCCGCCGAGCGCGCCCGCATCCTGCACGCCATTGCCGACGGCATCGAACGACGCTTTGACGAGTTCGTGGCCGCCGAGGTCGCCGATACCGGGCGTACCGAACAGCAGGCACGTGCGCTCGACATTCGCCGTGGCGTGCAGAACTTCCGCACGTTCGCGGATCTGGCCAGCCAGGCCGGCGGCGACTGCTTCGACATGCGGACGGCTGAAGGCGACGTCTTCAGCTACACGGTGCGCAAACCCCACGGCGTGGTCGGCATCATCTCGCCGTGGAACCTGCCGATGTTGCTGATGACGTGGAAGGTGGCACCTGCGCTGGCCTGCGGCAACGCCGTCGTCGTCAAGCCGTCCGAGGAAACGCCGGGCAGCGCCACGCTGCTGGCCGAGGTCATGCACGAGTGCGGTATGCCGGCGGGCGTCTTCAATCTCGTGCACGGCTTCGGCGGCAGCTCGGCCGGCGAATTCCTCTCGCGGCACCCCGGCATCGACGCCCTCACCTTCACCGGCGAATCCCGCACCGGCAGCACCATCATGAAAGCGGTGGCCGAAGGCGTGAAGGAGATTTCGTTCGAGCTGGGGGGCAAGAACGCCGCCGTGGTGTTCGCCGACTGCGACTTCGACAAGGCCGTGGCGGGCGTGATGCGTTCCAGCTTCACCAACACGGGACAGGTATGCCTGTGTTCGGAGCGCGTCTACGTCGAGCGGCCGATCTTCGAGCGTTTCGTGGCGGCGATGAAGGCGCGCGCGGAAGCGCTGCGCATCGGCTATCCGACTGCGGAGGGCGTGGAGATGGGCTCGCTGATCTCCCGCAATCACCGCGACAAGGTGCTGGCCTACTTCGCGCTGGCCCGCGAGGAAGGCGCGACCGTCGTCACCGGCGGCGGCGTTCCCCACTTCGGCGACGCACGCGACAACGGCGCCTATGTGCAGCCGACCATCTGGACCGGCCTGCCCGATTCGGCGCGCTGCGTGCAGGAAGAGATCTTCGGACCAGTCTGCCATATCGCGCCGTTCGACAGCGACGCCGAGGTGGTGAAGCGCGTCAACGACTCGCGCTACGGACTTGCCGCATCGGTGTGGACGCGCGACCTCACACGCGCACACCGCGTCACGCGGCAGTTCGACGTGGGCATCGTCTGGGTCAACACCTGGTTCCTGCGCGACCTGCGCACGCCGTTCGGCGGCACCCGGCTGTCCGGCATCGGCCGCGAGGGTGGACGCCATTCGCTCGATTTCTATTCCTCCCTGACCACCATCTGCGTCAATCCCTGACGCGCTTGCGAGAGACCGCATGCTGAATCCCGAACTCATCCCGGTAGCCGACCAACTCCGGTTCGCCGCCGAGCATGGCCAGCCCTGCCCGCCGGTGCGCGAGGCCATCGCGCTGGCCGCCCGCGACGGCGCCGATCCGATGGCGCTGGCCTACGCCATCCAGCAACACAACACCGCGCACGCGCTCGCCGCCGGACGCCGGCTGGTCGGCCGCAAGATCGGCCTGACGTCCGTCGCCGTGCAGCGGCAACTGGGCGTGGACCAGCCCGATTTCGGCATGCTGTTTGCCGATATGGCGCGCCAGGACGGCGAGGAGATCGACTGCGCCGATGTGCTGCAACCGAAGGTCGAGGCAGAAATCGCGCTGGTACTGGAGCACGACCTGCCGCATGCCGTGCACACCGTCGCCGACGTGATCCGTGCCACCGCCTTCGCGCTGCCGGCCATCGAGATCGTCGGCAGCCGGATCGCCAACTGGGATATCCGGCTGACGGACACCGTCGCCGACAATGCATCGTCTGGCCTCTACGTGCTGGGCACGCGGCCCGTATCGCTGGCCTCGCTGGACCTCGTGCATTGCGGCATGGTCATGGAACTGGCCGGCGAGCCGGTCTCGGTCGGCAGCGGCGCTGCCTGCCTCGGCAATCCGCTGAACGCGGCGGTCTGGCTTGCCAACACGATGAGCCGCGTTGGCGCGCCGCTTCGCGCCGGCGACACCATCCTGACCGGCGCGCTCGGTCCCATGGTGGCCGTGCAACCCGGCCACGTCCTTACCGCCAGCATCGAGGGCCTGGGCAGCGTCAGCGCGTCGTTCCGGGCCACCACACAAGGAGACGCCTGAGATGAAACCCTGCAAGGCAGCCATCATCGGTTCCGGCAACATCGGCACCGACCTGATGATCAAGATCCTGCGCCACGGCAAGCATGTCGAGATGGGCGCCATGGTGGGGATCGATCCCGCTTCCGAAGGACTGGCTCGCGCGACGCGCCTCGGCGTGCCGGTCACCGCCGCCGGCATCGACGGCTTGCTGGCCATGCCAGAGTTCGGTGAGATCCGCATCGCCTTCGATGCCACCAGCGCTGGCGTCCACGCCCGCCACAACGCGGCACTGCAGGCGCACGGCGTGCGGGTGATCGACCTGACGCCAGCCGCCATCGGTCCTTACGTGGTGCCCAGCGTCAACATCAGTGCCCATCTCGATGCGCCGAACATCAACATGGTCACCTGCGGTGGCCAGGCCACGATCCCCATCGTGGCGGCCGTATCCAGCGTGACGCCGGTCCATTACGCCGAGATCGTGGCCTCGATCGCGAGCAAGTCCGCAGGACCGGGCACGCGAGCCAATATCGACGAGTTCACGGAAACCACCTCGCGCGCCATCGAGTCCGTAGGCGGTGCCCGACGCGGCAAAGCCATCATCGTTCTCAACCCGGCCGAGCCGCCGTTGATCATGCGCGACACGGTGTGCTGCCTGATCGACGAAGCCGACACGGCGGCAATCGAAGCGTCCGTGCACGCGATGGTTGCGCGTATGCAGGGCTATGTGCCCGGCTACCGCCTGAAGCAGCGCGTCCAGTTCGACCGCATCGACAACCCGGTGAACGTGCCCGGCCTGGGACCGATGACGGGCCTGAAAGTCACCGCCTTTCTGGAAGTGGAAGGCGCCGCGCACTACCTGCCCGCCTATGCGGGCAACCTGGACATCATGACGAGCGCCGCGCTTGCGTGCGCCGAACGTGTCGCGCAGGCGCTGGGCGACCGGAATGTCCTCTCGGTCGCCAGCTAAGGAATCTGCCATGATCGACAAGAAACTATATATCTCCGACGTGACGCTGCGCGATGGCAGCCACGCAATCCGCCACCAGTACTCGGTGGCGCAGATGCGCGCCATTGCGCGCGCACTCGATGCGGCAGGCGTTGATTCGATCGAGGTGGCGCACGGCGACGGCTTGGCGGGCTCCAGCTTCAACTACGGCTTCGGCGCCCATGCAGACGTGGAATGGATCGCGGCCGTGGCAGAGTCCGTGCAGCGCGCGGCGGTGGCCACGCTCCTGCTGCCCGGCATCGGCACCGTGCACGACCTGCGCGAGGCCTACGCCGCCGGCGCGCGCGTCGTCAGGGTGGCCACGCACTGTACCGAGGCCGACACGGCGCGGCAGCACATCGAGACCGCGCGATCGATCGGCATGAACGTGGCCGGCTTCCTGATGATGAGCCACATGATTCCGGCCAGCGAACTGGCCCGCCAGGCAAAGCAGATGGAAAGCTACGGCGCCCATTGCGTCTACGTGGTGGACTCCGGCGGCGCCCTGACCATGGACGGCGTGCGCGAGCGATTCCGCGCATTCAAGGACGTGCTCGATCCTGCGACTCAGACCGGCATGCATGCGCACCACAACCTCGGCCTCGGCGTGGCCAACAGCATCGTCGCGGTGGAGGAAGGATGCGACCGCATCGACGCCAGCCTGGCCGGCATGGGCGCTGGCGCGGGCAATGCGCCGCTGGAAGTATTCATCGCCGCGGCCGAGCGCATGGGATGGCATCACGGCTGCGATCTCTACCAGTTGATGGACGCCGCCGACGACATCGTGCGCCCGCTGCAAGACCGCCCCGTGCGCGTGGACCGCGAAACGCTGGCGCTGGGCTACGCCGGCGTGTACTCGAGTTTCCTGCGCCACGCGGAAAGCGCGGCGGCCAAGTTCGGCCTGAAGACCGTCGATATTCTCGTGGAACTGGGACGTCGCCGCATGGTGGGCGGCCAGGAAGACATGATCGTCGATGTGGCACTCGACCTGCAGCGATCGCTCAACGCGAAAAGCCAGGAGGCAGCATGAGCCAGCACGCCGCCATCGCCAGCGCCCTGGACGCCGCCGCGCGCGACGCCACAGCGATCGGCCAGTTCAGTTCGGCCTCGCCGTTCTCCATCGACGATGCCTACGGCATTCAGGCCAGGTCGATCGAACACCGCTGCCAGCGCGGAGAACGGCGCATCGGCATCAAGCTGGGATTCACGAGTCGCGCCAAGATGGTTCAGATGGGCGTAGATAGCCTGATCTGGGGCTGGCTCACCGATGCAATGATCGAGGAAGACGGCGGCCGCGCGGCCATGGCGCGCTATATCCATCCACGCGCCGAGCCGGAGGTCTGCTTCCTGACCCGCCGCGACATCACCGGTCCGTTGACCCTGCTGGAGAGTGTCGACTACCTGGAGGCCGTGGCACCGGCGATCGAGATCATCGACTCGCGCTACCAGGACTTCCGCTTCACGCTGGAAGACGTGGTGGCCGACAACTGCTCGTCGGCGGGACTCGTGGTCGGACCCTGGTCGCGCAACTTCGATGCACTGGCCAATCTCGGCGTCGTGCTGCGCATCGACGGCCGCATGCGGCAATCAGGCTCGACGGCCGCCATTCTGGGCCATCCGTTGCGCAGCCTCGTCCAGGCATCGCAGGTACTGGCGCGCGCCGGCACGGTGCTACCGGCCGGCAGCCTGGTCATGGCGGGAGCGGCCACGGCGGCGGAACCGTTCACGCGCGGCAACCATGTCTCGGTATCGATCAGCGCGCTGGGCCGCGCTTCCTTCCTGGCGGCATGACGCCATGCCTGTCCGACGGTCGGGCAGGCTTCACAATGAAAAGAGCAAGCATGCAGGCAAACTCCGCTTCATCCGTGGTAGCCGGAAAGGCCACGCCACGCGGCACCTTTCCCCATGTGCGCCGCGCCGGCGACTTCCTGTTCGTCTCGGGCACCAGTTCCCGACGCGCCGACAACAGCTTCGAGGGCGTCGAGGTAGATGCGATGGGCACGACCGTGCTCGATATCCGCCAGCAAACCCGCGCCGTGATCGAGAACATCCGCGACATCCTGCGCAGCGTGGGCGCGGACCTGGAGGACGTGGTCGAGATCACGTCCTTCCTGGTCGACATGAACGACTTCGGCGGCTACAACGCCGTGTATGGCGAGTACTTCGGCTACGACGGGCCAACCCGCACGACGGTGGCCGTGCACCAGTTGCCCCATCCCCACCTGCGCATCGAGATCAAGGCCATCGCCTACCGTCCGCTCACTTCCCAGGCAACATGAAGAAGATCGATATGCACGCCCACTTCTTCCCGCGCATCACGCAGGAAGAGGCCGCCGCGCTGGACGCGGACAAGGCACCCTGGCTCGCCGTCGATGACGACGGCGAATCGGGCCACATCATGGCCGGCGACAAGAAGTTCCGGCCGGTCTACCGCGCGCTATGGGACCCCGCCCTGCGCATCGAGGAAATGGACCGCAACGGGCTGGACCTGCAGATCGTCTGCGCCACCCCGATCATGTTCGGCTATAGCTACGATGCGCGCGCCGCCGCGACGTGGGCGCGCCGGATGAACGACCTGGCGCTCGAACATTGCGCCTATCGCCCTGAGCGCCTGAAGGCGCTGGCGCAGGTGCCCCTGCAGGACCTGGAGATGGCTTGCGCCGAGGCTTCACGCGCGAAGGCCGATGGCCATGTTGGTGTGCAGATCGGCAATCATCTCGGCCCGCACGACCTCGATGACGAACGCCTGGTCAGCTTTCTGGTGCACTGCGCGAACGACAACATTCCGGTGCTGGTTCATCCGTGGGAGATGATGACCGACGGGCGCATGAAGAAGTGGATGCTGCCGTGGCTGGTGTCGATGCCGGCGGAAACGCAGCTTGGCATTCTCTCCCTGATTCTTTCTGGCGCCTTCGAACGCATTCCGCGGACGCTACGGCTGTGCTTCGCGCATGGCGGTGGTGGCTTCGCGTTCCTGCTGGGCCGCGCGGAAAACGCCTGGCACTGCCGGGACATCGTCCGGCAGGACTGCCCGCATCCGCCTTCCCACTATCTGGATCGCTTCTCGGTGGACAGCGCAGTCTTCGACGATCGGTCGCTGCGGCTGCTGGTGGAAGTCATGGGCGCCGAGCGTGTGATGCTGGGCTCGGATTACCCGTTCCCGCTCGGCGAACAACAGATCGGCAAGCTGGTAGCCGATTGTCCCTATCTCGACGACACGTCGCGGCAGCAAATCATGGCGCGCAACGCCATGCGCTTTTTCGGATTGGCTTCGGATTGGCTTCGGGCTGACTTCGGTTCGACTGGTTGAGTGCACCACGGCACCCCAGGGTGCTGTTATGCCGTGGTGCCGTGGCGCCGTGTCCGGCGCAATCAGCTGACGCGGTTCGCCTGGAGCAGTTCCATGACATGGAGCGTGAGCCGTGTGGTGTGGCTGCGCATGGCCAGGTACGCCTGCTCAGGCTGGCCACCCAGCACCGCCTCGACGATCTGCTGGTGTTCCCGATGCGAAACCTCGAAACGGCGTTCGACGCCCGATTGCGCGGCGCGGAACGGGGCCAGCCGCTCGCGCAGGTTTTCCACCGCCGATACCAGGGTTGCGTTCTGGGTGCCCTGGCAGATCAGTTTATGGAAGCGGTGATTCAGTGCCAGATAGGCCTCCGTGTCCTGCTTTTCGGCGGCGGCGATGGCCTCTTCGTGCAGCAGTTCCAGCTGCCGGCGCTGCATCGCGCTCATGCGCTGCGTGGCAATCCGGCAGCACAGCGACTCCAGCTCGCACAGTGCTTCCAGCATGTCGGCAAGCTGTTCCGGGCTGGTATTGATCACCACCCCGCCGCGACGCGGCACCAGTTCGATCAGGCCCCGGGCATCGAGCAGGCGCAACGCCTCGCGCACGGGGGTGCGTGATACCTGAAAACGCTCGGCCAGCGCGGGCTCCTCGAGCTTCGCGCCGGGCGGCAGCGCGCCCGAAATGATCTCCTCGGCCAGTTGCTGGCCGATTTGGGAAGCGATGGTGGTCACGATGTCCTCAGGTTTTGTACGCGCTGGATGCGACGCAATTATACGCGATGGAAACTGGTTATTCGCAGCTACTAATCTGAGTACTTTTTTCTTTTATTGAACACACTTTAAGTGTAGTGTATACACATAAGCCGGGAAGCCGGGGCACATTCGCCCCAGCCCGGCTTCAATACGTGGATAAAACATTGACCAAGAGGAGCACATCCATGAGCAGCAAACTGCGTCACATCGCCTTGTCCGTTCCCGATCCATGGGCTACGGCCGAGTTCTACCAAAAGGCCTTCGGATTCCGTAAGGTCGGCGAGACCGACTCGTCGCTGGCGCGCGGGGTCTATCTGACGGATGGCACGATGAGCATCGCCCTGCTGAACTACAAGAGCGACGAGGCGGCCGGCGAAGATCGCGGCAAGGACTTCGTCGGATTGCACCACATCGGCGTGTGGGTCGACGACATCGTGGAAGCACGCAAGTCGGTGGAGGCCGCGGGCGGCCGCTACTACATGGGCGAAGTGCCCGTGAAGGGCAATATCTTCTATGAAGTGAAGTATCGCGATCCGGACGAGATCATCATCGACCTGACCGATCACGGCTGGGGCGGCGCCTCGAAGGACGCCAACAGCGGCGACCAGGGTCCGGCCATGCGCAACCCGGACCTGAAGGCAGACCGCGGAGGGATCTGATCGCAGGCATCTCGGGGGCGCCCGCCTTGAGAACGGAGCTTACCGGCCGCGACAACTGGCTCAACGTAGCTGCCCAGATCGAATCTGGGCGGAAGCCAGTCGTCGAGGCCACTGGTTTTACGGCGTCGGGATAGCCAGCTCTGTCTCTCAAACTGGCGGCGGTTTGAACTGCCAGCACCCACGCGCACCTGCGCGCGCCGGGGGCCACCCCAGCGCGCAGCGCAGGCCTTACAAAGCCATATCCGGCACCTTCTTCACCACGCCCGGGTTCGTCATCGGGGCAGTGGCCGGGACAACGCCGTCGAGGCTTGGCGGCGCGATGGCCAATTGCAGCGTTTCGGCCGTGGTCGCCCATTCCGTTGCCAGTAGCTGGGGATTTTCGTTGAGCTTCTTGCCGTAGCTGGGCACGATCTCACGAATCTTTTGCTGCCAGGCCGGCGTTTTCATCTGCTCGGGGAAAACGCGTTCAAGCAATGACAGCATGATCGCCGGCGACGTCGATCCACCTGGCGAAGCGCCCAAGAGCGCTGATACCGAACGGTCGCCAGACACCACAACCTCCGTGCCAAGCTTCAGTACCCCACCCTTCTCCGGGTCGTTCTTGATGATCTGCACGCGCTGCCCAGCCTCCCACAGACGCCAGTCCTCGTCCTTCGCCTCGGGCATGTAGTGGCGCAATGCCGCCATCTTTTCTTCGCGGGACAGAGCCAATTGCTGCGCAAGGTACTTCACGAGTGCAAATTCGTGAGCGCCGACCTGCAACTGGGGAATGACATTCGACGGCGTCGTCGCCTTGGCCAGGTCGAAATACGAGCCGTTCTTGAGGAACTTGCTCGACCACGTGGCAAACGGCCCGAAAAGGATCACCTTCTTGCCATCGAGCACCCGGGTATCCAGATGGGGAACCGACATCGGGGGCGAGCCGGTATCGGCAAGACCGTAGACCTTCGCCAAATGGCGCGAGGCGATCTCAGGCTTGTCGGTGACCAGGAACTCGCCGCCAACCGGGAAGCCACCGTATTGATTCGCCTCGGGAATGCCGGACAGTTGCAGCAGCGGCAATGCAGCGCCACCCGCGCCAATGAACACGTTGCGTGCGTCCACCGTCTGGATCCTGGAACTGTCGTTCGTGTCGAAGGCAGACACGCGCCAGGTGCCGTCCTCATTACGGGTAATCGAACGCACTTCATAGCCGGTGGAGACCTTCACACCCGCATTGCCGCTCAGGTGCTTGTAGAACTGACGAGTGATTTCGCCCAGATTCACGTCGGTACCAAGCGGCGAACGCGTGGCGGTGACCATTTCGTCGGGCTTGCGACCTTCCATCATGATCGGGATCCACTCGGCAATCTTCGCCGGGTCGGTCGTCATTTCCATGCCGGCGAATAGTGGTGAAACCTTCAGCGCCTCGACGCGCTTGCGAATGAACTCCCGATTCTCCTTTCCGAAGACCAGGTTCATGTGCGGCGTCGAGTTGATGAATCCGCGCGGATTACCCAAAACGCCCTTGCGCACCTGATGCGCCCAGAATTGGCGTGAGATCTGGAAATTCTCATTGATGTTGATGGCCTGGGCGATATGGACATTGCCCTTATCATCCATCGGCGTGTAATTCAGTTCGCAAAGCGCCGAGTGTCCGGTGCCGGCGTTGTTCCAGCCGTTCGAGCTTTCTTCCGCGACTTTGTCCAGGCGCTCGAAAACCTCACACGTCCAGTTCGGTTCCAACTCTTTCAGATAGACGCCGAGCGTCGCACTCATGATGCCGCCGCCGATCAGCAGCACATCGACCTTGCGATCCGCCTTCGCGGCACGGTACTGGCTGCCGGAAAAGTACGAGTAGCCGCCCCATACGGCTGCGGCACCGATAGCAGCAGCAAGGAATTTACGTCGGGTGAATGGCTCGCCGCCGCGACCGGGCGCCGTCTTGTTGTCCATTTGAGTCATGGGAGTCACTGTCTAGATTGGCGTGTGACATCGTCAGACTGATCAAGCCCGGGCTTGCCGGCGTTGATGCAGACTGGGGGCGCTGTCGTGTTTGTGCGCTGCAGGCTGGAAGCAATTCCACATGCCGAGCGATACGAAAGCGCGGATTGTAACGCACGCCGAACAAATCGTAGGTGAAAACCCTAATATGGCTGCGGCGACCGTCAACTTACGGGCATCCCAAAGAAACCCATGTTGGCAAGTAGATGCCAGAAGGCTACTTTACTTAGGGGCTGATTACCCTCGCCCCTTCAGGAACGACTTTGGCGGCGAATAAAGCCACCACCACCGCATTCGCGCCAACTCCAGGGCATCAAAGGGAGTGACATATCATGCACACTGTAATCAGGGCATATTCGGGAGCAGGCACCAAGGAACTCTTCGATTTGTTGGAGGGGCGCACTCCCGATATTGAATCGCTGATGCGCACGGTCCAAGGCTTTGTCAGCTACACACTGGCCCGAAGCGAGGATGGTGAATTTGGCTTCTCAGTTACCGTTTGCAACGACAAGGCGGGGATTGATGAAAGCAGCCAGAAGGCCAAGGACTGGATCGCAAGGAACGCTGCAGGCAATAGCGCAAGTGCCCCAACGATCTCGGAGGGACTCGTGATCCTGCACGTCAAGTAGCGGCAATACGTGCTGCCCGATTCGAGCGCAGGGTTGGAGGCCCCTGCCATCGCGCGGTGGAAATCGACGCGGGACTGGCGTGCGTGATGCTTGTCGGCTTCGCTGACCTCGGCTAGCCTGCTACCGATGCCGATTCTTCGCTGCGCTGCGATACCCATTTGATGCCAGAACGCTCGACCAACCGAAATGGCAAGGCGCTTCAGCGCCTGCGCCGGGTCTTTTCCCCGCTGAACCTGGCGGCGGCGGCGTGGTTGATCGCAACATGGGCGTTCGCGACGTTTCAGCTCGTGAGCGAGCGAGACCGCTTGCTGCGAGACGCCGCTGCGCGTACGCAAGCGGAGGCTGCGGCGTTCGGCGCTTACTCGAAATCCAGCATCCTGAGGCTGTCCGAGTTCCTCCTCGATCTGCGGGCCAGTTGGCTGGTAGGCCAGACCGGCTTCATCGACATGGTGCGTGAGCGGCAGAACCTGGTCGTAGACCTGTCGTTCCAGGTGGCAGTGATCGACAAGCATGGCCTGCTTGTCTACTCGTCCATCGCCCCGCCCGCACCCGGCGAAAAGGTCGACCTGAGCGGCCGCGAGCATTTCCGGGTCCATCAGAATGCGGGCGGGCGCGACATGCTGTTCATCAGCGACCCGGTGAAGGGCAAGGTTTCCGGCAAATGGTCGATCCAGTTTACGCGCCCCATCCTGCGTGCGGGCAGCTTCGACGGGGTCATCGTGGTCTCGGTCAGCCCGGAGCAGTTTGCCAGCTTTGCGCAGACATTCGCAAACCGTGATGGCGAAGTGGCGTCGGTCATCAAGACTTCCGGGCAGGTCATTGCGCGCGTGCCGGCCCTTGAGGGCTCGCTGGCAAGGGCAGTCAGCAACAGGCCGTACCTCGCCAGCAACTCGCCCCAGTCTGGCAGTTATCGGGCGGTGTCGGGCTCAGAAAACGTGGAGCGGGTCTTCGGTTATTACCGTATGCCGGACTTCGGGCTCAATTTCGTGGTGGGCGAGTCAGTCGGCCTGGTGCTGGCACCCTACGAGGGCCATCGTCGCGTTGCTTTCGCAGGAGCCATTGCCTCCACGCTGCTGCTTGGCCTGCTGTACTACAGCCTGCGCCGCTCCATGGCGGAGCGACGGCGCCATATGGAGGAGATGCGGCTGGCTTCGCTGGTCTACTCGTCCAGCAGCGAGGCCATGGTAGTGACGTCGCTAGATGGCACCATTATCGACGTGAACCCCGCCTTTGCCATCGCCACCGGCTATACGGCCGAGGAAATCAGGGATCGCTCGGGCAATAGCATCAGCGGGACCGGCAATGCGGCCGGGCTGGTCGAGCGCCTGCGGGCCACAGTGAAAGCCAAGGGCCGATGGAGCGGCGAATTTTCGATCCTCCGCAAGGACGGCAGCGAATTTCCTGCCTACCTGACCGTGGATACCTACCTGCCCCACGCGCATGGCGAGCGGCGTCGCGTCGCGCTGATCCACGACATGACCGAGAAGCGCCAGGCGGAGGAAGTCATTCGGCACCAGGCGAACTTCGACGCGCTCACGGACCTGCCCAACCGCCGACTGTTCTTCGAACGGCTGGAGCAGGAGATCGAGCATTCGCGCGACACGCAGAATGTGCTGGCTCTGCTGTTCATCGACCTGGATCGCTTCAAGGAGGTGAACGATACCCTCGGCCACGATCAGGGCGATGCGTTGCTACTGGAGGCGGCACGGCGCATTGCGGGATCGGTGCGCGCGTCGGATACCGTGGCACGGCTGGCCGGCGACGAGTTCACCGTGATCCTGCCCGAGGTGGGTGATGCCGGCGTCGCAGAGGGCATCGCCGAGGCGATCCTGAAGCAGATTGCCGCGCCTTACCGCCTGGCCGGCGAGCTGGTGGTGGTGTCGGCGAGCATCGGTGTGGCCACCTTCCCCAAGGACGCCGACAACGCCGAGGCCCTGCTGGTGTACGCCGACCACGCGATGTTTGCGGCCAAGCAGGAGGGCCGCAATCGCAGCAAGATCTTCTCCCAGGCGCTGCTGCAAGCCGAGAGGGAGCGCCTGCGCATCACGCAGGACCTGCGCACGGCGCTGGCGTCCGGGCAGTTCGCGCTGCACTACCAGCCCATCGTCGATCTGCGTACGGGCAAGGTTTGCAAGGCGGAGGCCCTGATTCGCTGGAACCATCCGGTGCGCGGGCCCATCCATCCGGCCGACTTCATTGCCGTTGCCGAGGAATCCGGCCTCATTATCGACATCGGTCGTTGGGTGCTGACCGAAGCGCTGGACCAGCTGGTGCGCTGGCAGGTGCTGCTGGGCAAGGACTTCCAGATATCCCTCAACAAATCACCCATGGAGTTCTGCGCGCCTGCGAGCGGGCCCGAGTCCTGGTCCAGCATGATCGAGCGCAGGAACGTGCCAGTGGGAGGCCTTGTCATCGAGATCACCGAAGGCTCGCTGATGGAGCAAAGCACCGATGTCATGGATCAGCTCTCTCGTTTCCAGGCGGCTGGCATCGAGATCGCGCTCGACGACTTCGGCACCGGCTACTCGTCCTTGTCGTACCTGCGGCGCCTGGACATTGACTACATCAAGATCGACCGGTCTTTCATCCGCTCGCTGACACGGGGTCCGGACGACGTGGCCTTGTGCCGCGCCATCATCAGCATGGCGCATGCACTGCGTATCCGGGTGATTGCCGAGGGGGTCGAGACCGAGTCGCAACGCGACATCCTGGTGGCTGCCGGATGCGACTACGGCCAAGGCTACTTCTTCTGCCCGCCGGTAGAGGCCAGCGCCTTCGAGGCGTTTGTGAGTGCCGTGACTTGAGGGGAGCGGCGGAACGGTGGCGTCATCCTTTGCACCGCATCGCGCCTACTTCAGCACATTTCGCGCAGCCCGATGGCCCGTGCGCTGCGCTCATAAGCGCTGGGTCAACAATGATTGGTGAAGGTACTATCCTTGAAAGACGGGATAGCAGGCCGGCGCCACGGTCTCTGGATTTTGGTCAGGCCATGAAAACGATGGCAGTGACGACATGAAGCTCATTCGCACGCTGACCGTGCTGTGCGCCATGCTGACCGGTTGCGTATCAACCGGTGTCGACATAAGACCCGAGCAGTTGTCGAACTTCCTGCTTGGTTTCTCCACTATCGACGACGTGACCAGCCAGCTTGGAACGCCGTGATCCCAGGTCTCGCTGAAAACAGGATCAACCATCCTGATCTATTCGTTTGCGAAGTCCCAACCGCATCCTGAGAGTTTTATCCCGTTCATTGGTCCGCTCTTCTCCGGAGGCAAGATCCGGTCGTCGATGGTCTTGCTTGAATTTGATGAGAACGGCATTCTCAGAAGTGAACGTCGAACGGAGTCGAGCGGGACTTCCGGCCTGAGCGTAATGCCCTCTAACTCAATGTAGTCAGGGCTGCCGCCGCGTCTGCTCCTGTCCACGACTCCTGCCACCTTTGCGTTAAGCCTCCGGCAGCGGACTTGCCAGTGTCACCCACGGACCCTTGGCCCCGCTTGTACAGACCTAAAATTACCGGAAAAACGTGAAGCAGAGCCTTTTCGCAATCGCCGCGATAACTTCCTTCGTCGCGGTCTGCGCCAGCATTGGTAGTGCTGGCGCAACCCCTTTAACAATTGCTTCAAACCTGCCACGCAAACCGTCCATCAGGACAAAGCCGTCTTCCGCAGCCCAGACCGCGATCGCGCTTACCTCCACTTACTCCAGAACCGACCCACGCCACGAATTCTTCAATGCGCTCAACGCGCTGCGCACCGCAATGGGTGTAGGGGCGTTGCGCCAGGATTTCGCCCTGGATGCCGCAGCCGAAAACCACCTGGAATACATGAAGCTCAACGCGGTGATGAGCCACACGGAGATCCCTGGCAACCCTGGTTTCACCAGCCCCGATCCGTACCAGCAAGTAGTCTCCATGGGGGGCTCGCACACGCAATGGGTTGGACAGAATGCTTACAGCGGCGAACTTGGCCGCTGCCTTGCCTCGATGGCAAACTCGGTTTACCACTTGCAAGGGATTACCAGCAACCAGGAGACGATCGGCCTCGCCATGCGTGACAACTACTGCGTGATGAACTTTGGGGTGGTGACCGCAGCGGGAGCCGGCGGGTATGGCCTCGCCCAATGGGGCGGCCAACAACTGCATCCCGGCACGGGCGCCCACTACCCAGCCGACAATGCCCACGTCCACGGCACATTCACGCCTGGCGACGAGATCCCGAATCCAGCGCCCGACCTGACCAGAGCCGGCCCCCCGATCATGTTCCGGGTCAACGTTGAAAAGCCGTCTGACGTGCTGACGGTCTCGAACTTCATCCTGACGGGGCCCGGCGGCAGCCGGGTGCCGGCCCGCATCCTGGTGCCTACCCAATCCAAGACCGGTTCGGTTGCTTCGGCTATCGAGGACATGAACCTGTATCGAGGCGTGGTGTTCCTGCTCCCCACGCAGCCCATCGCTGCTGGCACATACACCGCAACGTTCGCCGGCGCACGCAACGGTGTATCGATCAGCAAGTCCTGGAGCTTTACGGCTTACTGATCTGTTTCGGTCAGGTCAGGTCAGGTCAGGTCAGGTCAGGTCAGGTCAGGTCAGGTCAGGTCACAACTTCTCAGTTCTTCGCCTCAGACGCTCGATCAAGCCGTCCTGGCGCTCGCTACGCGTCAGCCGCTACTGCAGCGGTGCATCTGTATGGCGCACCTGGCACTAGATCAGTGCTTGGGCCCGATCTCACGGCGCTATATCCCTGAGGCCAGTGCCTGATGCAATTTTAGTGAGCCGTGGCATATATATTGCATTGAGGACCTAGCCAACGCTGTCCTTAAGACAACCTGGCAAATCACGATTACACGCTTCGAAAAGGAGCGTCCCGGGCAATGGCGCCCCGAAGCGAGATCACCGAGAACCGAACAAACGGTTTGCGGGTATCTCGCTTCGGGGCGCTTTTTATTTGCCGACACAGCGCGCTGCGTGCCCGCGTCGGCTATTTCTTCAAGGCATGACATGAACGCTTTTTCTGGGCAGCTAACTGAGGCCGAGGTGTCCGCTGAAACCATCGGCGCCTTGATCAATCTTTCCGGTAGGCAGCGCATGCTGTCGCAGCGGATCGTCCTGCAAATGTTGCTCGCTTCGCGCGGGGACACTGCCGCGCTCGATATCGCGCGCAAAAGCCTGTCCTTGTTCGAGTCAGCACACCTGGATCTCGTGACTGGCAATGAGCGCGTGCCAGGCCCCTTCTCTGACGCCTTGCGGCAACTGTACTTCGGCAATCCGCGCGCTGACGCGCGTATCCGTGAATTCATCGCCGAGGTCAAAACCGTCATAGACGCACTACCAGCCAACACCAGTCGGCACGCGTCCTCGCTCGATTCACTCGTAGCTCAAGCCACCCCAATGCTTGAACTGCTGCAGAGCGTGACACAGGCCTACCAGGAGGAAATGCACCGTTGCGAAGTCGCTGCACGCAAGCGCCAGATCGACCTCGTCGAGCGTCTCAGCGGCATTACGATGCAAGCGAACATCGTCGCCATGAATGCCCGCATCTCGGCAGCACGGGCCGGAGAGCATGGCAGGGAGTTTTCCGTCATTACGCAGGTGCTCGCCGACATCATCAAGGAGATGGATCAACTGATCCGCCACGTCGTCGGTACGGGCGATGCGCCCAAAGGTTCCACCAGACTTTGATTCGGAGACGCCCTTGCAACGTTACCGCTATTTCTCGTGCTTGATCGTCTGCATCGTCCTGGCGCTGAACCTGACCGGGACCGCTTCCGCCGGAACGCTGACAATAAATGAGGCAATCAACAAAGCGGGCCGACAGCGCATGCTGTCTCAGCGCATGGCAAAGGCTTACTGCGAGGCAGGCCTCGGCGTGGAAACCGAACGGTCGAAGAAGATCCTCGAACAGTCGGTGGCGCTCTTCGACAAGCAGCTTCTGGAGCTAAGGACGTTCGCGCCCACGCCGGAGATCAAGGATGCCTACACCAGGCTCGAGCAGACATGGACTCCCTATAGGCAATTGCTGTCCAGCGGTACCCCCAACCTCGAGAATGCGAAAACCATCGCAAGAATGAGCGAGGACGTGCTGACACTCTCGCAACTCGGGACCGTCCTCCTTGAGAAACACTCCGGTACCACGACAGGCAAGCTGATCAACGTTGCCGGCCGCCAGCGGATGCTCTCGCAGAGAATCGCCAAGATCAGCATGTTCCGCGCGTGGGGTATCACTTCTCCCCAGACGATGCAGGACCTGACCGCGGCTACCAGAGAGTTCACAGCCGCGCAGGCACTACTGACCTCCGCACCGCAAAACACGGCAGCCATCCGCGACGCACTGCAGCTTGCCGGCTCTCAGTGGCTATTCTTCGAAGAAGCGGTCAATCAGACCGGAGTCGGTCGCGCGGAACAGCTGAGGAACATTGCCACGACCAGCGAGCGAATCCTGCAAGTCATGGATGACGTCACCGGCATGTATGAGCGGTTGACCCAATAACCGGCGCATTCCGATCAGAACGGCGCCGCGAACATCAGCCGCCCACCTACTCTCCATGTGATGAATCTGTCTCGCGGGTTTTCCCGTGATTGAACTTTTCCTCCCCCTATCATTTAATTCAGCATGAATTAATTAATAGCGCTCCCGAACTGGAGCCGATCGGACGGAGACAAGATGACCGCATCCAAGGCAGGCCGTGGCGTGAACTCTGCCAGCTTGCGTCTTTACAACGAGCGTGCCCTGCTGCTGGCGTTGCGCCGCGCCGGCGAAGCGTCCAAAGCAGACCTGGCCCGCATGGCGCAGCTGACCAATACGGCAGTTGGCAGCATCGTGCAGACGCTGACCGATGAAGGCCTGATCCAGCTTACCGGGCGGCGCGTGGAAGGCCAGCGCGGGCAGCCTGCCAGCCTGATCCGTCTACAGCCCACGGGGGCCTTCGGCGTCGGCGTGCGGCTTGACCGCGGCAGCATCGAGGTCGTCATGGTCGACTTTGCCGGGCATATCCTGGCCAGCAGTGCGCACCAACTGGTATTGCCCCACCCCGAGCAAGCGCTGGAGTTAGTGCGCCGCGACATCGAGGAAATGCGCGCCCAGCTCACCCCAGCCGAGCAGAAGCGCGTCCTGGGAGTCGGTGTTGCCCAGCCCTACAATCTTGGCGCGTGGCTGCGCGAACTCGACGTGCAGGGCGAAGCCTCCCTCGCCACCTTTCGCGCCTGGGACGAAGCCGATTTCCCCTCGATGCTGGCGGAAGCAACGAACCTGCCGGTATTCAGCGAAAACGACGGTACCGCGGCCGCAGTGGCAGAACTCTTCTACGGTCGCCACCACGCGCAGCACTTCCTTTATGTCTTCCTTGGTCCGGCGATTGGCGGCGGCGTGGTGCTCAACGGCGACTGCGTGCGCGGTGTCTCCGGCAATGCCGGCGACATTGCGATGATGCCGGTGCCGCCCAGCACGCTGGCTTCTGCTCCGTCAGTGCCGGGCCGCCGGCTGGACATCCTGATCTCGCGCGCCTCGCTCAACGCACTGACGCGCCACCTGCGCCACCACGGCGTGACAGTGCAAGGCCATGCCGACCTGCAGCGGCAGGTGGAGTCAAAGCACCCGGCCGTGGCGGAATGGGTGGATGACTGTGTCGATGCGCTGGCTCCGTCGCTGCAATCAGCGCTGGCCGTGCTGGACGTGCCACTGGTGATCTTTGATGCCGATATCGACGGCGGCCTGGTGGCCACGCTGATCGAACGCCTACAGCAGACGCTGGATGACGGCGCCCCGGAGGCGCGTCCGGCCGCCCGCATCGTGCGCGGCTGCTTTGGCGCCAATGCGGGCGCGGTCGGTGCCGCTTCCCTGCCGATGTTCATGAACTTCTCGCCGCGCGCCGAATTGCTCAAGGGCGCGTCCGCCATCGTTCCGGAGGCCAAACATGCCACTGTCTGAAGCCACCGCCGCACTGACACCGATGCTGGAAATGCGCAATATTTCCAAGACCTTCCCAGGTGTCAGGGCACTCAGCAATGTCCAGCTCACGATCTATGCCGGCGAAGTCCATGCACTGATGGGTGAAAACGGGGCGGGCAAGTCGACGCTGATGAAGATCCTCTCCGGCGCCTATGTCGCCGATGACGGCGCCGAGTGCCACATCGCTGGCCAGCCGGTGGTCATCGACGGCCCGCTCGCCGCCCGCTCGCAAGGTGTAGCGGTGATCTACCAGGAGTTGAGCCTGGCGCCCAACCTGAGCGTGGCCGAAAACATCTATCTGGGACGCTTCCTGCACCGCCATGGCATGGTGGACCGCGCCGCCATGGCACTTGCCTGCGAAGGCACGCTGGCCCGGCTGGGCGCTGACTTTACTCCGCAGACTCTGGTTGACCGCCTGTCGATCGCTCAACGCCAACTCGTCGAAATTGCCCGCGCCGTGCATTTCGAGACCCGCATCCTGGTGATGGACGAGCCCACCACTCCGCTGTCCACCCGCGAGACCGACCAGCTGTTCGCGCTGATTCGCCAATTGCGGGCCGGTGGCATGGCCATCATCTACATCAGCCACCGCATGGCCGAGATCGACGAACTGGCGGATCGCGTCACCGTGCTGCGCGACGGCTGCTACGTTGGCACGCTGGAGAAGGCTGACCTCACCCAGGCGGCACTCGTCAAGATGATGGTTGGCCGCGATCTGTCGGGCTTCTACACCAAGACGCATGGCCAGACGCAAGTGGGCGACATGGTGCTCTCGGTGCGCAATATGTCCGACGGACGACGCGTGAGGGATTGCAGCTTCGACCTGCGCGCCGGAGAGGTCCTTGGCCTGGCTGGCCTTGTCGGGTCGGGCCGCACGGAACTGGCACGGCTCGTGTTTGGTGCCGACACGTGCAGCAGCGGCGCGGTGTACCTCGCCGACCGGCCACTGGCTATCAGCCATCCACGCCAGGCCATCGACGCGGGTATCGCCTACCTGACGGAAGACCGCAAGCTGCAGGGCCTGCTCCTTGACCAGAGCGTGCACGAGAACATCAACCTGATAGTTGCCGCGCGCGACGCGCTGCGTGGCGGCCGGCTCAACCGTGCCAGCGCGCGCCGGCGCACGGCCGCCGCCGTCAACTCGCTTGGCATTCGTGTGGCGCATCCGCGCGTCAATGTTGGCTCGCTGTCGGGCGGCAACCAGCAGAAGGTGATGCTATCGCGCCTGCTTGAAACGAAACCGCGCGTGCTGATCCTGGACGAACCCACGCGTGGGGTGGACATCGGCGCCAAGGCCGAAATCTACCGTGTCATTGACGAGCTCGCCCGCTCGGGCGTAGCCGTCCTTCTGATCTCCAGTGAACTACCGGAGGTGGTCGGCCTGTGCGACCGCGTACTGGTAATGCGTGAAGGCCGGCTGGTTGGCGAGGTGCACGCCTGCCAGGATGCCGCCGCCACGCAGGAACACATCATCGCGCTCGCCACGGGTGTAGACGCCCCGACACCGACCACCGTACTGCACTGACCCCACATTCCACTGAGACCGCGCAGACGGTCGGCAGCAAGTGCCGCCATACAGAATCAGGAGACAACATGCGCAATTCCATCCAACCAGCCGCACACGCTGTTGCTTCACACGGCACCGCGCGCACGCTTACCCGCCGCGGCGGCGCCACCAGGCAGGAGCGCCTGCGAGCACTGGGCATGCTGCCCGTGCTGGTTCTGCTGTGCGTCGGCTTCACGCTACTGACCGACAACTTCGCCAGCCTGCAAAACCTTTCAATCATCGCGCAGCAGGCGTCGATCAACCTGGTGCTGGCGGCAGGCATGACCTTCGTCATCCTGACGGGAGGAATCGACCTGTCGGTTGGCTCCATCCTGTCGATCTCGGCCGTGGCGGCAATGCTGACCTCGCTGACGCCCGAGCTTGCCGCGCTCAGCGTGCCTGCCGCCCTGCTATGCGGCCTGCTGTTCGGCCTGGTCAATGGCGCGCTGATTGCCTTCATGAAATTGCCGCCCTTCATCGTCACGCTGGGAAGCCTGACTGCAGTCCGCGGACTGGCACGGCTGGTCGGGCATGACGGCACGATCTACAACCCCGACATCGGCTTTGCCTTCATCGGTAATGGCGACGTACTGGGCGTGCCCTGGTTGGTGATTATCGCCTCGGCCGTGGTCGCGGTGTCCTGGGTCGTGCTGCGCCGGACCGTGTTGGGGCTGCAAATCTACGCCGTGGGTGGCAACGCCGAGGCGGCGCGGTTGTCAGGCATCAAGGTGTGGGTGGTGCTGCTGTTTGTCTATGCGGCATCCGGCCTGCTGGCAGGGCTCGGTGGCGTGATGTCTGCCTCGCGCCTGTACGCGGCCAACGGTCTGCAGCTCGGGCAATCTTATGAGCTGGACGCGATCGCCGCGGTGATCCTCGGGGGCACCAGCTTTGTCGGCGGGGTCGGCTCGATCGGCGGCACGCTGATCGGCGCGCTGATCATTGCTGCGCTGTCCAATGGCCTGGTGCTGCTGGGGGTGTCGGACATCTGGCAGTACATCATCAAGGGCCTGGTGATCATCGGCGCGGTGGCGCTGGACCGTTATCGCCAGAAGGGCTCGGCCCGCACCTGAGCACGTACAGGAGATAAAAGTGATCAAGCAATTCCTGACGGCAGTTGCGCTTGGTGCGTGCTGCACTGCCGGCGCCATGGCACAAACCGCGGCCACGGAAGGCGCCATGGCCACCGCGCCGCGGCAACTGAAGAAGATGGGGGTCACGTTGGGCTCGCTCGGCAACCCCTACTTCGTGGCACTGGCCCGCGGTGCCGAAACGGCCGCAAAGCAGATAAACCCGCAGGCCAAGGTTACCGTGCTGTCGGCCGACTATGACCTCAACAAGCAGTTCTCGCACATCGACAGCTTTATCGTGGCCGGCGTGGACCTGATCCTTATCAACGCGGCCGATGCTCGCGCCATCGAACCAGCCGTGCGCAAGGCGAAGAAGGCGGGCATCGTGGTGGTGGCGGTGGACGTTGCCGCAGCCGGCGCCGATGCCACGGTGCAGACCGACAACATCCAGGCCGGCGAACTGGCCTGCGGTTTTCTTGCCGAACGACTCAAGGGCCGCGGCAACCTCATCATCCAGAACGGGCCGCCGGTATCGGCCGTACTGGATCGCGTCAGGGGCTGCAAGACGGTGCTGGCCAAGCACCCTGACATCCGCATCCTGTCCGACGACCAGGACGCCAAAGGATCGCGCGAAGGCGGCCTCAACGTCATGCAGCTCTACCTCACGCGCTTTCCCAAGGTGGATGCGGTCTTCACCATCAATGACCCACAGGCCGTCGGGGCCGACCTGGCCGCCCGGCAGCTCAACCGGCGCGGCATCGTGATCGCATCGGTCGACGGAGCACCCGATATCGAGGCGGCGCTGAAGTCTGACACGCTGGTGCAGGCCTCGGCGAGCCAGGATCCGTGGGCCATTGCACGCACTGCGGTGCAACTGGGGGTGGGCATGATGAACGGTCAGCGCCCCGCCAAGCCGGTGATGTTGCTGCCCTCCACACTGGTCACGCGCGCCAATGTCCACGACTACAAGGGTTGGGCAGCACCAAGGTAGCGCCCCTGCCATACCCGAATACCTTTCAGACCTTACCTGGTGAGATGATGGATAGCCCCAAGACCGGCGCGCAGGCCCCGGAGTTCGATTTCGTATTGTTCGGCGCCACTGGCGACCTCGCCCGCCGCAAGCTCCTGCCAGCCTTGTTCGACGCGCATGCGGCAGGTGCGCTGCATCCGCGCGGGCGCATCCTCGCGCTGGGCAGTCAGCCGCTGGCCCACGAGGCCTACCTTGCCATGCTAAACGACGAGGTACTGCCCGCGCTGGCCGGCAATGCCGTGGCCTCGTCCTGGCCGGGCTTCCTGGAACGCATCGTCTACCTGCAGGTGGACGCCAATACGGAGCCGGGATTCGACGCATTGGCCGAGCTGGTGAATGCCCGGGCCGCGCCGGTGGTGGTGTGTTACCTGGCCACCGCGCCGCACCTCTTCGTCAAGATCTGCGAGCAACTGGCGCGCGTCGGCCTCACCAGCCAGCGCAGCCGCATCGTGCTGGAAAAACCGCTGGGCCTTGACCTGGAATCATCCGAGGCAATCAATTCGGCAGTGGCGAGGTTCTTCGCCGAAGAGCAGATCTATCGCATCGACCACTACCTGGGCAAGGAGTCCGTGCAGAACCTGATGGCGGTACGTTTCGGCAACGTGCTGTTCGAACCGTTGTGGCGACGCGAGTGGGTGAAGGACGTGCAGATTACCATCGCCGAGGAGCTTGGCGTGGAGCGGCGCGGCAACTTCTATGACGGCATCGGCGCGCTACGCGACATGGTGCAGAACCATCTGCTGCAGTTGCTGTGCATGGTGGCGATGGAACCGCCCACCAGTTTGTCCGAGGATGCAATCCGTGACGAGAAGCTGAAGATCCTCAAGGCGCTCAAGCCGATCCGGCCCGAGGAAGTCGCCGAGAAAGTCGTACGGGGCCAGTATTGCCGCGGCGCGGCCGGCGGCGACCCGGCGCCCGGATACGTGAGCGAGCCCGGCATTCCAGCCGAAAGCCGGACCGAAACCTTCGTCGCCATCAAAGCGGAGATCGCCAACTGGCGCTGGGCCGGCGTGCCCTTCTACCTGCGCACGGGCAAGCGCATGCAATCGCGCGTGGCGGAAATTGTCATCCAGTTCCACGAGGTGCCCCACGCCCTGTTCGCGCGCCCGCTTGGCACACCGGCGGGGAACCGGCTTGTCATTACGCTGCAACCGGAAGAAAGCATTCGGCTTTATTTCCTGACCAAGCAGCCCGGTGACACGCAGGCCCTGGTGCCAGCTTCACTAGACCTGCAGCGCCCCGGGGCAGGCACGGGCCTGCGCCGCATGGGCGCGTACGAGCGCCTGCTGCTGGATGTCATTCGCGGCCGACTCGACCTCTTCGTACGGCGGGACGAACAAGCCCAGGCCTGGCGCTGGGTCGCACCCATTCTCAAGACTTGGGAGACAACCAACGTCCCGCCCAAGCCATACACAGCCGGCTCCTGGGGACCAGCGGCCTCCAGCGCGCTGCTGTCGCGCGACGGCATGGCCTGGCATGAAGAGATGTAGTCCAAATTTGCAGTCAATGATTTGCCGATCACCGCATAGGAGTAGCCCCGATGTTGACGTCCCTCCCCGCCTGGCAAGCCTTGCGTCATCATGCCGCCAAGATTCGCCAAACCCATATGCGTGACTGGTTCGCGGGTCCGCACGGCCAGGCCCGTTCCGAGCGCCTGACGGCTGAGGCTTGCGGCCTGACCCTTGATTACGCCAAGAACCGCGTCACCGAGGAAACCCTGAACCTGCTGTTTGAGCTGGCCCGTCAGGCGCGCGTGTGCGAGCGGCGCGATGCCATGTTTGCCGGCGAACCGGTCAACACCACCGAGCGCCGCGCGGCCCTGCACATGGCGCTGCGTGCCCGCCCCGGCGATGACTACCGCGCATTGGGCGTGCCGGTAGAACCCGATGTGTCAGCCGTTCTGGCCCAAATGGAACGGTTCGCGCATGAAGTACGCAGCGGCACGTGGACAGGTTTTGACGGTCGCGCCATCACCGATGTGGTCAACATCGGCATCGGCGGATCTGACCTTGGACCACGCATGGTGTGCCGCGCGCTGGCGGAGGATGGTGAACCCGCGCCACGCGTGCATTTCGTCGCCAACGTGGACGGCTATGACCTCGCCCGCAAGCTGGCCCGCCTGGATGCCGCTACCACGCTGGTGATCGTCTGTTCCAAGACGTTCACCACGCTGGAGACGATGGCCAACGCCCATACCGCGCGCGACTGGTTTCTGCGCCATGGCGCAACGCAGGCTCACCTGGCGCGCCACTTCGTGGCCGTGTCGACCAACCGGGACGCCGTGGAGGCGTTCGGCATCGACCCTGCCAACATGTTCCCGTTCTGGGACTGGGTGGGCGGACGCTTCTCGCTGTGGTCGGCCGTGGGCCTGTCGATCGCAGTGGCAATCGGCTTTGACAGGTTCCGTCAGTTGCTCGACGGCGCCAGGGCCATGGACCGGCACTTCGCCAGTGAGGCACCGGAGCAGAACCTACCGATAATTCTGGGTCTGCTGGACGTCTGGTACCGCAGTCTGCTCGGAGCAAGCAGTCGCTGCATTGCGCCCTATTGCGAGCCGCTGGAATTGCTGCCGGCCTTCTTGCAGCAACTGGAGATGGAGAGCAACGGCAAGTCGGTGCAGCACAACGGTGCGGCGCTGGAGGTCGGCTCGGCCGCGGTGATATGGGGCACCACCGGTACCAATGGTCAGCATGCCTATTTCCAGATGGTGCACCAGGGCTCGCAACTGGTGCCGGTGGATTTCATTGCCTGCCTGGAACCGCATAGCGATCTACCCGGCCACCATACCAAGTTGCTGGCTAATTGCTTTGCGCAGGGCGAAGCACTATTGCGCGGGCGCTTCGCCGATGAGGTACTGGCCGACGGACAGACCGATGAGGCACTGGTGCCGCATCTGGTGTTCGACGGCAATCGCCCCAGCAACACCCTGTTGCTGCAGCGCCTGGATGCATTCCACCTGGGCGCCCTGCTTGCCATGTCCGAGCACCGCACATTTGTGCAGGGCGCACTTTGGAACATCAATCCCTTCGACCAATGGGGCGTGGAACTTGGAAAGATGCTGGCGCGCCCTATTGAGCGCGAACTGGAAGGCGCACCGGAGCAGCCACATGACGCCTCGACGGCAGCGCTGATCCGCCGCGCGCGCCGCACCAAAGCGATGGCGCCGGCCTGACTTACGCCATGCAAGCACAGATTCAGGAGTCATCAATGTTCAAGCCTTTGCCCCGCTACGTCGTGTTCGGCGAGGCGCTCACCGACATGGTTCGCCAGGCCGATGGAAGCTGGCTCGGCCTGCCAGGCGGTTCCTGCTGGAACGTGGCACGCGTCGGCGCGCGCCTGGGCATCGACACGGCCTTTGCCGGCGCCGTCAGCCAGGACCTGCTTGGCGATGAACTAGCCAGCGCCAGCGAGCAAGCCGGACTAGACATGCGCTTCCTGCAACGTGTCGCACGCTCGCCCTTCCTGGCGTTTGTCGCTTTGCGCCATCCCCCCCAGTACTTCTTCGTGGGCGACGACAGTGCCGACCTGCATTTCGACCCATCCCGGCTGCCGGAGGGCTGGCGCCAGGCGGCCGAAGTCATTCACTTTGGCTCGATCAGCCTGGCACGTCAGCCGCTTGCCGCGCGCCTGTGCGAAGAAGCCATGCAGGCCGCCGAAGCCGGCAAGCGGATTGCTTTCGACCCGAACTACCGCGAGCTGATGAATGCGCCGGGCTATGGCGAGGTACTTGCGCACATGCTGCGGCTGGCGTCCTACGTAAAGATTTCGGACGAAGATCTGGCGGGCCTGTTTCCCACGTTGGCCATGGACGCCGCGTTAGCACACGTGCGGTCCATGGCGCCGGACGCCACGATCATGCTCACGCGCGGGGCCGACGGCCTCACCCTGTTCCAGTCTGACAGCGTGGTGGAGCAAGCGGCATTTCGGGTAGACGTTGTGGACACCGTAGGGTGCGGGGATGCCGCCATGGGCGGCTGGATGTCCGCGGTGCTGGCCGAACCATCATCGAACCTTGCGACCCAGGCGTGTTTGGCCGCCGCCGCAGCAGCAGTGGCGGCCAGCCATGCCGGTGCATACGCCCCCTCCCGGCAAGAGCTGGAAAATATGGCCGGCCACGGCCATGACTCCTGAAATATTCGCCTAGTCTTGGAGTACTGAAGCCAGGACATGCGTCCATCCCATTGTTGCCCACCCTTTTTTGGGAGTTCAGATCATGAAGATGCGCCACATCCCCATGCTTGCCCTATCGCTCTCCGCCGCGCTCACGACGCTGGCCCAGGCCGAACCTCCAGCCAAGATGGCAGACGGTGTACTGGTTAACGCCAGCGGCATGACGCTCTATACGTTCGACAAAGACGTGCCCGGCAAGAGCATGTGCAATGACGCCTGCATCAAGCTGTGGCCGGCCGCCACTGCCGCCGCAAATGCCAAGCCCGAAGGCAGCTTCACTGTGATTAGCCGTGACGACGGGTCCAAGCAATGGGCCTACAACGGCAAGCCGCTCTACACCTACAGCGCTGACAAGCAGGCCGGCGACAAGAACGGCGACAACTTCAGGGACGTATGGCACGTCGTCAAGTGAGCGTATTTCACTGGCCGCGCCAGGCCGCGCTTGTTGTACGTACTGCCTGCAACCAGGGCGCAACCCGCCAGCGTTCCAGCCGGAGGAACCAGGAGATCACTCATGGCCTTCAATTCCCTCGCCCGCTGGCGGACAGACGAAAATTATCCGTAGAGTGCCCCCAAGATCTCGGAGGGACGCGTGATCCTGCACGTTAAGTAATGGCTCCACACTTCGCGCCACCGTTTTGCGTTTGCATCGATCCCGAACCATACTGCGTTCATCACATCCTCCAGGACGAACGTCGATGAGTCACGACGATCACCATCACGGCGGGCCGGTCCGACCTCACGCTGACACAGACGATCATGAAGGCAGCGTATTGTCCGCGATGGACCTGCGCGTACGCGCGCTCGAAACCCTTCTGATAGAAAAGGGCTATGTCGATCCCGCTGCGCTTGACATCCTCGTCGAGACGTATGAACACAAGGTCGGGCCGCATAACGGGGCGCGAGTCGTTGCAAGGGCCTGGAGCGATCCCGGCTACAGACAATGGCTTCTCGACGACGCCACCGCGGCAATTGCGTCCCTCGGCTACACGGGCAGGCAAGGCGAACATATGGTGGCCCTGGAGAATACGCCGGCTGTGCACAACATGGTGGTTTGTACCCTATGCTCGTGCTATCCATGGCCTGTGCTCGGGCTACCGCCTGTCTGGTACAAGTCGGCACCGTACCGCTCGCGCGCGGTCATCGATCCGCGCGGCGTACTGATGGAATTCGGCTTCGAACTTCCGCCCGACGTGGAAGTTCGTGTGTGGGATTCCACCGCCGAGATCCGCTATCTGGTGTTGCCAATGCGTCCACCCGGCACCGACGGCATGGGCGAGAACGCGCTCGCTGAACTCGTCACGCGCGACTCGATGATCGGCACTGGGTTGCCAAAGATGCCTGACGATCGGAAACAGGACCCCACATGAACGGCGCACAGGACCTTGGAGGCATGCAGGCATTCGGCCCAGTCCAGCCAGAGACCGATGAGCCGCCGTTTCACGCCAACTGGGAACGTCGCGTGCATGCCTTAACGCTTGCCATGGGGGCGACCGGCAAATGGAACCTCGACATGTCCCGCGCTGCTCGCGAGAGTCTGCCGCCCGTGCAATACCTCGCGAGCAGCTACTACGAGATCTGGTTCGAGGGCCTCAGGAAACTGATGCTGGCTACCGGTCTAGCCACTGCCGAAGAAATCGATAGCGGCGCATCAATGACCCCAGCGGCACCAATTCCGCGAGTGTTGGCGGGCGACCAGGTGGCTGCTGCGCTCTCGAGAGGCAGCCCGGTTGATCGTCCACCTTCCGGCGAAGCACGCTTCGTGGTCGGCGACATCGTACGGACCCGCAAGTTGCATCCGCTCACGCACACCCGGCTGCCGCGCTATTGCCGAGGCAAGCGAGGCCTGATCGTCGCACGGCATGGCGCGCATGTCTTCCCCGACACGAATGCGGTGGGAGAAGGCGAGCAACCTCAATGGCTATATACCGTGCGCTTCGAAGCTGCCGAATTGTGGGGCGCAGATACGACCGCATCGTCGGTATGCGTTGATTGCTGGGAGCGGTATCTCGATCCTGCAAACGCGCTGGCAGCCTGATATGTCCTCGACCGGAAAGACTCAGTTCATATTCCGTAGCAGCCCACAGGAGACGGCTCGCGAGGATGACGAGCCCGTCTTCGATGCACCTTGGCAGGCAGCGACCTTCGCGATAACGCTTGCGCTGCATGAGCGCGGTCTGTTCACTTGGACAGAATGGGCGGCATACCTGAACATTGCGATCCAGGACGCGCAAGCGTCTGGTGACCCGGACCACGGCGATACGTATTACACGCACTGGCTGACAGCACTCGAACGGATCGCGACGACGAAAGGTTGGGTGACAACGGACGGGTTGTTGAAATGTCGCAACGCATGGGACGAGGCAGCCCGGCGAACACCGCATGGCACGCCGATCGAACTGCGACAACCCCGGTCCGCGCCTTGACCTGTACGCGCTATCCGGAGGGGTAGCTGCCGATCACCCGCGAACGACGTCTTCAAGCGATTCCAGAAGAACGTAGTCAATTGGCACGTCGATGCCTGCCGCCTCCTCCGCGCCTGGGCGACGCCGACGTGCACCCGGCCTGCGTTGCGCGCCGCTTTTCAATGGGTCGAATTCGCTTAGGCGAACCTTCTTACCGTCCACCTGTGCGTGAAATAGCAGATTCGTCAGGCGCTCGACTTCGGTGATCGGCACCTGAAAAGTCTTGAACGCTGTGAACGGCACCACGGGTACGGCCTCGATACCGAACTGGTCAACGACCTCCGATTGGTCGAGCAGATATGCTGTCGCGAATAGCTGGTTGTTGCCGTTGATCGCCGCGACGACCTTCCAGAACTTCAAGGGGTACTGAATCTCCTTGAAGCGCTCCCAGACCGGATCGTCCTCCTGCAGCACCGGACCCGTGATGACCTGGGCCTTGACATCATCGGCCTCTATGGAGGCTTCCAGCACGTGTCTTTCCACACCTTGCCACAGTTCCTTGTTCTGATTGAATTTGGCGTGCTGCGGCGTGCAGTTGGTCCAGTGGCATGTATCTGCGGCGGACTGCAGCGCAATCTTGCGCGATCTGCCGAACTCCAGATCTTCACGCCGCGTCAGATGTCCGCGGTCGAACTGGTTCTTCTTGTAATAGAAGCCGGAAACCTGGGACTCCAAAGGAATGCGTGGATCCTCTCTCCACTGATCCGGTGGGCGGGACATGTCAAAGCGGCCGCCGAAGTCGACGTTAGCTGCGGAGTAGATGGCAAATCGCCGTTTGCTGTGCATCACGACACTGTAGTTGTGGTACTTCAGCACTTGCGGGTCGGCATTCGCCGCCGGCTTGATCAACCTGGTGGCAACCTGAGCGAGCGCTGGCTGCATTTCGGGGAGATAGACCTTATTGCCGCCACCAAGAAAGTCTTCGTCATATCCTTTGCGAGATGCATATGTGGCATCGAACGGCACATCGAATGGTGCCTGCGCCTGCTGCGTTTTGCGCGCTTCGGCAAACGCGGCGGCTTCAAGCGAGGACTCGCCGCCAGCCACGACCCTCGCCCCTCCTGCCCGGTCGATTTCCAACGTCACCGTCACGGTGCGACTGACTTCGAAGTCCATGTTTGCTACTCCTTCCATGTTGGCGGCCGCATGGCGGGCATTCGTGGTGGCGCGCGCAAGACGCGCGACTGGTGCGATTGGTGCGACAGGAGCGGATGTATTGCGAAGCGCGTCCACCGAATCCGGCAGGATACGAGCACTCGCAGGCGTCGCCCGGAAGATTGGCTGCAGTAACGGATGCGTTGGCAGTGCCTGACTCAACGTTTCGACGATTCGCGATACCCGGATGCCTTCGTTCGCAATCCACTTGATATCCTGATCACCATGCCGGGCAGGGTCATAGTCCTGTCCGCTGATGGTCTGAATGCGACCGTCCTTTTGCAGCGGAACTCCACTGTGATGTAAAGCAACGACGTACCAGTCGTTATTGAAGGTGGGGGAGCCGGATGAACCACCAAGCGTGTCGGTCGAGTACCAGAGCACGTCGGTGTCACGCTTGATGAGCTTGTTCTCCCGTACGCAAACCTGCTTGCGCTCCCCATTGGGATGCTGAATGATGGTCAGCCACTCGCCGTCGACCACTTTGCCCGTGCTCCCGACCAGTGGCAGGCATCCATATTCCGAAAGTGGCGTTTGCCCGATGTCCGGGGTTGGCGCCACTGCTACCACGGTGAAGTCAAGCTGCGCGGAAGTGAAAAACAGTTGGGTTGGCTCCAGCGAGAAGCTCACTGCTTTCAGCGGCTGGCCGTCAATGTCTGCCTCGTATTCGAACTGCGCCGTTGACCGCGCGGCAGCGCCGGCATTCTCCAGCACATGGTGATTGGTGATGATGACCCGCGGCGCGATCAAGAATCCCGTTCCATAGCCGAAGAGTTGCCCGGAAGCCGTGCGAATGACAATCCGCGAAACTGCGCGCGCGGCTCGCGCGCCGCGCGCAAGGTAATTGACGCTTTGCAGTTCATTGCCGGCGATGATCCGCTCGAAAAATTCCTGCGACTCCTTGGGGTCGCGCAGGCTTTCGTCAAGAAACTGCTTTCTCTCGGCAAGTTGCTCGGGGGTGCTGAGTTGAGCGGGCGTCTTGTCACGCGCATAGTCAGCGAGTGCCCGCAGATCCAGGCCAGCGCTTCTCTCTTTCGCCTTCTGGATCTCGTTTAACCACAATCCCATTTGCGCCTCCCGCCTGAAAAGTTCGACGCCTCGTTTGTGCTCGCGCTCATTGCTCATTGTGATGAACTGCGATGACGGAAATCTGACAGCGTAAGGCGCGCACCTACGCCGAAGCCGCCGAACGATGGTCTGCGGCCTGCCGTGATACAGCCAAAGGATAGATCCACGCCACCGTCAGGAATGTCATCCAGAAGTAGGAGACTTGTTCAAAGTCTTTTAACCGCGATTGAAGCAATGTCAAAGAGCATTACCGGCCAATCCAGCCCTTTAGGCCAGCCGTGCCGGCGGCTCCGGACAATAATCTGAACCGCGATGCTGGATGCCGATTCAACCGGGGATACGGTACTGATCGCCCCCCCCTGATCTTGCATCGACGCGGAGCGCGTCAGGGTGGCGTGGGCCAAAGGCTTGCGATCGAAAGACACGGCACTGTTGCTGCAAGGTAGGCGTGTCCTGAAGGCCGTCGGTTCACATGGGATTACTTAGGCATTCTGATTCCCACCAGATCTGGTGAGAATCAGAAGAATGGAAGCACGTGCACGAGGGCGGCGCCCGGGTTCGATGAACTACTCCAGGGTGTTTCGGGCGATGGTTGTCTCCGAGCCCCCTTATCGTGCAACGCTCCCCAGGCGTTGCCAGGTCCCCAACACCTGACAATATTCTGTTGGCAACACCCCACCACTCGCCGCACTACCGGCAACACCCCGCGCGCCGGCGCGGGGGGGGGGGGGGGGGGGGGGGGGGGGGGGGGGGGGGGGGGGGGGGGGG